>NZ_JBIVAL010000027.1:0-50752 GCF_044745505.1 Streptomyces sp. NPDC086989
TGCAGCTCAACCGCGAAGTGCTGGCTGTGTTCTGGTGACAGACGACACGGGTGAGGCACACACGGTTAGCGACCACAAGATCAGTGCCAGAGCCCATTCCCATGTCGCCCAACACCAGAGGCAGGAACAACCTTCAGAGCCCAGGCAGGAACGGACGCCGTGTTGCGCGCAGGGTTGATGTCAGTGGGATGCGCAGAGTCCGTGTCAGTAGGCGGTGACGACACGGAGAGTCCCGGGAGGTTGTAGAGCACGTTGTCGTGGAAGCGGTCGATGATGCCGCCGGACTGAGGAGCCGCCCTGGTGGAAGAGGCTAGGCACCCGTAGCCGCGGAGGAGCACGGTAGGGCCGAGGCTCTGAAGTTGCTCAATTGGCAGACCTGTCGGCCGAGCAGGGGGCACGCTGCAGCGCATGAACATCAGCGGGATGGACTGGGGAACTCTCCCCGCCTGGGTCAGCGCGGCCGGATCGAGCGCTGCCCTGCTCGCCACCACGTACATTATCGGGCGGGACCGGGGCGACAAGCACCGGACGGACGCCAATCGCGTCTCGTGCTGGATGTTCCCTCCCACCCCGGAGGAGACACGCATTGCAGGTCGGGATGGGGAAGATCTCGTCATTGTTGTGCAGGTCAAGAACGCCTCCGACCGGCCTGTGTTCGACGTGGAGTGTCTGACCTGGGCGCCCCATCCCGAGCGCATGGGCGACCGGCCGCTGCTCGTAGCGGATGTCCTGAAGGCCAGTGACGGGAACAACGAGGCGGCCATTGAGGTGCCCTACTCCAGCGACATTGCGGTGCCTGCGCCAGCCGCTGTCACCTTCCGCGACGCGGATGGACGCAGGTGGCTCCGTGATCTGACCACCCGGGACTTGCACCGCATCCCCGAGCACCGCCCGCGACGCGGGCTCGTCCGTCGACTAAGAATTCGACGGCAAATGGTGCGTCACATCGGGCTCAAGGCCCTTAGCCCTGGCTATGTCCGCCGGTCTGCCTTCGACAAACGGCCATGGCAGTCCCGGCGCAACCGTCGTGACCCGCGCCGTATGGGCCTGTGGTAGACAACAGGTCGAGTGCGGCTCGGCAGCCACCGAGGCGTTCACGCCGGCTTCCACCCCACGCCGCGTCACGAGGGCGACGGACGGGTTCAGGGCGCCGACACAACTTTGCGCCCTGCTGACATGTGCTCTGCGCCCGACACCGTTTCTGCACAAAACCAGAGACACCCCGCGGAACACCGCGAGGACTCAAACAGAAACGAGCAGCGGGACCGGGTGTGCCTGGTCGTATCGGCCGAAGTCGGCTCGATCCGGGTATGGAATCGGCAGGCAGGGTGGCTCGACGCGGCGAGCACGGACATCAACCGGCCCCGGTGTCCCGTAGGACATCGGGGCCGAAAGCGGGCCGGTCGTACTGCCCCAGAGAGCTCTGGGCACCGGCCCTGACCCGCGCACCCATGTCGGCACGGATTGGTCACGACCTTAGTGGAGGCACGACCACCTCGGCGACGCCGCACGTTGGCGGCAGCCGAACACGTCCGCCATCGGCGCGCGACACAAGCGCAGCTACATCTTTACGGTGCGCGCCATGAAGATCTTTTTGATGTACGGACCGGAACACGGCCGCACGATCAACGTCGAGGCCGACCAGTACTGCGGGGACTTCTGGGAGGTCCGCCGCACCTTGTGCGGGTTCAGCTACCAGCTCACCGACAGGAAGGACGACGAGGGCCGGCGCATTGCTGTCGCCTACCGCGCCTGACCGCACACTGTCGACTGCTCGATGACGACAAAGGGGCAGACCTCGACCAGAACCTGGTCGAGGCCTGCCTCGTGTGGAGGGATCAGCGGTGGACGACGGGCTTGCCGATGTCCTGGTGGAGGACGGTGATGGACAGAGGCTCTTCGTCGTCGCGCGCCGCGCGGATGTAGGAGGGCAAGGCGAGGGCGACAGCCCCCCGCACGGTGCTTTCCACCGGAGCTATAGCGCGTGGATCTCTACGCGTTGATGAATGAGGTCGGAGGTGCCTCTACTTGCTCTCGCGGATGGCTGCGGCGACTTCCAGGAGCGCCCGTGCGATTGCGGCCAGCCCCTGCCCGATCACCTCGGACTGGACCTCCTGGTCGTAACGCTCCTGGGCCGCCCGGCCCGCCAGCTCTCGCGCGGTATCGGCGTCGTACATCGCGTTCCCGTTCCTGTAGATCGGCCATTTCCTGCCTCACGATGTCCACCGGAGGCTCCCTCGCCAAGAGGTTGAACCAGCCACAACCCCATGCAAATCCGGCCGTACACCGGGAGCGCCGCCGCCTCGAACACGGAACGGTGCTGCGTCAGGCAGGGGATTGGATCCGCATCCTGGTAGCACCCAGCATCGGATGCCGCTAGGTGAACGTGGCTATGAAGAACTCGCCGAGTCAGGTGATCTTCCGAAGACTTTTGAAGAAGCGAGTGGTCTCCTCCTCTGTCGGCTCGACCATGCTTGACGCTGTGCACGCGACGCGCCGGCTGTCTCCCGCGGCGAGCGCGTGTCGGCTACCGCCTGGACGCCGCGATGAAGGCGGCGATGACGCCGGCGATGGTGAAGACGACAGTCACTCCTGCGACCGCCACAGTCAGTGGCATCGCAAGGGAGGGGTGGGCGAGCGTCACGTAGAGAAGCCCCGCCCCGATGATGAGTACGAGCAGGGCGAAGACCAGGACCAGAAGGGGCAGGAGAGCCGCCGCGCCGCCGCCCGCCGGTGGAGGCGTCGGCTGCTGGGGGGCGGAGGCGGGGCCCTGTGGCGAGGTCGAGGTTGATTGGGACATGGATGGGTGGTCCCTTGGATTCGGGCATGCGTCGTTGCACGCGGTGGCATGGAGAGGGAGCAGGCGTCGCCTCGTACCGATGGCGGAAGCTCGATGGGCGCACCGTGCAGGAGGCGCTGAATAGGTCCGCAAGTCCTGCCGGGAGGCTTTGACGCTGCACTGGAGAAGTTGATCTCGAGTGTTCCGAACTGCAGTTTTACCGCTGGGGAACGGTTGCATCGGCCGCTACTGCTGGTAAGCCGGCTGCGGAAACTTGCTGGTCAGGCCTGTGGTGCTCCCAGGCTCCTTGGCGGAACTGGGGAGCACCACTGGCCGTCAGCGGCAGGCTCAGCGGGTGGCGAGATCCCTGGGGAGGCCGAGCCGGAAGGCCTGGCGTTCCTGGTGCCAGGGGACGTTGACCGCAAAGTTCTCCGCGAGCACGGTCTCAGTGTGGACGGGCTCGGGGATGTGGCGTTCGTTGCTGAACCCGAGCATGTGGGCGAAGGCCCGCCAGACCCGGGCGTCGGGCGTCAGCCCGACCGCTGCGTGGTGGGAAGCGAGAAGGTGGGCTGCGAGCGGGTCGCCCGCGCCCGCCGCAAACCTCCACCAGTACAGGGCGCCGTCGTGCTTGCCGAGGGTGTAGAGCAGGCAGGCGTAGGTGCGTGCGCCGGCCTGGTCGTAGTCCTCGTCGAAGGTTTCCAGCCGTTCGACGTCCTTGGAGGCCAGGACCACTTCGCACAGCTTGCGGACGTAGGCGAGCACTGCGGCCGGGCTGACGCCGGGCTCGGGCGGGGCGATGGGTGTCGGCCGCCGGCGCAGCGGACGGCGCAGCAGTCGGGGCCGGACGAATCCCTGCGTCCTGGTCCGTGCCTCCGGCCCCTGGGCGGGCGGCGTCACCTGGGTCCGAGGAGGTCGTTCCACGGCCTCCGCCTGGGGCTCGGCGCCAGTGTCGTACGGAAGGGCCGACAGGCGGACGCGGGGTGGGCGCTGCCCTTCCTCGTTGATGTGATCTGCCAGGCGACGCAGGAAGCCGGTGGTGTCGTGGTCGTCGTATTCGTCATGGAGAGCTTGGGCCTGGGCCTTGAGCATCTCTTCCAACATCAGGAATCCCCTTTCCCCGCGTCAGGGATGTTCATGAGGTCCTTCAGCTTCGCCAAGCCGAGGGACACGTTCGTCTTCGCGGCGCCCGGGGTGATGTCCAGGTACAGCGCGACGTCTTCGTAGGAGAGGTTGGCGAGGTGGCGCAGGCGCACGCTGTTGGCCTGCAGACGCGCCGTTTTCTCCAGTTCGTCCAGGGCAGCGTCGAGCGCGGCGTTGTAGCCGAGCTCGGTGAAGTAGGAGACGGAGGGGGTCTGCTGGCGCGCGGCTTCGTCGCGGACGGCCATCCGGGTGCGGCGGCGGTAGAAGTCGGTGAGGCAGTTGCTCAGGATCAGGTAGGCCATTGCCTTCGGGTTCTCGTGGGCCAGGATCCGCTCCCACTTTCGGTAGATCTTGTAGGAGGCTTCCATGACGGCGTCTTCCGCGTCTTGGCGGTTGCGGAGCCGGGAGCCGGCGATCCGGAGGAAGGCGCTCTTGTTCTGAGCGAAGAAGCCTTCGAAGGCAACGGGAAAGTCAGCCGGGTCGGGTTTGGTCAGCTCGTAGTCCCACGACGAGTCGTTCACCGCTCCCCCTCTCGATCATTCGGCGGCCCGACGGCCGGCTTCCGGATTCCCAGATGCGGCTGGGAGGTTGCGTACAGCACATCGGTGCGCGGCACGGTCGTACGTTCTGCCTTGGCCTGCGAGGCGGTGCGGGCTATCAGACGCGTTGCGGCGTCCGGGCCTGCGGCGGTCATCCGGTAGGCGCCGGGGTTTTTCGGCGCGTACCGGGCCATCTCGTGCCCCACTGACCCTCCTTACGTGTTCCGGTGCGACTCCGGGCCCAGCCATCGCAGCCCTGAGGAGAACGCTCTGTGCTCTCACGTGTACTCACCGACACGAACGGGCACTCGGGTTAACCGGCGGACACTCGTTCTTGGCGGAACATTCGCGTCCGCTTACACCAATGCGCCGACCAGCGTTAACGACAGTTCACGTGAGACGGATCACAGAGTGCGCCCGTTTGAGAGCCAGGGCGCATGATCCGGCGCACACAGGGCGCACTTACCTGCCCAGCAGACCCCTCCCCCGCGTCAAAAGCAGGAACAGAGCTTCCCGCCGGTGCCCAGCAGCAGTGTCAGGACCGGGACCGTCGGCCAGGCGTACCGGCAAGGGCGTCGACGAGCTGGTCGTGGGTCATGGCCGAGCGGCCGGGCACGTGCGCGGCCGTGGCTTTCTTGTAGAGCTCGGCTTTGGTCAGTGGCTGAAGGGACTCGGCGCTGGAAGTGAGCCGCTTCTTCGCCGGCGCACCCTTCTTCTTTCCCCCTGCGCTCTTTGCGGTCGTGGCCTTCTCCCCGCGGGTGTCTTTGGGACTGCGGGCGCGCTCGACGCTGGCGCGCAGGGCTTCCATGAGGTCGACGGCGCCGGTGGCCTTCGCGGCCGGTTCGGCCTTCTCCACGGTCTCGCCGGTCTTCTTGGCGTCGATCAGCGCGGCGACCTTCTCTTGGAACGTGTCGTGGAACTGGTCGGGGTCCCAGTCCATGCTCAGGGCCTCGATGAGCTGCTCGGCCATCTTCAGTTCGTTCTCCGAGGCCTTCGCTTTTCCGGGCAGGGTGTCGATCTCCTTTTTCGGGTCCCGGATCTCGTCGGCCCAGTGGAGGGTGTGGAGGGTGAGGATTCCGTCTTCGGCCTTCACGGCGACGAGGTACTCGTGCTGGCGCATGACGAAGGTGGCGATGCCGGCCTTTCCGGCCTTGGACAGGGCCTGCTCCAGGAGGCTGTACACCTTCGCGTACTCCGCTCCGCGCGGGCCGAGGTAGTACGTCTTGTCGAAGAAGATCGGCTCGACCTCCTCCAGGTCGACGAACCCGGCAATCTCCAGAGAGCGGGAGCGGCCCGGGGCGATCTCGTCGAGCTCCTTCGGCTCGACCAGGATGTACTCCTCGCCGGTGTCATAGCCCTTGACGATGTTGTCCAGTCCCACCTCCTCACCGGTGCGCTCGTTCACTCTGCGGTTGCGGATCCGGTCGGAGGTGCCGCGTTCCAGCTGGTGGAAGTGGATGGTGTGGCTGTCGGTGGCCGTATAGAGCCCGACTGGCAGGCTGACCAGCCCGAACGCCAGATTTCCGGCCCACACCGGACGAGCCATGACCACCACCGCCTCCACGCTCTTCGCTGTACTTCCAGCTCAAGCCCTCCGCATGGTGATCGCATCCGTGTCGGGGTCGCTGATTACAGGTCGAGGAGGCCGAGGGCGGAGTCGGCCCGGCAGATCTCACATGGGCGCGCCGCGGTGTTCTGCAGCGTTTCCAGGGCCTGCCGGCGAGTTACGGGTCTTGATCGGCCTGAGGTCATGCGGCAGTCGCCGGTGTGCACGAGCTCGGGCCGCTGCTGGGCGCTGATGCCGTACTGGATAACCCAGTCCACGACCGGCGCTTTGTGCCGGGCGGCGTCCGTGCGGACCTGCTCGGCCTGCTCCAGCACGGAGATCCGCTGGCGGGTCTGCTCGAGGAGTACGGACAAGAGGGTTTCCACGGTCCGCAGCCGGTCCAGGTCCGGCGGGAGCCAGACCGGCCCGCCACCGATGTCCATGGCTAGCCCTGCGCTTCCTCGGCGGAGACCCGCTTGAGGGCCATCCGCGCCGCCACGACCTGCTCGCGCTCCACCGTCGACCAGAACGGATGACCGCTGACGACCGAGGCCAGGCGGCGCAGCCGCTGCTCGTAGGCAGCCTTCCGGCGGCGCTGCTCGTCGGTGTACCCGGGGCTCGCCGGCACATCGCCGCGGTGTGAGTACACGCCCTCGCGTGCCTGCCATCCCGGATGCGGCTCCACCGACCAGGGGAGGCTCCGGCAGAACGCTGCGTACTCGGCGCGCACGCGGTGCAGCTGGGCCTGAAGGGCCTGCAGACGGGGTGGGAAGTCGAACGACATACAGCAATCGTACTCGCGTTCGAATCTCGTGGTGTAATCGAGCCATGGCGGAAAACTGCTTCCCGGACGATCTGGTCCAGCTCAAGGTGGAGTGGATCCGCACCTACAACCAGCTCTCCATCCCACCACCACCACCCGTGGGAGAGCTCGACCGCCACCTCCTCCACCTCTCGCGTCAGATCCGCTGGCACAGCTACTGGCGGGAGCATCCCTGGACCTGGCCCGCCCGCGAGGCACTGCACCAGGCAGCCGTCACAGCGCCCGGCGGCGAACCAGAGATCCGGAAGAAGGTGGTCGACGGACGGATCGTCGCCATCCCACCGTCAGCCGATACGACACAGAGGCAGGACACCGTTCGGCGTCCCTAGGAGGCGGGCATGTAGTGAGGACGTCCCTCCTCAGCCCGCAGCGATGCCGAAGAGCCGTGCCCGCCCCGCAGGGGAGCGACGGCCAGGTCCCTCCCCGGAGCTTGGTCCCGGTTCACTCGAGGCGTACCGGCACAAGGCACTCGCGGCTCTCCCCCCGCGCCCCCAAGGGCTGTTCACGGTGCTGGGGCATGGCCGCGGGGCAGGGCCTCCAGGTGGAACGCTCGAGCGAGCGCGGTGCCTGGGAACAGGGCGGCGATCTGTCCGGTGATGGCCATCAGGACCCGTACGGCGGGAAGGCTCCTCCCAGCCACGGTGTACCCGACCAGGCCGAGTGCCACCGGCACCAGCAGGATCAGCCACCACAACGGCCACCAGTAGAACGTTGCCAGGATCAGCACCCCACCGACCGAAGCGCCGATGGCCCAGGCGATCCGCAGCAGCCGGGTGAAGATGGCGCCCAGGTCGATGCTCCAGGCCGGCGGGTCCGGCTCATGGTGAATGCGAGCCCGCAGGGCGGGCCACCAGTCGGTATAGGCGTCCCACGGGTCCACAAGGAGCAGCACTCCAGGCCCCCACAGCAAGGCGCCGACGCCGCCCGCGGTTCGGGAGTACCAGGTGCTCAGCGCGTAGTTCAACATGGCTCCGGCCACCACCAGCACGACACCCAAGGTCCGGCAGGCCAGCAGGACCACGATGCGCATCACGGCCCGTTCCTCGTCCTCTACCGCCTCCGCCGGCCGGGACGGCCCGATGTCCGGCAGTTCTCCGCCGAGGCGCTCGCGCAACTGCGCGCCCTCTTGGAGGAACCCTTCGGCGGTCGCCAACGCCCGCTCCACGTCGGCGAGGAAGAAGTCCTCCTGCAGCTCCGCCGGCAGCTGGGCCGCCACCGGCACAGCCTCCTCCGCACTGGGTGCCGCAGCCCGCAACCGGGCCAGCTCCTCCTGCAACGCGACACTCTCCTGCTGAGCCCGCGAGGCGAGAAGCTCGGCCTCATAACGGGCCTGGCGCGCCCAGTCCAGCTCCTTCTGCGCGGCGAGGAGCTGCTCGGTGACCGAAGCCAGCTCGGCGGCGGCCGCCGGTACGTCTCTGAGTGCGGCGACCTGGTCCTGGAGGCTGCCGACCAGACGCATCAGAAGCAGGACGAGTTGCTGGGTGCCGATGCGGTCCTTCTCCAGTTCGAGGTTGCGGTCCATCACCTCGTACAGCCGGTCTGAAGTCTTGTCCGCCAGGGCGAGAGCGGTCCCGGCGCCTGGGGCTGACCGGACTACGACCGAGGCCGACGGCGTCTGGGCGGCCTGCCACAGGTCCAGGGCCCTGCGCAGGTCGACAGCCTGCTTGCGGGGCTCTAAGACCACCGCCCTGACGACGGCCTCCACGAACTGTTTCGGCGGCACCTTACCCGTGAGGTTGTCGCTGATCGTCGACCGCGCGTACGGGACCCCTGACTCCAACGCCCGCACCGTGACCCCGTGCAGGTCCATCAGGTGCCGAAGGAACCGGGCTAACTCCCCGGCCTCCTCGGACTCCGCACGCAGCGGCGCCCATGCCCGACCCCGCCCCTTGCCACCTGCCATTCCCGCCCCCCGGCATTGTCCGGCCGTGTCCCGGACAAAGGGCTCGTTGTCCGGAGTTCACCTGCAGGAAGGCTACGGACAAAGTGCCGGACACACACCAGGGCGTCAGGCTCCACACCACCACGCACCGCCCCGTTCACCACCGCACGCCCCGCCACCAGGAGCCGCCCGATGTCCAGTCCCAGTACCCGAACCACGACCCGGCCCCGCCCGCGCCTCCCCCGCCTCAGCGAATACGCCATTGACACCGCCGACCACGGCCGCGTCATCGACCTCCGCCGCGAACCCGACGCCCCCACCCGCCTCCCCCGCGGCAAGAACAACGGCCGCTACCGCTGCTGCGCCTGCGGCAAGGCCCTCATATTCGCCGCCCCGGCCACCACCGGCTCCGGCTTCACCCCCCGCTTCCGCCACGACGCCGGCGGCGCCGACCCCGACCGCTGCAAGGCCCCCGCCGCCCGAGCCGCCGCCATCCAGGCCGACCTCACCCGCGCCTTCACCCTCCACAACCGGCTCAGCCTCGCGCTGCCGCCTGCCATCACCATCCGCGTCGAAATCGACCCCGCCCTCGCCGGAACCGCCTGGCCCCTCCCACCCGCCCTCGTCCTGCGCCGCGGCCGCCACCTCGCCGTCATCGACCACCCCCACCGGCTCCTGAACCAGCACACCACCCAAACCCGCCTCCACTCCGTCCGCACCCACTACGGCGATCACACGGCGCACTGGTGGATCTACGACCGCGACGACCCGAACGCCTTCGACTACGCCGGCACCCACACCGTCCGAATCTCCGGCGAACCCACCGTCCACGACAAACTCCGCCCCACCCGCGAGCAGCGCTGCGTCAACGCCGCAGGCACCCAGGTCTGCTGGCTGGCCGGAGAAAAGCTCCTCATCCCCTACGGCGGCCGCCCCATCACCCACCACGCCCGCACGGGCGAGGACTGGAGCGGCCCCACCGCCCGCTGGGCCCACGACTGGACCATCTCCCACCCCCACCCCGAACCCGGCGCCGCCTGGTGGGGCCTCATCCCCCTCCCCCTCACCACCCTCGCCCAGCCCGCCTTCCGACCCCTCCCCGCACATCGACTCATGGCCGCCCTCGCCGCATCCCAACGCCGCCGCGAAGAACACCGCCGCGCCCTCGCCCGCACCGCCCACCACCAAAACCACCCCACCCCGAGCACCCCCGTGCAGCTCACCCTCGACACCGCCCTCACGACACCGACCCGCGATGAGGCCACCACGCCGACTGCCGTTCTCCCGCTGGCGCCGACGCCGGACCAGACTCCCGAACCCCTCCCCCGCGTCGACCCCAAGAACCACAAGACCAGGTGGAACTGGCGCCGCTTCCTTCCCCGCCGCTGGCGCTAGCGAGGAAGTTGACCGCCGAGCCGAGATCAGGCTGAAGACCTGGCGATTAAGGCCAAGTACAGGGATGGGTGGAGGCGGCGTAAGTGACCGACCAGTTCACGACCCGTGGCGGACCGGGGCTGAGCCAGAGCCCTGGGCCCCGATCACGATGCTGCTGCCTGACGGCCGCCAACGCCTTCAGGTCCGGCTCTATGAGCACCGCCGCGACGAGGACTGGCCATGGCTCCACCGCATAGGCGCACCCACCTGGGAGTACGACGGTGAGGGCGATGTCTCGGCGATGGAGTTCCGAACCTGGGTCACCGCGGACCAGCTTGAGCCCATCAAGGGCGTCGACCTCTCCGTCGTCCCGACCCATCGGGCCGTACACGAGCCACCACCCGCCCGCTGGGGCTGGGTGCAACGCCCCAAGCCCGGCGGCCGAGGGTTCACCATCCACGACCACGACTGCCAGCTCGCTGCCGGAGGCGGAGCCGAGCTGGGCATCGAGGAGGCCCTGGACACGATGCTGCGCCCCGGCGCCCAGGCATGCGACCGCTGCGACGCGGCCGCGGTCCTCGTTCCGATGCTCCAGCTCGGCCAGGGCTACGCGTAGCGGCGCGAGAAGGAAGCTGTTGCTCGTGGACGACGAGACCGACAACATCTCTGAGCTGTTCAACCGCAAGGTTTTCATGTGACTTGCGACACAGGTTCGCCGTGGCGGAGCAGTCGGTTGGGGGCACGAGTTTCCGACACTGAAACCGCGTTGACCAGCAGGTTTCGAGGTCCACCGGAGACGGGTTTTCAGGCGCCGGAGAGCTAGCCCTAACAGCATGAAAACCCGCGCCACCAAGGCGTGTTGGGGGAGGGCACGCGTGTCCATGTCGGGATAGGTGACTAGCCTTGCGGACGAGTCAAACCCCCGGCGAACGGCGAAGGGAGACTCCGGTGAGGCCCATGCTTCCTACGGCCGGCCTCGCGGAATCTCCCTCTCGCCATATATCGGGCAGCCGTTCCATTGCGAGGAGAGCAGACCCTTGGCGTCACTTGACCGTACCCCAACGCCCTTACCGTCCAAAGCCCATCTGCTGGGCTGGCTGACCGCCCTCACAGGGCTCATCGCCGTCATTGCCGTGGTGGTGCTCGCGGCCTTGGGCCAGGGCGAGGCCGCAAGCGCCGTCGGGGCTGTCGCAGCCGCGTTCCTCGGCGTCGGCGGCGTCCGCATCACGGTGCAGATCCGCCGGTAGCTCTGAGGAGTACACGGCTGCCCCGGCCACAGGGTTCGGGGCAGCCGTGCCAGTTTGAATCCCGTGGGCGGCGCGCCCTGTCACAACAAGATCTCGAATCAGCCGCCGAAAGGTCTTGATACGGCCAAACCAATTCAAACCTGGCAGCACAAGGGATCCTCCTTCCCCAGTCGCGTGCGGCACGGGACGCCTCTTTGCAACACTGCCCGTTCAATCTGCGGTCAGCACTTCAGGGGGATGGCACTTGAGCACGATGCGCGGCCAGTTCATCAGGTCTAGCCCGGCCGGAAAAAGCAGCCCAGTCATCATCGTCCTCGGCATCGTCGTCGCCTGGGCTCTCCTCTTCGGCGGAACCGAGAGAAGCCCTAACGCCACGCCTACGCCCTGGTGGCTCTGGGCAGCATTAGTCGCTGCCCTCCTCCTGATCGCAACCGGGTGCTGCTACTACCTCTGGACGAGGATCAGACGAGAGCATGCCGAGATCAAAGCCACGCAAGACGCTGCGGAACGGCAACAAGTAGAAGACGCTCAAAGGCTCGCTCAGCTCAAAATCGTCACGCCACTGGCCACGCTCCTGGAACTGAACCAGACCCAGATCGACGAATATCACCGGATCGCCACCGACCAGGCTGACCGGTCCTTCCGCTCCTCCCAGCGCGCCATGGCCATCGGCCTGCTGATCATCATCGGTTGCTGCGCAGCGGGTCTGTACTTCCAGAACGCCCAGGTCAAAGTCTTCGTCGGATCGATCGCTGCCGTCGCAGCCGGCCTCTCGGCCTTCCTGAACCGTACGTACCTCCAGATGTACGGCCAGACCCTAAGCCAGCTCAACCGCTACTTCGAGCAGCCGGTGCTCACCGGGTACTACCTCACCGCCGAACGCCTTGCCCAAGACCTGAAGGACGACCCAGAGAGTGAGATGCGCCGCCGCATCATCGACCAAGTCCTCCAGGCGAGCGCCAAAATGAACGGCACCACGGAGACCGAGGAACCCCAACCGGAGCAACCGCCGATTATGCCCCGGCGTATGAGAAGGCGTAGGAAATAGACCGCTCCCGTAGGGCTGCGGTTGCAGGATGACTGACCAGTGCCGCAGAGAACATCGAGAAACAGGTCAGGTCGAGCTCTCCGGCCGCGAGGGAGCAGTCCCGCACACGGGCCCATGACCAGCCCCGATCGCTCCCCCACGTCAGGACTGAGTCACCCCCGACATCGTTTGCGCGGCTACATGGACCAGTTGGCCGGGGCCATGGGGTCGGCGTCGGTGAAGCGGATGCGGTCAAGCCGGCGTTCGGGAGCGTTGGGGGGACGTGACCAGACGTTGGTGGCGTCACGGCGCTGTACTACGTCCTGGACGACTTGTCCGGCGTCGCGTGCGAAGCCGCCGGGTACGAGAGCGACGCGGTGGCAGTACATGTCGCTGCTGTTCTCCGAGTACCCGTTCCACTTTCCGTCCATGTAGCGCTTTTCGGGCCGGATCACGTCGAGCAGCTGGAATGAGTCCAACGGCTGATGGGTCTCGTAGGCGTCCCGACTCAGTCCGTAGTGCCCGAGGCGTACGTCGCTCGGGACATGGCTGATGGGGAACTGCTCTGACTCCAGTGGGGTGGCGTGGTAGGTGACGCTGTCGACCCACATGAGCAGGGCGGCGATCTCGCTCGTGGTGAGGATGTGGATCCAGCCCTGGGTGAAGAACTCGGGCGGGAGCTCGATGAAGGCCTCGGTATCCGCGGGCACGGTGTACGGGACGGACTCGGCGACGGTGCTCTTGCCGGTTTCTGACAGGAGATCGTAGCCCTGCCGGGCCCGGCCGGGGCCATTGGTCGGCCGGATGAGGTGCATCCGCTCGAGCTGCAGCAGGGCCTGGGTGATCTGCCTGCGGCGGTTGACCATGGCGGAGGCGCCCTGGATCCCGGGGCCCTTGTAGTCGGCGACGGAGGCCATCAACCGCATCAGTGAGTGGTCGGCGTCGGCCTTCAGCTCCACCGGGTAGGGGCACGACCATGCGTTGCCGGGAGCGGCTTCGCACTGGGCGGCGTACAGCAGCATCAGCTGCAGGCGCAGGGTGAGCCCCTTGGGTGTGATCATCTGCGCGGCCAGGGGTCGCTCGGCCTTGGGGAGCGGCTTGCGCTCGTCATCCACGACCTTCTTGACCGGCAGGCGGTAGAACTCCCGCCGGACGCGTATGCCGGTCGGTACGACACCGCCCTTCCAGATCGCCTGGACTGTCTCGTTGACGGCAGGGAGGAGTTCCCGGCGGAGCTCCCGTAGGGTCCCCAGCCGCGTCTCCACCTTCAAATCACGCCGGATCTGCACAGTTACCACGGTTCGTCTCGCATGTCTGCTTCGATCCACGTGTTTCAACGGGTTCCCCGCTACGGATTGATCCGTATGTGTGCCGCATCATCTCGACTATCAAGTTACGAGTATCAAGTTGATGGCGACTCATGCGGATCAATCCGTCGCCCATTCTAGCCGACGAGGCGTCAAGGGTCGCGCAGGATTTCTTCTGCAGGGCGCGAACAGCCCTGCAGGACAAGGTGATCGGGGGCTTCCCGCTCGCGGACGTCCAGCAGGCCTGGAGCAACCAGCCGTCCAAAGCAGAAGCTCCAGGACCTGCAGACAGAACAGAACAGGAAACCAGCTTCGTGTCCGAGCTCGAACCTACCGCAGGCCCCGCCTACAGCATCACCTCGCTCCCGGCGACGCCCAAGCCCAGCCGCGCCCTGGAGTGGGCGGACTTCGGCCTGACCACGGCCTGCATCACCGCCGGCGTCGTCGTCGGCCTCGTCGCCTCTGTCCCCGTCGGAGTCGCCCTGATCACGGCCGGAGGCATCAAGGTCATCGTCAACGTAATCCGGTAGCCGCCTGACCCGCCCGTGGCGGACGACCGCCGACCGCGGGCACAGCAGAAGAGGCCCACCCCCCAAAGGGGTGGGCCCCCCTCGAATTCGGATCGCGTTCTTCGGTCAGCCAGCGTCCTCCGCCCGGCCGCCTGGCTCCTCCGGCGCGAGCCGGGCCCGGTACCGCCCGGCCTCGACCCCGGCCACGGCCATCACCCCTCCCCCGCGTCCAGGATCTTGCCGCCACCCGCAGCCGCCAGCGCCTGGTCGATCGCGCGGGTCGGCTTCCAGTTCCCTGCGAGCTCCACCCAGTAGTCCGCCATCCACAGCAGCTGCACGTCAGCCTCCGTTGTTGTGGTTGGACCAGGAGTGCCCGGCCGGGCACCGCAGCACGTGGACGCTCAGCAGCTGGTGCGGGCCGCGGTCGTCCCACGCGTGGGTGCCCTCGATGGCCGTCTCGTCGCAGTGCGGGCACTGCCAGTCGGCCAGCTCGTACGAGGCCAGCGCCCGTGCCTCCGTCGACCGCGACCCGGCCACCGGCGACTCGGTCGCGGGCGGGCCGGCCGCCGCTTCGGTGGAGTCGGTGTAGCGGACCGGCAGGCCCAGACTCAGCGCGTAGGAGACCTCCGCCCGCGTCGAGTCGCCGACGTACCCGCCCGGGTTGACCACCAGGACCTCGTCCGCCATCCGCAGCTTCGCCCGGTGCAGCTCGTCCAGGCGCACCTTGAGCTCCTCGGCATCCTGCCCGTCAGCCCACAGCTTGTGCGGCGTCTTCATGTCGACCCCCGGAGCCAGGACGATCCGGCCGGCCGCCGTCTCACGCAGGTTCGCCTCGGCGAGCTCCGCCCAGAACCTCGTAGACCCGCACAGGCACACGACCCGGGGACGCCCGGCTCCGGCGACCCCGGCCGCCGTGCGCGGGTTCAGGAACGCGATCAGCTTCTTCAACACCAAGGGCCCCCTTCGGGCTCCGAGAACCGTCATCACTTCATCCGCCGCAACAGCTCGTCCGCCAGGTCGTCCTCCAGCCCGTACGCCTCCCGCTCGTGGTCCTCCACCAGCGCCTCGTACGCCCGCACGGCACCCGAACCGAGCAGCTCCACGTCGTAGCCGTGCCGGTCGTACGCGATCCGCGCCTCCCGCACACCCGGCCGCCCCATCTGCACGCAGTGCACGCCCTCGTGACACAGCACCCTCGCCACGTCCCGCAGATCACCGCTTGACACGTCCTCGGCCTCGGCGTTCAGCAGCAGCAGCGTCCCCTGGCGGCCGGGCCGGAGCACCACGTGCCCCGACGCCTCCCGCGCGTTCCGCCGCGCCGAATCCAGAGCCTTCGACCGCACCCGCCCCGATAACCCGGGCACGAACGTCTGCTCCGCCCGGCAGGCCAGCTCCGCCAGCCCGTCCGACACGGTCAACGTCACCTCCACCGGCTCCAGCCGCTGCCGGAACCGCTTCTCCAGCAGCTGCGCTATCACCGGCGCCGCCGCCTCCAGGAACGGCGCGACCGCGCCCCTCCGCCAGCCCATCCGGTAGGTCCTCACCCGCACACTCGGCCCGAACAGAGCCATGCCGCCTCCTTGAGTCGTTGCCAGATCACTTGCAGGCCGACCACACGCCCCGGACG
Source organism: Streptomyces sp. NPDC086989 (assembly GCF_044745505.1). Lineage (NCBI taxonomy): Bacteria > Bacillati > Actinomycetota > Actinomycetes > Kitasatosporales > Streptomycetaceae > Streptomyces > Streptomyces sp. NPDC086989. The sequence continues at coordinate 15,801 of NZ_JBIVAL010000027.1, forward strand.
GGGAGCGCCGCCGACGGTGGTCTCAGAGCTTGCGCAGCTCGTGCGCGTGGCACAGGACGGGAGCGATCAGCGGGGAGATCCCGCCCACCGTCCACCGTCCCTCGGTGCGAGGCCCCGGGGGCACCTCGTCCACAATCCGGCCGACCTTTCCGGCCGCGCGTGGGTCGTCACCGCAGGACACGATGAGCACCCGGTCCTTCGCCTTGAACGCCATGCTGGGCTCCATTTCTGCGGGCCGGGGCCGCCGGGCCGCACGTCGTGACTGCGAGCAGTCAGGCTGTGGTCGGAGTCAGGTAGATCCCGGCGGACCGCCCCAGGAGCAGTGAGGCCACCATGCCGAGCACCCCGCCGACGAGCAGAAGCAGCGACCGGACCACGGTCACCGTGGCCCCGCCGCCGAAGAGCTTCGCGAGGCCGCCGGCCACCACCCCGTACACGACCGACCCGACCGTCATGGGGTCGTGCCCGCCCTTCGCGGCCGTCCACGCCGCCCAGGCCCCCACCAGGGAGGCGATCAGCGTGATGAAGGCGAGAGTCGAACGCTCGATGGACATAGCAATCCCCCCAAGGGATCAGCGCGGGACAGTCAGATCAGAAACTCAGCAGCAGACCCGGCAGACCGGCGCCTGACAGCTCCCCCTCACCGCTCGACCCGACCCCGCGAGCGGGGGCCGGTGCGAGCGGATCAGGCAACCGTCAGAACTCTCAGCCGCGGTCCCTGCGGGGGAAGGTCCGGTGGAAGCGGGCTCCGTCGCCGTCGACCTCGACGACCTTCCGCGCGTACTCCTCAACCTCCCGGCCGCGGGCCTCCCGGCCCTCCGTGGTCAGAGCCGCGGCGAACGTCCCGGTCCGGAACGTCGACATCGCTTCCCGGTCGCCGGACGCGATGGCCTGGTCCATGTCCCGGCTCATCTGGCTGTTGTCCTTCACCTCTGTGATCAGATCCCGGATGCGGTTCAGCATGACGATCTCCCTCTACTCGGATGTGGACTGTCAGCGCCGGACGGGACGCCGACGGGAACGCTTCTTGCCCAGGGCCTGGGCCATCCCGTACTGGAAGGAGCCATAGGCCAGGACCGCCCCAGCCGCGAACGTCACCACCGGGACCCCCGGCTGGCCGAGCAGCAGCACGACCGCCAGGCCCGTCAGCAGCGCCGCGACCACCGAGGCGCGGTCCACGAGCTTGCGCACCGGAGCTGGCACCCGAGCGGCCATCAGCCCTCCACCCCATCCAGCGCCGCGTCGTCGGAACCGGCCGGCTGCACCGGCTGCGCCACGGGGCCCAGGCCCAGGTCCGGGGCGCCGTACTCCCAGGTGGGAGCCGACGAACCCCTCCCCCGCGTCAGGTCTGTCTCGTGGGTGGTCGGCTCATCCGGGTGTGCGGTCATTTAGCGCCCCCTCTTAGCTAGGAGTACGTACAGGGTGATGCGATCCTGGTAGCGATCTCACTATGGGTATGTAGCGAGTTGCTATGCGTCCAAATGTAGCGTGGATGTTGTGTGATGTGAAGGGGTCGGTGTAGCGTCATGTCTCGTGAGGGTGAAAACTCCAAGAGCGAGGAGAAGACGATGGAGCAGGTGATCGCGGGTCTTGAGGCGCGCCGGAAGAAGCCCAAAGGACAGGACGCCGCGCTTCCTCCTCCGGAAGAGAGGAAGCGGGTCCGCAAGGCGTACGGGGTAACCCAGGTGGACCTGGCGAAGGAGCTCAACGTCCACCGAATCACGGTCAGCGCGTGGGAGCGGGGTACCTACGACCCGACTGGAGAGACGCGTGCCAAGTACCTGGAGGTCTTCGCGCACATGAAGCGGGAGATCGGAGAAGGGGACGCTGAGGCGTGACCGCGGAGGGGGGACGAACCGCGTTATACCGCTTGTACGACTCCGAGAAGAGGCTGCTCTACATCGGGATCGCCGGTGATCCGTGGAAGCGCTGGGAGCAGCACAGCAAGGACAAGCCCTGGTGGGGGCGTGTCCAGATTTTCGAGATTGAGTGGCACGGGTCTCGGCTGGAAGCTCTCAGGGCGGAAACGACCGAGATCCGTAGTCGTCGGCCAGAGTGCAACGCGCACCCCGGGTGGGCCTTCCTCGACCTGGAAGCTCCGAGGATGGACCCGGGGAAGTTTCGTAAGCCAGCACCGAAACTGACCACGGAAGAACTGCACGCAGCGCTGGACGCGTTCATGGCGCAACACCCGGTGCTCCCGCCTCCCGCCGATCGAACTCGTCTCCGAGAGTGCTTCGGAGCCACGCAGGAGCAGTTCGGGGAGGTACTCGGAGTCAGCCGCCTGACGGTCAGCATGTGGGAGCGAGGCAAGACTGACCCGAAGGGCAGTAACCGGCGGAACTACGTGAAGCTCCTGCAGCAGATCAGACAACATCTCGAACAGATCTGACGCGCGCCGAGGGGGCAGTACCAGAGCGATCTGGTGCTGCCCCCTCGGCGTATTCAGATCTGCGTTTCCCGCGGGAAACGGTTAGCTCCGGTCGGGGAAGCCGAGGGCGGTGGCGACCTTCTTGTACTCCTGGGTGGGCATGCTATTCGGAGCCAGGATGGGTACGGGGCAGTCCTGACGGTAGATCTTGGGCATCTCGCCGGACCAGTGGACGAGTGGCAGGAGGATGTCGCCGTATTCGTCCTGGATCTCCTGGAGGGTCTGGCGGTGTTCGGCCAGTCCGAAGGACGAGTTGGGTGCGCAGCAGGCGAGGACCCGCTTCATCTCGGGGGCGATGCCCTTGATGGCGTACTTCCGCAGCTCGCGGATCTCCTTGAGCTTCTTTTCCAGTCGGACGAGTGCGCCGGCTTCCTTGAAGGTGCACAGGACTGGGGGCAGGACTTCGCCGTCGACGTTCTTGTCGAGGGCGATGAAGGCGGTGACGGTGGAGCGGCCGTAGGTGGCGGGGCAGTCAATGAGGACGACGTCCCACTGGCCGTCCATCTCCGCCAGGCCCTCTCGGAGCCAGTAGGCGTCGGCGGAGCGTGAATCGTTCAGGATCCGCTCGGCCTCGTCGATGTCCGCGTCGTCGATGTTGCCCGGGATGACGAACACGTTGGGCATCGGCTCGTAGGCGGCGTCCGGGTTCGCGGGGTCGATGTCGTCGACCTGGTAGCGGGCCGGTACGACGGCGTCGCCGAGGCTGGCGTCGGCCTTCATGACGTCGGTGATGCCGACCTGGCCCTCGCCGAAGGCGCTGTAGCCGAGAACGTGGCTGGTGTTGCACTGCGGGTCCAGGTCGATCACCAGGGTGCGGTAGCCGCGGGCGCCGAGGATCACGGCGAGGCTGGTGCACGAGCTGGTCTTGGCGGTGCCGCCGGCCTTGAGCGCGAAGACGATGACCCTGGTCCTGTCGAGGACGCGGGTCGCGGTGGCTACGGATGTGCTGGTCATGGTGTCTCCGGAGACGAGCGAGGCGGGAGCGGTCAGTGCTCGGGGGAGACGAGGCCGAGCTGGCGCTGCTCCCACTCGGTCGGCTGGTAGGCAGCCTTGCTGGTCATCAGCAGCTGAAGGTGCGCACGGTCCCGGTCATCCCAGGTGCGGTCAGGCTGAGCTGCGCGGAGCTCGTCGGCGGCGAGGCCGATCGCGTAGGCGACGCGGCGCTTGAGCTTGGTGTCCTTCGAGGCGGCCACTTCCGCCACGTACTTGCTGGGCCGCCCGAAGTCAGGTCCCTTGCCGAGCTCACGGAGCCAGGCGTGGGCCAGCGCTGCCGCCGGCTTCCACTCCTCGGGGTTCAGCACGGCGTCGACGAGGCGGGTGTACATGTCCTCGGCGGAGGCGTAGCGCTCCTCAGTCAGCAAGATCTGGCAGGCGACCGCGCGCACCTTTGCCGCGGCGGCAGCATCGCTCACCTCGGGCTCGCTCAAGGGGGCGGGGTTGCCCTGGGCCTGCTTGGGGATCGGGGCCTTCCCGTTCGCAGGCGTCTTGTCCGCTTTCTGGAGCGGCTGCTCGTCCTGCTGCTCGGGGGCTCCGGCGTCGCGCTTCTGGTGGGAATTGTCGTTCGTCGAGCCGAGGGCGGTGTCGGGTACGGCGACGGCAGGCGTCGCGTTTCCCGCGGGAAACGCCGCCTGCTGCTTGAGCCGGTTCTTCGCCGCCTCGGCGCTCAGGCCCTCTTCGCGCATCCACCCCAGGGCCCGGCGCTGCAGCTCATGCGCGGCCGGGGAGCTGTTGGAGTCCTCGTCGTCCTTGATGGTCGAGAGGACGTAGGCGGCCTTGTGGGACAGGTGCCCCTCGTGCACCACGGTCTGGATCTCAGGGGGCAGATCCAGCAGGTTCAGGTACCGGGACACGGTGCCCTTGCTGCTGTAGCTCGACCGCTCGGCGATCTGCTCGGTGGTGAACCCGCGCCGGCGCAGCAGATCGAGCTGGAGGGCCTGTTCGACGGGCGAGAGTCCGACCCGGTCCTCGTTCTCGGAGATCAGGTTCTCCTCGACGGAACGGGACTTGGCCCACTTGTTCCGCAGGATCACCAGCATCGGCTTCCCCGCCTGCTGCGCTGCGGCGTGCCGCCGGTGCCCGGGACCCAGGATGTACCGGCGCTCCGGGTGCGAAACGAGGTCGGCCCACTCGGGGTACATCGCCAGGAACAGGTCCATGTGCATCACGGCACCGGGCGTATGGACACCCTGCCGCGCGACGCTGGCGACCATCTCGTCCATGTCCCCGAGCGCCAGGCGCCGGTTCATGGGGTTGGGGGAGATGGAGAGCGGGTCACACTCGAAGAGCTCCCCTTCTTCCGGGTCCAGCGCATGAATCCCGGTCGCGGTGCTCTTCTTCTCGGTGGTCTCCGCCGCGGCCTTCTCACGCTCGGTGCTGAGCTTTCCGCTGCCCCGCTTTTTCAGGGGCCTGCGCGCCGGCGTGGTCATGGAGTCCTCCGAGTGGTGCAACGTCTGATGGTGGAACCCTAGCGGCCACGTCCCAGCTGGTGGACGACCCCGTACGAAGCGGCGCCTCCTCCCCGCGTCCTTGTGAAAGCCCCCGGCTAGGGTCGGCGCCGTGACCACCGCCCTGTTCGACCTGGACAACACCCTCATCGACCGCCAAGAAGCCGTCGCCAACTGGGCGCGCACCTTCGCCGCCGACCACGGATTCGACCCCGCAGTCGAGGCGCAACTCGCCGATGCGCTAGGAGAACGGGCCTACCCCGCGACCTTCGTCCGCCTCCGAGACGAGCTCGGTCTCGCCGAGCCGGCGGCCCAGCTCTGGAACGACTACGTCCAGGGCATCGCGGCCAACGCCAAGGTCCGGCCCAACGCCATCGAGGGCATCGAGCAGCTGCGCGCCACCGGATGGAAAGTCGGGATCCTCACCAACGGGGCGGGCGACATCCAGCGGGCCAAACTCGCGGCGGCCGGACTGGCCGATGTCGTCGACGCCATCGCGATCTCTGAGGAGATAGGCGCCCGCAAACCGGACCCAGCCGCCTTCCACACCGCCCTCGCGCTCTGCGGCAGCGCCCAAGGGGCGAAGGCATGGATGGTCGGCGACAACCCCCAGGGCGACATCGGCGGTGCCCATCAGGCCGGGCTGCGCACCATCTGGCTCCGCGGCCGAACCTGGCCGCAACACCTCGAGGCCGCGCACCACAGCGTCGACACCGTCAACGACGCCATCGAGATTCTGCTGAAAGAAGGCAATCAGTGACCACGATCGGTCTGCTCCACCCCGGCTCGATGGGCGCAGCCGTGGGTGGCCAGCTCGTCCGCGCCGGCCACCTGGTCCTGTGGTGCCCGGAAGGCCGCTCCGCCAAGACGCGGGAACGCGCTGAGGCACATGGGCTCACGGCCACCGACCTGAAGCAGGTGTTGTCCAACGCCGAGGTGGTGCTCAGCATCTGCCCACCGGTCGCCGCGGAGGACCTGGCCCGCAGCGCCTCCGGCTACGAGGGCGTCTGGGTGGAGGCGAACGCCATCACACCGCAGCGGACCGTGCGCTGCGCCACCCTCCTCCCCGCGTCCACCGTGGTCGACGGCGGGATCGTCGGCTCCCCGCCCACCGGCGGCAAATACCCGACGCTCTACCTCTCCGGTCCCGTCGGCACGGACGCCGTCGTCAGCCTCTTCGCCGGAACCGACGTCCGCACTCACGTCCTCGGAGAGCGGCTCGGACAAGCCTCCGCCCTCAAGCTGTCCTACTCCAGCTACCAGAAGGCATCCCGGGTGCTGGCCGCTGTCTCCTATGGCCTCGCGGTCGACCACGGAGTCGACGAAGAACTCCTTGCGATCGGCGGAAAGAGGACGGGCTCGTACCTCACTGAGGTCGACTACATCCCCAAGACAGCTGCCAGGGCCTGGCGGTGGGGCCCAGAGCTCCTCGAGGCCGCCGACATGCTGCGCGACGCCGGACTGCCGGACGAGATGCTGCGCGCCGCGGCCGCCGTCCTGGCCCGTTGGGAGCAGGCGAAGGACGACGGCCGTATGGATCTGGCGGGGGCGCTGGAGCAGCTGCGCAGGCTCCCGGGCTAGGAGTCGTTTCCCGCGGGAAACGCAGCGCGCACGCGCTGGCTGATCAGCTGGGCGGCCTCGGCGGGGGAATGGTCGCCGGTCTGCACGACCAGGTCCCAGACCTGGGCGGGGTGGGAGTCCATGTCGTCCTGGGTGGCTTGCCAGGCCGCGAGCCGGGCCTCGGTGTCGGAGTCGCCGCGCCCCGCTGAACGGGTCGCGGTCTCCTCGCGGGTGCACCACAGGAGGACGGTCGTCCACTGAGCCGGGTAGGTGTCGATGACGGCCTGGACACCTTCGATCTGTCCCAGGTGCAATACGGGGGTCAGGCCGGCGGCCACCATCTCGTCCAGGCCGGGCTGGTCGACAACGTAGACGTTGCCGTACCGGCTGTTGGAGTAGATGACCTTGCCGTCCTTCTCCAGCTTTGCGAGGTCCTCGGCGCTGCCCATCCGGTAGCCGTCGGTCTTGCCGCTGCCGACCTTGAGCCGCTGGAACTGGGCGAAGCCGGTATCCAGCTCGGTGAGCGCGCGGGTGATGGTGTCCTTCCCGGCGGCCGGCGGGCCGTAGAGGATCACGGCGGGAGGCAGAGCGGTCATGAGTACATCCGTCCGATGGCGAGCTTGGCCTGGTCCGTGAGGCTCACCGCGGAGCCGAGGCGGTTGTCGACGACGAAGTGGTCCACCTTCGGAGCGAAGTCCTCGTCGACGCCCTTGATGTAGTCGTCCCAGTTGCCCAGCTTCCAGCTGTCGCGGGCCGCGCTGCGGAACGTGATGTACTCGCGCATGCTCTCGTGATCACACTTCACCCAGATCACGGCGACTTCGGCGCCCTGGGCCTTGCACCTGTTGACCAGCCGTTGCATCCAGGCCGGGTCGGAGAACTCCCGCAGGAACGGCGCATCGAGCACGGTGCTGATCCCGGCGCGGATGTTGTCGGCTGCGGTCTCCATCAGGCACTGGTACTCGGCATCCCGCGCCTTCTCCAAGTACAGCGGTGTGTGCCTGTCGTGAGGATCGCCGCCATGAGCAACCAGGAGTGCCTCGACCAGCGGCCGGGTCAAGGAGTCCTTGTCGAGCCGCGGCCAGCCAGTCAGATATGAGATGAACTCCGCGAGCTCGCTTTTCCCGCTTCCCGCGTAGCCACCGACCAGCACCAGATGAGGGCGGTGCGGGTCGCCGCCCGTGTGGCGCCGGCGCCAGGCATCCAGGATCCGGTGGCGCAGTCCGTGGTGGTCGACCTCTCCGCCCGGAGCGATCTGCAGAAGAGCCGACTCCACGGCCTGGACGTGCGCGCCCGTCACGGAGTCGGTGTGCGGCGTGATCTTCGGAACCTGGGACTGTTCTTCGTGCGGCAGCTTGCTCCGGAACTGGAGCTCCCAGGGCGCCGCGTTGTACAGGAGGCAGTACGCCCGCTGGTAGTGCGGGTTCGGGTACGCCTTGCCTGCCTCGTGGTTGAAGACGGTCTGGAAGTTCGCCTGGATCGGAAGGCGGGCGATCTCCGCGATCTTCCGCAGTTCCTCTCCGGACCCCTCCAGCGTCAGCCCGTGGGCCTCGCGATGCTTTCGCAGAGTGCCCGGCACCCATCCTGGATGTTCCTTTGCCACCACGCCACCCCCGCCGTTCGTATCCATAACCGGAGGCTAGGTCCGCCTCACGAGAGTCCGGTATCAGCCGCGAGTTGAAGCGATCGTTGAAAAAGCCCCTGAGCTGCGCGGATGTACCCCTTCGACTTGAACGATAGTCCGCGAATCCGTCACATCGACTGGGAATCGGCGAGCAAGCCGAAGGCTTGGGCCACGGACCCGGCCATCGGAGGAGCAGTCAGGGCTTGAGCCCGGAAGGTGGCCGTTCGGGTCGCAGGCGGCCTGGGCGCGCCCCACCGGTGACAACCGGTACGGGCTGAGCTTGGGAGGAGGGCTGATGCAGCGCCAGCATGCCGTCTCTACACGCGATTTCAACGAGCAGCGACCCGCACGTGAAGACCGGGTTGAAGCAGTCCCGATAGGCAGCGTGATACCTGCAGTCCGGCTTCCGCGATTGAGTTGGCACATCGAAAACGCCAGTTCGGAAGGGACGCAGATGAACGCCACGATGAAGCTCGACACCGTCGCCGACCTCGCACTTCGCGTAGCCGCAGTCCGCGACTCGGTAGCGCTGCCCGACATCGAGTCCACCGTCGAGGAACTGGGGGAGTGTCGGCGGTACGACGCCGAACGCTGGTACCTCGGCACCGTCAGTTCCAGTCGCACCATCGCCCGTGACTTGGTCCGGACCGAGGAGGAGCGCGAGGTCTGCCAGAGCTGCCCGGTCCGCGACCGCTGTCTCTCGCTGGCCGTACTCACCGGAGACACGGACGACAGCATCCACGGCGGTCTGCTTCCCATGCAGCAGCGCGAGGTTGAAGCGGCCCTGCACCGGCAGGGAAACGCAGTGGTTCTCCGGCTCCCCTCTCGCGTCAAGGCTGTTGATCAGTCCTGCGCAGCGTAAGGACTTAGCCCCGCTGGCCTCAAAATGTAGCGTGAGATGTTGCGTCGTCTATGTGTAGCCATGTAGCGTGAGGTCTAAGCGCTTCACTTAGCGAAAATGAAGCGGCCCTAGTGAAGTGCGTCCTGACCTGGAGGAGAACGAAATGACCGGATGGATCGGGGATTTCGCCGCGGCGAACCCCTGGCCCGTGGCGATTGGTGCCGTGGTGGTCGGCCTGGCGCTGCTTGCGCTGCTGGCTGTCGGGGCGAGGGCCGGGATCAAGGCGTTCAAGACCCGCCGCTACACCCAGGGTCGGATGACGATCGCGCAGATCGTGGCCACGATCGGCGCCCTTGGTGCGACGGGCGTCGGCGCCAACACCGCCTGGCGGTTCGCGCAGGAGCACCTGCACATCACGGACACCTGGGAGCGGGCGGGCCTGTTCCTGGTCGGTGAGGTGATGCTGTTCGGCCTGGCGCTGATGGCGAGGCAGAACCTGCACAACCCGGCGCTGCGGCGTACGGGCCTGCCGGGCACGTTGGTCTGGGTGCTGTCTGCCTTCTTGGCGGTACCGGCGATCTCGGAGTCCGACTCGCCGGCCGGCGCGGCCTGGCGGATCGTCCTCGGCCCGATGGGCGCTGCGCTCCTGTGGCACCTGGCGATGGGCATCGAGCTGCGGCACTCCGGTGAGGAGAACGCTGAGAACAACGGCGTCGCCGCCCGGATTCTGCGGCGGTTCCAGCAGCAGCTCCTGGCCCGTCTGGGCATCGCGGAGCACGACAAGGACGCCGAGGAGCTCATCCAGGAGCGGGCCCGCAGCCGGGCCGCCGAACTTGCCGACAAGTACCGCAGCCTGAGCGACAAGCAGCTCAAGGGGTGGCGTGGCCGTCGACTGCGGAGCAAGCTGCGCGCGACGCTGCGCCGTGCCGATGTCGCGGGCAACCCGGAGCGCAAGCGGCTCCTGCTGGCGGACCTGGCGGTTTCCTCGCACGCCCCGGCGCTGGTGGAGCTGGTGCACCCGTCCCCGTGGGTCGAGGTCCCCGAGGTCACTGCCGCGCCGGCCGCTCCCGCGCTGGAGCTGACCAGCAGCGAGGAGCGGATGTTCGAGGTGTTCCGTACGTACCTCGCCCAGCACGGCTCTGCCGCAGCTCTCCAGCTGGAGGCGGCCAACCCCCTCCCCGCGTCGAAGGACGGCGTCGACGAGGCGTTGGAGCAGCTGCTGGAGGAAGCCAGCAAGGGCGAGGACGGTCCGGACGACGATGACGACCCGAAGGGTCCCGGCGGTGCGCCGAGCCCGGAGGCGAGCGACGGTGACGCGGTCCTGAACGCCACGGTGTGGGCGCAGGAGTCGCCGGAGGAGCAGGTGCAGGAGCGGGAGCCGGTCCTGAGCCGCGAGGAGATGGAGCGGGCTGCGCACACTGCCAAGTTGCAGGAGCCGGAGCTGTCGAAGAACAGCGACGCGATCCGCTACGCGATCTCGGTGACGGGTTCGACAGTGGCCGGGCAGCTCGTCCGGTGGCTGGCCCTGCACGGCCGGGAGGGCGTTAACGAGGGGCAGGCGTACCGGGTCGCCAAGAAGCAGGTGGAAGAGAGGCGGAGCAACATCCGTCAGCTCCGCCCTACCTCCGGGGACTGACGTGGCAGCCGGGATGCAGCGGGTTCGGCAGGCGGGCTCGACCGCGTGTCCGGTCTCCGTGATGGTCTCGGCCGTACAGCAGAGCTACGGCAGGACCCCCAGACAGTACGAGAGCAGCGAATTACCTGATCAGAACCGCAGTGAGTTGGTTGATCCGGTCGGCGGGCGTGACGCCTGGCAGCAATCCCCGCCGACCGGTACGGCCCACCAGATGGATGGAGATGACCGTGGACGACATTGTCGCAGCGGCCCAGCAGGGCCCGGACCACAGCGGCAACATCGACTGGAACGACAAGAAGACCGAGAGCAGTGAGAACGGTCTGTTCGGGCAGTGGCAGGCACTGCCCGGCGGGGTGGCGAACGGCGGGAAGAGCAGCGCGCTCGCCCTGGTTCTGGCGCAGATGCAGGGCCGCGAGCAGGGCGTGCAGGGCTCCATGCAGGTCGTGGTCGACCTCAAGGCGTTCGTGGAGCAGCCGGAGCAGGTGCAGCTGACGCTGATGGGGCTGCTCCTGACCGGCAGCACCGTTGAGATCAGCCTGCGTGACGACGTTGCGGCGGGTGAGTGAGGATGCCGGTCTGGATCCTTCTCGTCGGCGCCCTGGTGCTTGTGGCTCTGGTCAAGGGCGGGGCCGGCCGGAGTGAGCGGCGACTGGCGAAGGCCATCGCGCACCAGCAGACGCCGATGCAGGCAGCGGACGCCCCGGCCTGGATGCCTGGAGCCTGGGCGAAGGGCCACAAGCGGCACTGGCTGAGCCTGGTCCCGCGCTGGGCCAAGGTGCTCCTCCTGGTCGTTCTGGCGGCTGCGGTGGGCGGCATCTGGTGGCTGTGGGCCAACTACCAGGGTCTGTTCACCCTCGCGGTGGCGGTCGTCCTCGTGATCGCGGTGTGGCTGTGGCGGCGTGGCCGGGTCAACCGGCGGCACCGCGAGATGGTCGTGAAGCCGTTCTTCGCGGCGCTTCGCAAGATCCTGGGCGACATCCCGGACGGGGCCTCGTACAAGGACTGGGTGTCGATCCCGCAGCACCTGATGGGCGGCGAGGACATCACCCACCGCACGCTGCGCGACCGCCTTCCGGTGGCGCTGGTGGAGCGGATGGACGGCTGGAGCTGGGTCGCCCGCCTGGAGCTGGGCCGGGAGAAGATGCTGCGCCGGCCGCGCCGGTGGGCGGAGAAGGTGCACAGCTGGCGGGTGGTGGCCTGGTGGACGGAGCGGCAGGCCCGCGCCCTGGAGAACGCGGTGCTCGCCGTGAACCTGCCGCCGGAGGCTGAACTGGGCACCGGTGAGCAGGAGCGGGTGTCCTCGCTGGTCAAGCGCCGTGTCCCGGGGGAGTGGGAGGCGTCCTGGAACCACCGCGAGTTCAAGGTGACGTTCAAGCACCCGCCCCGGCCTCCGCAGAAGGTGCTGTTCAGCGACCCCGAGATCCAGGAGCTGATCGACGGTCTGTCCGACTCGCAGGTTCTGCTGGGTCTGGGCAGCCGCAACGAGAAGATCGTGCTGGACTTCGAGGACGAGACGCCCCACGTTGGGCTGTCGATCGGCACCGGTGGCGGCAAGTCGGCCACCCTGCGGAACGTCATCGTTCAGCAGATCCGCAAGGGTGCCGAGAAGTTCATCATCATCGACCCGAAGCTGATTTCCCTGGACTGCCTCGACGGTATTCCCGAGGTCGAGATTTACACGGAGATCCGGGAGCAGTGGGAGGCAATCGCCGCATTCGCGCTGGAAATGGAGCGGCGTTACCAGATCAAGAAGGCTGACAAGTCGGCGACTTTCCCGCGCTGGTTCCTGGTGATGGAAGAGCAGAACGACTTCGCGGAGGAGTCCTACCAGACCTGGGTGGACGTGAAGCAGAAGGGTGACCCGGCTCGTCCTCCGGTGTTCGGCCAGATCGCCAAGACCCTTTTCAAGGGCCGCCAGGCCAACATGAACGTAATCAGTGTCTACCAGCGGCTTACTGCCCGTGCCGCAGGCGGTACGGAACTGCGGGACCAGTACGGAGCGAAGATTCTCGCCCGTTTCTCCCCGCAGGCATGGAATTCGCTGGTGGCTACGACGCCGAGGCCGAAGTCGAGCCGTCACAACGGGCGGGCGATCGTGGTTATCGGAGGGTCGGAGCGGGTGTGCCAGCTCGTCTTCGTGGAGGAGGACGAGGCCCGCAGGTATGGGCTCAACGGCCGCTCGCCGGTCGGGCCGGCGGCTTACGTGCCGATCGCTCAGCGTGAGGCAGAGGCTCTTCCGGAGCCTGTGTCCATGGTGAAGGCGGGAGTGTCCACTCCTAGCGATCACCTGGGAAGTGTCCATGGACTGTCCATGGACAAAACCGACAGTAACGGTGCAAACAACCCCGTGACTGAGGGTGATGTCCATGGTGATTCGGACGGGGTCGTGATCCCCCTCGTCCAGCCCCGGGAGGAGCCGGAGCCGATCGTCGGCAACGACGCGGCCGCCGCCTTCCTGGAGATGGAGAAGGACGCCTTCGTCAAGGCCCGCAGCCGCTACAAGAAGCGCGAAGGCGACGACATCCCGGGCACTTTCCAGGTCGGGAATTACCCCGCCTGGTGGCCCAAGGACCTCAAGCGGTGGCAGGCAAACCTCCCCCGCACGGGCGTCAAGGAAGTCGCCACCAAGTAGCCGAATAGCGTGTGGCGGCCCGGATATCACCGGGCCGGGCCGTCACCGCCGATATCAAAACCCCTTGCTTAACGCTCCTTGGATACCCCTGTCTCAAAATCCCCCGAGAAACGGTGAATTCAAATGGCCAGCATTTCCATCATCCTTCTCCTTCTCCTGGCATGCGCGGCCCTGGTCAAGATGGGCTCCATGAAGGTCTGGCACGTGCTCATCGCCGGAATCCTCGGCTTCTACGTCCGGGACTCCGCGATAGGGCCGCAGATCGGTGACTGGCTCGCCGCCTTCTTCAACTGGCTCGGAACTCTCAAGGTCTGAACCGGCCGCGGTCGCTGGCTCCCGGCGCGTAATTCCGCACCGGGCTCCGGCGTCCACGACCGGACCGCAGCCCCATCTCGACCGCACGAGAAAGGAGCGCCACCGATGTTGAAGTTCACCTCCCTCCCGCGCCCGGCCCGGACCGCGTTCATCGCGCTGATCGGCATCCCGGTCTTCGCGATCACGGTCCTGGACCCCGACCAGCTCGACGGCCCGAAGCCGCTCGGCGTGGTCATCACCCGCGACGGCGGCCGGCTCACCGTCCGCACCGCCGAGGGCCAGCTCCACGAACTCACCGAGCACCCGGCCGCGGTCCGGCTGTGCGACCCCGGCCGGACCTTCCCCGCCTGCACCCGCTGACCCCGGCACCCGGCAACCCGCCGTCCGCCCAGTCCACCCCGAAGGAGCCCGAGATGCGCATCAACGAAAAGGACGCGATCAACCACACCGAGGCCGCCCGGATCGCCGGGACCGTCCTCGTCGCCGTGCTCCGCGGCGGCAACCTCAGCGGCCGCCAGAAGCGAAAGATCGACCGGATCATCGCGGGCGCCGAGGAGCGCGAGGCCGCCCTCGCCAAGGAGAAGGCCAAGAAGGCGAAGAAGTAGCCCCCGGCCCGTCACACCCCAGCCCGAAAACCCACCCCTATCCCCGACCCACCCACAGGAGCGAAACCCAGATGAGCACCGACAACACCGACTTCACCAGCCCGCAGAACCAGACCCCGGCGCCGTTCCTCTTCCTCAAGACCACCCAGGAGGCTGCGCCGGCCGAGCCGGACAACGGCCTCGGCGCGTTCACCCGGAGCCTGCGGACCGCCATGCGCCGCTGGTACGGCATCGCCCGGCCGGTCGTGGGCCAGTGGCTGGAGGAGCGCGCCGACGACCTGCGCAACGCGTTCCGCGACGGCTGGGACGAGACGACGACCTGGATCAAGGCCACGGTCGGCGCCACCGTCCTGCTGGCCGTGGCGGCCGTCGCCGTGATGTGCCTGGCCCTGATCGCCCAGTCCGCCGTCGACGGCGTCAACGCCGTCGCGGGGGTCCAGGTGCCCGAGGGTTCCGGCGGCCAGACGGGCCTGCTGGCCTCCGTCACCAGCCCGGTCTGGACGTACCTGCAGAGCCACACCGTCGGCCTCGCCGTCTCTGCGCCGACCGCGTACGGCGCCTGGATCCTCACGGCCCTCGGCACCGGCCTCCTGTCCTTCCTCACCAAGGCGTTCGGCGCCCGCCTCGCGTGGGGCGCCACGGGGGCGGCCACCGGCTGGATGGTTTGGCACGGCGCTCCGGCCGACGGCCGCGAGGTCGCCCTCGGCATCACGGTCATCGCGTTCGCCCTGCTCTCCATCCCGGCCCTGCGCGGCTTCCGCATCCGCGGCTACTGACCACCAGCCCCTTCCCCGCGTCCACGTCCGATCCAAGGAGAGCGTCATGAAGAACCCGACCACCCCGACCAGCTCGTCGCAGGCCAGCGCGCTCGAGCAGCTGCTCATCGCGTACTCCCAGTTCCACAGCCCCGAGGCCGTGCGCCGTAACACCGACCTCAGCGAGCGCGCCAAGGCGATGGAGGCCGCCGGCCGCTGGGTCAGCGAGCTCCCGCAATCGCTGGCCGAAGCCCTGGGCGCCGTCGATGGGTGGACGTCGTTCCCCTCGTTCCGCCTGGAGGTCTACGTCCCGGCCGCCGCGTTCGCCTACCTCGGCCACGGGGTGTGGCTCCAGCACACCTGGTGGCCCGCCGAGCGCGGCTTCAGCGGCGCCTCGGAGGCGACGCTGCTGGCCCCGTGCGACTGCGGCAAGGGCTACCAGCAGTTCGAGGTCACCACGACCGACGACCTGGTCGGCGCGCTCGCCACCCTCTCCGGTGCCGCCCGCCTGGCCGGAGACATCGAGGCCAGGCCCGACTGCGACGACGACGGCTCCTGCCGCAGCACCTCCCTGAACTGACCCGGCATGTCCCCGGCGGGCCCGCCCGCCACCGCACCGCCCAAGTCCCGATCACCCGGAGGAGAACCGACATGAGCATCCACCCGCTGACCACCACCGCCACCACCGACGTCACCGCGACGGTCTTCACCGACCAGGGCGACCTGATCGCCGCCCTCGACGCGCAGACCGACACCGCGTTCGCCGACCCGCAGACCCTCGCGCTCATGGCCATCCGCCAGCTGCGCGAGCCGGCCGACCACCAGCCGCAGCTCCTGGCCACCCGCGGCCGGGTCGCTGACATCACCGCGCTCCTGGAGTCGATGACCGCCGCCGCGCAGGCCGCCGAGCACAGCGAGTTGGCCGAGCTCCTGGGCGACGCCGCCGAGATGGCGGACGACCTGCTGACCCTCCTGGCCCGCGCCGCGCACGGCACCCTCCCGGCCGCCGAGGGCGACGGGGACGGCGAGGAGCTGGAGGACGACGAGGACTGGGCCGACGACGAGCCGATCGCGGCCTGACCAAGGAAGAGAAGGAGAGAGGTCATGAAATTCCGAGTCGACATCCCGACCCGAGACAAGCAGACCGGCGCCCGGGGCTGGCAGTGCCTGGTCGTCACCGCGACGGTCAGCCGCGAGGCCCGCGAGCTTGCCCTGGCGGAGGCCGACGACCTGACCGCCGCTCGTCACCGCCGCGACGCGGAGCTGGTCCTGGACGACCCCGCCCGCCCGGTCCGTGTCCTGGACGTCACCCGCGGCTAGCTGCGCCCCGGGACGGCCGTCACAACTGACCAAAGCGCGTCAGCCGTCCCGGGTCCCCGGCACCCAGAAGAGAACCGGAGATCACCATCATGACCGCAACCCTCGCCCAGATCGAGACCAGCACCCGACTCCTCGCCGACGAGGTGGAGGCATGGCTGGCGCAGATCACCCCGGCCGCCCCCGCCAACCCCCTCCCCGCGTCGCCGGTTCCTGCCCCTGAGCGAGGGTTCGACATCGCCGCGCTCGTCGCGGCCGGGCTAGCGGAGGTCGAGCGCAACGAGCGGGCGACCGCCGCCGCCCAGCAGTACGCCCGCCCCACCCTCCTGGACCGAATCACCCGCCGACACCTGCGCCCCGCGCACCTGGCCAGCGTCCACATCCGCCGCGCCGCAGCAGTCCTTGCCACCGCCGGATGGTGCCGGGGCGAGCTCACCGACACCAGCGGCCGGCACTGCATCCTCGGCGCGCTCCAGGCCGTCGCCGCAGAAGCCGACACCGCGCTGCGCTCCCACGTCCACATCCGCGCCGCGATGACCGACCCGGCCCCCTACGCCCGTCCCTCCGATGCGTACCTCGCCCGGCTCGACGCCGAGGCCCGCGCCTGCGGCCTGGACCCCGCCGACGTACGCCGCCGCCACGACATCGCGGTCGCCAACAACATCGGCCAGCTCACCGTCGGCGCCGTCCTCGAGCTCCTGGAACGCGCCGCCGCCATCGCCGAATCGGCTGGCGACTGACCTGTCCGCTTCCCGCAGACCATGACCGCTCACTGACCGACCGAGACGAGGAAACATGACCACCGCCTTCATCCCCGACCCGGCCCGGCCTCACCTAGTGCCCCTCGGCACCGACCCGGCCACCGGCGCCCCGGTCCTCCTGGACTGGGACACGACCCCGCACCTGACGATCGCGGCCAACGCGGGCGGGGGCACCACGTCCCTGATCCGGCTGATCGCCGCGCACACCGTCGCCACCGGCGGAACCGCCACCGTCATCGACGGCTGGACCGCCGAGTACGAGGAGTTCGTCGACATCCCCGGCCTCGACGTCGCCTACGAGCCGGCTGAGGTCCGCGACGTCATCCGTTCCTACGTCGACGACATGGAGGACCGCCTCCGCGCCGCCGCGACGGACCCCGCCCTGATCTCCGGACGGCGGGTCCTGGCCGTCGACGGCCTCGCGGCTCTGTGGCACAACGCCAAGGACGAAGAGGACCACGACCTGCTGTGGGCGCTGACCGACCTCAAGCGGATCCTCCTGACCGGCCGCCCCGCGGGCGTCCACCTCGTCACTGACATCGACGCCGCGACCGTCATGCAGCAGCTGGACGCTGACCTGCTCCGGTCGGCCACCGCCACCCTCATGATCGGCCCCGCCGACCAGGACCTGGCCCGTCTGCTGGGCATCGACCCGCTGCTGGAGCGCCCCCGCGAAGGCGCCGCGATCTGGCGCACCCCGGCCGCCGCCCAGAGCCGCCAGCTCGACCTCACGCACATCACCGCCGAGCAGGCCCGCAGCCTCGCCCTCGGCGCCCTCCACCACTGACCACCACACCACCCACCCATCTGCCAGAAGGGCACCCCGATGACCTCGAACCGCATCCCCCAGGCGCACAACCACCACCACCTGGCCCTGGGCACCGACCTCGACACCGGCGAGGCCGTCACCCTCGACCTCGACCAGCACCCCCACCTGCTGACCGCCGGATGGACCGGAGGCGGCGTCTCCTCCCTGCTGTGCCGTCTCGCCGCGCAGGCCCTCGTCGACGGCACCACCGTCACCGTCATCGACCCCAAGCAGACCAGCTTCGAGAACCTGGACGGCCTCCCGGGCCTCACCATCGGCAGGTCCCCGGCCGAGATCGCCGAGGAGATCCGCCTCTTCCACGCCGAGATGATGCGTCGGCACACCTCCGGCGAACAGGGCCCGCGACGGCTCCTGGTCGCCGACGAACTCACCCAGATGCGGGCCCGCATCAACGGGGGAGGCCACGCGGAGCTGGACGCCGCCGTCCGCCTGCTGCGGCCCATCGTGCTGGCCGGCCACAGCGTCGGCTGCCACCTCGCCCTCGACGCCGACCTCGAAGCGCTCCGCTGGTTCGGCCTTGGCGACCGGGACGTCCTGAACAAGGTGGCCACCGTCGTCATGGGCCGCCCCAGCCGCCAGCTCCTGTCCCGCCTGGGCATCGACCCCGCCCTCATCAGCGCCGAACGCGGGACCGGCGTCCTGCGCCTGCCCGGAGACAAGGGCCGCCGCCTGGCCATCGGCTACCTCGCCGACGCCGAACTGCGCGCCCTCGCCCTCGGAGTTATCCACAGCTGACCTGCGGCGGGAGGCGGTTTCCGCTTCCCGCGTCCACAGGCTCCGCGTGTTCGACTCGCGTTTCCGCCGGGACCACCCGGGCCCGGCGGCCCACCGAAAGGCAGCGACTCGTGAGCGATGTGAACAACACCCTCGACGCCGTGCAGATCGCCGCGCACGGGATGGTCGTGGACCTCGCCGACGTCCTGGTGCGCGGCCACATCAAGGAACACCCGTCCCTGATCGCCTTCCGCCTCGGCGTCGTCAGCGGCGCCGTCGACCAGGTCCGCACCGTCGTCCAGGCCGAGCGGCACTCGGGCCGCTGGCCGCGCCTGGCCGCAGACCCCGCCGCCGAGCACGAGCGCGAACGCGCCGTCTTCGCCGGACACCACTGCGACTGCCCCTACTGCCCGCAGGCCCTCTGACCACCAGCACCCAGACATAAGGACGGGGCGCGTCCCCATCGCCAGCAAGCAAGCGGACGCGCCCCGCACACACCCCGAAGGGATAGACCGAGATGACCACACCGATCGCCCGGGACGCAAGCGGCACCGCCGCGAGCCCGCCCACCGACTCCTGGTGCGCCGACTGCGACGGCCGCCCTTGCCGGAGCCTGGAGACGTTTCCCGCGGGAAACACCCGCTCGTTGGCCGTCGCCGACCGGCTCGCCGGCCGTATCGGCCATGACGCGCACGTCCACTACGTCGTCCGTCGCGACGAGTTCGTCGTCGTCCTGCCCGAGGCGGTGGCGGCATGACCCGCCGACGGATGAGGACCGCCCACCGCCTGGGCACCGGCCAGGACCGCATCAGCCTCGCCACCGTCAGCGCGGCCACTGTGGACGAGGAGCGCGGCATCGACTGGATCGCCGTCGAGCTCGCCGTCAACGGCGAGCTCCCGGAGCACCTGACCCGGCCCGAGCAGATCGAGATCGCGCGCCTGCTGACCGCCAAGGGCATGGGCCCGACCGACGTCGGCCTCTACCTCGGCATCACGAAGGGCACGATCCGCACCTGGCGCGACAAGGGCTGGAAGATCCGCCCCCTCGGCCGCCCCGCGAAGGCGGTGCGGTGATGGCCCTCAAGACCGTGACGTGCCTGGCCGCCGCCTGCGACGCCTGCGGCCAGGTCCTGGAGAACCCCGACGGCGGCGAAGCCCACTTCGACACCGAGCAGCAGGCCCGCGAGGTCGCCGCCACCTACGAGTGGGAGCTGCTGGAGGACGGCCGCCTGATCTGCACCGAGGGCCACCTCGAGCTCCTGGAGGAGCACGGCCGCATCCAGCCGGGCCCCGGCGCCATGACCTTCACTTTCACCTTCGACACTGACCCGGAGGCGGGACTGTGATGGAGGCGAAGACGCGCAGCAGCACAGCCACTCACCGGCCAGCCGCCAGGCATCGGCGCTTCCGCCACGACGAGTATGTCGCCGTCGATCTTTTCAGCGGCTTCGGGGGGCTCACCAAGGGCATCGGGGATGCCGGATTCACGACGATCATGGCCGCGAACCACAACGAGTACAAGGTTCGGGTCCACGAGCGGAACCACCCCGACGCCGAGCACTGGATCGCCGACCTGGTTGACCCCGAGGCCGCCGACTACCACTCCGCCCGCGATCTCCCTCCGGCCGATCTCCTGGCCGCCGGGGTGAGCTGCGTGAACCACTCGCTCGCCAACACGGTCAGGGCGTACGAGCAGGGCCTGACGCTGTTCGAGCTGGAGGACCCGGACTACGAGGCGCGGGTGACCAGGTCGGAGCGGGATCGGGCCACCGCCAACTGCGTCCTGCAGTACGCCGCCCAGCACCACCCGCGGCTGATCCTGGTCGAGTGCACCACCCAGCTCACGTCCTGGGGGGTCGCACTGCCCGGCCGCAAGTCGGTTGGGGACGGTTCGACCTATCGGTGGTGGCTGCGGCAGTTCGAGCTGCTCGGCTACCACCCCGCCAAGGTCTTGTACCTGAACAGCCAGTTTTTCGGGGTCCCGCAGTCGAGGGACCGCGGGTACTGGGTGTTCGTCGACAAGTCCCTGCCGATGCCCGACCTGGAGCACCGGCCGGTGTCGCACTGCGGGCGCTGCGACAAGGACGTCGAGGCGGTGTGGACGTGGAAGACCGGCGTCCCGGCGTCCGGCACGGTGATGTACGGCAAGCAGTACGAGTACCGGTGCCCGTCCTGCCGCCGCCCCGTCGTCCCGCCGATGACGCCCTCGCTGGCCGCCCTCGACCTGAGTGATCTGGGCACGCGCATCGGCGACAAGCCGATCAAGACGTTCAAGGACGGCTTTGTGGGGCCGCTGGCGCGGTCGTCAATGGCGCGCGCCGAGCGGTGCCGCCAGCGGTTCGCCGACTTCCCCGCGATCCTCATGCCCGCGAAGGGCGTGCACGGCTCGGAGCGTCTCCTGCTGCAGCCGATGGCGACGCAGACCAGCCAGCAGGAGACCGCGCTCCTGTCGACCGGTCCGACCGTCCAGCCCCTGTGGACCCCGGACGCCGCCGGCGCGCTGCCGCCGATGGCGCTCGCAGTGGACAACTTCCAGGGGGCGGCGCGTGGCGCAGGGGATCCGCTGCCCACCCAGGTCGGCTCGGAGACCCTCGCCGTGCTGTCCTCCGGTGTCCTGCCGTACCGGAAGCACACGCTGCCCACGCTGCACGCCGAGGCGATGCCCACCTTCACCTCCGAGCAGATCCCGGCGGTACTGACGGCCGCCGGCTGGTACAAGCAGAACGGTCCCACCGGGAACGAGACCGCGCCGCACCCGATTACCGACCCGCTCGGGACACTCACCTCGCGCGACACGGCCGCGCTGCTCATGGCCCAGTGGCAGGCGTCGCTCGCCGAGCTTCCGCTGGAGGACTGCTTCTACCGGATGATGGCGGCGCACGAGATCGGCCGCGGCTGCGGCTTCGACGTCGATTTCAACGACTACCGCGGCACCTTCACCGTCTGGGGATCGGCCCGCGACCAGGTTGACGGGTTCGGCAACGCCGTCTCCCCGCAGGTCGGCACCTGGATCGGGTCTCGGCTGCGGGCCGTCCTCCACGAGGCGGTGGCGGCATGACGGATGAGTTCCGTAGTTGGCGGTGGGACCGTGAGGACAAGACCGCCAACCGCCAGGCCCTCGAAGTCCACCGCTACGGCCACGTCATCCGCTGCGACCACCGCGGGCTCCTCATCGACGGCGAACGGATCGACACCGTCCCGGTGTACGAGCCGGTCCCGCGCCCCAAGGGCGAGCCGGAGCCCGTCCCCTTCGAGCTCGGAGACGACGGCCGGCTCTTCTACCGGGGCCAGCTCAAGGCCGTCCTGTCCCCGCCCACGCCCGGCACGTACGGGCCCGGCCCGATCGACCTCCGACCCACCCCCTCCCCGCGTCCGCAGTCCTCTGGAAGGAGCACCGCCGCATGAAGCTCACCCTCACCACCGAGACCCTGACCGACGCCCTGCGCCTGGTCGGCCGCCGCATCCCCGCCCGGCCCACCGAGCCGATCGCGGCCGGGCTCCAGCTCACTGCAGACGGCCAGCATCTGCACCTGACCGCCTCCGGCGACCGCACCCTGGCGATGCGCACTGCCCTCCCGGCGGCCGTGCACGTGGCTGGCGCTGCCGTGTTGCCGGGCCGGATGCTCACGGCCATCGCTCGCACCCTCCCTGCCAAGGCCCCGCTCGACATCACTGTCGAGACCGGCATCGCGCACTTCGCCTTCGGCGCCAGCAGCATGGCCATCCCGCTCCTGGACGGCGAGTACCCGGCGATGCCCGACCTGCCCAGGACCGTCGGGACGGTCAGCGGCCGGGAGCTCGCCGCGGCCGTCAACCAGGTCGCCGTCACGGTCGGGACCGACGACACACTGCCCATGCTCGGCGGCATCCGTGTCGAACTGGCCGGCCACGAACTGCGGCTCTCCTCCACCGACCGGCACCGCGCCTCCTTCCGGTCCATCCCCATCGAGCGGACTGCCCGCCGGGCCCCGTCCCAGCTCTGCCTCGTTCCTGGCAAGGCACTGCGCGCGACGGCCGCCGGCCTCCGGCACGCCGAGACCGTGACCATCGGCCTGCCCACGGCCGACGGACAGCGGTTCTCCGTGTCGACGCCCGGCGTGACCGTCGCCCACACGCCGCTGGAGGCCACCCACTACCCGGACCTCGACAAGCTCACCCCGAAGTCCTTCGTGACCACCGCGGTGCTGGACCGCATGGCACTGGCCGAAGTGGTGCGCCGCGCCGTCGCCGTGGCGGGCGACTACGTCCCGGTCTGCCTCACCATCCAGCCCGGCGCTCCCCTCGTCGTCGCGGGCGGATCCCGCTACGAGGCGCGGACCCGGGACGAGCTGGAGCCCCGGTCCGTCAAGGGTGAGCCGATCCGCCTGGCCCTCAGCCCGACGTACCTGCTCGGCGGCCTTCGGGCCCTTAAGTCCCGCACCGTGCAGCTGAGTCTGACCCGGCCCGACCGGCCGGTCCTCCTCCATACCCCCGACTCCGACCGGGCCCTGCGCTACCTGCTGATGCCCGTACGCCCGCACTCGGACGCGCCCACGCCTAACTGACTGACCCGGGGACCGGGCTGGTGCAGGGCCAGCCCGGCTCATCGGCCTATCCGACCGAAGTACCGCTGTGACGAACGTTTTTAGAGGTGGCGCGTTGTGATCCAGAAGTCGCTGGTGTGGTGTAGCTTGACGTCTGATGATTTTTCTCATGAAGGATGGGGAGAGACTCATGAGCTCATCTCACCGTGGCCCGGATCAGCGGATGGGGGTCACTGCTGCGGAGATCGCGCGGATGTCCGGCGCCGTCACACGGCCGACGGCTGCCTCCATTGCGGCGAGAGCGGGCGTACCCGGACACGACGTCCGGCGTGGGATCTCCCCGGACAACGGCCGGCGGATGGCGATCGCGCTGTCGGTCGGCCTGCTGAGCGAGCGTTCGGCGCGTGCTCTGGCCGAGGACCCGCAGGCGTTCCTGAACGCGACGTACGACTTGCAGGACCTGGTGCGGGAGATCATGCGCGCCCGGAACGAGGAGTCCGGAGTGATAGCGGTCGCCTGACCCCAAACACGACAAAGGCCCGGTTCCCCCTCGCAAGGTTCTCCGGGCCCTCATCTACTCACAAGCATCGCGACCTGTTCCCGACCGGGGTTATCAAGCCCGGAAGGCGGTCTTATCAACCGCTGCTGGTTCAGGAAGCGATGCCCTCGCTAGTTGAGAGGGTACCCATGGCTTCGGCCATCCACTACACCAGCAGTTCAAATGTCCGGAATGTCACTCCGTCCGTGTCGATCTACGACGGCGGTGACCAGTGACCTCTCCCACCACCCAGACCTCCGCGCAGGGCTCCCACGACCGTGTGAGCCTGCAGCGGTTCCTCGCCGCGCTTGAGGCCCACGACTGCAACCCGCGCCCCCGTGGGGACGGCCTGGACGCCCTGTGCCCCGTGCACGACGTGAACAGCCCCTCGCTCTCCGCCGACTGGAAGCCGCCGACCCACGACAAGGCCGGCCGCGTCGTCTTCGAGTGCAAGGCAGGCTGCGACCGCGCCGACGTCATCGCCGCTCTCGGGCTGAAGTGGGCAGACCTGTACGACGGGCTGTCTCCGGAGGCCCAGGCCAAGAGTGGTGCCCGGGGCACCTCCCTCCCGCGTCGGCGTACGGCCCCCGAGGCCGCGATTGAGCCTGCGCAGGACCGTACGCCGGGCAAGGACGTGGCGAAGGCTCGCAAGGCCACCCAGGCCCGCCTCAAGAAGGCCCTGGCCGGGCACACCCACGCCTTTGCCGAGACCACCCATACCTACACCGACGTCGACGGTGTGATCCTGGCCCGGGTCCACCGCCACAAGTGCACGGACGCGGCCTGCCCGGACAAAAAGAAGGGCCGCCGCTTCGCCACCTCCTACCCGGACGGCAAGAACCCCTACCCGGGCCGCAAGCTCGGAGACTGGCTCGGCCTCTACAACCTCCCCCTCGTCGCCGCCGCCATCGCCGACGGCCGCACCATCCACGTCACCGAGGGCGAAGGCGACGCAGACGCCGTCATCGCGGCCGGGGGAGTGGGCACCTCGCACTCCAACGGCGCCGGCTCCTGGTCCAGCCAGCACACCGAGCAGCTCCGCGGCGCGCACGTCGTGGTCGTCGCCGACAACGACCTCGTCGGCTACCGCCACGCCGCCCAGGTCGCAGACGAGCTCGACGGCGTCGCCGCCTCCGTCCGCGTCGTGCGCGCGGCCGTCGATACGGACGGCGCGGACGCCACCGACCACCTCCAGGCCGGTCACACCCTCGACGAGCTCGAGGACGTCGACGCCCTCACGCTGGAAGGCGCGCTCGCCGAACCCGCAGCCCCGGCCGCGGCGCCCGCCCCGGAGAAGCCCCCGGCCAAGAAGGCGGAGCCCAAGGAGAAGACCGGCCCGAAGCGGCGTGGTCCCAAGCCCGCCGAGATCGAGCCGGCCAACCCCCTCGCGATGTCGACCGGCCAGTGGCGGTACTCCCTGGGCGACGGCAGCGACGAGTTCGACCGCGGCGTCTACCGCCTCACCACCGTCCGCGACCCCCGCACCGGCGAACGCGTCGAGGTCTGGGAGTTCTCCTCCGTCCTGCCCTACGTGCTGGAGCAGCTGGTGGTCCGCGACGGTGCCGCCCGCCGCGCCCGCCACGACCTGCGCCTGACGATGTCCCTCGACGAGGGCGCCGAGATCGCCAAGTGCACGCCCGACCAGATCAAGACCGGCGAATGGGCACAAATGCTGAACGTGCCGCTGTCCGCCGACGACAAGGTGCAAAAGGCCGTCCAGACCGCCATCAACGAGATCGCCGTCACCTACGCCCCCGAGCAGGAAGCCGTCCCGCGCTGGGTCAACGAGGAAACCCTCGTCGTGCCCTCCGGAGACGTCGCCCCGCCCGGATACTTCGTCGAGATCCTCAGCGAAGGCCGAGCCCGCACCAACTGGCAGAAGTTGCTCACCCTCGCCGCCGAAGAGGGCAACGAGCGCCTGGCCCTGATGCTCGGCGCCGCGCTGGGCGGCATCTACCTCAGCCCGCTGGAGCGCCAGGGCTTCTGGGTGCTGGCGGTCGGCGGAGCACGCCAGGGCAAGACCACCGGCATGGACGCGGGCGCCGCGATCTTCGGCAACCCCAAGTACGTCGTCACCGGGTGGAGCGTCAGCCCGATCGGACTGATGGAAAGCCTGGGCGCCCTCGGCATCGTCACCGCCTTCCGCGACGAGCTGGGAGCCTCCGGACTCTCCGGCCCCAAGCTGGAGCAGACCATCTTCACCACCACCGACGGCGCCAAGCGCACCATCGGCCTGCGCGGCGGAGGCTCCCGCACCACCGCCGGATGGGAATCGGTCCTCTTCGCCACCGGCAACGTCTCGGTCACCGGCCGCATCACCAACGAAGGCATCGCCGCCCGCGTCGTGGAAATCCCCACCCCCATCGTCAAGGACGGCCAGACCGCCAAGCGCGTCAAGCAGCTCAGCTACCGCGCCTACGGCTGGCCCCTACGCTGGCTCCTGGCCGACCTGCGCCTGAACGACTTCCGCGACGCCGTCGCCAAGGCGGAAGACGAGCTGGGCAGCGGCGTCGACGGCGTAGCCTCCACCCTCGGCGAGCACCTGGCCCTCGCGGTCGCCGGCGCCGAACGCCTGGAAGAGATGCTGGACGTCACCGGCCTGCGCGACGCCGCCCTCCGCGCGGCCCGGGAGCGCCTTGGCACGCTGACCATGGAGCTGGAGGAGCGCGGCGGCAACCCGGCCGACCGCCTCCTGGCCGCCGTCGTCCAGGCCGTCTCCTCCCGGCCGGGCGCCTTCCCCGACTTCGCGCTCTACAAGGCGTACATCCAGGGCGGCGAGAACGCCCCCCAGCTCGCCTCGCGCGAACTCGAAGGCTTCTACCTCGCCCCCCAGCACGTCGCGGTGTTCTCCAACGGCATCAAGGCCATCGCCGCCGACGCGAACATCGAAGACGCACTCCTGGGCCTGCGCGACCTCCGAGACGACGGCCGCCTCATCACGAACAACCAGCTCCGCAACAAGGTCCGCACCGGCCGTACGACCGTCGACACCTACACCTTCGTCCTCCCCACCGGCGACGAAGACTCCACCCCGGGCACCGAAGGGGGAGGCGGCGAGGGTCCCGGCGACGACAGCGGCACGCCGCAGGGCGACAGCCCTGTCCAGGACACCATCACCGAGGAGCCCGAAGCCGGCGCTGCCCCGCAGCCCGAGCCCGCTCCGGCCAGCCCCCCGCCCGCGGACGAGGAGGCGACCCGCATGGCTGTGCAGATGGACGACGTTCCCGGTGGCACCTGCGTGCGCTGCGGACACCACACCACCCACCAGAGCAACGGCGCCTGGGCGCACATGGAGATCCCGGGCGTCATGCGCTGCGACGTCGGCTACCTCGACCCCGCCATGCAGCACCTCAACGCCCAGGCGTTCCCCCACCTTGCCCAGCAGCCCGCAGCCGCACCCGCGGCGCCGGTGATGCCGTTGATCCCGGCCCAGGCCGCACAGCCCGGGCCCACCGCGCCCCGTACCTCTTCCCCGCGTCCCGCCACCGAGGACAGTCCGGCCGTACCTCGTCGCCGAGCCCAGGCCCCTGCCCCCGAGACGGACCCCGCGTATCCGAACGGGCCGCTGGCCGTCCTCGACGTCACCGACGACGGCCGGGTCCTCGCGCACCTCTCCGACGGCCGCACCCTCGACGTCCCGGCTCGCAGCCTCAAGACGCTCATTCCTTGGGCCCTCGAAGCCGGCCTCGGACAGCGCCGCCTGCACAAGTGGGGCACCGACGGCGACCCTCTGCTGATCCTCACGCCTGCCGCCACCAAGAAGTACGGCCTGCCCCCACAGCTGGAGGACCGCAGCAACCTGCGCCTCCCGGACACGGACAAGGTCATCAAGGACCTGACCAAGGCGGGCTGGTCGCTCACCCGCCGCGGCTTCGGTCCCTGGGCCCGCATCTACAAGCCCGTCCACGATGGCGTCCGGCGGTGCGTCCAGCTCGGCATCGTTCCCTGGGGCGCCCTGGGAGCCATGTCCGGCTGGTACATGGACGACGACACCCCGCCGGCCCAGATCGCCCGCACCCTGGGCACCTACGCGCAGCGCGTCATCTCCCCGCGAGGCACCATGGCCTCCTCCGGGATCGAGCTGATGCTCCAGCTGCGCCCGCAGACCCGGCCCGTCCGGGTGGAGGTCCGAGATGAGCAGACTGGTGCAGTCAGCGAGGTGTTCAAGCCGGGCCCGCTTGAGGGATCGCTGACCAAGGCGCGCAGGCCCGCCCCCTGCGAGGCCCCCGACGAGCACCCCGTGGTCCACGAGCACTTTGGCACCAGCCGTCCGGAGGAGGAGGTGATGCGCGAGGAAGCGTGGAACTGGCACCGCGACGTCACCGACGACGAGCGGACCTTTACCAGCTGCGTCGGCATCGACACCAACACCTCCTTCCTCTCCGGCTCCTCCCGGCTCCTGGTCGGCGACAGCGACCCCATCCACCGCATCCGCCCCGCCTTCGACCCGAAGATCCCCGGAGCCTGGAAGGTCGACTTCTCCCACGCTCACACCGAGCTCGCCACCCGCCTCAAGCCCGGCCAGGTCAACCCGCTCGACCCCCGCCTGCCCTCGCCGTTCACCCCGAACGGCCAACCGCCCGCTGGCCCCCGCTGGTACACCACCCAGACCTGCGACTACGCCCGCAAGCTCGGCCTCACCGTCGAACCGATCGAGGCATGGCTGCGCGAGCCCCTGGCCGCTGGATGGCTGGACCCGTGGAACGAACGCCTCTCCTTCGCTTACAAGACCACCATGGCCCGCCTCGGCATCACCGAGGACATGGCCGCCGAAGAGTTCCTGGCCGCCATGGCCCGCCTCGACGAAGGCGACGGCGACCCCGTCGAGCGCACCGTCCTCAAGGCCATCAAGCAGTCGGTCAAAAGCGGCATCGGCAAGCTCCGCACCACCCCGGCCCGCTACCCCGGCTACAAGGACGGCGAGCCCTGGCCCGACCTGGAGCAGACCTGGTGGCGCCCCGACATCCGCGCCTCGGTCATCGCCACCGCCCGCATCGTCCAGCACCGAAAGATCGTCAAGACGTTCCAACTGACCGGCCGGGCCCCCCTCGCCACGTACAGCGACTGCGTCATCTACCCGACCACCACCCGCTCCCCGCTGGAGACCATCCCGCGCGACAAGAGCGGCCAGCAGATCCCCGGGGCGTTCCGCCTGGGCGTCGCCCCGGGCTGGGCGAAGCTAGAAGGCGCCCGCTCCCTGGACTGGTACATCGAGACCCACACCGGCGGCGTGAACCCCGCCCGGTACATCGCGCCGCGTGACGGCGAGCGCATCGACGAAAGGGAGTGAGCACCATGGGCAAGATCTTCGACGGACTCCGCCGGGCTGTGCAGGACAAGCTCACCCCAGAGCAGCGCGCCATCCCCAAGACGGCCAAGGGACAGGCGGCCGCCCTGCTGCGAGAGGAGAAGAAGCAGCGCGGTGAGGCCGGCGCGGTCAAGAGGGTGGCCGCCCGCCTGGGCATCACGCCCGATTCCGTGTACCGCTACCTCAGCGGCAAGCGGAAGAACCCGCCCAAGCAGATCGCGCAGAGGCTGGAAGCCGAAGTCCGCGCCAGCTCCAAGCCCCGGCTGCAGAAGAAGGTCATCAAGGACGCCAAAGCCGTACCCGTGAAGCTCCGCACCCGCGCCGAGATCGGATACACCAACTCCTCCTCTGGCCGAAGCACCCCCGACGGACGGCTGCGGACCATCGCCCAGACCCTCCCGCCCCTCTACGCCACACCCCTGTGGCAGGCGCTCGAAGACGGAGACGAGCAGGAAGCCCACCGCATCATCCGCGAGTACCTCCAGAACGAGTACATCCGGGAGGCTGGCGGCGAGAACGCCTACACCGAGATCCAGCTGAACAACATCGACCTGATGGAGTTCGAGATCAATCCCTGAAGGAGGAAATGCGCGGCGGCCCCCGGATGCCTTCGAGGGCCGCCGCGTAGGCGAGCACTGTCAGGAGGTGCGCCACCCCTCCTCGAATTCCCTCTGCTCATCCAGGGTCACGCGCTTGCGGTCCGCATACACGACCCGCCACGAGGTCTCCTCCACATCACGCAGCCACCACTGACCGAGCTGCCAGACCGGGAAGCCGAAAAGCCCCTCCTGAAGCACCCCACCAATGACCTTGGCTGCAGCCGCCCGCCGCTCGCTGTCCATCTCTGCAAGAGCACTTATCAGGTGATGGGCCAGGCCGGCCCCGTCGCCCCGCAGCGCCCGCAGCACGTGGTGCCTCACGTTCCCCGGCATCCAGTACGCACTGCCGGACGACTGCCACAGCTCGAACCAGAAGTCGTGAGGTTCATCCGACGGCACAGGCAGAGAGCCCATCAGCGACACCAAATGCGCGGTCGCCGCGTACCCGTCGGAGTGGGCCATCGCGAGCATCACGACATCGGCGACCCTCTCCACACTCAGACGACCGGCCTCGAACTCTGGGGTCAGGTTCAAGTGGTGGTGCAGGTAGTCCCCCCAAGACGGTGGCTGATGTACTTCAGGAACCATCGCGTCCTCCTCGATGACTGGCACGGCGACCCTTGATCGTCCCAACCCCCTCCCCGCGTCGCAGCCACTTCCTCAGAGATGGCTGGGCGACGCCTCCACAAGACCGCACAGAGCCTCTCGAAAGAGGGGAACGCCGTCGCCGTATCTCAAAGGTGCTGAGCCTCCAGAAGACCTCAGGAGCTCGCCCTTGGGGGCCTGACGTCCGGCGTCATCCAAGGTCGATTGCCTCTCGCGCGCGCTCCAGGAACTCGACGTGCTCGTGGACGATCCGGTCCAGCTCGCAGCGCATCAACACGTCTGCTTCGTCGACCGGGCGATCGAACAACGGACGGAGTGTCTCGCCCATCAGTGGCATCAACGCCTCGGTACGAGCGTTGGAAGCACGGAGGGAATCCGTCAGCGGATGCAGACCGCTTGCCCACGCGACTGCGGTGGTGGGAGGCACTTCTGTCGCGACCAGTTCTTGGGCCTGCTCAAAGTGCTGCTGCAGCTGCTGAAAGATCTGCATGGGCTCGGAAAGCCTTTCGGTGTACCCCGTCATAGTCTCTACCGCGCTGACCAGCACAGGGTCCGCATCCAGCTCTGCCAAGAGCCCCCGCAGCATCCCGGATTGGTCCTGCAGCCCGCTGTACAGGTTGATCAAGGCAGGCATTGCGGCGCCCACCAAGGAGAAGAAGCGTTCAGGGTTGATCGGCTCGCCTGCCTGGATGGCGACAGCAAAAGCGCTGAACTCCACCAGCGGTTCCAGTGCCAGCACAGGGGTCAGCGCTTGCCGTGTTTCTTCGTCGGCGCCCTCCAGGGAGTGGCGAAGATCGAGCATCGCGCCTCGTGCCGCGTCAGGTTCGTTGAGGGACCGCAAGAACTGGATAGCGGCGCCGGCCGCCGAGGCACTTCGCAGCATCGTCTCGATCTCGGCTGGGTACTCAGGCAGACCCAACGGAGCGGCCAAGCGCGCGAACGCCCTGTCCAGGTCTTCCAGCGCTGCTTGCAGCTGTCGCTGGCCGGACTCGTCATGCTTCATCGCTGACAACTGGATGGACCGGGATACGTTGGCAGCATCGAACCGCAGAAGTTGGCCTGTGGCCGCCAGCGCAGCCCCATACACGCCCTCAGCGGCGGCTATTACCCCCTCAGGTCCATGCAGCGCCACTACCGCTCCCGCGCTGTGCAACGACCCCAGAGACCGCTTCAACGGCTCGTAGAGCGCGGGGTCCAGGCGCTTGCGTAACTCGATATCGCGACGCCGAGTGTGCGCGTATTCAGGCCGCCCGACCTCCTCCCATGACGACCTGAGCTCCTCAATGAACCTCGTCGTCACGTCGGAGTATGCCTGGGTCGCGTTGCGGCGCTCAGTACGCAACCACTGAGCGTGCTGGTCCGCGGCCTGCCTACGGGCAACAGCCCGGCCCACGGGGTAAGCGATCGCAGCCCCCAAGGCCGTGACCGGAAGCCCGATAAGAGCCACTACTACTTCAGTGTCCATCCCAGGATGCTCGCCGACCTGCCAAGCCACGTCCTGCGAACGCTGAACTTCGCCAGCGAACAACCGATGTCAGCAGCCGCTCGTAGAGTCATGGCCGTGACCTCCTCCACGCCGGAAGGCGATTCCTACGTGTACGTGATCGGCTCCGCCGGTTCGACCCGGGTCAAGATCGGCACGAGCATCATCCCCGAAAAGCGTCTCAAAGAGTTACAGACAGGCAACCCCGACCGCCTCGAGGTGCTGTGGCAGACGCCTGGCGGCCGGGACCTGGAAGCCCACCTGCATCAGGCCTTTGCTGCCTACCGTGCTGGAGGTGAGTGGTTCGATTTCGGCGACGAGCCACCACTCGGCCCCATCCCTACGGCCGTTTACCAACACAGCGGGACGAAGACAGCCAGGTCCCGCCCCGGTGCCGCGCCCAAACGGGCCGCCACGCGCTCCGAGCACCTGATCACACCGGAACGTCTAGCCGGCATCGTCAGAGACGTCGTGATTAACGTCATCCGCCCGGAGCCGCATGAAGCGAGTGAGGTCGCCAGACCAGAGCCCGAGCAGCAGGAAGACAACCAAGAAGAGCCACTGGTCAAGAAGCGGCGTACTGCAGGCGAGGACATGAACCGCCTGGTCGCGTTCCTGTACCAGGACGCCGCGGCCGGCGCTGCGCAGCGCATCATCTCCGGGAAGAGGGGACCGGACGCCCTCGGAGGCTGGCGCATCCTCGCCTGCGTGATTTTCTTAGCGATCATCTCCCTTCCCGTCAGTGCATTCCTCATGCTGCGGATCATTGCGCGAGACATCTGGCCTATTCGCAAGCTGCCCATTCTCTTCGGAGCGGGCTACTGGCTGTGGGGCCCGCTCGGGTTCGACAAGCTGATCCGAGACTTTGTTCTCTCCCGGCTCCCGATGGCAGAAATCGAGATTTTTGTCCGCACCTACTTCACGCAGGCCGCCGTCACCGGTTTCTATTTTCTGCTCTGCTGCTCCCCGGTAGCTTGCTTGATGGGGTACGCCATCCTGATCCAGGACCAAATGAAAGAACAGCGAGAAGAGGCCGAAGCGGAGGGAAATCTTAAGACAGCCCGCCACCAGGTTGCCCAACACCCCGCCACCGCTGAGGACGGAGATCTGCCGCCAGGTGGCAGGCGTGGGCTCCCCGCCCCCTCCCCTGTGGCCGCTCTCATTCAGTCGATCCCCCAGCAAGCTGCCGCTCCACGCACCGGCTCCAACCCGACTCTGCCGCCCGCTGATACCTAGCCGCGCGGGCCGGCTAGCCAGCCCTGCCTGTGCAACGCGCCCCGCGACCCGCACTACGTGAGCCGGGTGTTGCAGCTCCGACCTGCACATTCTTCGTCCGGCAGGCGTGACGGAGGCGTGTTGCAGGGCGCGTTGTGCTGAAGCGAACCCGCACTCCGCGCGCGGCCGGCCTCCGAAGCCTGGGGGAGTTGGGCAAGCCTGGCTTGCCTACCGGTGCTCGAACGGAACGCACACTGAAGCGCACGAAGAACGCGGTGCCGTGCGCCTCTGTCAGGCTCCGGCCTGGAAGCCGTCACGCCTTCTCCGAACTAACGCGACCTCGACTTGACCTGGTGAGAACGCCGTCGCGCGAGGAACTGCCGAGGGAGCCATCTGAGAGACGTTGTTAATAGAGCTGAAGAATGTCGACGGATTTGAAATGTTGGTCGAGCGCCTTCCAAAAGCATCTGACTTTAATAGATGGCGCCATCCCCATGGATCGCGGGAAGGTGAAGTGCACGGAGTCGCCCGGATGGATGCGCTCGGCAATGAGCGGTTCAAGAAATCCCGGCGGGGACCCATCGCCAATTGGCTCAACGAGGATTTCTACATCCTCGGCCAGGGTGCGCCCGCTATTCCTCAAGCCCAGACTTAGATTTCCAAGGATATTATCCGCGATATACGGTACGATGCGGGCCGGCCAGCCAGGACCCCCTTGCTCGGTGTCGTCAGGACTCAAATAGTCACCCACCTTTCTCTGAAGCTCCTGCTCCACATCTCTCGCTAGCGCAGATCGAGCTTTACTAGCCAAGTCTTCGGGTGACATGTACTCGCCGATGATGCCAGCGCTCTCGAGACGCGCGCGAAACCCCTGGAGGGCCGCGACTTGAGCCGGATCAACATTTCTTGGGAACGAACCAGCCGAAAAGAAGACATGCGTATACAGACCCCGCTCGATTCCCTTTTCAATTTCCTCTGCAGTTCCCGACAGGCCGTTACTCGTGGGCTTTCCGAGTCGATTCTTGAACATTGCGACAATAATGTCTGCACGGTCTACGAGTTCCCTATTGATGCTATCCTGTGCCGAACCCGAGCCCAGCTGAGGCGTTGCGTCAAGCTCCCAGCGCAGGGGCAGAAGGATGATTCCTTTGCTGAGGCAGTAGTCACTATTCCAACTGCGGATTGCCGCCTCGATGGCGTCTCGTTCATCTGAGGTGTCGCCAGGAGAGGCAACAAATACGGACATTACTTTGGCAAAGAAGGGCATCGAAATTTTCTCCTCGTACTGTCCCGGCTCCCTCATGATCCTGTGGACGCCAAGAGATCGGGGTGCGCCGCGCCGCTACTCCGAATCGAGATCAATACCCCGTCGAGCGGCCGCCAGGGGCGGCGCAGGAGGCTGCGCACCTTGCCGTCGGCGTCGTGGGGCCCGCGGCGAGGGGTGAGTAGAGCCTTGAAGTAGACCGCGGCCGGCTCGATCGGTCTGCCGAACGCGTCGAGGAGCTGCACGGGCTCCCACGGGCTTCGGTCTCCAGTAACTGACCTGTCTCGGGCAGCACAAAGTTCTTCAAGTCCCTTCCGGGACGCTATTCAGCGGGCATGGCGGGAAGCTAGCAGAAACCGTGGCTGACCTGCGAAAACACCTAAGCTAGTTCGGTCAACACACCACCGCGCCCGAAGCTGTTCCAGCTGTGACCGAGCGCTGGCGCGCCGCGGTGCCGCCAGCCAAGGACAACAGCCGCAGCCTCGCAGGGGGGACGACACTGGGAGCCCAGTTACCAATTAGGTCCTAGATTCAACGGAGTTCCTCCACGAGAACGTCAACGCAAGGGCAGTAGTGGGGTATTCAATAACTCCACTAGTGGGTAAGATGAAAAAACTAGAACCCAGTTGACGCTAATTCAAGTCACTGCAGGAATCGCCTTATTGGTTTTGATCGCGAAGAGATCAGAACCGCAGAATAGGTGCCAGAATAAACATTGGCCACCTGGTTTTAATTCCGCGAAGCGGAATTAGAAAGTCGAATCCGAATTCGGGAAGGCCGAAATTCCGGCAGGGTGAGGCACCTCCTTCCCGCGTCGTTGCGTCTGTTGTCCCTCAGCTGACCAGCGACTTTCTAGTTTGCAATCTAGCTTGCGCATGCGCTTTCTCGCGGGCCGCGGAGCGGCCCGCCTTCCCTGGGATGACGCGGAGCGTCACCCATCCCGCTCCGCGGG
>NZ_JBIVAL010000028.1:0-50302 GCF_044745505.1 Streptomyces sp. NPDC086989
ATACGAACGCAAGGCTGAACACTTCCTCGCCTTCGTCGGCATAGCCGCGGCCCTCATCTGCCACCGCCGCCTCACCAAATGAAACGACGTCTAAGGGCCACCTTCAGGGGAAGGAAGAAGTGCTTACCGAATTGAGATACATGACCGAAATGCATCGTGTGATCTGCCTCATGGCGATAAGTCTTTGGGCAAGAACAGGCGACTGCGTTACGTTCATGGAGCACGCAATCGGTTGAACCTGTCCGGGCAACTGGGCGTGTAGACAAGGCAATTCGCACGGGGGGCGGAGCCAGGCGCGGTTCGGGGCCGAAAGTGTCCAAGCCGACGGCTCCACGAACAGGTACCTGATCTCCGCACCCCTTTGTGCATCACACAAAGGGAAGAATACGTGAACCGCAACACGATACGCATCGGTGGCGTCGCAGTATTCGCGGCACTGGCCCTGGGCCTGGGCGGTACTGCAGCAGAGGCGAGCACCGCTCCTGCCGCTCCGGCCATCACCGCGACCACGCAGGAGCAGCAGCAGGCGATCCGGTCGCTGGCCAACGGCCTGCTGAACTCCCCCATCGAGTACAGCGCGGCCGAGCGTGCCGAGCTGGTGGCGATCGCGAACGGCGAGAGCTCCACTGCCGGCAAGTTCGACGGCATCGTCAAGCTGTTCAGGAAGATCCCCGGCTTCGCCAAGGCCGTCGCAGGGACGTACAGCGAGTTCAAGGCGTGGTACGACGGTCTGTCCTGGTATTGGAAGGCTCCTCTGGCTGCCGCTGGCTTGGGCGGTGACCTGCTCACCATCTGGCAGCTCTTCCACTGACGAGTCCTGAGCTGTGAGTGAACGGGGTGGGCCGAGCCATGGCCCGGCCCACCCCCTTCGGGGCCTTGTCTCCCGCGAACCCGAGAGGATATGAGACGTGAATACACCTTCAGCCACACCGCACTCCGCTGAAGAACAGCAGAAGCCGGGATGGTCTCTGACCGCTCTCCTCTTTGGTGCGGTATGCGCCGTTCTCCGACTTGCAGACGTCTGGTCCTGGTGGGCCCTGCTGTGGGCGCCGCTATTGGTCTTCGCCGTCGCTGCCGTGGTCTACGAGTGGCGGCTCTTGGCCCGTAGCCGATGGCGCATGCGCTGCCTGGAATGGGCCTTCCTTGCCGTCTCCCACCTTGGCTTTGCCGCCTCCCTGACAGCCATCTGGCTTGCCGCACGCTGACCGCCCGCCCGCACCAGCACGGCCCAGCGGGCGGCTGGTGGCGCTGTCGGTGCTCATGGTGTGCCTCATATGGCCCGCAGGGGGCGCGACCATGTCCGCCCTGCCGAACACTGCGTGGACCATCGCCATCGCTGCCGTCACCCCTTGCTGGACGCCGATAAGAAGTACACCGGGGAGGCCCACGCCGCCCGTGAGCGCTGACCTCAATGCTCTGCAGTCACGAGCGAGCGGCGCGTGCAACGCCTTCCTGAGCGCGGCAGCCAGCGATTTTGGGGAGAACGGCGTACTGGCCTGACCCGGGAACCCCTGCGGGAACCAGGCCACCGTTGTCGAGAAGCCCGAGCTCGCTGTCGGGCGGGCACAGAGGGCACGCGATCACCGTCGGCACGGTCCGCAGGACTCCCAGGACCGACTCCCGCGTCGCCGCCCGGCCTCGGCTGGTGAGCGGGCAGGCGCCGGTGTGGACCCGCTCGGGTCTTCGAGTGGCACCGATGCCGTACTCGACCCACCAACGCGGAGGCTCCGGCGGCCCCTCTCTTCGTCGGCCGCCCGGACGGCGCTGATCTTCTCGTCAACGCGCGCGAGGGCGAGCTCCAACCAGCGGCGTATCACCAGAAGCTGGTCCAAGCCGGCGGTGGGGGCAGGAGAGGGTCCGGCATGGCGGCTACGCCGCCTCGGCTGCTGCGCCAGGTTCGGCCGGGAGAGCCTGCCGCTTCAGCTGCATGCGGCCCTTCACCAGGACATTACCGACGGCGAGGACGTCAAGGCGAGGGCGTCGTCCTGGGCCCCGTACGCGGCGTGGGTGCCGCCGAGCGGTGTGTACGTGGGGCCTGCAGGTGTGCCTCCCGGACCGCTTTGGATGAGTCACTGCGCGGAGATGGGGAGCAAGTAGGGTGCGTGGGGTGAACACTTTCTCTGCGCTCCCGCGTTCGTTCCGTCTGCTGGTGACGGGTGGTGGGACGGGTGGTCACACCTACCCGGCCCTTACCGCGATCCGGACTTTGCAAGGCCGACTCGCGGACGCGGGCAGCATGCTCGACGTCTTGTGGATCGGGACCGCGGCGGGTCTTGAGGCGCGTGTCGCTCCGGCGGAGGGGATCGCGTTCAGGACGGTGGCCACGGGGAAGATCCGTCGTTCGGCGAACCCGCTGAAGATGCTGTCCGCCTCGAATGTCAAGGACATGGCGCGGGTGCCGCTTGGTGTGGCCCAGGCGCGGACGATCGTCTCCGAGTTCCAGCCTGACGTTGTCCTTGCGACAGGGGGGTATGTCGCGGTGCCGGCCGGGCTGGCCACGCGGTTGTGCCGCCGTCCGCTCGTTCTGCACGAGCAGACCGTGCGGCTGGGCCTGGCCAACCGCAAGCTCGCGAGTTCAGCGACGCGTATCGCGGTGTCCTCGGAGTCCTCGCTGGCGCTGCTGCCTGCCGACGTGCGCGAGCGTGCGGTGGTAACCGGGAACCCGGTACGCCCGGAAGTGCTCGGCGGCCACGCGGACAAGGCTGTCGAGGCGCTGCACCTGTACGGGTTCGACCGGCGCCTGCCGACGGTCTACGTCACGGGTGGGGCGCAGGGTGCCCAGCAGATCAACGCGGTGATCCGGGACGTGCTGCCCTGGCTGCTGAGTCATGCGAACGTGATCCACCAGTGTGGTCCGGCGAACATCGATGAGCTGCGGGCAGCCTCTGCCGGACTGGACCCGGTTCTCGCCGGCCGGTATCACCTGACCGGGTTCGTCGGGCCGGAGCTGCCGGACGTGCTGGCGCTGGCCGACATCGTGGTGTCCCGGAGCGGGGCCGGAACTCTGGCTGAGCTGACCGCACTGGGCAAGGCTGCCGTGTTCGTCCCGCTGGCCACGTCGGCCGGCAACGAGCAGGCGCACAATGCCCGTCATCTGGCTGAGGCGGGTGCGGCACTAGCCCTGCTCGGGGAGGTCACCGGGCAGGCTCTGCAGAACGCGGTGGGTCCGCTCCTGACCGACCCCGCCCTGCGGACGGCGATGGCGGCGCGGGCTCGGGCGCATGGGCGGCCGGATGCGGCAGACAGGCTGGTGGATGTAGTGCTGTCCGCCGCATCCAGCTGATCATCCGTGTCGGAGCAGACAGTGGTCAGTCGCCTGTGCCTCTCGTACGGTGCGGGGCCGGGGTTCAGCGCGGGTACGCTCACCGTGCGTCTGGCTCCGGAGAAATGTGGTGGTGGTCGTGACCCGGCCGCGTGTGGGTGTCGCCGTGCTGACGATGGGCGACCGGATGCCTGAGCTGCTGTCGTTGCTGGCCTCGGTGGCCAAGCAGGACGAACCGGCGGCCCGGGTCGTGGTGGTCGGGAACGGGACCGCCCTGGAGGGCATGCCCGAGGGCGTGAGCGTGGTGGAGCTGGAGGAGAACCTGGGGGTGTCCGGCGGCCGCAACGTCGCCTGGCAGCGCCTTCGGGACTTCGGGGACGTCGACGTACTGGTGGACCTGGACGACGACGGCCTGCTGACCGAGATGGACGTGTTCCGGCGGATCGCCGACCTGTACGCGGCGCAAAGCCGGCTGGGGATCGTCTCGTTCCGCATCGCGGACGAGACAGGGATGACACAGAGGCGGCACGTGCCTCGCCTGCGGGCGAAAGACCCGATGAGGCGGGGCCTGGTGACGACGTTCCTGGGCGGCGGGCACGCCCTGTCGATGCCGATGCTGGAGGAGACCGGAGGCTGGCCGGATGCCTTCTTCTTCACCCATGAGGAAACCGACCTGGCCTGGCGGGCGATCGACCACGGCTGGGACATCCTGTACGAGCCGGAACTGGTGCTTCAGCACCCGAAGACGTCCCCGGCCCGGCATGCGGTCTACTACCGGATGACGGCCCGCAACCGGGTCTGGCTGGCCAGACGGCACCTGCCCGCACCGCTGGTGCCTGTTTACCTCGGCGTGTGGGTGGCGTTGACTGTGGCCCGTGCCCGGTCCGTGGCGGGGCTGAAGGCCTGGTTCGCAGGGTTCGCCGAAGGTCTTCGGACGTCCGGCGGGACCCGGCGCCCGATGCGCTGGCGGACCGCCTGGCGGCTGACCAGGCTGGGCCGGCCCCCGCTGATCTAGGCAGCGGCAGGCTCTTGCCGAGCCAGTTGGGGGCGGCGGCCGGCGTGTTCCGGAGCCACTCGACGTACCGTGCCACCCCCTCGGTGAGGGCGACCTTCGGCTTCCACCCCAGGACGCTCTCCATCCGACGGATGGCCGCGTATTCCGGGACTTGCCCGCCTCACTGGAGTGGGCCGACGGCCTCTTCACTCCCCCGACAGAGCTCTTTCGGGGGCGCCGCATCCGCCGGTCACACGATGCTGATCTGGACCGACTGATCCACCCGAGGGCAGCCTGAGAGCTGAACGGGCAGGCTCAAGTCACGTCGTCTTCATCTCTGTCTTCGTCGCAGTCCGAGTCCTCGGAGTGCATGCAGACGTTCGTCCAGGTCGCGGGCCCAGGCCAGGGCCCACGCGCGCAGCTCCGTCGTCTCGGCCTCCGTCAGACCGTACGCGGCGAACTCGGCGTCGTCGGTCCACTCGGCTCCGGTGAGGCGGTCGCGGAGGTCGTCGAGGCGGAACTCGTCGCGGCCGTGGCGCTCGCCGAGGCGTTCGAGCTCGTGGGCGGTGCGGTGGCGGGAGGCGGCATGGACGTCGATGAGGTCGCGTACGGCGCCGCGGTCGGCCAGGGCGCGGACTTTAGTGCCGATGACGGAGTCGAAGGCGAGGACCGGCCCGTATTCGGTCTGGGCGGGCGGCGTCCAGAAGTGCTCCTTGAGGACGTCGACCTCGCACTCCTCGCCGGTGTCCGGGTCGATGACCATCAGCCGGGCCGAGAGCGCGTCCACGTCGATCACCCGGACCTGCCAGCCGCGCTCGGCCAGGCCCTGCACGAGGTTCGTGACGATCTCCGCCATGGGGGCGGGGTTCTCCGTGGCGACGTCGAGGTCCTGGCTGAGGCGCTCGACGAGGCCGTGGGCCTGGACGGCGTACCCGCCGGTGAGGACGAGGGGGTACGGGGCGCCGATGTCGATCACGGCGGCGAGCAGTCGGCGGTGCAGGTCGCTCAGCTTCACGCGGCCGCGGACCTCGTGGGGGTGAGCTCGGGGAAGGCTTCCTCCCAGACCTGCCGGATGTGCCGGCTGACCAGGGTGCGCAGGACGGGCCACTGCTCCAGGAGGAGGTCGCGGTGCAGCAGGGTCACGAGGTCCTCGTGCTGCCCCTCGGCCAGGACGGTGCGGTACAGGCCCATGCGCAGGCGTGGGCGGTCCAGGTCGTAGGCGCGCAGTCCGGACCAGGCCACGTGCAGCGGCAGCTCGACCACGCCGTGCCGCGGACCTACGAGCTCCTCCAGGGCGGCGGGCAGCCGGCTCGCGTACCGGGCGTGGAGCACCTCGGCTGCCGAGGGCGCCGCGCTGCTGGAGGAGAGCATGACCATGGGGCTGATTATCCCGCGTCCCGCCCGTCTGCGGTACCGGAGTCACGGGATCGGTGAGCTCGCATGGTGAGCGGGGGATGGCTTCCCCCAGGGGCGCCGGAGCCAAGGGGAGCGCGCGGGCGAGCCGGAGCTGGGCATAGGCGGCGATCACAAGCCACGGGCGGAGTGGTATCAGGGCCCCACCGAGCCAACCCGTGGGCGTCGCACGACTCGCAGGGCAGGGCCGCGTGACCGGACCTCACGACTCGTGCCTGGCAGGAGCTCACGCCCCGGCCGGGCCTGTCCGGCGCTGGGCACCATCTCGACGGCCGATTCGTCACGGATGCTACCGGACTGCCCCGACCAGGACTGGTCTGGGAGGACCGCGATCAAAGGCCTCGTCCGGCAAGGCATGGAGAACGCGGACCCGGGAAGAGCTGCCGAGGCCGAGCCCTTGAAACGCCAGCGTCTCAT
Organism: Streptomyces sp. NPDC086989; assembly: GCF_044745505.1. Classification (NCBI taxonomy): domain Bacteria; kingdom Bacillati; phylum Actinomycetota; class Actinomycetes; order Kitasatosporales; family Streptomycetaceae; genus Streptomyces; species Streptomyces sp. NPDC086989. The sequence goes on from NZ_JBIVAL010000028.1 coordinate 6,087, forward strand.
CTGGGCTCGGACGGCCTCGTGAGTGTCTGCGGTCGTACCGGTCGCTAGGCTGCCGGGGTGATCATCCGGTCGTCCCCTCCCCTGACCCTGGAAGCCGCCAGGGACCTTCAGCGCATGCTTCGAGCCGAAATCGGTCCGGGCCTCAGTGAGCGGGAACTCGACGCGGTTGAGGCACGATTCGGCTTCACCTTCTCGGCGGACCACAGGGTCTTCCTCGCCGCCGGGCTCCCACACGGGTCACCAAGCTGGCCCGACTGGCGCAACGGCGACCCCGAGGACCTGGCCGGGCGGCTCTCCCAACCTGTCGAGGGTGTTCTCTTCGACGTCGAGCACAACCGGTTCTGGCACCCCGCCTGGAGTCACAGGCCTGCAGGGACGTACGACGCGCTGCAGGTCGCACGATCCGAGTTGGCGACCGTGCCGCAGTTGGTCCCCATCTACAGCCACCGCTACCTGCCCGGCACGGCAGGCGAATGCGGGCACCCCGTGTTGTCCGTCCACCAGACCGACATCATCTTCTACGGGAACGACCTCTCCGACTACGTACGGCACGAGTTCACCGGCCAGGCGAGCAGTCTCCCGGCCCGCGCGACTGTCGGTTTCTGGTCGTACTTTGTCAATGGCGGTCCCGGCATCGACGTCACCGCTCCCACGCCGCACACCCCTTATGCCGTCAGCGCGCAGGAGGCGATCGAGTACCTGCGGATGCTGGCCCTGGAGCGGCTGATCGGCCGACAGCACCACCCGCACCAACTGATCGAAGCAGGGCTTGCGGCACTGGTTCTCGGCGTCGAGACGGAGTCGCTCCCGCTGCTCGCCGGCCTGCCGCGCACCGAGCACGAGAGCGCCGATGCGCTCTTCGACCAGGTACGGGCCGAACTCGGTCTGCCTGAGGGTCTTCCCGGCGATGACACCGGTATCCCTTGGGAGGCGGCACGCTGGGAGCTCGTGCGCTGGTGGCTCCGGCTGATCGTGAACGGGAGTATGGATCCCGGGGCCGGTGGTGACGTGATCACGTATGAGGGCTGGGGCGCGTTGGGTCAGCCCAAGTCTCTCCGACCGCTTGTCGACAGGGCCGATGCGTACAACGGATGGGACGCGCTCCAGCGCGGAACACGGGAGCAAGCGATCGTCACGGAGGCTGAACGGCTGCTCGCCGGTCCCTGGCCACCGCTGGACTGAGCACGGCGAAGGCTTGTCAGCCATTCGAGGCAGACGGTCGGCGGCGTGACGGAGTGCTGATAACCCGAGGCCGGGAGACGGACCACGTATGGCATGTGGGACGGGGGTCGGGAGCACGTGGGAAGCGGAGCAGTGAAGTACCTCCTGGTTCTGGGCCACCAAGATGGCGTGGAAGAGGCTCGGGGAAGGCGCGCGGGCGTCGAAGGATTTTTCGTTAACCCGGTCCTGCCACCACGGGGGCTCACCCTCCGCAGATGCCGCCCGACGGTCTCCCGCGTTCTACGTGAAGATCGCTCCCTGACAGTGCCGGAGCCGCTTTGTCTCTCATCACCGAGTACAGCACCAACGCCCGCCCGGACCGAAGGATCGTGGAGGTTTACGACAGGGACGCCTACCTCGGCGACGACGAGGCGTTGCAGCAGTCAAGGACGCAGGTAGTCGCCGGAAACGGCTATCACCTCTACCTGCACAGCCTCCAACCCGACATCGAGGTACAGGTCACCATCAGAGTCTGGGGCACCCCCCAGAAGCCCCCGGAAGACGCTGAGGGCACGATCCCTGTCTTCCTGAATTCAGAGACGGGGCAGCTCGTCGTCAACCAGCTCACGTTCGGGCCAGCGGGCATGATGGACCTGCCCCGGCCGGGCGTCTACGAAGGGCACGCGGCATGGAGCGGACGGGAAGCCACGGCCGCGTACTACAGCATGTGCCTTCAGCGTGCTGTAGATGAGGAGTGGGATGCGGAACGGATCAGAGCAGCGTTGAGGCAGTGCTCCACGGCCGAGCGGTACATCCTCGACCTCTGGTTCCTACGGGAATCCGAACCCGAGGAATAGCCCCGGGGACTGCTCCCGCCAGCACAGATCGGGCGCGCGGCTTCCCTCTTGGGAGCGCGGGAGCTGCGCGATCAGGAGCTGGCAGTCGGCTGATCGCTGCCTGTCTCGACGGCCCGCCGCCCGGAGAGCTACAGGCTGTCGGCCTCAAGTCCGTCTTCCGGAGTCCGTCCTCCGGCTACTGCTGATCGATGTCATGGAGCTCTGGAGCGGGCGGTAGGCGCAGATGCGCAGGATCGCCATCTCCGTGGTCACTCGCGACAACCAGGTCCTGCTGGTGTGCCGGCGGCACGACGACGCGTCCGGGATCACCTGGCAGTTCCCGCCGGAGTAATCAAGCCCGGAGGCAAGGCCGAGGTACCACAGCGCGGGAAACCTGGACGAGACCGCGCCTCCACCCGGTGACCGGCGTCCTGTGCGTGTACCTGGCAGGAGGGAGGCCGACGCCGAGCTGATGCCGGCGATATGGAAGCGCGCGGTGTTGTCCAATGCCAGGCTGCCGCAAAGCGCGGTCGAGCGTGACGCGTACGCGGTGTGCGTCCTGGAGCAGCTGCACCGCGCCCTGAAACGAGGGCGCCGACGAGCACCTGAACCAGCTCACCCGCTGGCTCGACGCGGTGTGGAGGCGGCCTAAAACGAGAAGGGCGCCCCTCCCCGCCCGACGGAGCTGAAGGGGGACGTCAGGTCAGGATGCGGGGAGCGGCGACGACCTACTCCTCGTCCTCGACGTCGCCGACGATCACCACGGGCCCGGTGATCTCCTCGACGTGCTGCGCGGGCGCCGGGATGCTGGACGCCGCGATAGCGGACTTGGACTTCTCCATGGGGCTCTTCGTTCCTTGTCGATTTCGGTAGGGGCTCGCTGCCCGAACCGGGTGGCACCGGGGACCGCACGGGTTTCTCGGCGGCCCGCCTACCCCTCCCTGGCCGGGGCGGGAGTCGTGCGGTTCAGCCCTTGGCGGGGGTTCGAGAGTCGTGGGCTCGGGCTCCGGACCGCGGGCGAGAGCACGAGCCGCGTAGCGGGTGCTCTGCCTCCAGCCGGTCCACCGCGCCGTAGAGGGTCTGGACAAGGCGGGCGCGGTTCCGCGCGTGGGCGAGGCCACCGCACGGGGACATCGCCGCGGGCGACAGCCGACGCTCTGCCTCACCCAGGGTGTAGGTAAGGAGCTGGCCCAGTTCACAGTCGTCCGGCAGTCGGTCGATCCGGTCCGCCAGTTCGTCGCGTAGCAGACGCGCGTGACCGGTCAGCTCCAGCACGGCGAGAGCGGTGTCCGCTACAGACGGCACCGTTTGGGCAGTCCAGGCCAGGACCGAAGCGGCCAGTTGCAGGTGCGGTTCGCGGTCGAGCGGCAGCTCGTGCCCGAGTTGTCTGTCGGGATCGTGTACGACGCTGTAGTAGCCGCTCATGGGTGCCTCACTTCCTCCGGGGAAACCCCGACGGGCAGTTCGCTGGGATCTGTGGCCACGACGAAAAGGCCGTTCCGCAGCAGCCACGCCCGCTCGCGGTTCCAGTCCGCCCACCGGTAGCCGATGTGGGCGAAGCAGGGCACGACGAGCCCGGTGACCGCCTGTGCCTGGACCGCGCGCCGAACCCGCGGCCACCCCGACCGGCTCAGATTCGCGCCGAGCGAACCGACATCTGTCGCCGCGCAGCCGGCCGGAACGTGCCAACCGCGCCGGGCGGCGTAGGACCGCAGGTTGTCCAGCACCCGTACGGAGTCGGCCTCGGACGGGACGATGGCGTACACCGCCACTGCGCCTATCGGGGCCGTCCCCACCCCGGGCGGCACGAGCGCGCTGAAAGCGGCGAAGGTATCTGGCATTAGAGCCTCCCGAGGCTGGCGTTTGTGGTCCTAAGCCCACGCAAGCAGTCACCGCCCGGCGGGTGCGACGCCGCGGCGATGTAAGACCGATGCAATTGCCGTCCGTGCGGGGTGAAATGGGCCCAACTGGCGGGCATGCCCAGGACGAGACCGGTACGGTCTCGGCACCTACCCGCCCTGGTCCCGGGAGACGGCGCATGGCCGGCAGACGGCATCCCCCAACACCCCGCTGCGTTCCATACGCGAGCTGGACCTTCAGATGTCCCGAAGCGAGTTCGCCAAGCTCGTCGTCGACACCGGAGCCGACATGGGCGAAAACGTCGGCTGCACCGCGCGGCTGGTCGCAGCCTGGGAGGACGGCGACGTGACCTTGCCCCGGGCGGTATACCGCCGGATCCTCACCCGGGTCAGCGGCCGCACGATGTCCGAACTGGGCTTCACCAACACCCCGGTCTCCGGCACCACGGTGACGAGCCCCCCACCGCAGGTCTCGGTGGACCGCCGCGACTTCCTGCTCGACGGCGCCGGCGCGGCCTTGACTCTGCTTCCCCTGCCTCCGGAACGGACCGGCCGGATCGGAGCCGCCGACGTCCGCACCATTACGCAGACCGTCACCGCCATCTACACCCACGACACCGAGTACGGATCAGCGCAGCTACGCCGATCCGCGTCCACCGCAATGCACACCGCCTACCAGTGGTTGCAAGACGGCACCTACACCGAGCGAATCGGCTGCCAGTTACGCATCGCCACCGGCCACCTGTCGGTCGCCGCCGGATGGCTGTCCTTCGACTCCGGCCGCCCTGCCGTACGGCGAAGCCCTCGCCGCGGCTCGCATCGCCGACGACCGCGCCTTGGAAGGCCACGCGTTCGGGTGCCTGTCGCTGGTCGCCAAGGCATCCGGGCGCCCCCGCGAGGCCGTCGCTGCCGCCCAAGGCGCACAGAGCGCCGCACGCACCTACGGTTCCGCCCGCATGCTCGCCCTCATGGCGATGCGCGAAGCCGGAGGCTGGGCACTGCTCGGCGACGCCAGCGCCACCGACCGGGCCATCGTCCGCGCCCACCACCTCTACGCCCAAGGCCCCGCCGAAGCCGACCCCGACTGGCTCACCTTCTTCACCCCTGCCGAGCTCGCCGGACTCGAAGCCCTGGCTCGCGCCGACCTCGACCAGCACGAGCGCGCTGCCGCCGGAGCTGAGCAAGCTGTACTCCTGCACGGCGACCAGTTCGCCCGCAACCGCGCCCTTTACCTCGGCGACGTCGCGATCCAGCATGCAGTCAGGACCAGACCCGAGCCCGAAGCAGCCGCCGAAGCAGCCCACCGGGTGCTGAGCTACCTCCCCGACGTCCGCTCCGACCGGCTGCTCCGCCAGCTCCACAACGTCGCCGGCGCCCTGCAACGGCACACCGCCGTCCCGGCCGTCGCCGACTGGCTCGACGCTTACCGCACCACCACGGCCAGCAGCTAGGAGGACAAGGTGACCACCCCCAGCACCAGTACGGACACGGTGATCCGCACCTACGGCCCGGGCCAGGCCCCCGCCCTGCTCGACGTGGCCGCCGACATCTGGGCTGACGCCCACCCTGAACTGGTCAACAACCCCGAGGCCGCCACCGCGGGGCTGTCCGTTCCCGCGCTCCGCCGTCAAATCGCCGGCCACCTCCGACACGAGGGCTTCACCCTGGTCATCGCCTATTCCGGAGGCACCCCCACCGGCATGGGATATGCCTTTCCCTGCACTGCCAGCTACTGGTTCGGCACCGACCTGCTCCCAGCCGTCCCCGAACCGGCCCGCACCGAACGCCTGATGGGACTGTGTGAGCTGGCCGTCCGACGACCCTGGCAGTCCCGGGGAATCGGCACCCGAATGCACCAGGCCCTCATCACCGCCATCGCCCCGAACTGGGCCTCCCTGCTCGCGCTGCCCACCAATGACCGCGGCCGGCAGCTCTACACCCGCCTCGGCTACCAGTACGCAGGCCCCTACCGCAACAGCCCCGACGGCCCCGAGTTCGACCTGCTGCTGCTGCACGTCGACCCCGCCTGAAAGGGACCGGCTCCAGCGGCTAGAGCCCCTGCCGGGTCTTCCCGGCAGGGCTCACCCGTGTACCCGCACGTCAACCTCCGTGGGGGCCTGACCCGCCGGGGGGAGTCCGCGGAGTATGGGTGGTCATTCAGTCCAGATGCCTGCAAGTTCTGGTAGACCCCCGTGCCAGGGGGTGCCGGGCCCTCGCCCTCTAGCACCAGCCACCGCGACAGGGACCAACGAGCATGCCACCGAGCCCTCCCGGTCCGGGCGCAGGGTATCGGCGTGTCGGCGGAGCACGTCATCATGGAGCGGTGAACGCACCCGTACCCCACCCGCTCATCAGCGCCGCGGCGTACGCGGCTGGCACCTGCACACCCGGTCTGGAAGCTGCCTGGCGCAAACGCGTCCGAAGGCTGGCCATTGACCTCCACCTTGACGCAGTTCAAGTCGCTGCCGACATCGCACGCATCGAGGGAGCCAAGGACCGTGTACGCGGCATCCTGACCCGAGTGGAGATGGAAGAGGTCAGCAACCGCGGCTTGATCTACGTCAAGCCCCTGGGACGCATGGAGGAGCGCTTCCGGACGGACCGGCTTGAGAACGACGCAGGCAAGGAGGTCTACGCCCTGGCTCAAAGCCTCGTGGGACGCTTCGTGCGGGTGTACAAGGACATCGAGACGACAAAGGTCAGGGCCGGGCAGGAACGGCCCGACAAGGTCCGGGTGGCTGTGCACCTTGTCGACCTTGGACCCGTGGACGGGGCCGTTCCGGAGGCTGACGCGAAGGACATGATGATTCGGGCTCTCGGCGGGGACAAGGACAGGGCAGCGGCAGCCTGGCGAGCCGCGGGCCTTCCCAACTCCGGATCCGTAGGACAAGAGCAGTTGGAGGCCGCCCTGGCCGGGCTGCCCGCCCCAGTACAGAGCGACGGCGAATGACCTGACCGCGCCCGGAGGTGACCGTCGCGCCGCTTCCGTTTCTCCGGTCGTCTGCGTAGATCAACGCCTTGCTGCTGTCTTGTCACACCGGGCCGACCGGCCTGCTCGTCACCCCGTCCTGGCCGCCGGTCAGCGCTCGGTGGTGCGGAGGCTGCAGGGCGTGACCCAGGAGGCGAAGAGGGTGGGGCTGACGAGACGAGACGAGCAGGTGCGACTCGCTACTACCCTCCCGCCTGCTGTCCTTCGTCATCCGCATTTGCCAACCCTCAGGAACAGGACCCAGCCCGTGACCAGCGCCCTTACCCGTCTTCTCGAAATCTCCCCAGCGCCGAGCCAGCCTCGCCACAAGGATTGGGGCGAGGCCGAACGCACCCTCGCGGTCGGGCTCCCCGGCGACTACAAGGAGCTCATCGGCGTCTACGGAGGAAGCTGCTGGGACGACTACCTCTACGTCCTGGAGCCCGACTGCCCCAACAAGCACTACGACCTCCTCAACTGGGCCAAGTATCAGTTCGAAGACCTGGAAGACCTGTGGACGGTCGAGAAGAAGCCGACAGAATTGGAGATCGAGGGATCCTTGCTTATCCCTTGGGCGACCACGGACAACGGGGAAGTCCTGTACTGGCTCGTTCTTCCGGGCCGTGAGCCGGACGAATGGGCCGTCATGGTGAACGAGGCGCGGGGCCCCCGATGGGAACACTTCTCCGTATCGTGCACGCAATTCCTCGCGTCCGCCCTCACCGGAGAGCTGCAGTCGACCCTCCTCTCGTCGTCCCTGTTCCCCCTGGCCACCCATCAACTCCGCCGCCTCGATGGCGTGTGACCATGGGGACTCCGCGATCGTCGCTCGGCCGACGGCCCGCCCTTCGGTCAGCCCTCGATGAGTCCGGTACTGCCGGAATCCGGCAGCGGGTCGCCCCACCACCGCTGCCGCATCCGGCCGACCTCACAAACGGGGGTGACCGCGTCAGGCCCGCCACCGCCCCTTTAACTTGGCGCAGCATTCACCCACCCGTGTCCGGCTCAATGTCCTTGCGGAGGGTCCGCCGGAGGATGGCCCCGAGCTCGGCGTGAGCTACCTCCGCAGCACAGATCGCCTGCGGGTTCGAGGCCTGTTCCGCCTCCATCGCGGCGATCTCGGCATCGGTCCATACACGGGACCCGACAGACTTCGCCGTCCGGCGCTCTTCCCGCTCCCGCCGTGCGTAGTCGGGGTCGGGGTCAGGCCGCGGCCTCTCCCAGGGCCGGGCCTCATTTTCCTCCCCTGTGAGAGCCGCCAACTGCTCAACCATGAAACAGGGGTGGCCGGATTCGACGGCCACCAGGCGGGACGCCCGGGCCGTACGCGGCCCGATAATCCGCCGGCCGGTGGCGACACGCTCGCGCGCCGCCAACCACCGCTCGGTCTCCTCCGCCGGAACCCCGCACGCCGTCAGGAAGGCCTGCAGCAGTTCCGGCGACGCCAGCCGGGTTCCGGCCGGCTTCATGGCCGCGGACACCGTGCTGCGCCCGAGCCGGTGCCTGCCCCGGCTGTCCCTGCCGCCGGCCGCCTCCAGGACGCGTACGGACATTCGCGCGTCGAGGGCTATCCTGCGCATGGCGCCGGCCAGCTGGCCTCGATTGCGCACCGAGCCCGGGGTGAGCAGCCGCGGTCCCGCTCCGGCGACCGCCGCCGAACTCGCCGCGTCCCACAAGGCGCGCGCCTCCTCCCGCAGAGCGGTGGCAGAAGCGCCTTCCATGGCCTCGGCGCAGACGTCCACGAAGGCCTGGACCACACCGAAGTCGTGCAGGGCGCCGGTCTGCGCCGCGCGCGTCAGCGCCGGGGCGCTGGCGTAGCGCCCCGTGCTCTTGGAGATGTCGTCCATCTCGCGGAAGGTGAGGCTCTGGTCTCCTTGAGGTCGCGCATCCACGCGGTGAGCGCGTCCAGTTCCTGCTGGGCCGTACGCGGCTGAGGCCTGGGTCGGGGGCTCACGGTCAGTACCGCCCGCGCCCGCAGCGGCAGGGCGTCCAGACCATGGGCATCGGGACGACGGCCAGGGCGGCGGCCGCGAACAGCACCCACAGGGCGCCCGGGATCGGCTGCTCGGCGAGGGTGAGGGTGGTGCCGGCCGTGATCACGGAGGTGAGGACGGAGGCCTGCGCCCGGGTGAAGGGGCGGCGGCCCGGCGGCGGCTCGGCAGAACGGACGAGAGCCAGAGGCTCGGGGGCGGGGGTGGGCGTCGTGGGCATGGCTGACCTCCACAAGGGGGCGGGGGCGGGGGCTGACGTGCGCCCGTCGGCCGGGCTGCTGCGCCCGGCTGGCGACGAGGTCGATGTTTCCAGCGCGCGGCGGTACGATCCACCGCCGCAGCCCGGACTGTTCGCCGGACGTACCTTCTGCCTTCCTCCGCCGAACGCATCGCCCCGATGATCAGTCCTTGATCACTGCCAGGGCGATCCACCTGTGGCCGCGCCACGGCGCCCGTGTGGGTACGGGCGTCCGGACTGCCCCAGCGTGTCGGTGCCGCCCGGTACGGTGGTCAGCGAACAACCGGCATGCCGCGAACTGCCGGTTCCGCCGCAGCCCCGCGTCCACGCCGCACCAGGGCAGCACCGCCGGACAAGGACCGCTCCAGGATCCCGCGCAGCACCACCCCGTACCACCTCACTGTCCGGCTGCGCCCATACACGCGACGTCCGGCGGGAGGCGTGGACCCCGCTGTGGAGACGACCGTGACCAAAGCTGGTAGTGATCACCTCAAGCACCGAGTCCGGGCGATCGCCCGAGCCACCAGTCGCCGCTTCCCCGACGTCCTCGCCGAACTCCGTACGAGCCCCGGCCGACCGACGGCTCGCGAGGTCGGCGGCGTCGCTGGCCCGGGCCGCAACGGTACGCCGTGCCTGCTGCCGCTGTCCCAGCCGCCATTGAGCACCGCTGCTCTGCCGACGGTCTGACTCACCCATACCGCAGGTCCCACCACAACCACCACGTCAGCACACGGCCGACGTCCTGCCGCACCCCAGGCAACCCCACAGGTCGCCCTCGACGAGATGCCCGGTGAGCCGGGCGAGGACCGGGTGGCACCGGCGGTATGCGCACTCGCCGGCCGGGGAGCGACGCTGGTGATGGAGTTTCGCCGAGGTGCCCCTGCCGGACTGGCGGGGGAACCTCGTGCGGTCAGGTGCTGTGCAGAGCACCTGGGGCACCTGCCCTCGTCCGCGCACTCCTGTCGGCACGGCGTGATCTTGAGCGTAGGGGGTGGCCGCCGGCGAACGGTCTCAACGTCGGAATCGTCGCGACTGCTGTCGGGCCCGGGTCACCCGAGCCTTGGCGCCTCGCCGGTCGGGCTCCATGTGTCCGCGCTCGTTTCCCGAGCCGCGCGTGAGGCGTCCGTGGCCGGCATTGGGGTCGTCATCTACAGGCCAAGGCTCAAAAGGATCGTGACCGTCGGCGGGAGCGGCGCGACCCACCCCGCCCATCGGCGTGCCCTGGTCAGGGTGGGGTGTCGCAGGGGCAGCCGGGATGCCACCACGAGCAAAGGGGTAGCCGTCCAGGACGCCAACCAGCAGATCATGAGGACGGCCACGGTCTGAGGGTGAACCTCCTGGGCCATCCCGGCCAGACACCCGAAGAGGAAGGCGACCGGAATCAAGGCCACTGTTGCAGCCGTGACCCATATCGACACCATGCCGATGGCACGGGTCTCGGCGGCGCGGTCGGCAGGCAGAACGGACGTTGTCTCGTGCATGGGTACAGCCAAGCGGCTCCGGCACGGGTTCGCCTGGGCACACGTACTCAGCTCCTCGTCGGCCCCGTACTCATCTCAGAGCCCGGAGTCCCCGCCGGTGCAGGCGATGAACTCCGCCCCCAGCAACGGGCCCATGCCAGGCACGCTGAGGATCACCTCGGCACCCCGGTGCTCTCGGAGAGCGTGCCGCGATCCTTGCATCCACTGCGGCGATCTCTTCGTCCAAAGCCAGGACGGACCGGGCCAGGGTGTTCACCACGGCGGCGGCCGTGCTCTCCCCGGACACGGCGGTGTGCTGGGTCTGCGCCGCGGCGACGACTGCCTCGGCCATGGCCTGGGCGCCTCGGACTTTGCGGTGCTTCAGCCAGGTCGCGAGCTGGCTCGGGCGAGCCGGCGCAGGCCGGCCGGGGTTTGGTAGCGAGGGCATCCGCGGACCAGGCGGTGGGCGGCGGCGGTGCACCGTGCGGGAGCCCGAGCCGGGGAACTCCTCGCCCAGGATCTGTCAGACCTGCCGGTGATCCGCGCGGGGCGACGGGCCGAGCGCGGCCGGGTCCACCCCCACGGCACCCGCACCGGGTCCTCGGCTGCAGGTAGCGGGTGCCGCAGAGCCTGCGCCGTACGGCCTGCCTTCGGAGAACGCCCGGGCCACGTCCCGTAGCCGGTCCGCGATCGCCTTAGCGTCGGCTGGCAGGTCCGGGCGGCAGCGACGGGAACGACTGGAGGCTGACCCGGGAAAAGGTCATTCGTGGAACCCGTGAGACCGTCCTGCGGCGCGGGCGAGGAGGTCTCGTCCGGCCGCATCGCCGCCCGAGCCGCACGGACGTTCTGCCAGGATCCGCCACTCCTTCAACGAGATCGTGCTCTCTGGCACCGGGTCCAAGCGACCCCCACTGCTTGCAGGCGTCGGCAGTGAGGTCGAACGGCGCGCCTATCTTCTCCCCCGAAGTGCGGGCGGCACGCTCTTCGAGAGCGCACAACCGCACCAAGACCTCCGCACAGCGCTCGACGCCCGCGGCCGCCAGGGCGAGGACGCCCGGCAAGGCGTCTCGGCGCAAGGACCTCGCGCACGTCGTGCAGGTGGGTTCGGACTGAGCCTGCGTGTCCCGCCAGCGGCCGCGTGCAGCACCGTCGTCAGTCGCGAAGCGGACACCCTCCCATGGCTGCCTGGGAGCGGCGGTCGTCAGTGCCTCGGCGATGTGGCGGGACTGCTCCGACGCAGAGGTTTCGTACGGCCGACCGCGCGGAGGCGGCCCGTGTGATCGTGACGACCGAGGATGAGCAGACCTGGGCGCGCGAGGGTTCCCGCGATAGCGCCGATGATCGCCTCGGTGGTGCCCCGGCGCCACTGGTGAAGTAGGGGTGCCGTTAACGAGTGGCGAACCAGGTGACAAGTAGCCTGCCGGACGGCGTCAGCACTGGTCGCCGCTTCCCAGCCTTCAAGATCGCCAGTGTTCGGCGGAGGGTCCCAAACGAACACGGGCAGGAGGTCGGGAAGGACGGTCGGATCCTGCCCGGGAAGTCTCCCTGAATAGGATGTCGGCCAACGCGGCCTCCCACGAGGTGAGGCCGCCTCCTGGAAGAAGCAGTCATGGACGACATCGTCGCCCGCATCCGATCCAAACTGGCCGCTGCCTGTGCGGAGCCCGTTCCTCGCCCGCAGACTTTTGTGCGGGCACTCGGTGGTCAACGCTTGGGCGCCCCCCTCGGCGAAGAACGAGTGGTCGCCTACGAGACAGCACACGGCGCCCGTCTTCCCCGTGGCTATCGCACGTTCCTGCGCCAGATCGGCAACGGAGGCATCGGACCCGACTACGGGCTGCTCCCTCTGACACGTTGGTCCGCCCACGACATCCCTGACCCCAGTCAGCAACTCGGGCACGACTTCGCGCTGGAGCCGACCGACTTCGTCGCCGCCGAGTGGGCCCGGCTCCGCGACGCGCAGAAAAGCCCGTACGCCGGCACCCACACCGTCGTCCATCGCGGTTGCCTGGAGATGACACTGCTGGTCATCTCGGGACCCGCCAGAGGCCGACTCCTCGATGCCAACCTCGGAGACCTTGCCATACCTCCGGTCTTCCATCCCCAGCCCGACTTCCTCACCTGGTACGAGCACTGGCTCGACACACTGCCGGGAGGCCGGCTCATCCCCGACTTCCGCGGCCAGCGACACGGAAGTCCCGACGAGCTCATCGACATCCTGGCCACCTCGGACTCCCTTGAAGAGCGCCGAGCCGCCACCTACACGCTGGGCGGGCGTCAACCCCTCACCGATCGCGCTCGGGACGTATTGGTCCAGGCGCTGGCCGACGACCCCGACCGGGGAGTGAGGATGGACGCGGCACGGACCCTGGCCGAGCTCGACAGCGAGGCTGCGCCGGTCCTCGCATCGGCGCTCAAGGATCCGGACCACTGGGTTCGACGTCGAGCCCTGGTGCACCTGCTCCAGGTCAGCAACGACGAAACAACCTACGGCGCTGCAGCCCGCGAGCTTCTGCAGGACGAGAACCCGAACGTTCGGATGGCCGCAACAAGCCTGCTCCACCGTGCTGGATGGACATCTTGCGAGCACCGGTGATCCCGGACCGAAGACGCGTCACGCCTATAGTTACTAGCGGCTCACATGTCACTTGGGTCGCTACTCGTTAACGGCACCCCAAGTAGCGGTATTGCGTACCTGCGCAATTCCTCCTACTTGTGGTCGAGCACAGCTTGCGCTGCCTGCAGCGAGAGCGCGGAGGGCGTCGGTGCTCCTCGCGGGGCTACGGCGCCGTCAAGTCGCCGCGGCCAGGACCTAGGGTTCGGGAGACCGGCCCCCCGGTACGTTCACGCGCGGCCACTCGACGGCCTTCAGCGCCCCGGTCCGGTAGCGGCCGCGCACAATCGAGCGTCACAAGCCTGCGAGGGCGAGGAGCTGGTGCATCGATGTGGTTGGCAGGCTCGGGTTTGCGGCTGCAGTGGCCGCGACGGATTCCGACGGATCAGCCAGCAGCCGCGTCAGGTCCTCGGCCGGAAGGCGGGGATGGGCCGCGATGGTGCGGCGCACCATGGGGTCGGGGTCAGCCGCTAGCCGGCGCGTGAGTTCCACGGGCAGGTCGGGGTCCCGCGGGGCCAGCTGCCTCATTTTGGGGTCGGGGTCTGTGGCCAGGCGCCGCAGTACATCTGCCGGAAGAGGGAAGTCGTCGGCCGGACGCCAGCGGACCCTCTTGTCCGGGCGGTAGGTTCGGTCGATGCGCTCGGCGGTGTCGGGATCGATCTGGTCTCGGGCGTGGAGAGCCATCGTGGTGCGGACGCTGCTTTCCCCGTCGTCGAGCAGTCGGGCGACGAGCGTCGGCGGGAGGCGGTCGGACATCGCCGCCGAGGCGCGGAAACAGACGTACGGCGAGTCCACGTACGGGAGGGGATCGGCCGTCACCCACGGCAGGCGCAGTGCCCGGAGCTCCGCGCGGGCTATCTCGCCCATGAATTCCCGTTCGAGCGCGTCGTCGTCCAGGGCTTGGAGGTTCGCGAGCCAGTCCTGCGGGGGCACGTCAGACAGGATCTGCGCATGGATCGCGGCGCGAGTGGGCTCTGGGGTGTCCTGCCGAGCGAACACCCGGAGCGCGACGCGCGGGTTGGGATCGTGAGCGAGCTTGTCGCGGGTTGCCGGTGGAAGGTTGGGGTGTTCCGCGAGCTCCTCGCGGACCTCGTCGTTCCGATCAACGGCCAGTCGGCGGGCGGTGGCGGTGTCCAGCGTGCAGTGGCGCACCGCCCCGGCGCGCGTGACCGGGTCGGCCAGTAGGGCCGGAATAAGGTCTGCTGGCGGAACGGGGTGGGGAAGCCGGCGAAAGTAGGTCGCGCAGGCCCCTGCTCGTACTGAGTCGTCGGGGTCTGTCAGCAGCAGTCGGCGCACCGGTTCCGGGGCCGTCGTCCACCATTGGGCAAGCGTCGCCCGGACCTTCGGGTCCGGGTCCGCCGCCAGCCGGGCACGCAAGTCTGGCGGCACGTGATCGCTCTCCGCCAAGTGCTCGCGGACCTGCGGGTCGCCGTCGTCGAGCAGCAGCTCGAACAGCTCTCGCGGAGCATTGCCCCCCGCAGCAACGGCTACAGCCTTACGAATCGCGGGATCCGGGTGCTCCGCGAGAATCATCCGGATTGCTCGTGGGAGGCTGCGGTTCAGGGCGAGAGAGTGTGTGAGCCACAGATCGTCTGTGGCAATGATCTCGGCGATCATGTCATCGCTCAGGTCTGGTCGCTTGGCCACCCTGCCAAGGCCCTTGCGGTATCCGAGGAGCCGCTGGAGGAGCTCCGACGGTAGTGCAGGGTTTTCCGCCAGCCCGTCCACCACCTTGTCGAGATGCACCGGCGGCGGTATGGCGTCCGACACGGCAAGCGGCCCTTCTGCCTCGACGATCCGACCACCGAGTCTCTCACGCGCATTCGTTGGGGACCTGGCGGTCGTGACAGGTACCTCCTTCTTTCCCCGATCGCGGCGGTGTGTGACACGGCGAGACCATCTCCAGGAGCCTTCAGTTCGCCCGCCTCGGCTCGCAGTATCAAGCCGGGGCAGGGGTACCACGTGAGCAGTGAACAGACCGCAGCCCGGCAGCGTTCTACGGCGCCGCCAAATAGTGGGACCAGCTTTCGCTGACGAGCTGGGCCCAGCGGTGGGCGGTGTGCCGCGAAGAAATCGTGTCGGGCTTCAAAAAACGGGCCTGCTGCTGCCGGGCCCAGCCTTCCCGCAGGGCTCAGAGCGCGATCGGTCGGTACTTCAGAGCCTCGTCGACAATCTGCTCCGCAGACGCGCCCCGAAGGTTGTTTGAGGGGTGGAAGACCAGGCCGCTCACCCGGGGGTGCGACACGTTCGCCTCCAGGAGCCGCGCGTAGTGGTCGCTCTCCGGATAGGCCAGCAGGAGTCTGCGAACGATCTCAACGAGCTCGTCCCGGGTGATGTCCGCAACCACGGGACGAGCTGGCCGCGCCGCCTCCTGCGCGAACTTCTCCAGGCTCCGGTTTCCGCCGTACTCACCGAAGTCAAGGGCCCCGCAGTCGTGACCGGTCATCGCGTTGAAGGTCGTGATTGCCTCACCTGCGGCCTCCCGGCGGGTTTCCAGCAGGTCAGCGATACGCTCCACCTCGGCGCACAGCTCGTCCAGCCGCTGCCGACTCACGAGCGGCGGCAACAACTCCGGTCTCAGGTCCACAGTCGCACTATGTCCGTCCGTGCCGACACGCCCGGGGCCAAGCCCTCTGGGCGCTGCCAGTTCTCATCGACATTCCCGGGCGCCTCGATCAAGAACCGCTGCCGGGCCCCGTCGACATTCGCTCTCCGTTCTCACCTACCAAGCCAATCGTCGAATAGGCAAAGGATCGGTCGGCACCAGCGACGTCTGCACTGAGATCCAGCGGTGGCTGGTGTGATCACGGCGTCGGAGCCGTCTTGGATAGCCCCGTTCGCCGGGCTGGTCCCGCGCCAGTTCGGCCAGCTGGTGACCGTTCTGCGGCGCGAGGGCGCGGATGCGGGGGCCCCTATGTCTTTTGTCAGGGAAACGCGGGTGCGTCGGGTCGGTGAGCCGGGGCAGCATGGCGGGGTGGCTGATCTGCTGTGGGATGACGTGAAGTGCTTCTTCGACCCGGACTTGATGGGGTCGTTGCCGGACGTGCGTGTCCCGGATGCCTCGGTGGAGGACTGGCAGGTGGTCCTCGATCTGGTCGTGGAGAAGGGCTGGAAGTCCCAGTACTCCGAGGAAGGGACGGTGCTTCCGGTGCCCCGGGCAGACGCCGTGCTGTCTCGTCCGGCGGATGCCGAGTGCCCGGTCCTGCGGGTCTGGCTGGCTGCCGATGTGTTGGCGATCTTCCGTTTTCATGCCAACGATGAAGTCGACTTTGACGTCGACCTGCGGGAGTTGCAGGGCCAGGAGCGACTCGATATGTTCTGCGGCCTCCTTCGGGAGATCGGGCGGCGGCTGGGCAAGCCGGTGCTGATGGACCCGGAAGGCGGCTCCGGCCATCCGGTGCTCGGCTTCGACGTCGAGGCCGATCGAGTTGTTCTCCTCGCAGACCCGCAGGTCAGGTGACTGCGGCCGACGGCTGCGGTTCGTAGAAGGTTCCGTCGTGGAGCATCGCGAAGAGGACGTCGGCCCGGCGTCTGGCGAGGCAGAGCAGGGCCTGGGTGTGGTGCTTGCCCTGGGCGATTTTTTGTCGTAGTAGGCCCGCGAGGCCGGGTCGGTCAGGGCGGCGAACGCGGAGAGGAAGAAGGCCCGTTTGAGCTGCTTGTTTCCCCGTCTGGAGGGCTGTTCGCCGGGGATCAATGAGCCCGAGCACCGGGTGGCCGGGGCGGGCCCGGCGTAGCCGGCGGGGTGGCCAACGGTCGGAAAGGTGCTGCCGTCACCGACCTCGATCAGGATCCGGGCTCCGGTCCTGACGCCGACTCCTGGCATGACGTCAGGACCTTGGAATGAGGTTGAGCCGCCAGGAGTTCCTCGATCCGCCCGGCCAGAAGCTTGCGCTGGTCAAGGATCAGCCAGCGAGGCGGCCAGGCTCGGGACGATCAGCGCGGCCGCCTCGGTCCCCGGAACCGTCACGGGCTGCTCGTCCAGAGCATCGAATATGGCCTCGACCAGCCGCTCGACCGGCCGCTCGACCAGCCGCTCGGCCATCCGCGGCGCCTTCGGCGCAGCAGCGTGACCAGCCGCCGACCGGCTTTGCGGATCTGGGACGGTGACCCGAACCGTTCCAGCAGGGCGAGGACGGCCGGGTGATGCAACCGTGCGGCCCCAGGACCCGTTCCAGCGACGGATGGATCTGGGTCAGCGGCCGTGCAGCCGGTTCGCAACCCGAGTGGCCTCGCCGGCCGGGTCGTAATCGAACCCGACGATCATCTCCAGCTCAGCGATCGTCTCGTCTTCGCCGTCGATCGCCCGCACCGTGTGCGGCATCGCGCGGGCCGCGTCCGCGATGATGGACACGTCCTTCGCGTCGGTCTTGGCATCGCCCGGGTAGAGGTCGGCGATCCGCCGCATCGTCAGTCCGGGCAGGTAGGCAACCGGGCAGCCCATGTCCCGCGCGACCGCCAGCGGGAGGGCTCCGATCGAGGCCGGCTGGTCGACCACGACCAGCACGGTTCCGTGCTTGGTCTGAGGTGGCTGGAGCGCAGAGCGTGGCAAACGAACTCGGCGTGCCGGTGCAGGCGCCCACCAACAAGGTGGGTGTCAGCAGGGACCTGGACCCGGCCAGGAACCTGAGATTTTCGGTGGAGGGTACCGGCGTACGTTCCTCCTGATGGCCAAGTGAGACGAAAGGTAGGAAGTGATATGAAGATCCTCGGCCTGTGTGAAGAACTCTGGTCGGCGCAATCCGGGGCTGCGAAGACGAATTTGCGAGACCTCGCGCGAGAGGCTGGCGAAGATGACGAGGCGGCCCTCATTGGATACCTCGACGGCGGCTACGAAATCCTGTCCTTCATGGGGTCGGTGAACGACCTGCTCGGATCTGACGAAAGAATCCTCGGTGGCGACAACATTCTCACTGATGGAGAATGGATGTGGCGGGGGGACCTTTGGTTCTACGTGGACACCTACCACGTCTCGCTGCCCGATGAGTTCCTTCAGAAAGTTCGATCGCGAAACTACGTAATGCCGGAGGTCAGTCGAGAGGATCGCCTTGCCGTCTACGAGGAAGTCCGGCACATTTTGTAGGGAGGGAAGGCCGTGAGCGCCTGGCCAGACGCGCCAGACGAACGCGCCAGACGAACCCTCCGCGCGCGCAGCGTGGGCGAGAGCTGGCAGTGTGGGGCAAACCCCCGTTCGATGCCGAAGCCGAAGCCGAAGCCGAAGCCGAGCTGATGCTGAGCATGTGGTGCGCTCGATGCTGATCATGTGGTGCGCTCGGCTACGGCGTCGTGGACGGTGTCGCCGCATCCGACCGCTCGATCGCCACGATGCGGCCGTAGATCCGGTTAGCGCGCCGGACCAAGGACTCGTGGTCGGGGTTCCGGTTCGCGGGCTATTCGGTCGCCGTAGTGCGCGCACCGGTCGCTGACGATGGCTTGAGCGGTGGCGACCCCGATGTCGTCGGGGACGAAGCCGATCTCGCCGACGACGCGGATCGCCGCCATCAGCGAGCCCCGCACGGATCCGTCGATCTGGTTGCGGATCCCGGCGGGCAGCCCCTGCCACCATTCGATTCGAGCCTACTTACTCATCACTGACTCACTCGACCCGTATGGCCCGCTTGCCGCAGAGCCCCGCGCCTCACGGCACGTGGGCGGACGCACTGGCACTCAAGATCGCACGGGCCGCGCGGTGCGGATCACGTCTGCCGACCCCGATCGTCACCGACACCGAGAACGAGGACCGCTACGGCGCCACTGCGGCCCAGTGGCCTAACCCCCGGGCCCTGACCGATGATGCGGCGGACAACATTGCGGGCGTCAAGGACGTTCAGCCAAAGTGGAGTTCGTCCTGCTGGCCGGCGGAAGAAGTCCCCTGTTGCCGAGATTGGGCTGGGCGGTGCCGACGGCGCGGCGTGAGCCGCCTACCTTCCCGCTGCCCTGGAAGAGGTCCGTACTGCCATCGACGGCGGAATGGATATCACAGGCGTCCACTTCTGGACCCGTGTGGACAACTATGAATGGCTTGAAGGATCCGGTGTCCCGTTCGGCCTCTTCGACCGGAACCGTGTACCGCGGAAGAGCGCCCACGTCGTCCAATCCTTCAAGCGCAGCCGACGCCTGAAGAAATCGCGCGCCCCAACGCTGCCGCATGATCTGCGGTCCACGGCCCAGCAGGACGAAAGAATCGCTTCCCCCGTGTCGTACGGCGCTGCACCCGGGCCGCAAAGTTCCGCGGCCCGCTGGTACGGTACGGGGCGCGGCCGCTACAGAGCGTTCGGGTGGAGCTCACGGATGCACCGCACCGAGTTGACGCCACGGCCTCGGCACGGAACCGCTCCTCGTCTCCGCGTGGCTGGCGCCCCGGCCGATACCAACCCCTCACCATTGCTGGAGTTTCAGTATGTCGTCTCACCGCACCGGTCTCGTACTCGATTTCGGCGGGGTGCTCACCACGCCGCTTCTGCCTGCGGTGCTCGCGTTCGAACAGCGGGAAGGGCTGGCGCAGGGCGCCTGCATCAACGCGCTGTACATGGCCGCGGATGGCGTCCGGCTCACCCACGAACTGGAGCGCGGCCAGATCACTCAGGCCGAGTGGAACGCCGCCGCCGCCCCCAAGCTCGGTGTCTCTCCGGACAACCTGATGGGGCGGATATTTGCCGACCTGCGGCCCGAGCAGGCCCTGATCGCCGCGGCCGCTGCCGCCAAGCGTGCTGGCATCAAGGTCGGCATCCTGTCGAACAGCGTGGGCCTCGCTCCCTGGAATCTGTACGACGGGTACGACCTCGACGCCCTCTACCACGGTGTAGTCATCTCCGAGCTCGTCGGGATGCGCAAGCCCGAACCGGGCATCTTCGAGGCCATGCTGAAGCTCCTGGGGCTGGCCGCTGAGGAATGCGTCTTCGTCGATGACACCGAGGAGTACGTTCAGGCGGCGGAGGCGCTCGGTTTCGCGGGAGTCCGCGCAACGCAGCCCGAGCAGACGATTTCCCGCCTCGAGGCCCTTCTGGGCGTATCCCTGACCGACCCCCACTGACCGGACCGACTCCGCCAATCCGGCTCCCGGTAGCCCGCTTGGCATGACCGGAGGCGAGCGGGTACAGGGGGAGTGGCCGGCGCTCCAGGCACCGAAGCACAGCGATGGGAATCCCGGGAAGGAGCGGAAACAGCTCTTTCCCGGGATTCCCATCGCTGTTGTGCGGGGGGAGACGCCGGGTGTCGCTACTCGCCCTGCACCTCGGGCAGCTTGCGCTTCAACTCGGCCACGACGGCGTTGACCTTGGCCATCACCTCGGGTGACAGACCAGTGTCGTAGCGCCGGGCGGCGAGGCCGATGATGTGCCTTTCACGGATCGATCCCAGAAATCGGAGGCCTCGAACCACTCACGAGCCGCGGGGCTCGTCTCCGTGTCGTCGAGAAAGACGTCAGCGTCGACCTGGAGAGCGTGGGCCAGCCCCGCCCGCACCGCCGACGAGACATCGGTGATGACCCCTGCACGATCAGATGCCCTCGAATCGGCAGGACAGCGGCGACGGGCCGGCTGCGTCGCAGATGTCCGGGCCCTCCCTTAGGTGATCATTTGACTCCGAAGAAGGTGAGGCGGTTGGTGAAGTCCACGTCTGTACAGCGGCTTTGCGTGTTAATCGCGGTCTTGGCGACGGCGGCCGCAGGCTGCACTCAGTCGCCGGCGCCATCGCCGGACCGCCTGGATGGCGCTGCCCCGGCATCCACTGGCACACCCGGCAAGCCCCCTCGTGCCGCGCACGATCCGGCGGGGCGTTTCGATGCCGGTGCGGGGGTGCCGATGCCGAAGGAAGCGGGGTCGGGCCGGCTGAGATGGCCGGGGGAGGAATGCCGGTGGCTCTCCACAAGGAGGCGGCGTATGTGGCCCTGCCCGATCGTGTCCTGGCGGTCGACACGGCCAGCGGCGCGGTCACGACCGCTGCGAGATCCGAGGCCGAGCCGCTGGTCAAACTGACCCCGAACCTTGAGAACAACCTCCCGGCTCCGTTCGTCACCGAAGCTGTTTCACCTTTGGTCCTCACCACGTTCTTCGTTCACCAGCCAGGTGCCGGAACGCAGGCCCCGCGTGCCTTCATGGAGTTCACGGCGATTCCCACGGCCAAGGGCGCTGCCCTGTGGCGGCTGCCACTGGAACTTCCGCAGTGGGCGAAGGAAAGCCAGTCCCCGGTCACCGCCACGGTCGTCGGGGCGTCCGGTAAGGTCGCCGTCCTCACGCTCTCCACGACCCGGCCGATGTCTTCATCCGGTGCCACCACGTATGCCGTCGATCTCGACAGCCATCGGGTGCTGTGGACCAAGGACCTGTTCCGGGCGGCGTCGGTCACGGGCGGCATCGTGACAGGCGAAAAGTGGGACAAGAACGACAGCGACTACTCGGCTGCTGCTGGATACGACCTGGCCACCGCCACCGAGAAATGGCGCGCCGAGGACCGCACCAACCTCGACGTGATGCCGGCCGGGCCCCACCTCATCCTGGCCACGGCAGTGGACAAGTCCGACTTCCGGATCCACTACCGCCAGCTCCTCGACCCCGCCACCGGCCAGGTGAAGCGGGATCTGCCGGATGACCTCCCCGGCAGCGACTGAGACCAACGGCTAACCACAGCCCAGTGCGGGCGCCGAGTGAAGCCCTTGCCAGGGCGCCAAAAACCTTGCTTCTCCGTGCGCCGCTGCGCAGCAAGGTGACTTGCCGCGGCGTTGTTCGGGGCTGGAGCAGCCGGGGCCCGGCACAGAGGGAAGCGGACTGTGGCGGGTTGTCGGTGGCGTCCTGGATCATGTCGGGGTGACTCATCGAACGCAGGACATCAATCCCGTCGGACCCGACACCGGGATTGCCTGGCTCGCGGCGCCCCGCTGGATTCCTTTCGGGGGATACAACGTGGTGATGGCCCGTGGGCTGACCCCGGACGAGCTGGTAGAGCGGCTCGCGGCGGCGGCCTTTTGGGGGGTGCCCGCCGTTGTCCACCGGGCGTCTGGCGGGCACACGGCCGAGGAGGTCGGAAACCCTGACCTCTTCGATGTCGACTCAGACGTGCAACTGCGCTACGGCGAGTACGCAGGCCTGTCGTTTGCGGTCATGTACGGCGCGTGGTGGGGCGAGTTCAACGAGCTGGGACGGGTCTCGGCAGGCGGCGCGCACGTCTTCCAGGTGATGTTCGAAGAGGACAATGGCAAGCCGGTGCCGCCGTTCTTCGAGTACCTCCGTGATGGGCATCTCGCCTGCTCGTTCAATCTGCATCTGGACGGGTCGTGGGGATATGGCGGTATCGACGGGGACCCGACGGTGGCCGCGGAAGTGACAGCGGCCATGGCAGAGGCAGGACTGCCGGTTGCCGGCCGGGAAGGCTACACAGGCGATGAAGACGAAGAGCAGATGCGCTTCACACTGCTGGGGATCCTGGGCCGTCTTTTCGATCTTTCCCTGCCCCGCGAGCAGATCCTTCGGGGTTCCCTCGCCACAGCCACGCTGACGACCTGACGACCTGACGACCTGACGACCTGACGACCTGACGCCATGGCCCACGGAGCCCGGCCCTTGACCGGCCCGAGGTTGAGGCGTCCTGTACTTCGCCACTGCCCTGCGCGTCGTGGTCGTGACTGCGGGGGAGCTTGCCGGGGTGCGGGGCCGGTTACAGGAGTTCGCGTCTGAGGTGTTCGCGCCGCTGGTTCGGCGGGACCAGCGTGAGAAGGGCGCCTTGTATCTGCGAGGACTGCTGCTGGAGGGCTGGCGGAAGACGATGCAGCCGATGCCGAACGGCTCGGTGTCGCTCACCAGCAGCTGCAGCAGTTCAAGACGTCCTAGACCTGGCCGGTCGAGGACGTCCGGGCCCGGCTGGCATGGCGGGCCGTGCGGGTGGTGCCTCCGCAGGTGTGGGTGGTACACGACACTGGCTTCCCCAAGGGCGGCAGGATTCACCCGGTGTGGCCCGGCAGTAGTCGGGCACTCTTGGCAAGGTCGGCAACTGCCAGATCAGCGTCGGTGTCCATGCCGTCTCCGACACCGTCGTGGCCCGAACGCCGCAGCCACGACTGTGTGCGCCCGGCCATGTGGGCGGATGAGACAGGTCGTCATGAGGGTGCGGTCGTCGCGGTTTGGCCCGGTGGCTGTGAGGCGCCCTCCGGTGGGGGCTTTGAGCGGGAGTATCGTTTGGTGGGACAGTGAGGCACGGCCTCCGAACGCGCTATGGCGCGGAAAGGCGCGTGCGGATGCGGCTGGCACGCGGACACACCACGCACCCGGCGGTGTGGGGCGACGTCACGGCGACTGTGGGCGACGAAGCCAGGACCGGTCGGTTCGTGGATTGGGAATACCACGTCACCACCATCGAGGGCCTGATCCCTCGCGACGTCGAGCAGTTGCTCACCGCCCTCCAGCACCGGATCACCGAACTGTCCAAGACGAGCCCGGTGACCGCACTGCGCGCGCCGTCGCCCGACTCCAGGACACCACCCCGGCGCTAGCCCTTGGCACGGTCCGTACAGCCCGGGTAGCGAAGGTCTCCTGGGAGACGATCGGCACCGCGCTGGGCTGCACTCGCCAGTCAGCCCCCGGCCCGGGGGAGTGGGCGGGGGCTGAACCGTGGAAGGGACGTTCGTTCGCGCTCAGTGGCGGAAGGCGTCCTTGGTCTTCTCCTTGGCCTGGCGTGCATCGCCCTTGGCCTGGTCCGCGTGGCCTTCGGCGGTCATCCGGTCGTTGCCGGTCATGCGCCCGAGGGCTTCCTTCGTCTTGCCCTTGGCCTGCTCGGTTGCGGCCTTGGTCTTCTCGGTGCCCGACATGGGGACCTCCTCGTGTAGTACCGGATCGGTCGTGACCGCTCTCCTGCTCACATAGCCCGCCGGTAAACGGGGGAGGTTCTTGAATCCGCTCACCCGCTCACCCGCTCACCCGCTTGCCCGTCCGGCCGTCGGGAGTGGGCTGTCGCGCGCCGTGTCGCATGCGGCCGCGGTACTGCCACCGTTCAATGGGGCGGCCAGGTCTGACCGGCTCACCGGTCATTGCCTCTCCGGGGTGGTAGCGCGTTGGGAGGCCACTGCGCGAATCAGCGATCCGCCTCCACATGGCGATCATGCCTGGGGGCCCGGAGGGCACGGCAAGGGCTGCCCCATGGCACGGTCTGGCGGGCCGTGTCGTCTGGCCGCCGTTTGTACGGCAGTGCCGACCGCTGTTGCTGCCCGGGTCGAGATGGTCAGGTGTGGAGGTGGTTGTCGGTGCCGTCGTGGTGGCCGGCGTCGGTGTCGTCGAACCGGTAGTCGTCGGCGGGGAGGTAGCGGAAGGCGTGGGTCTGGTTGGTGGGGAGGGAGATGCTGACGGTGCGTATTCCGTCGCCGTGATTGAAGTCTCCGACGACGCTCACGATTCCGGGCGGGGTGGCCTCGGGCAGGATGAACGTGATCAGTGAGCGGCTTTTAGCCGCTTGCGTTCGAGCAAGGGGGGCTCCAGCCGGGGAGAAGGGGCGGTAGATCGCCCGGATCTTCCTGCCGGAGCGGTGGTCGACGGCTGGTACACGCCCGCAGGGCTTGGGGGTCTCACCCGGCCGGTCGGCTCTCGGCCATCACCGGCCCGTGTCGCACCAGCTGCCCCCGCGTCCACGGCCCTACGGTGACCCCCGGGGCCAGCGAGAAGGGCACCGCACGTGCACGGCGACGGTGACGGCGGGACGGGCAGCGAGGGCGAGGGCAGCGAGGGCATTGAGGTCGAGTCGCGCGGCCCCGCGGCGGTCGGGATGTGCGGAAGTTCCGCACCGGTGGCGTCGCCTGGCGGGACGTGCCCGACCGATACGGGTCGTGGACCACGCTGCATGCCCGTTTCCGCAGGTGGGTTACTGACGGCACACTCGACCGGAGCTGCGGGCAGCGTAGGCGCAAGCCCACGCCGCAGGCGATATCGAGTGGCTGGTGTCGGTCGACTCGACCCTCGTCCGAGCTCATCAGCACGCGGCCGGGGCCCGAAGGGGGCTCCGAACCTCGGCATTCGGACGGTCCCGCGACGGGCTGACCGCAAGATCCACCTGGCTCGCGACGGGGCTGGCCGCCCGCTCGCCTTCGCGCTGACGGGCGGCAACTCCTGATTCCGGTCAGCTGGGCGTGGAGACCTTCAGGAGGGCGGCGAGCGTGGCGGGGAGCTGCTGTGCCTGGCCGCTCGCCGCGCGCCAGGCGACGAAGCCGTCCGGGCGGACTAGTAGCGCTCCGCCTGGCGGGAGTTGCGGCAGGTCAACCCTATGGGCGGCCAGGCCCAGGGGCGCGGCGGCGGCGATCCAGTCGGCGCCTGCCCTGCCCTCAGCCGTGAAGAGGGTGAACCGGGAGGCGACCAGGTCGAGCGTCGAGACGCCGTCGGCGACCCACGCGTGCGGCATGCGGGAGCCGGCGGATCCGTCCAGGGAGAGTGCGACGTCCTCGGTGGACGGCAGTTCGGGGCGCGCCTCGATGACCGCGGCCGAGTTGTAGCGGTAGCCGAGGTGAACGACGGGGGCATTGACCGCGCCCGCCTTCGCACGGGCCTCGGCTCCTTGCGGACCCCGGTCCCAGTGCAGGCGAGGATCGGCCAGCCGCAACACCGACTGTTCCATGGCGAGTTGGGCGACCGGGCGGCGTTCGGCATCGTAGCTGTCGAGCAGCGCGGGGCCGGCCACGCCGCGCAGGACCAAGGCCAGCTTCCAGGCCAGGTTGTGGGCGTCGGCGATGCCGGTGTTCATACCGAAGGCGCCCAGCGGCGGGATGGCGTGGGCGGCGTCGCCGACCAGGAAGACCCGTCCGTCTGCGAACCTGTCGGCGACCTGGGCCCGCACCCGCCAGGGCAGTGAGCTCAGGACCTCGACGTCCAGGTCCGGGGCGCCCAGGGCGGTTCGGATGAAGTCGGGGGTCGGCCGGTGGTGCGGGCCGGTGTGCAGCACCCACTCCTTGGCGCCGTCGATGGTCACGAGCATGCCGGGGGCCTGGGGGTGGGTGATCTGGCAGGCGACGAAGCTGTGCGGGCCGGTCAGTGCCCGCAGGTCTGCGCGGAACAGCGTGTTCGTCATCACCTCGCCCAGGTTGCCCGGGCCCGAGGTGGCGATGCCGAGCGCCGAGCGCACCTGGCTGTGGACGCCGTCGGCGGCCACGAGGTAGCGGGCGCGGATCGTCCGGCCGTCGCCCAGGTGGGCGGTGAGCCCCTGGGCGTCCTGGTCGAAGGAGCGCAGTTCGACCCCGTACTCCACCCGCGCGCCGCGTTGGCGGGCCGCCGGCAGCAGGACCGCGTCCAGGCGGTTCTGCGGGCACGTGCCACGCAGCGCGGCGGGCGTGTAGAGCGGCTGCTCGGCCGGGCCGACGCCGGCGGGCTGGACGGGACGAGCGGGCAGCGCGGCGGCCGCCAGCGTTTCTGCGCTGATCTTGCCCAGACTGCTCGCGGCCATGTCGACGGCGGCCTCGTTCACCGCGCGGTCCAGGCCGACCTCACGCAGCAGCTCCACCGTCCGCATGCCCACGCCGGTGGCCCGGGGGTGGATCTGAGGACCGGCTCCCCGCTCCACCAGGTGCACCCGGACCCCGTGGTGGGCCAGGAACACCGCCGCGCTCAGGCCGACGGTACCGCCGCCGACGATCAAAACCTCGGTCTCTGACATGACTTCCCCCCTCTTGACGGGAACGCTGTTCCCTTATGTGGGAACACTGTACCCACAATGAGTATGATGAGCGCCATGGCCGAAGAGAAGTCAGCTCCCGCGCTGGTCTGGAGCAAGGAACGGCACGCCCCCAAGCGGCAGGTGCTGAGCATCGAGCGAATCGTGGAGGTGTCGATCGGCATCGCCGACGCCGAAGGACTGGACGCGCTCTCCATGCGCCGCGTCGCCGGCGACCTCCGGTCGGGCACCACCTCGCTCTACCGGTACGTGGCCGGTCGCGACGAGCTCCTGGAGCTCATGATCGACACCGCGCGGGCAGTGGCGGCACCGAAACCGCTCACCGGGAACTGGCGCACCGACCTGGCCGACGTCGCGCGTGGGCAGCGAGCCGCACTGCTGCGCCACCCGTGGCTGGGCGGCGTGCTGGCAACCCGCCCCGCCCTCGGGCCCAACTCGCTGCGGCAGATGGACCACGCGCTCGCCGCGGCCGGCGCGGTGACCGAGGACATCACCCTGGCCTCCGACGTCGTCTCGCTGGTCTTCGACTACGTCATCGGCGTCGTCTCCCGCGAACTCGCCGAGCAGGAGGCACAGCGCCGCACCGGCATGACCGAGGAGCAGTGGCGCGACAGCGTCAGCCCGTACATCCACCGGATCGTCGAGAGCGGCGCCTACCCGCAGTTCGCCCGCCGGGTCGTCGAGGCCGAGGACCACGGCTTCGACTATTCCTTCGAGTTCGGCCTGGCCTGCCTCCTCGACGGGATCGGCAGTCGGACCTGCCCGCCAAGGGGGCCGGAACGACGGTGATCGCGGACGGCGCCTACCTGGGCACCGGCCTGGTCGTCCCCCCCACCGGAGAAGGGCCAGCCGCCCCTCCTGCGCGATCAGGACGCGATCAGGAGGAGGAAACGCCGAACACGACGTCGGACATCCTGATCGTCTTCGACGCCGGCTATGACCCCCCGCACATGGCCCACCTCCTCGGCGCCCAGCGTCGACCGGCAGCCCAGGCAGGGCTGGAGCGATGGGCCGTCGAAAGGACCGGGTCCTGGCTCGCCGGCTGCCGTCGGCTCCACCACCGCTACGAACGCAAGGCTGAACACTTCCTCGCCTTCGTCGGCGTAGCCGCCGTCCTCATCTGCCTCATCTGCCTCATCTGCCGCCGCCTCACCAAATAAAACAACCATCCGACCGGGTGATCAGTCGACGAGCCTCCAACCGTCAGATCGCGCTCGCCGAGCGCTACTGCCTGATTCCGGCGTACTCCGGCTGCTCTCCAAGATTCAATATTTCTAGGCCGACATGCGGAATGCGGATAGTGGCCAGGTGGATCAGCCGAGGGCATAATGATCGAATTCCGGCGCATCGCCAGGAGGTGATAATGTGACGAATTCATTAGAGCCCGACTCGGGGTCCCACTCCGGCGCGCACGTGATGGTACGACGTGGCCTTACGAAATCCACATACTCACGGGCGGAAATGGCCTGGGTTGTACTGGTCCTGCTCCTGACGGCGCTACCGGTGGGTTGGTGCGGCTTCAAGGACTTCAGGGACAGTCTGACTTTCCCGGGTTACGTCACCGGAGTGGCCCTCATGCTGGCGGCCCTCATCATGGTCGTGGGTGTTGCTGCGGTCGTGGACTGTTGGGTCCGAGGACCGGTATCCAACTTCGGAGTGGTCGCGCTGGGAAGTACCGGCGTGGCGTTGTTGACGAACGTCTTGCTCGCGTTTCGGACATGGAACGACGGCGAGAAGGTCAGCTACATGGCCCTGTCCATTGCGCTCAGCGTGGGTTCCCTATTGGCTGTCATCCTGGTGTGGCGGAGACTGGGTGAGATCCCCACTCCGAAGCGGGTGGCTGCGGCACTCATCGTCTCCACGATTGTGGCGGTCGCCAATTTCAGCTATCAGTACCTCTTTCAGCCGAACCGGCGAGATGTCGCCCCTCTTGTGCAGCTGGACGTGGGCAAGGCGGTTCTCAGCGTGGACCGCAAGGCGTTCTCCGTGCCGGTCGACATCAAGCTCGTGAACCACAGCGATGTGAGTTTCTATGTGCTGGGTACCGAGTTCCATGCCATGGGAGAGGACGTGACGGTGACTCGGACGGACGTGACCGCCTCGAAATGGCGCCAGGGGGCCGAGCAATGGGCCATGTACCGGGAGAAGCACCCGCTCACCCGCAGAGAGGTCTACCAGCCCGGCCAGCTGGTAGCGGCCCAGCCATGGATTCCCGCCGGAAACTGGGTCGAGGCGAAAGGCGAGTCGCTCACGCGAACCATTGTTCAACTTCCCATCGACACGAATTTCGAAAAGCTGACCTTCTATGCAACCGTGAGTCTGGCGCGTAAAGACAAGCTCGTTATGGGAAGTTTCGGAAAGCCCGGCTACTCGTGGAAGGGCGTTGACCTGCCCCGTTGGGTGAAGGCGGGACGTGAAAAGAATGACGTCATCGTCCAAACGGCTCCGATGCAAGAAAATAATGCGATCGATCATTATACGAGAGCACGGCGCCGCGTCACCACCTATTGGCGCTTTGGTCCACACGGTGCAGACGTGGTGATGGTCATCGCGCCGGTGGGTGAGGAGGGTCGCGCATTCTCCGAACCCGCGATCCGTGAAATGCGGAACCGCTACGGCCTGTTCGACATTTTGGCGGGTCCGGTCGAACAGACGCTGGGCGAGATCAAGAGCCAAGGCTGACCCGCGTCTCCAGCCACATCATCGGGGCGAGAAATTTGGGCACACGATCGCGAAAGTAGAAAACCTGGCAGCAGCAGCTGCCGGCGGCGCGTTCGGACCCTCCGGCGCGACCGCCCACCGGCGGTTCTCCGAGTGGTCGAGGGCCAGGGCGTGAGCCACGCTCCACCGCCTGGTCCTCGACGAACTCGGCGCCCGCGGAGAGCTGGACTGGTCCCGCTGCGCGATCTGGATGCTTCCACTTCGGGGTGTGACGGCTGCGCCGGGGCGCGGTAGGGGCCAGACCGGATCCGCCGGACAGGACTCAGGTCGTCACCGGTTCGAGCCGAAGCCTGCGGCTCGGCCAGGGCGGTGGTTGCGCCGGGCCGAACCAGACCCTGACGCCCTCCCCGGTGCGGACCGGCAGGCGCGGGTAGTCACTCTCGGCGTGCTCGGTGTGGTGCAGTGCGTGGCCCGGGTTCAGGTGCCGGGCGGCGTATCCGTCGAAGGCGGTCGCGGCGGCCGGATGACAGATGGTCGCGAGCACCTCGCGGGCGCCGGGCGCGGGCGCGAAGCCGGGTCCGCGCAGCAGCAGGACGTCGTCGCTGTCGGTCATGGTGGCGTTGGCCGCCTCGCGGTGCTCCCGCCAGACCGGGCCGGTGTAGAAGGCCTCCAGTGAAGGACACGACCCAGGCGCTCGCCGCGCCGCGGAGTTTCGCGCGGCGGGACAGCGATGGGTGGCCAG
Source organism: Streptomyces sp. NPDC086989 (assembly GCF_044745505.1). Taxonomy (NCBI): domain Bacteria; kingdom Bacillati; phylum Actinomycetota; class Actinomycetes; order Kitasatosporales; family Streptomycetaceae; genus Streptomyces; species Streptomyces sp. NPDC086989. Next base: position 36,252 of record NZ_JBIVAL010000028.1, read on the forward strand.
ACACCGAGTTTGACGGCGTGCTCTTGGCCGTCGTGCTCGATGGTTTCGACGTGGCCCCGGGGGACCGCGGTCAACGCCTCCCGGGCGCGGCACCCGCGGACCGCCATGATGCCGGGCTCCCACACCGCGGCCCGGCCTCCGTCAGCCGGCGCGGCCGATCCGGGCGTACTCACCCCGAGGTCGGTGAGCCGCCTGCGCTGCGCCCCGGTGATTGTGCCGCATCTGCCGGCGACGACTGAGAACCCCGCTCGATTCCGGGCCGACGTAGGGTGGAATTGCATGTCGCGCACTCGCGGCCGAGCACAAGGAGGCGGAATGCTCGCCAACTCGTCGACATTGGCGGCCGGCAGGCGCCATTCGGTCGGACGGCGCTGGGATGGAACCGTTCTCGCCGTTGGCGATACCGCAGCCGGTGAATGTCGTGTCGAGCGATGGGAGGAGGTCGTCGCGGTGGCAGCCGGCAATGTCCATACCGCGACGAACACGGGCAGGTCCCATACGGTGGGCCTCCGGTCGGACGGCACGGTGCTGGCAACGGGGTGGAACGGCGATGGGCAATGTGATGTCGCCGGGTGGCGAGGCGTCACGTCGGTGGCCGCAGGCTGGCGCCGCACGCTCGGGCTCCTCGCGAACGGCCGTGTGCTGGCAGTCGGCCGGAGTTCAGAAGGACAGTGCGACGTGCAGTCCTGGCGCGAGATGGTCGTCCTCGCGTGTGGTGACTGGCACTCGGTCGGCGTCCGGTCGGACGGTTGCGCACTGGCCACGGGGAACAGCCGACGAGGGCAGTGTGCCGTGGAAGGGTGGCGTGGCCTGGCCGCCGTTTCGGCCGGGTATCTCCATACCGTCGGCCTCAGAGCCGACGGGCGGGTCGTAGCGACCGGAGACCGGGCAACCGGGGCGTGCGAGGTCGATGGGTGGGAAGACGTGGTGGCGCTCGGCGCGGGCAGCTGCCACACCGTCGGGGTCACTGCGTCCGGCCGGGTCCTCGCGGTGGGAGACAACAGCTACGGACAGTGCGAAGTCGGCGGTTGGCGCGACATCGTCGCCGTGGCGGCCGGTTCCACGCACACCCTCGGTCTGCGCGGCGACGGCACAGTCGTGAGCGCAGGGAACAATGCCGATGGACAGTGCGAAGTCGATGCCTGGTCCGGAGTCCAGCTTCCAAAGGCCCGGGGCCCCGCCAACATGAAATGACACACGCATGCCGTCACGTTTGAGACCCAGAGGGCTCATCTTGAGTCCAGTCCTTGGGCAGGACCTCATGCAGTACGAGATGCCGGCCGCCGAGAACATCGGCTTCGGCAAGATCGCGCGGCTCGCGGACGGGCAGCGCATCCGCCGGGCCGCCGCCAAGCTGGGCCTGTGCTCACGGCGAAGGGCTGCCTGGCCACCGCGCCGTACACCCAGACCACCACCCCCACCCTCGAAGCCGGCTGACCGCCGCCCAGCCCGCCTCCATGTCAGGGGCCTGAGCCGCCGCCGTGCAGGCCCAGGCCCCTGACGCGCGCGGTAGAGCCCCCTCCCCGGGCCGCCGAACTCCTCGCACAGGGTGGCTGCTTTTTCGGCCGTTCTGTCGCCTTCGGCATCCCACCGGTAGCTTTCACGACTGTGCCGCGGCGGTCCTCTTCGGCTGGCGGGGGACCGTCTTGGTCTTGTTAGAGCCGTTGGGCGCGCGGCCAGGTCCTCGGGCAGCCTGGGCCGGCGCCCGCCGCCCCGGGTGCGTCGCCACGAGCAGTTCGCGCTGGAGCTCGGCGAGCACAGCGGCATCCCGAACATCGCGCGGCCCTCCACCGTGGACGTGTCGATCCCCTGTTCGGTGACGTGCAGTCCGATCCCACGCTCGCGCAGGTCCGCGCCGAGGGTCACCAGACGCAGCACGGAGCGGGAGAGCCGGTCGAGCCGGGTCACCTTCCGCCTGTCGCCCCCAACGCAGCAGCTGCATGACGATGTCGGGTCTTGGGTGGGACGCCTTCGCGCCGCTCGCGGTGTCGACGTGGATGTGGTCCGCGGTCGACGCCGGCCCGCAGCAGGGCGTCCGTGACCAACGGTGCGAGTGTCGGGGGAGAGAGATGGTCGTTTGCCGAAACTCGCGGCCGGCGACCCAACCACCGCTACGCTCACATGATGGAAGAACAGTAATTACAGAGTGCTACTTGGCGCTTGGCGGCGGCTTGGGGATACAGGGCCTCCTCAACCGCCGCTGGCTGCGGCGTTCCTGCGTCGCAGCCAGTGCCACCACCGGTTCTGTGGCCTTGGGGTGGACATGGCTAACGCTGTCTCCAGCGCGTTGCGGGTGCTCAAGGTATGCGTGTGCTCGTCGCCCAGGATGCGGACGCGGTCATCGAGGGTTCGGCGCAGCAGCTGTATCGCCTCGGCCTGCTCACCTGCGCTGGTCAAAGCGAGAGCGAGGTTGTGGCGACTGGCAAGGGTGTCCGGGTGCTCGGGGCCCAGGATGCGGGTGCGGTCCTCCAGGGTCTGCCGGTGCAGGCGCACTGCTTGTGCGTGCTCGCCCATCCCGTCCAGGGCGAGACCGAGGCTGTCCCGGCTGGCCAGCGTATGCGGATGCTCGTCGCCCAGAATGCGGGCGTGGTCGTTGACCGCCGGTAGTCGTCGGCAAGGTTGAGGTACAGGGAGGGGGCTGCCACCGAGCACATCCACGCGGCCGAATCGCACGCTCCCTGCCTTCCATCAAATCCCTACGGGGACACCTCCTCCGCGGCGCCATCCAAGAGGTCGCGGAGGCCATCGTCAGACGGGACGGGCACGACGCGCCTCGGCGCCTGGTTCCGCTGCGCGATGCACAGGAACGCACCTCTGACCGTGGGGGACGGACTATCAGACCAGCGGTGGATCAACAGAACGAGACCAGAGCGGCCTACGACGGAGTCGTCGAACTGTGCGCCTCGCTGTTCGTAAACCGGCTTGCGGAGCACCCGTTCTCCCGGGCACCTCGGGAGCAAGCTCGGTTCCGGTGAGGTCAAGGCATCCTTGCCCCTCGCGGCCGCGGGAGTGGGCAGCACCGAGTGGGGCTGGCAGGGCACCGGTCGCTACCGCGACGGCACCCGCGGCACGTGGAAGGGCCTCACCCCGTCATCGCACACGGCGGCAGTGTCGCACGGTCTTCGCATGCTGCCCGAGGGACGGTGGCTGGGTGCCGCCGGGCCGGATCCCCTACCCCCGGGCGGCCGGCGCGCACATGCGGCTCCAGGGCGAGTACGAAACGGCCTGAAAGAGCGTTCTATCCCGTCCGGGGTGTTTGGTAAGTCGCCCAATGTCGGCGGATTGGGGTCGTGCCCGGAGGCGTGTGAGGATCCGCGTGTGGAGTGTGATGTGTGCGGACGGGCGATGTGGCGGTGGCCGACGCTGCCGACTGAGCGGGACGAGGAGATCTGGTCCTGTTCCTGGTGCCACGCCTCCACCCATGTGGGTGGCGATTGGTTCGAGGTCGCGCGGCCGCCGTACTTGCCCGTGGAGATGCGCTGGGAGACGGCCGTCGCGGACGGCCTTCCCCTCGACGTCTCCCACGCCTTCGGAATTTTTGACAGGACGCTGTGCGGAATCCAGCAAGTCGGCATGTCGCCATCCGAGTACGGGTGGCTGCCGCAGCGAGGGAATGCCTGTGGTGCTTGCCGGGAGGCGGCGGGTGTCATTGATGACCGCTGGCCGCAGGCTATGAAGGGCGAGGACGCGCGGGTCAGTGTGGCCCGGCGGCTATGAGTCCTTCCAGTTCGGAGTCGACTCTCGGGTGAGCCTGCGGCTCATCAGGTCGATCATCGCGAGGCGGATCATCGCTTCGGAGCGGTGCGGGTGGGTTGCGTAGTCGCGGGCGAGGCGGCGGTGGTTCATCAACCAGCCGAACGTCCGCTCGACGACCCAGCGCCGCGGGATGACCTTGAAGCCCTTCTGGCCCGGGTCGCGGCGGGTGACCTCGACGTCGATACCGAGGGTGGCGCCATGGTCGATAGCCTTGGTCCGGTAGCCGGTGTCGGCCCAGGCCTTGATGATTCGGGGGTGGGCTTTGGCAATGTGCGAGAGCACGTGGATGCCGCCGGCGTTGTCGGAGACGCTAGCCGCGGTGACCCAGACGGCGAGGAGGAGTCCGAGGGTGTCGACGCCGATGTGGCGCTTGCGTCCTGCGATCTTCTTGCCCGCGTCGATGCGTTGAACCGGCGTCCTCGCGATTTCGGAGACCGCGCGCGTCGACCTCTGCGCTACGGCCCCGCCCGTCCGGAACTCCACGGCCCGGCCCGCCCCCCGGACAGCCCGGTCGGCGGGGCCGCGGATCAGGCGGCCGTATCCGGATCGACCCCGGCCCCGATCGCGTAGCGGAGGGCCTGTTCCGTGGTCATGGCAGCACCCCGCTTCTGCGCCTCGGCGAGAACGGCCTCGTCCAGTTCGGCATGGACGCGCCGTTCGAAGGCGTCCAGCAGCGGCTGTTCCACCGCGGCGGGTCTGCGGCCCGTCGAGGCCCGCAGGGGTTCCACGGCGGCCAGCAGGGTCGCCGCCCGCTGCGGGCGCCCTGCATCGGCCTCCCGGCGCGCGGCGGTCGCGAGGGCGTCCACGGCCGGCATCCAGAGGCCCTCGTCGGCGCAGTCGCGCAGAACGGCGGCCAGCCCCTCGGCGGTGGACCGCCGCTCGCCGGCCGCGTGCAGGTTGCGGGCGTGCTGCGCCCGTCGGCAGACCGTTGCGAACAGGTCGTCGCCGAGGGCCGTGTCGCCGAGCGCGGCGGTCGACAGTGCGGCGGCGCGTCCCGGGTCCCCCGCGTAGTACGCGACCTCGGCCTGCGCCCAGCGCGTGGTGGCCAGTTCCTCGCGCAGGCCGCTGCGTACGAAGACCTCCTCGGCCCGTGCCAGTTGCTCCGCCGCCTCGTCCAGCTCGCCGAGCCCGCACCGGGCGATAGCCAGGGCCACCCGGGCCTGGCCCACGGCCACGTCGCTTCCGTGGGCGAGTACGGGGACCAGTACGGCTTCGGCGATCCCCGCGGCCTCGGCCGCGCGGCCCTGGAGGCACCGGACGACCGACAGCTGGGCGAGCGCCTCCAGCTGCAGTACGACGTCTCCGCACAGCCCTGCGAGACGGGCGGCCTCCTGGAAGTTGCCGGCCGCGTCGCCGAGATCGAGGCTGAAGGAGATCAGCCCCATGGCGTACAGCACACGGCGGCGCGCGGCAGGCTCCTCCGGCTCCAGCCGGGCGAGGGCCCGGCGCGCCCAGTCGAGTCCCTCGCGGGGCAGGCCGGCCCAGAGCCACGACAGGGTGCCGACCAGGTCGACTCCCGGGCCGGGGTCGCCGGAACCGAGCGACCAGTCGAGGGCGGCCCGGATGTTGGCCATCTCCTGGCGCACCTCCCGCCTCATGGAGACGGTGTCGCCCGGGGGAGTGCCCGTCCCCGTTCGCCCGGTGAGCGACCGGTAGTACGCGGCGTGCCGATGCCGTGCGGCTTCGGCGCCGCCCGTGAGCGCCATCTGCTCTGCAGCGAACTCCCGTACCGCGCCCAGGAGCCGGTACCGGGCGGGCCGGGCGTCGGGGTCGGCCACGATCAGGGAGCGGTCGACGAGGTCGCGTACGGTCTCCCGCACCCCGCCGGCCGACCCGCCCGGGCCGCGGCCTGCGGGCCCACCCCCACCGCCCACGACCGCCTCCGCCGCATGCAGGGTGAATCCCCCGGCGAACACGGACAGCTCGGCGAGGACCCGTTGTTCGCGGCCGGTCAGCAGCTGGTGGCTCCAGCCGATCGCCGCTCTCAGCGAGCTGTGGCGCGCGGGCCGGGCGCGTCGGCGCGCCAGTACCTCCAGCTGCCGGTCGATCCGGTTCGCGACCTCGGCGAGCGGCAGCGCGCGCAGTTGCGCGGCAACCAGTTCCAGGGCGAGCGGCACCCCCTCGGTGGCCCGGCACACCGAGGCCGCCGGCGGCGCCGTCTCGTCGGTCACGGTGAAGGCGGGCAGCCGGGCCGCGGCCCGGTCCATCAGCATGCGGCCCGCCGCCGACCCGAGCAACGCCTCCGCGGAGTCCCCCGACGGCACGTCCAGCGGCCCCACGGTGCGGACGGTCTCCCCGGTCACGGCCAGCGGCTCCCGGCTGGTGGCCAGCAGATGCAGGCCGCCGCACCGGGCCAGCAGGGTGTCGGCCAGGTCGGCGCACGCGTCGAGGACGTGCTCGCAGTTGTCCAGGACGAGCAGGGCGGTCCGCTGGCCCAGGCCGGCGGTCAGCGCCTCGGTGAGGGCCTTTCCCGGCCCTGCGGGCACGCCGAGCGCGGCCGCCACCGCCGCCGGGACGAGATCGGGCCTGCTCACACCGTCCAGTTCGACGACCCACATGCCGTCCGGCATGTCGGCACCCGCACGCTGCGCGACCACCAGCGAGAGGCTCGTCTTGCCGATGCCGGGCGGACCGACCAGTGTCACCAGCCGCCGGGCGGTGACGAGGGCCGCGAGCTCCTCCACGTCCCGGTCCCGGCCGAACAGCGGTGCCCGCGCCGCCTGGTCCCGGCCGGACGGGCCCGGTCGTACACCGGGTGCGGACGGTCCGGGCCGGGGCGCGGACGGCTCCGGCAGGGGAGCGGTGGACCCGTCGGCGAGGATCTCCTGGTACAGCGCCCGCAGGGCGGGGCCCGGTTCCACCCCGAGCTCGTCCGCCAGGGCGCGGCGGGCGTCCTGGTACGCGGTCAGTGCCTCGGCGTGACGGCCCGCACGGCGCAACGCGGTCATGTGCAGCCGGTGCACGGTCTCCCGCAGGGGATGGGAGGCGGCGAGGGCCCGGATCTCCGCGACGAGGTCCGGGCGCGCCTCCAAGGACAGTTCGAGGCCCAGGCACTCCTCGACCACCCCCAGCCTGGTCTCCTCCAGGCGTGCGGCCTCGGCCTCCAGGTACTCGGACGGCATTCCCTCGAACGCGGGTCCCCGCCACTGGCCCAGCGCGGTCCGCAGCAGGCGCGCCGCTTCGGCCGGGTCTCCTTCGGCGGCCTCGCGGCGACCCTCGGCGACGCACCGTACGAAGGTGTCCAGATCGGTGTGCACGGCGTCGGCGGACAGTACGTAGCCGGGCTGCCGGGTCCGTATCGCCTGCGGCCGCAGCGTGTCGTCGAGGGCCCGGCGCAGCGCCGAGACCATGGCCTGGATCTGGGCCCGGGCCGTCGCCGGTGCATCGTCCCCCCAGGCCGCGGCCACCAGCCGCTCCACGGACACGGCGTTCCCGTGGTGCAGGGCGAGGGTGGCGAGCACGGTACGTGCCCTGCCGCCGGGCAGGGGCACCGTCTCGCCCCGCTCCGTTGCCTCGATCGGCCCGAGCACCTTTAACTCCACCGCCACACGGTGCCAGAGGCCGCGTCGCACAGCAGGTGGTGCAGGCATGTTCAGGCCATTGCGGATCCGGGGCGGATCCATGGCGCGGCCTGGCACTGTCGGGGCAACGGTTTCCGCCCGTCACGGGGGCGGGCGGGACCGGCACCCGAACCGAAGGGACGGACGGATGATCAGGAAGTCGGCATTGGCCGGGATTTCCCTGGGGATGCTCCTGGTGTCGTTGGCCGGAACCGCGACGGCCAGCCCCGCGCGGCCGGAAGGCCCGGCCTTCGCCACGCCACGCCCGGACGGGGCCGTCGGCCCCACCCTGGTGGCCGGCCTGCCCTGCGGCCGGGGCGACTCGTGCAACAACACCGATCCGGGGAACTACTCCTGGGACGTCAAGGACACGGACGACCGGGTGAGCGACCCGGGCTGCGCGACCCTGGAGATCCGCTCCGGCCGGAAGGACGGCGCCTGGTACGCGTGGCCCCGTCTGTCGGTCGCCGCCGGCTGCGGCTACTACCAGGGCTGGATAGACCGCTCGTTCGACGACGGCAAGAACTGGCAGCTGTGGGGCTTCTTCGAGACCGACGGCTCCAACTACGGGGACATGGTCTATTGGCCGGACAACGCCAAGGTCAGGGCCGGTTTCAAACGCCCCTGGGAGGACTGGGGCGACTCCGGGCTCACCAAGTGGCACGGCTGACCGTCGCTCGGTCGGCGCGCCCCGGCGCCCGTCACCCGTTCGTTCCGTTCCCGCTGGAAGGAGAACCGTGTTCCGAAGCACCCGAAGCACCCGAAGCACCGCAGGAACCCGAGGCACCCGAGGCAATCGAACCGCGCGCAGCGCCCGAGTCGTCCGCGCCGGTATTGTCATGGCCCTGACAGGAATCTCGCTGGCGCTCACCGCGCCCGCTCAGGCCCGCACCGCGGCGTGCACCTACCTGTCCAACGGGATCCTGTGCACCGTTCTGGCCAACCGCAACTACGACTGGGCCCAGGTCCAGAACTCGTACGAGAAGACCGGCGGCAGCACCATCACCGCCCGCTTCGGCCACTACAACCGGGGCGGCACATGGTGGGACCAGGGGACCTTCACCCAGTCCGCCGGCACCACGCGCTACTTCACCTGGCCCGGATCCGACTACGGGGACTGCTCGTCGGTGGTCGGCTTCATGGACTCCGGCGGCAAGCACTACGAAGTGCCCCCGGTCACGGTCTGCTGACCCGGCGCGGGGCGGGGCGGACCGGGCAGTTCCGCCGGTCCGCCCCGCGCCGTCCGCACACCCCGCCCGAAAGAGCCGGCAAAAGGACTGGCATGGACCAACTCTTCGTCATCGGCGCCCCCGCCGTCTGGTGGACCTTCGGAGCCACGTGCGCCGTCCTCGTCACGGCCGCACTGCTGGCGGCACACCGTACGGGGACGCCGAAACCCACGTCGGCACTGCTCGGCTGCGCCCTCTCGCTGCAACTCGCAGCGACGCTCGCACCCGTCGGCCGGGCGAGCGGCGCCGCCGGCTGCGCCGTCGACCCCGACGTGTTCGCCCGGGCATTCGAACCCCAATGGGTCCTGAACGCCTGTATGACGGCCCCGGTGTCGTTCCTCGCCGTCATCCTCTTCCGGTCGAAGAGGCTGGTGCTGGCGGGCGTTCTCCTGCTCGGCCTCACCATCGAGCTGGTGCAGGCACTGGCCGGGGGGATCGGGAGGAGCTGCGACTCCGCCGACTTCGCGGCCAACGCGGCCGGCTCGCTCGCCGGCGTCCTCCTCGGCACGCTTTGGCTGCGCCGTGGCGGCCACGGCGGCCACGGCGGCCATGGGGGCCGGGGGCGCCGCCGCACCGCAAGCCCGGACCCCCGCACCCCGGAGAGAGCCCGGATCACCGCGCTGACCATGGCGGCGCTGACCGGTGCGGTCCTCCTGGTGTTCACCACGACGGTCCACACCACCACGACCACGCCCCCGGTACCCGAAGTCCCCGAGGAACAGCGGGCCGGAGCCGTGCGCGTCGCACGCGCGCTGTGGGGGCCGGACGTCCACATCGCAGGCGTACAGGCGGCCACCGACCCGGACCCGAAAGCGGAACGCATCCTGGTGGTGACATCGGACGAAGGATTCACCGAGGTGGCCTGGCCGTCACTCGAACCGGTACGCGGCAGCCGGAGCCTGGAGACGCACCGCACCGCCGGCGCCGCCGAACTGCCCGCCGACGCCCAGGTCCACAGCGCACAGACGTACGCCAAGGCGCACTTCGCATGGGCGGACGGCGCCACCGTGACCTCGTCCCCGCTCGGGGACACCGGCCGCCGCCTCGTCTCCTGGAGGCGCACGGACCGGGGCGTGCTCATGCCGATGCGGCTCGACGTCGTCGTCGACGGCAGCGGAGCCGTCGCCTCGTTCGTCGCACTCGACGAGCCGGATCCCGCGCTGCCGCCGGTACGGGTGGACGCCGAACGGGCCCGGGCCGTCGCCGCGGAAGCCGACCCCGGACGGAGCCTCGGTACACCCGTCCTGCTCGCCGTGGACATCGCGGACCGGTGGCGCCCCGTCTGGCTCTTCCCGACGACCCCCTCCCCGGACCCCGCACACCACGACGCATCGGCCGACCCGAGCCGGCCCGCCGGGACGGCGCCCCGCCCCATGGTCGACGCCGAGACCGCGGAACTCGTCCCATCGCAGGCCGTCCGGGAAGCCGCGGACGTCGCTCCCCGGGCGAGCGCCTCGCACGGACCGGCCGCAGCCCCACCCGGCTGACCTGCGGTGTCGGGCAGACCGACCAGGGGGAACCCATATGAGCACTGCCCGAGTTCGCGGACCCCCGCTCGCCGTGGCGGAGTCCGGCTAAGAGGGCACACGTCTTCCACGGCACCGTGACCGTCGCAGCCGTTCGCCCCCGGCTGCGCTCATGACCCGCCGCGCGGCCTTAGGCGCGTGCGGTCAGCTCAGCCGGGCATCGGCGTACACGGTCATCGCATCGCGCTGGTAGTCGGCGAGACCTTCGGCGATCTTGTCGAAGTTCGCCCGCATCTGCGGGTCGTCGACGTAGGTCTGGCCCACTCCCTTGTACGCGGCCGCGTTGGGGGTCCAGAACCGGCAGATTTGCTGGTAGTTGGCGTCTACTTCGGCCTGTACCACGGGATCGGAGACCGGCGTGCCGGCCACCATGAACTCCGCCATACGGATCATTTGCGCCGTCACCTCACGCTGCCAGCGCTCCGTGTCCTCGGGGGTCATCGCCTCGACTGCCTGCCGGGACTGCTCCCATGCCTGCGGCCATCGCTCCCGTACCTCGGCCTCGGCCTCTGAGGGGGCCTGGAACCCCTCGAACAGGTTCTCCGGCTTGTTGATCTTGGTCATCTTCCCGTTGTCCCTACCTTCCTCCAGTTCGGCGATGGTGCGCCCGACCGTACGGGCCAACGTCTCCAGCCGGTCCCGTTCCGCGAGCAGCCGTTGGTGGTGCTCACGGAGCACGGCCACCTGGTCGAGCTGGCTGTCCAGGACCGCCTGGATCTCGCGCAGCCCCAGGTCCAGCTCCCGCATCAGCAGGATCTGCTGCAACCGCAGCAGATCGGCCTCTTCGTAGTAGCGGTGCCCGTTGCTTCCGATCCATGCGGGCGGCAGCAGGCCGATCTCGTCGTAGTGCCGCAGCGTCCGCGATGTCACCTTGGACATCCGCGCCACCTCCGCGATCGACCAGGCCATGCCGGTGCCTCCCTCGCCGGGCCGGTCTCTCCGGCCACACACACGACCGTAGAAGTTGCCGTAACGGAAAGCGCAAGCCCGAAACCCTGTTGAACAGACCCTAGAGCCTCACCCGTCGGCCCCCGCCCCCTCCGCCTCCCGCCGAGTCATCCCCGCGGCCCCGAATCGGCCCCCGATCCGGGGCCGCGGGCGTTCGGCCGCCCGAGGGACCCCTGTCGTATCGGCGCCAGGCAGGAACCCGAGCCTGCCGGAGCGAGCGGAACCGGTCGGTCCCCTTCAAGAGTTGCGGTGTTCCAGGCCGCGCCCGTACCGGGCGCCATGTCGATGACCGGGCTGACCAAAGGTTTTTCGTAGGGCAAGGGGATCGCGGCGACTGAACACGTGGTGACCTGGATCTGCCATCCGGACGACTTCCTCCCGGAGTACGTGGACAAGATCTCTGCGCAGATGGAGGAGCGCTGGGCGAAGCCGTGCGCGAAGCACGGCTTCTCCTTCCGCTTCGTGTCGCAGACCGGCCAGAACTACATCGTGCAGGAGTACCTGCCCAACCGCGGCGACCTGCGCGTCGCGATGGTGGAGGGCAAGGTCGTCGCGAGCATGCTGCGCAGCCCGGCCGAGGGTTCGTACCTCTCCAACATCTCCCAGGGCGGCAGCGCCAGCGCCAACCCGGACGTGGCGGCGGTCATGCACGACGTCGAGCGGATCGTCGCGAGCCTTCAGGCCGACTACCTCTGCGTGGACTGGCTGCTCACCTATGACGGCCCGGTCCTCGGGGAATGGGGACGGCCATGGCCGAGTTCTCCAGCTTGCCCGAGCCCGCCCGGTAGCAGCTCGCCGACGCGTTCTTCACCTGGGTCGGCCGACTGCTCTCCGACGGCGAGGCCGTCGCCGCGTCCGACGAGACCCGCTGACCATGGAAGACAGCAAGACGGCGGTGAGCGCCCGGCCGACGACGGGCCACCCGCCCGCCGGCAGGTCGCGTTCCGCGCCCTCAACGCCCTGTGGGTGATGCAGATCGGTCAGGCCCCCACCCGGATCACCGACGACGGATACTTCAACTCCGACCCGGACTGGTCCCCGGACAGCTCCTCGCGGTCACAGCACTAGCGGCACGGTGCCCAGAGCGCCACCGTGCCCGAAACCCTGGAAACGGCCCGGGCCGGCGTACATCTGGCTGTGGCCCTCGTGCAGTGGTTCGTCTCAGGAGCGGTCGTCCGCGCCCCCTGACAGGCACGGACCGAGTCCAGACACTTATGGGGTCCCATTGTTCACATGCGACCACCCTGTGAAACGGGGATTGGTGTACGTACACGCCGAGCGGGGGTGCCCCGAAGGGTGGGTTCGGCGGGGAGGGGCGCACGAGGTGCTGGTCCGGTGCGCGCTACGCGGGGTCGAGGCGCCCCTCGTGCGGTGTGTGCTCGACGTGCCCGACGGGCGCCGGCTGTGGGCGCGGAGTCGTCGGTACGCGCTTGCCGCGGGGAAACGCCGGTCGAGCCGGATCGTTACCTCAAGTTTTGCCCAGATCAAGTGACACCGCGGCGGCAGCCTTCTTAGCTTCCTCATACACGCGTCTTGACGCTTCTACGTACCCCCGCGGTTCCACGCGCACCGGCGATCCCGCTCCGCGTCCCGCGCCCCCGAGGAAAGAGTTGCAACATGAAGGTCCCCAAGGCTGGTGCGATGGCCGCTGTGATCGGCCTCGCCCTGACCGCCACCGGCTGCGGCGGCGACGAAGGACCCAAGGGAACCCTCTCCATCGGCATCTCCTTCGACCAGCCCGGCGTCGGCCTGCGCGAGGCGGGGGGCACCTTCTCCGGCTTCGACGTGGACGTCTCCAGGTACATCGCCAAGGAGCTCGGCTACAAGCCGGAGCAGATCGAGTTCAAGCGGGTCGACAGCGCCGAACGCGAGCTGCTGCTCCAGTACAACGAGGTCAAGTTCGTCGCCGCGACCTACTCGATCAACGACAAGCGCCGGGAGAAGGTCGACTTCGCGGGTCCGTACTTCACGGCCCACCAGGACCTGCTCGTCCGCGCCGGCGACGCCACGATCACCAAGGCCGAGGACCTCAACAACAAGAAGCTCTGCTCCACCGCCGGCTCCACCTCGGCGCAGAACATCAAGCAGAACCTGGCGCCGAAGGCCAGCCTGCTCGAGCTCGACGGCTACTCGGAGTGCGTGATCGCCCTCCAGGACGGCCTGGTCGACGCCATGACCACGGACAACGCGATCCTGGCCGGTTACGCCGCCCAGAAGGGCAACACGGGCAAGTTCCGCCTCGTCGGGCTGAGCCTGAGCAGCGAGAGCTACGGCATCGGCATCAAGAAGGGCAACCAGGATCTGCACGCCAAGATCAATGCCGCCCTGAAGAAGATGGTCCAGGACGGCTCCTGGGACGCGGCCGTGAAGAAGAACTTCGGTCAGGCCAACTTCAAGCACGAGCCCGCCCCGCAGGTCACCTCCGCGAGCAGCTGACGACGCCAGACCCCGGGCGCGGCAGGAGGGCAACATGCCCCTTGCCGCGGCCGGGTCAGGCCGCCGACGCCTTGTCGGCCAGCACCTTGAGGAACTCCCGCGTCCATGCCGGGTGGTCGGGCCGGCCCCGGGCCGAGACGAGGGTGCTGTCGACTACGGCCTCGTAGTCCCCGAAGGCCGCCCCCGCCGCCTTCATGTCCGGCTCCAGGGCCGGGTACGCGGTCGTCCTCGGCCGCCTGGCCGCAACATGGCCGAGGCCGGCCGATAGCCAGCCGGACTCGGGGCAGGGCGGTCGGTCCAGGGTGGGGCGCAGCCCCATCGTGGAGCGACGCCCGTCGGCGTACGCGCGGGACTACCACCAGAAGCCCATGCGCTCCGGGCCCCGCAGAACGGAAAAGGGCCTTGCCCCACCAATGTGGAACAAGGCCCTCACCGTCACTGGTCCTCACGCGTACGGACGCGGTGGCAGACCGCCCGGCGCTCCGTTGGTGTGAGGTGGGCGGGGTGGTGGTTAGCGGCTGGTGCCACCGAGGCCGGCGGGGCCCTGCCAGGCGCCGTTGCTGACCCAGTCGTTTGCGAGGTTGCCGTTGTTGTCG
>NZ_JBIVAL010000029.1:0-48463 GCF_044745505.1 Streptomyces sp. NPDC086989
ATGGGAACGACGCGACGACATCCACGAGGCCTTCCTCGGCCTCGCCACCTGCCTCATCACCCACCGCCACGTCCGACGCCTTTGTTAGGACCTCTTAGCCCTGCAACCCCACCGATGTGACCTGTCAAACGTCCGATTGCCCCGTGACAGGCGATCTCGACCGATCGGCAAGTGATCTTGGCGCCCTGCGGATTTCGGCCACTCGGCCTTGACCGGAGGTGAAGAGGCGTCCACGACCGACTCACGTGGAGTCCCGGATGAAAGACGGCTCGCCGAGACAGAATGCTCGGGGGGTCGGCCCCGGGATGCGGCCGACTAGGGGAGGAGCGGAAGGTGCGAGACATTGGCCTGTACTACCCGTACATCCACTTCCGCGATGAGCGGTGGCTCAAGGCTGCGGCGCTGTACTGGCCGCGGATGGCCCGGGTGGTTCCGACCGGGTATCCGGTGGCTGACACGGAGACCGCCCGCGTGTTCGACGACGAGCTCGGATTCCTGATTCCGGTGCCCCCGGATGCTGCTGCCCACGCGGTGGCGCCGCTGTTCCTGGAGGTCCTGAACGCACACCAGGAGCGCCTCGCGACTGCGCTGGCGGGATCCACGGCCCGAGCGGCGGTGCACTGGGACGAGATGGCCCCCGAACTGCGCGACGCGCTGCGTAGCACCGGCTTGGCTGCCGAGAGCGTCGCATACCCGCCCGGCGGGGGCCCGCTGCTTCCCTGGCTGGCCATGCATCCGCGCCTGGTGTGGATCTACAAGTGCGTCCTGAGCGCGCAGGCTGCCGAGATGGGACAGTTCACCCCCGTTACCGATCAGGACGACGCCCACCTCCAACCCCACAGGTGGTCCGTCGACCGCCTCCTGTCAGCACTGACAGGCACACCACAGGGCGACGACACCCTGCCCGACCCGACGAATGCGATGGGACTGCTGGCGATCCGCACGGTGCTGCCCCGCGACCTGAACGCGGTGGCGGCCGGCCGAATCGCAGCCGTACGCCGCCGCCACCAAGCGGAGTTCGAAACCTTTCACGCCGCCATCGGCGAAGCCATCGACCTTCTGCGCGACCGGCTGGCTGACATCTCCCTGCCCGTCGCACGGCTGGAGTACACCGCGCTCGAAGTCGAGCGCCGCTTCGAGACGCCGCTCATCGAACTGCGCCGCGCACTGAAGGGCGCGCGAATCGACACCGTGTTCAGCGCGGCCCACCTCAAGTTCGACCTACCGGCAGGCCTTGCGGCAATTGGCGGCGGCGCACTGGCCGGACAACCCCTCATCGGCACCGCTGCCGGTGCCGCCTTCGGCCTCTCTTATCTGCGCCAGGCGGCCGGTCAGCACCGAAACGAACTGCGCAGCGCCGCCCCCGCCGCAAGCTACCTCCTCAGCGTCGAGCAGGCCCTCGCGCCTCAATCGCTCCTACGGCGTCTTGTCCTACGTAGGTGACCTGCCGACTGGGGCAAGGCGGCGCGACCGGATCGGCGCCACTGCAATTGATCTCGCACGGCTGAGGGCGGCTGGTTGACAGTCAATTGGATCTACGTGGTAGGGGTCATCGGCGCCGTCGCATTGGCGATCTTTGGCATCTTCACCGTGCAACAGACCACGGGAGGAAGCAGCAACACCTGTTCCGGCTCCGTCTGTGGCGACGGCAACGACAACAACCAGGTCGTCCCCACCACCACCGGCCATTGAGAACTCCGGCCTGGATGCGACGCATCATGCTCTGGAGCCTGGGTGCCTGCGCCACGGCCGGGCCTCTGGTCGCCGGCTGCACCCAGTGCACGGATTCGGTGTGCGGGAACAACAACGACAGCAACTCGATCCACCCCCCGTCCGCCCGAGCCCCCGCCGACCCTGCGACGCGTCGCCCGCATCGGAACCGCCGACAGGGCCGTCATACCCCACCACCATCCCCGGCACCCCCTACCACGCGCGGAATCCCGGCCCGTGCGACACCGGCGTTGCCTCGTGGACCTCGGGCAAAGGCAAGATTACCTGCGGGAGCACGGGGAGCCTGTTCACCGCGCAGGGCGACGCGACGGCGTACTTCACCCCGCTCAAGCCGATCGCCTCCGCTTACGAGTCCAGTTTTGTGGCCGCCGACCTGAAACCCACCACCTGCGTAGGCCTGCTCGTCCGGGACAGCCGCTACCTGCTCCACGCCTGCGCGGAGGGCGGAGTCGGCATCGTCCGCTACGACCAGGCGCCCCTGACCCTGGCGGCGCAGGGCTTCGCGCGCCCCAACACCTACATAGAGCTGTCGGCCAGGATCGAAGGAACGAAACTGTCGGTCACCGCCTACGGCAACAACAACCCGGGGACCATCAGCCTCTCCGCCGACGACCCGACCTACCGGGCGGGCGACCGCCTCGCGATCGTCGTGTACACGGTGAACGCAGCCCCGGCCTCCGCCCGCGTCTCCGACTTCCGCTACGTCCCCCGCTCCTGACCACATGAGCGCTGACTCCACGCCCGCCCGCAGGTGACTTCCCCTGCGGTGTTGCAGTCGGCGGGTGGGGGGCGGCGGCGGTAAGGCCTGCCAGGCCGATCACCGCGAGGGTCACCCGGGTCTCGGGGAGCATGACTGGACGACGTTGACCGACGGGGTGAGCATGACGCCCAGGCCCAGTCCGATCAACGGCAGGCCGGGAGTGAAGGCCTGCCCATCACCGTGATCACGCCGAACGCCCGGGCCCTCGAAGCCATGTCAGTGAACAGGAGCGTGGTCAGGGTTGGCTTCGTTCACCTTCAGTGGCTCTGGCTCACTTTCCGTGGAGGGCTGACTGACCGTAATGTCATGTGCTCGCGATGCTGGCTGGTATGACCAGCAGAAAGAGGTTGCATTGAGCCAGTACTACGACATGGGCGACCAGACACTGTGGAACCCGTCCAACGGAGCCTCCAGGCTGTTCATCAGCCAGGTCAGTGTCTACCAGGCCGAACTCGGTCTTCCGTCCGGCATTGGTCCCATGCAGGCTGACGAGTGCCAGATCGACCCTCTCGTGTTCAAAGAGTTCGTCGACGCCCTGATCGCGTGGCACCGGAGGACGAGTCACGCAGTCATGACTGCCCTGTCCGAGGGCTTCGTCGCCACGGTGTTGGTCTTGGCGGAGAGGGCAGGCATTGAGGTGAACGGGCTGTCGACAGGTTCCGCCGGGGACAGCGGCCTCAAGGATGTTCAGGTCCCTGCGGTCCCGATTGCCTCTGAGGAGGCGTGGGCGGCCGCCCTTCAGGACAAGTCACGTGAGTTGAGCCGCTTCATGGCGGCTTGAGTAGAGCAGGACGCGCTTGCGGAGGAGATCGAAGCCGGCTCGGCCGAACATCTGGCGCTTGAGCATCTTGATCCGGTTGACGTGTCCCTCGACGACGCCGGAGCTCCAGGGCAGGGTGAGGCCAGCGATGACGGCGTCGCGGTCACGGTCGATGCCGGCGGCGAGGGTGTGGAGGCTGGGGAGGTCGTCCTGCCGGACCGCGTCGAGCCACTGAGGAAGCCGTTCGCCCTGGCGCTCGGTGAGCATCTGGCCGAAGGACCGGACGTGACTGGTGAGGGCGTCGAGTTCGGGGCAGTGGACGAGGACGGCCTTGAGCCGAAGGCGGTCGGTCTCTGTCAGGGACTCGGGGCGGCGGAGGATCCAGGCGGCGACGACGCGGGGTGACGGCGGCCGAGCTGTGACGGAGCCGGGAGAGAGCCGCTTCTCCCGGAAATAGGCGCGAACGCGCTGGTAGCTGCCTTGATAGCCGAGCGGCACAATCTCCTCCCACACGGTCCAGGCGTTCGTGCAGCCCTGGTTCCAGCGGTCGTCCAGGTAGGGCTTGAACGCGTCGAGCTTGGACGGCCGACCCTGCCACTGCCCGTGGAAGAGGTCTTCCGGGGTGGCTGCGTTGGCAAGGAGCTTGACGGTGCGGGATGTCATGTGGAGCTGGCGGCCGATCGCCCTTCGGCTGAGCCCGGCGGCCAGCAGTCCGTGGACGGTCGCGTGCTTGGCGCGGGTGCGGTCGGCGAAGCGGTGGCCGGTGGGCCAGGGCGAGCCGGTTGGGTCTTGGACCATGTCGGGCTGGGCGGCTGGCTGGGCAGGGTCGGGTGCCAGTACCCGCAGGCAGCCCCGGTGGTCGGCGGCGCATCGCTCGGCGGCCTCGCTCAGGTTGTGCCAGAGATGCCACCTGTCCGCCACTTGCACTGCCTGGGGTGTCCCGGCGGTGGCGCCTTCGGCGAAGAACGGTGCGCGATCTCGGCAGACCACCTCGATCCCTGGCCGTTTCGCGAGCCAGGCGGCCAGGCTGTATGCCTCCCGGTCGGGCAGCAGGTCCACCGGCCGCCGGCTTTCAACGTCGACCAGGATGGTCCCGTAGTTGCGGCCCTTGCGGGTCGCATACTCGTCGACCCCGACTACCCGTGGAGCCGGAACCTGAGGGTCGGGCAATGCATCGACCAGCCGTAGCACTGTGCTGCGGCTGACGGGCACTCCGAAGACTCTGGCCAGCCGGGCACCGGCCCGGCCAGCGAGCGCGAGGCCGACCGCGGCCAACGTCGACCGCAGTCGCTCGGTCCGCCTGCCGTAACGATGGGTCAACCCTGACAGCTGTTCCGCGAAGGTCCGCCGTCCGCACGAGATGACCGGGCAGAGGAACCTGCGGACGCGTAGACAGAGTGCGACCTGCCTGCCTCCGCTGGGCACATCAGCGGGAAAGCGCAGGTAGGAGCTGTGGATTCGCCGTGACCAGCTCCCGCAGTCGGGGCAGTCGGCCCCAGCCGCCGTGCTTCGGGCCGCTATGTGTACCGCCTCGTCGTTCACGTCGACCGACAGCACTGCCACATCGGCGATCGACGGGAACAGCAACTCCTCCAGCTGGAGCGCCTCTTCCACGGGCCGACCTGTCAGACACGTCGCACCCGGTACGGCTCAGTTACGGGCAACTTCCGCAGAGCTCGCTCGCTCGACAACCGTCACTCAGCGTGCATGCTCCACGGAAAGTGAGCCAGAACCCGAAGTGGTGAACAGTTGCTGTCCCGTTTTTCGTGAACAAAGCCACCGTCGCGCAGCCCCCACCCAGTTGGTCCATGAGCTAGGGGTCGAACTCGATGTGGTCGAAGTCGGTGAACTCCACCAGGAGGCCGCCGGCGCGGCGGCCGCGGTCCTGGAAGTAGATCTCCTGCAGGCCCTCGGCGGCGGTGTCGGGCAGCTGCTGCTCGCTGGCGCCGGCCTCCTGGGCGTCGTAGAGACGGCCGGCGAACTCGGGCGGCAGCGCGACGGTGAGGTGGCGCATTCGTCCGTCGTCGGTGGTGCCGGGGGCAGCGGTGTAGCCGAAGCGGGCCCGGGTATCGATTGACGATGCCGCCGGTGGTGGCCGCCGTCTTCTCGGCCTTGGCGCGGATCTGCGGTTGCCACTTCTTCTTGACCTCGCGCTCTACGCGGTCGGCCAGCTAGGGACGCGGCTTCTTGATCTGGTCCTTGACGTACCGCTCGACGGTGCGCTGGGTGATGCCGAGCGTGGCCGCGGCGGCCTTGGTGGACTTGTACTGCTTGACCAGGTAGCGCATCTGGGCGCCCGCCGACTTCGGGATCGAGCGGGTGAACGCCTTCTGAACTGCCTGGTTGAGGCCGTCCCCGAGCTGTGCCATCGCGGTCTACTCCTCGCCGTCGGTGTGAGTGATGTTGCCGTCCTTGATGTACTGGGCGAGGTGCACCGCTGTCCGGTGCCGTTCGATCCCGGCGCTTCTGGCCAGTCCGCTAGAAGAGCCCGGCACGCATGTGCTGGGTGAGGTTTTCCGGAATCCCCCGCAACCACGGACGGCCGGCAGCCGGACCAGGGTGTGCTGAAAGACGCCCGAATCGGCCCTGAACGAGTACCGAGGGCGCGGTGCGGGCGGGTCGTCGCGGAGGACGCCGTCGGGCATGCCGCCCGACGCGGGGAGCGGCAGGTGCGGCTTGGGGAAGGCCAGCCACAGCCACACCCCGAGCGGCAGAGGCACCAGGTAGGCCGAAATCCCTGGGCTGGCCGGGGTCCACGTCTGTCCGGTCTGCGGATGGGTCGGCACCAAGAGGATGTCCGCATCCGCGTCGGCGGCGGGCTGTCCCGGTCCGGCCAGAACGGCGTGCCGTGTCGGCGGACCTGCAGGCAGCAGGGCGTCGAGAGCGCGTTGGAACACTTCCTTGCCCAGACCGTCCGGGACGGCCACCGGCTCGCCTTGCGAGGCTGCTAGCAGGTGGCGAGTGCCCGGCCGACCTCGGCCTCCCACTGTGGGCTCCACGACCAGAAGTGGTTCGGCCCGAGCCGCGAGTTCCATGTGGCGATTGGCTCGAACGGAGGCATGGACTTCCGTTCCTCCAACAGCTCTGCCCAAGTCAGTGGTACGGAGTCGGCGCCGCCGACGGTCAGGCGGCGTACGGCGTTGGGCGCGAGCGACACCGCCTGCCAGTGTGAGCAGTCGTCGATTCAACTCGCCACGGGCAGGCCGCACCGCTCGCAGGCCATGTTGGGGCCGTCTGCGCCGTCGAGGCCGCAACAGTAGCCGCCGGCCCTCTCCGGGATCAGCACGGTGCCGCGGGCGTAGATTGGCGCGTAGATGCCGCGGGCCACCGCCTCATCCGGATGAATCTCGTCCCATCTCCGCCACGGCGGCCCCCGGGGCTCCGGGTCCTCAGCGAACGTGCCCGACTCCATGAGCACTGGGAGCTGGATCCCAGGCCCCCACCTCGGGCTTGTTCTCCAAGACGTCCCCAGTCGGGAGGGATCACGTCTCGCGCGGCTTGTGGGGTTGCCAGGCGGCTCCGGCGAAGTGCTGCAAGGAACGGTCTAATTGGCCTGGAGTGACCATGATTGAGGTGATCCCGGCCGCTTTGCACCTACTTATCCGCACCCCGCCGGACCAGGGTTCGAAGCACTTGCCCCATCGCCATCTGGGTGGAATCCGCGCCCCGTCCCTGAACCAGACGACCAGGGTCGCGACGGACTCAGCAGCACGGTCGGGACGCACTACGGACACGCGGCTCACATCTTGCCAGGGGACGTGGGTGCGGCGCCGCCCCGCCGACAGAGTGAAACCGACCTGGTCTAACTTGAGTTCAAGCTTCGGCCGCAAGAGGAGGGCGAGGAGCGGTGAGCACATGGCAGCAAACACCCACAGCGCTAAAACGTCGCTCTGCAATGTCCACCTCCACATCCCGACAGCGAACAGGACGGCTGGCAGAACCCACGCCGTCAGAGAGGCCGCCGGTCCCACGAACCGGCCCGAGTAGCGTGCCTCCACATCCGGCCCCGCGTGAGCCAAGTCCGACTCCGCCGTCTCACCCTGCCAGCGCGGTCCGGCGAATCTGTGGAAAGCCGCAGAAAACTCCGGCACCGTGAAGTCGATCAGGTTGAGATCCATCCTGTAGGCGCCGGTCACCGGGTCGTAGGGCAGCGGCCAGCCACGGGCCGTCGACGGTGTACGCACTCGGAGATAGAAGACTTCGTGCGACTCGTCCCAGACGAGCCTGACGTCGTCGATGTCCTTCCAAGGCCGGCGCACCACACGATGGAGGAAACGGAGCCGCAGCCCCCACTCGTCGATATGCAGACCGACTGGAGCAACGGTGAAGGCGACGGTCAGCAGGGTGGCGAGGGCGGCACATACCGTGAACACCCGAGAGCCGGCATCGCGGATCATGTACAAGAGAAAGCCGCTGAACAGCGCAGTCAGGAACAGGAATCGGAATTCCACGTACCGTCCGAAGCGGACGCTGGTCTTGCCTCTCATGCCGTACGAGTCATCCCAGAGCGCGCCGGCGTGCACGGTCGTCGCCGCTGCGACGAAGTACGAGGGCTCCTGCAGTCGGCGTAGATCGCAGAAGACCAGATGCTTGCCCTGACGGTCCATATGGGGATGCCATGCGCGGCGTCGCGGTGGCACGAATCCGCCGCGGGGACGGATGAGGAGCAGATGTGGGGAGCCGCGTCGGCGGGCGATGCGAACGGCGGTGACGGACTGCACCTCGTCCCAGCGCAGCATCGTCCGATCCGTGCCGATCAGCAGATGCAACCCCTCTTCGTCTACGGTGAGTTCGTACGTGCCGGGAACGTACTGCACCGCGTACGGCGTGAAGAAGGAGAGCGTAATCACGACCGGCCAGGTAAGGCCCATGACGTCGAGCCAGACCCCGCTCGGCCCCTCCCAGCCCATCACGCTGAAAGCTATGAGGGCGCCGATCAGCGGGCCTGCCGTGACCATTAAGGCGATGCCGCGCTGCCACGCGGCCCGCCTCCGGTTCGTGCGGAAGCAGTACGCCTCGTACCGTTTCCGGCTCTCGATCGCAGAGCCCGGGCCGCGTGCCTCGCCCCCCGGCTCCTCTGCTCGCGGCGGCGGTAGGGCTTGTGGATGGCGGTTTGGCGAGAGCGCCAATGTGCCCACGCTGTCGGTGCCCTGCTGGCGCGGCTGCGGGTCGAGAGTGCGGCGAAGCTCGTCGAACAGGTGCTGCAGGGTGAGGTAGGGCCCGGCGCCTGCGATGCCGTCCTCGAGCAGGCCGATGAGCGCCCCTGTGAAGACCGTGTACCGCTCGCCGGAGCGCGCGATGGCCGGCATGTTGGCGGATGTGGCAGTAAGGGTGTATGCCCCGCGCGTCTCGGTCTGTGCCAGGGCAACGGTTTCTGCAGTATTAGCGCCCGCCCCCATCGTGTCGACGATCGCCCGGCCGCTGTAACAGCAGTCGAGAATCACCACTCGGTTACGAGCCCGGGAGGATGCCACTATGTCGCGGATCTCCGCGAACCGCACCGCCGAGTAGCGAGGGTCATCGGGATCGCTGTGCTGCAGGGCCAAGTACAGCTCGTGAGAGTCCGACTCGATTAGGCCATGCCCCGAGAAGTAGACGAGCAGCAGATCCTCCGCCTCGCGTGCTGCCGTGCGCACCGCCATGCACACCGCGCGGTCAGAGCGGGCGTCCAGAAACGCGAGGCAGTGCTCGCCCGGCAGGCCGAGACCCTCGCGCAGCAGGCGGCCGAAAGTGCGCAGATTGCCGGTGACGCCCGGCAACTCGGACAGGCCGGTGGCCGCGGCGTATGAACGCGTTCCGATCATCACTGCGCGCGTCCGTTGCGGATCTGGCAGCCGTGTCCCCGGCGGCGCTTGGGGCCGCATGATTCAGTCCCGGGGCGAGGCGTCGTCGAGGATGCGGCGGATCAGCGCCTCGGCGTCCTGGAGGTTGTCGGCCTTTATGCGCACTGACGTGCCCTCATCTCGAGTCAGCTCGATCTCAACCTCGGATCGCTGCTGGCGCAGCCAAATTGGCAGCGTCCTTGCCAGCACGGCGACGGTTCCCGAGCCGAGAGTGAGGAGCAGTCCCTCAAGCACGCCGGCGGCCATGTGGTGGGTACCAGGTGCGGCGCGTACCTGGGTTACGTGGCCCCGAAGCTCCGGCTCGTCAACGAGCCATCGCTGCAGGCGCTCCAGGTGAGTGACGTGGTCGCTGTCAGGCACACCGCGCATATCGCCCTTTCCCACCTGTGTGCCACCACGCCCAACCGTGCCTTCGCCTGTGGTATGCGCAGTAAGCAGTACCTTCATTCTCGATATCCTCCCCTGGGCTCCCTTGTAACTATCCATAATTCAGGGTGTGTTGCAGCTATCGCGGAACATGTGGCTTCATCGCAGGGCGACATGAGGCTTGATGTCCGATTTTCGATGTATGCGGGACAGGCGGGCAGGTCGTGGCGATGTCGGTCGACTACGGCCGAGGCTGGGTGAACAAGCCTGGCTCGGTCTCGGCCGGGATCCCGCGGTCGGCCAGCCGCTTGAGCGCGAGGCGGACGTTGTTGATGTTGTTGGGCCCGACCGCCACGTCCATCGCCTCGCACACCTGCCGCGCACGCAGCGGATGGTCGGCCGCGGTGAACACCGCCGTGATCTGCTGGTAGGCCGGATGGTCCGGCAGTTCCGGTGCCAGCAGCGCGGCGCTTGCGGGTCGGGCAGCGCCAGCAGTCTCTTGCGGGTGATCCGGACTTCTTCGGCGGCCTGGCCGAGTTCGTCGAGCTGGGCGGTCAGCTGCGTGATCTGTTCCCGCGTTGTCTCGGCCTGCGCGGCTAAAAGAGCGTTTTGTCCTGGCGGGGGTGTTTGATATCGCCAGGCGGTTTGGAGGAGCTCCGCAGGTGCGGTGGGTGCGACGGTCGATGTCAGCGGCGGGTGCGAGGATCACGGGATGCCTCTGCCTCAGTCTGATGATCTGACCTCGCTGGTGCTGCGTACCGACTTCGGTGACGACGGCGCCTGGGATGCGGTTCGAGCCGCGCTCGACGCGGCCGACGGGTACTGCCATGCCACGTATGTCAGCGAGCTTCGCTTCGCCTGTGTGGGGGTCCGGGCATTGGTGGATGAAGAGGCTGCTGCGGATGAAGAAGCCTCTTCATCCAGGTCTTCCTGGCCGACGCGGCCACGATGGGGGATACGCATCACCCGCTCCTGGCCGTGGACCTCTCGGACGAGCCCGGGCGGACGTTCAGGCTCCCTGCTCAGTGGTTCCCTGATGTCTCGGCCAACCTGAGCATCGCCAACATGGACTTTGCGGAGTTCGCCGACGCTGCTGACGAATCAGGGACCTTCCGCGGGTTTGACGAGGGCTGACTCGATACCGTCCAGGCCTGTCCGGGCGAGCTATGTGCCGCGCCAGTCCACCTGCGAGGAACTACGGATCGCGATCGTGACCTGGATCGAGCGGACCTACCACCGCCGTCGCCGGCAAGCCACACTCGGCCGACTGACCCCCGTCGAATTCGAGACCATCATGACCACACCGGCCCTCCGGGCCGCGTGAGTCAACCTGTCACCCGAACCTGCATCAGACCCGTTGTCGTAATCACGGGCCGGTATGGTCACCGTCGGTTCTTCGTGCGTGGCGGGTATCTCGTCCTGCTGCTTCATCGGCGCCCCCTCTTGCTTGACTACGGTCGCATGGGCCAACTTCATCACAGAGAGCCGCGTTTGAGTTCTTCCGACTGTGGCGTGCGCCTGCACCTCGACCTCGGTTCGCCAAGTCATGGGAGTTGGGTACATCCGCCGGGGCGCCCACGTCACCGTCCGCGGACTCCGCTCCCGCAGTCACACCCGGCAGAAGCCTTGGCCTCACCGACGGTGGTGCCCTGCGTTGCGGCCTCCTCGTTATGGGTGCAGCAGGCGGTCACTCCACAGCAGGCGCCGTCGGAGGTCGCGGGGGCCGCGGTGACGGCTTGACGGGCTTGACGGGCTTGACGGGCTTGACGGCGCGAACGATGGCGGAGTGCATGCCGTCGGCGACGGCGTGGGTCGGGGTGATCGAGATGTCCGTGAACCCGGCGACCTCCAGCCCTTCCCGGTATTCGGCGAAGGACAGGGCGCCTGCGATGCAGCCGACGTAGTCGCCGCGCTCGGCACGCTGCTCGGGGGTGAGGGTGTCGTCGGCGACGACGTCGGAGACGCCGATCCGGCCGCCGGCCTTGAGAACGCGGAAGGTCTCGGCGAAGACGGACGGCTTGTCGGTGGACAGATTGATCACGCAATTGGAGATCACCACGTCGATCGTCGCGGCCGGGAGCGGGATGGCCTCGATGGTGCCCTTGAGGAACTCCACGTTCGTCGCGCCGGCCGTCGCTGCGTTGGCCAGGGCGAGGGCGAGCATCTCCTCGGTCATGTCCAGGCCGTACGCCTTCCCCGACGGGCCCACCCGGCGGGCGGAGAGGAGGACATCGACGCCGCCGCCGGACCCGAGGTCCAAGACGCGTTCGCCTTCGTTCAAGTCGGCGACGGCGGTGGGATTACCGCAGCCGAGGGAAGCGGCGACGGCCCCGGCAGGCAGCTCCGCGCGGTCGTCGGCGGCGTAGAGGGTCGAGCCGAAGTTCTCGTCGACCTCGACCGGCCCGGGCCCGCAACAGGCGGTGCCGCCCTCGGTGACCTGCACGGCTGCCGCGGCGTAGCGGCGGCGGACAGACTCCCGCAGGTCAGTGGACTGCTCGCTCATGACGATGACTCCCATCGGACGAGGCCCTGCCCGATAGGCTCGGGACCATGTCGCATTGATGTTCCTCGATGCAAGCTTGCGCCTTGGATCGAAGGACGTCAACATAGAGACATGTCGAAACAAGAGCTCGTGGTGCTCGGGCAGGACCCCGAAGGGTGCTGCGGCCAGCTCGCGGCCGCCCCGCTGGACGAGGACCAGGCCGCCGACCTGGCGAAGGTGTTCAAGGCCCTGGGCGACCCGGTCCGGCTGCGCCTGCTGTCGATGATCGCCTCCCGGGACGGGGGCGAGGTCTGCGTGTGCGAGCTGACCCCGGCCTTCGAGCTGTCGCAGCCGACGATCTCCCACCACCTCAAGCTGCTGCGGCAGGCCGGCCTCGTCGACTGCGAACGCCGCGGGACCTGGGTCTACTACTGGGCCCTGCCCGCCGCCCTGGAGCGGCTCGCCGCAGTCCTCAAGGCCCCGCAGGCAGCCGAGGTGAAGGCGTGAGCGAAGACTTGGCGCCGCTCAGACGCCGCGTGGCAGCCGAGGCGGTCGGGACCGCGCTGCTGGTGGCGGTCGTGGTCGGATCCGGCATCCAGGCCACGGAGCTGTCACAGGACGTCGGTATCCAGTTGCTGGCCAACTGCCTGGCGACCGTGTTCGGCCTCGGGGTGCTGATCGCGGTGTTCGGCCCGGTCTCCGGCGCCCACTTCAATCCCGTGGTCACCCTCGCCGCCCACCTCACCGGCCGCCGCTCCGGCGACGGTCCGTCCCTGCGGGAGGTGGCCGCGTATGTGCCCGCCCAGATCGGCGGTGCGATCGCCGGCTCGCTCCTGGCCAACGCCGTCTTCGGCCAGCCCCTGCTCTCCCTCTCCACCCACGACCGCTCCGCTCACCACCTGTGGCTGGGCGAGGTCGTCGCCACGGCCGGACTGCTGCTCGTGGCCTTCGGCCTGAACCGGACCGGCCGGGCGAACCTCGCCCCGGCGGTCGTGGCCGCGTTCATCGGCGCGGCGTACTGGTTCACCTCCTCCACCTCCTTCGCGAACCCCGCGGTCACCATCGGCCGGGCCTTCACCGACTCCTTCGCCGGCATCGCCCCCGCCTCCGTCCCCGCGTTCATCGCCGCCCAGCTCCTCGGCGCCGCCGCCGGCCTGGGCCTGCTCGCCCTCGTCTTCGGCCCGTCCCCCCGGCAGACCGCCGACGAGCCCGCGCCGATCACCGCCGTCCCCGCCGCCCGCTGAACCTCCGGAGCCCCCTGCCGTGAACCCGTCACCCGCCCGCCCCTCCGTACTCTTCGTCTGCGTCCACAACGCCGGCCGCTCACAGATGGGCGCCGCCTTCCTCACCCACCTCGGCGAAGGCCGCGTCGAGGTCCGCTCCGCCGGCTCCGCCCCGGCCGACACGGTCAACCCCGCCGTGGTCGAGGCCATGCAGGAGGTCGGCATCGACATCTCCGCCGAGACCCCCAAGATCCTCACCGTGGAGGCCGTCCAGGCGTCCGACGTCGTGATCACCATGGGCTGCGGCGACGCCTGCCCGTACTTCCCCGGCAAGCGCTACCTCGACTGGACTCTCGACGACCCCGCCGGACAGGGCGTCGCCGCCGTCCGGCCCATCCGCGACCAGATCGAACAGCGCATCCGCGGCCTGCTCGACGAACTCGGAATCCCGGCCACGCGCTAACCGACAGACCCTGGCCATCTGGCGAGAGGCCACCGGGCAGTAGCGGCGGCCGAATCGAGTACGGCGTGAAGCGCGCCTCAGGTCGGCCCGGCTTGTCGGTGCAGGGCAAGCTCGCCGAGCGGGAGCCGTTCGCCGTCGGCGATCTCTGACATGCCGATGCCACGGAAGCACTGCCTGGCATCCCCAGGTCGTTCATGCAAGGGGTGCGGCGGACACCACTCCGCCGTACCCCTTTCCACCACGCTGCCGGGACCCTCAACCCGGCCGCGGTACCGGGTCTCTCAGCAGTCCCGGTCGTAGGTGTGGAACCCCCGGCCGGTTTTCCGGCCCAGCAGTCCCGCCTGCACCATCCGCATCAGAAGCGGGGGCGGGGCGTAGAGGGGTTCCTTGAACTCGTCGTAGAGGGATTCCGCGATGGCAGCGACGGTGTCGAGGCCGATGAGGTCGGCGAGCTTCAGCGGGCCCATCGGGTGGGCGCAGCCGAGCTCCATGCCGGCGTCGACGTCGGCCGTGGTGGCGAAGCCGGATTCGGCCATCCGGATGGCCGAGAGCAGGTAGGGGACGAGGAGGGCGTTGACGACGAAGCCGGCCCGGTCCTGCGAGCGGATCGCCGTCTTGCCCAGGGTGTCCCGGGCGAAGGACTCCACCGTCTCCAGCGTGTCCCGGGAGGTGTGCAGGGAGGAGACGACCTCCACCAGCGGCAGCACGGGCACCGGGTTGAAGAAGTGCAGCCCGACGACCCGGTCGGCGCGGCCGGTGGCCATGCCCAGTCGCATGACGGGCAGGGAGGAGGTGTTCGTCGCGAGGATCGCCTCACGGTCCTCGACGATCTTGTCCAGGGCCGCGAAGGTCTCGGTCTTGACGTCCGCGTTCTCGGTCACCGCTTCGATGACGAGCTGCCGGTCGGCAAGGTCGTCGAGGCTGCCGGAGAAGACCAGCCGGGCGAGTGCGTCCTCGGCGGAGAGCCGGTCCAGTTTGCCGCGCTGGACGGCCCGTTCGAGGGAGACGGCGACCCGTTCGCGGGCCGCGCGGGCGGCGGTGGCGTCGGCCTCGCAGACGACCGTGTCGAGTCCGGCGCGGGCGCAGACCTCGGCAATTCCCGCGCCCATCTGGCCGCCGCCGACGATGCCGACCCTGCGGAGGTTGGTGCTCATGACCGTGCCTGCGGGATGCGCACGAGGTGGCGGGTGTAGGCGTCGGGGGTGAAGAAGAGGGGGAGTTCGGCGGCCAGGGCGGTGCGCTCGAACAGCTCCCGCACCTCGTCGACGGCTGCCCAGGGGTGTTCGGCACCGAGGGCGGCGAGTTCCTCGTCCAGTATCCGGAGCACCGTGTCGCGGTCCAGGATCCGGTGGCGCAGCCACTGCCAGATCTGGACGCGGGCGATCTCGGCGGTGGCGGCGTCCTCCATCAGCCCGTAGAGGGCAACGGCGCCCTGGCCGCGCAGCCAGGCATCGAAGTACCGCAGCGCGACGGCGACGTTGGTACGCACTCCCTGTTCGGTGGGCGGGCCGCTGATCCGCCGTACGGAGAGCAGGTCCGAAGCCCCGACCTGGACGTCCTCCCGGGTGCGGTCGAGCTGGTTCGGACGCTCGCCCAGGACCCCGTCGAAGACCTCGCGGCAGAGGGGGACCAGGCCGGGGTGGGCGACCCAGGAGCCGTCGAAACCGTCCTCGGCCTCGCGCTCCTTGTCCAGGCGCACCTTGGCGAGGGCCGCATCGTTCGCTTCGGGGTCCTTGGCCGTCACGTGGGCGGACATGCCGCCGATGGCGTGGGCTCCCCGCTTGTGGCAGGTGCGGACGAGGAGTTCGGTGTAGGCGCGCATGAACGGTGCGGTCATGGTGACCTGGGCGCGGTCGGGGAGCTGGAAGTCGCTGCGATGACCGAAGGTCTTGACCAGGCTGAAGAGGTAGTCCCAGCGGCCCGCGTTGAGACCGGCGGAATGCTCGCGCAACTCGTAGAGGATCTCCTCCATCTCGAACGCGGCCGTGATCGTCTCGATCAGGACGGTGGCGCGGACCGTGCCGTGGGGGATGCCGAGGAGGTCCTGGGCGAAGACGAAGATGTCGTTCCAGAGCCGCGCCTCGTACCGGTTCTCCAGCTTGGGGAGGTAGAAGTACGGGCCGTACCCGGCGTCGATCTGGCGCTGCGCGCAGTGGAAGAAGTACAGGCCGAAGTCGACCAGCGGGGCGGACACGGGCCGGCCGTCGAACTCCAGGTGCTCTTCCAGGAGGTGCCAGCCCCGGGGCCGGACCACGAGGGTGGGCAGGTTCTCGCCGAGACGGTATTCCTTGCCCTCGGGCGTGGTGAAGTCGATCCGGCGTTCGATGGCGTCGAGGAGGCTCAGCTGGCCGCCGATGACGTTTTCCCAGGTCGGCGCGGTGGCATCCTCGAAGTCGGCCATCCACACCCTGGCGCCGGAGTTGAGGGCGTTGACGGCCATCCGCCGCTCGGGCGGGCCGGTGATCTCCACCCGGCGGTCCTCCAGGCCGGGGGCGGGCGGGGCCACGCGCCAGGTGCGGTCGGCGCGAATGCCGGAGGTCGCGATCGGGAAGTCCAGCGGGGATCCGGTGGCGATCCGGATCGCCTGGCGGCGGCGCTCCTTGAGCAGATGCTCGCGGCGCTCGCCGAACGCCTCGGCCAGGCGGCCGATGAAGTCGAGAGCCTCCGGGGTGAGGATGTCGTCGTGGCGAGGGCCCGGCGCCGCGAGGACCCGGACCTGGTGGGTGGTGGCGGTGGTGGTCATGCGGTCTCCTGACGGGTGAGGCCGGGCCGGACGGAGACGGTTCGTCCGGCCCGACCTGTCGCGGGCGGCGAGAGGCCGGGCTGGCGTGTTTAGTGGAACTGCTCTTCTTCGGTGGAACCGGCGAGCGCGGTGGTGGAGGAGGCCGGGTTGACGGCGGTGGAGACCAGGTCGAAGTAGCCGGTGCCGACCTCGCGCTGGTGCTTGACGGCGGTGAAGCCCTGCGCCTGCGCGGCGAATTCACGCTCCTGGAGGTCGACGTAGGCGGTCATGCCGTGCTCGGCGTAGCCGCGGGCGAGGTCGAACATGCCGTGGTTGAGGGAGTGGAAGCC
Source organism: Streptomyces sp. NPDC086989 (assembly GCF_044745505.1). NCBI lineage: Bacteria > Bacillati > Actinomycetota > Actinomycetes > Kitasatosporales > Streptomycetaceae > Streptomyces > Streptomyces sp. NPDC086989. Next base: position 16,701 of record NZ_JBIVAL010000029.1, read on the forward strand.
GGCCAGGGTGATGAACTGGAACCGGTAGCCCATCGCGCCGAGTTCGCGCTGGAACTTGGCGATCTGGTCGTCGTCCAGGGCGGCCTTCCAGTTGAAGGACGGCGAGCAGTTGTAGGCCAGCATCTGGTCCGGGTACTGCGCGTGGATCGCCTCGGCGAACTCGCGGGCCTGCGCGAGGTCCGGCGTGCCGGTCTCGACCCAGATCAAGTCGGCGTACGGGGCGTAGGCCAGGCCGCGGGCGATGACGGGGGCCATGCCGTTGCGGACGTGATAGAAGCCCTCCGCCGTGCGCTCCCCTGTGGTGAACTGCGCATCGCGCTCGTCGACGTCGCTGGTCAGGAGGGTGGCGGCGAGCGCGTCAGTGCGTGCGATGACCAGCGTCGGGGTGTCCGCGATGTCGGCCGCCAGGCGGGCGGCGTTGAGGGTGCGGATGTGCTGCGAGGTCGGGACGAGGACCTTGCCGCCCAGGTGGCCGCACTTCTTCTCGGAGGCCAGCTGGTCCTCGTAGTGGATGCCGGCCGCGCCCGCCGCGATCATGGCCTTGGTGAGCTCGAAGGCGTTCAGCGGGCCGCCGAAGCCGGCCTCGGCGTCCGCGACGATCGGCGCCAGCCAGTCCGTCGTGTCGGTGCCGCCCTCGGCGGTGGCGATCTGGTCGGCGCGCAGCAGCGCGTTGTTGATACGACGGACCACCTGCGGCACCGAGTTGACCGGGTACAGGGACTGGTCGGGGTAGGTGTGGCCCGCCTGGTTGGCATCGGCGGCCACCTGCCAGCCGGAGAGGTAGATCGCCTGGAGTCCGGCCCGCACCTGCTGGACCGCCTGGCCGCCGGTGAGCGCGCCGAGGGCGTGGATGTAGTCCTGCTCGTGGAGCTGGCGCCACAGCCGCTCGGCGCCGCGCCGGGCGAGGGTGTGCTCCTCGCGGACGCTGCCGGAGAGCCGGACGACGTCCTCGGCGTTGTAGGTGCGCTCGATCCCCGCCCAGCGGGGATCCGTGGCCCACCGCTGCTTGAGCTGCTCGGCCGCCGCCGTCGTGTTCGTGTCTGCCATGACCGTCACCGTCTCCATGAATCGCTTGGTCTGCCAACGCGCTCGTTCATCACGACGAGTCGATGGCACTCTGTGCCGCGTATCGGGGTGGTGGCCGCCGGGTCCCGGGGTGAACTGAGCAATGTTGCTGGTCAGCCGAGTGTGGACTGCCGGGATCGCCGACGTCAGGACATAAGTCGTGCCTGGAGTGTCCCTCTCGACTGCCGGGGTCCGGCGGCCGCAGAACAGACTCTGACAGCGGCACGCAGTGCCATCAATGAGGGACGTATGCCAACTTCTGCGAATCTTCTGCGCCTGTTTTGCCAAGGTTGCGAAGGCGGCAAATGGCAGGATCATGCGTAACCTGGAGCCGGTCGAAGCCGGAGGAGTTCAGGTGGGCAAGACGTACGCGGGTGCGCGGCTGCGGCGGTTGCGCGAGGAGCGCCGGATGAGCCAGGCCGAGTTGGCCCGGGTCCTGGGCATCTCGCCGAGCTACCTGAACCAGATGGAGCACGACTCGCGCCCCCTAACGGTGCCGGTTCTGCTGCGGCTGACCGAGGCCTTCGGCGTCGACCCCGGGTTCTTCTCCGAACGGGACACCAGCCGCCTGGTCGCCGACCTGCGCGAGGCCCTCGCGAACGAGGTCGCCGAGGCCCGGGTCTCCCCCTCCGACCTGGCCGAACTGGCCACACGGATGCCAGCCGTGGCCGCCGTCCTGCTGGACCTGGGACGACGCAGCCAGCTCCTGACCGAGCGCTTGGCGGACACCGCGGACGGGCGGGACGGCGGGCCGGCGGCGCCGCGTTCACCGCACGAGGAGATCCGCGAGTTCTTCTACCGCCGCCAGAACTACCTCCATGACACCGACCTCGCCGCCGAGGCCCTCGCCCGGGAGCTCGGTATCCGCCCCGGGGAAGTCGTCCGGGTGCTGTCGCGCCGCCTCACCGAGCACCACGGACTCCGCCTCGCCGCCGACTCGGACCGCCTCCACCACTTCGACGGCCGTACCCGTGTCCTGCACCTGTCCGGCCGACTGCGGCCGGGCCAGCAGGCGTTCCGGATGGCCACCCAGCTCGCCCTGCTGGAGTACGGGGCGGAGCTGGACCGGCTGGCCGCCGAGGACTTCTCCCAGGGCTCCCCCGCACACCGCCTGGCCCGGATCGGCATCGCAAACTACTTCGCCGCCGCGCTGATCCTCCCGTACGGCGCCTTCCACCAGGCCACCGAGGAGTTCCGCTACGACATCGAACGCCTCACCGACCACTTCGGGATCGGCTACGAGACCGTCTGCCACCGCCTCAGCACCCTCCAACGCCCCAGGCTGCGCGGGGTCCCCTTCTCCTTCGTCCGAGTCGACCGTGCTGGCAACATGTCCAAGCGACAGTCCGCCACCGGATTCCACTTCTCCCGCGCCGGCGGCACCTGCCCGCTGTGGAACGTCTACGAGGCCTTCGCCGCGCCCGGCCGCATCCACGTACAGATCGCCTCCATGCCGGACGGCCAGCGGTACTTGTGGACCGCCCGCGCCGTCACCCGGCACCGCGGCGGCTGGGGCGAGCCCGGCAAGACGTTCGCGATCGGCCTGGGCTGCGAGATCCGACACGCGCCCCGGCTCGTGTACTCCGACGGCCTCGACCTCGACAACGCCTCGGCAGCCACCCCCATCGGGATGGGGTGCCGACTCTGCGAACGGCTCGACTGCCCGCAGCGCGCGGTTCCGCCCCTCGGCCGCCCGCTCGCGGTCGACGAGAACAGCAGCACCTTCATCCCCTACCCCGTCGCCCACGACCGGGGGTGACCACAAGGCTCAGCCCAGCCGGCGCGCTTCCGCCGCGGTCACCGGGTCCCCCGCACGCACCCCGTGGAGCACGTGGGCGAGCACCTCGGCGCCGCGGACCACGCGGGGGCCCGGCCGGTTGAAGTACGCGGGGCCGTCCAGGACCCACACCTCCCCCGCGCGTACGGCGGGCAGCTCGTCCCAGCCGGGTAGCGAGGTGAGCAGGTCGAGCTCCGTCAGGGTCCGCTCGGGCGGGAAGCCGCACGGCAGGACGAGGACCACCTCCGGACGCGCCGCCCGTACCGCCTCCCACGTCATCGGTGTGGTGTGCTCGCCCGGCTCGGCCAGCAGCGGCTCGCCGCCCGCCGCGGCGATCTGTTCGGGTACCCAGTGGCCGGCGGGCCACAGCGGGTCGAGCCACTCGATGGCCACCACCCGGGGCCTCGGCCGGCCCTCCGTAAGGCGCCGCACCTCGGCGAGCCGGCCCCACAGCTCGGCGCGGCGCCGCTCGGCCCGCTCCCGTACCCCCAGCAGGTCGCCCACGGCGACCAGGCAGTCCAGCACGTCGTCGAGGGTCTTCGGCTCCAGGCTCAGGACCCGAGGCCCGGCGTCCATGACGCGCACCGCCCGGGTGACGCTCTCGTAGGAGACGGCGCAGACCTGGCAGAGGTCCTGGGTGAGCAGGACCTCCGGTGCGAGCGCGGCGAGAGCTTCGGTGTCCAGGGTGTAGAGCGAGGAGCCGGAATGCGCAGAGCCGCCGACGGCCTGGGAGATCTCCCGGCTGCTGAGTGCGTCCGCGTCGAACTCGGCGCGGGTGACGACGGGTACGGAGGCCACCGCGGCCGGCGGCCAGTCGCATTCGTGGGTGCGTCCGACCAGGTCGGCGACGAGCCCGAGGTCCGCCACGATGTCCGTGGCCGCCGGGAGCAGGGAGACGATGCGCATGCTCCGACTGTAGGCGCACTCGAGTGGCGGGTCTGGATTTACTAGGACGTCCAACTATATGTTCGTGGCACAAGGTCCGCGGTGCAGGGAAGCCGGTGCAAAACCGGCACGGTCCCGCCACTGTGACCGGGGAGTGTGCTGCCATCCACACGCCACTGACGAAGTCTGTCGGGAAGGCGGGCGGCACGCGGAGATCCGGGAGTCAGGATACCGGCCGCGGATGTTCCGTGTTGTCCACGAGGATGGAGCAGACACGCATGGCACCAGTTTGTACCCACGACCCTGGTGATCCGGCGGAGCGCACGCACACCACATCCGTGCGCTCGTAGTTCTCACGGCTTTCCGCAGCGGTGCACTCCCATCCGGGTGCCGTGCGCCGGTTCGCCGTGCCATCCCCGGATCCAACCTGACGAGAGCAGGCATCCATGGTCCGTGAACTCACCCCTTTCATCGGGGGAAAGCACACCACCGGCACCTCCGGTCTCTTCGCCGACGTGTACGACCCGAACACCGGCACCGTTCAGGCCCGCGTACCGCTGGCCGGGCGCGCCGACACCGAGGCGGCGATCGCCAACGCCGAGGAGGCGCAGGCGGAGTGGGGCCAGTGGAACCCCCAGCGCCGGGCCCGCGTCCTGCTGCGTTTCCTCCAGCTCGTCGAGGGCGAGCGGGAAAACCTGGCCCGGATGTTGTCGGCCGAGCACGGCAAGACGGTCGCCGACGTGTCCGTGCCCTGAGCCAGGCCGCGGGCCAGGACGGCGATCTCCCGTGTCTTCTGCCGGGCGAATGCGAGCCATCGACGGATCTGCGGGTCGAGGTCGCGCTCGACGCCGGCGTCCAGCGGAACGTGCAGCAGGGAGCAGGAGGCGGTGACGTCCACCCGGTCGGCGAGGCCGAGCAGCGTGCCCAGGGTGGCGAGGGACTTCTGGTAGTCGTTGATCCAGATGTTGCGGCCGTTGACGACCCCCGCGACGAGCCTCTTGCCGGGCAGACCACCGACCGCCGCGAGGTCGTCCAGGTTGGCCGCCCCCGCTTCGGTGAAGTCGAGCGCCAGGCCCTCGACCGGAGCCTTGGCCAGCACGGGCAGCGCCTCGCCCAGCCGGCCGAAGTACGAGGCCACCAGCAGCTTCGGCCGGTCCGGGAGGCCGCCGAGGTCGCGGTAGGCGCGGGCGGCAGCATTCAGGTCGGCCGGGGTGCGGTCCTGGACGAGGGCGGGCTCGTCGAGCTGCACCCACTCGGCGCCGGCGGCGCGCAGGTCGGCGAGCACCTGGGCGTAGACCGGGAGCAGCCGATCGAGCAGCGTCAGCGGCTCGAAGTCCGCTGCCACGCCGGGAGCCGGCTTGGCCAACAACAGGTAGGTGATCGGACCGACGAGGACCGGGCGGGCCGTGTACCCGATCGTGACAGCCTCCCCCAATTCCGCCACCTGCTTGGCGGAGTTCGCGGTGAAGACGGTGTCCGGGCCGAGCTCGGGCACCAGGTAGTGGTAGTTCGTGTCGAACCACTTGGTCATCTCCAGCGGCGCCACGTCCTGCGTGCCGCGCGCCATGGCGAAGTAGCCGTCGAGTGCGTCCGTTCGAACCGCCTCGCGGTGGCGGGCGGGGATGGCGCCGACCATGACGCTGGTGTCCAGCACGTGGTCGTAGTACGAGTATTCGCCGGTCGGCACTTCATGGATGCCGCCTCGGCGAGCTGCTGCCAGTTCGATCGGCGCAGGCCGGCCGCGGTCTCCCGGAGGGCATCGGCGGTGGCGCGGCCCTTCCAGTAACCCTCGATGGCCTTCTTCAGCTCACGGTGCCCGCCCTGTCGGGAACGCGAAGGGGTACCGGAAACGGACGGTCTCACCCCGCGCGGCACGCACGGTCGACCGTCTCGCTGTGTACGCCGACCCGCCCACGAGGCCACCGGGATATCCGCACACGGCATCGGCCGGGCGCGGGCAACGGGCAGGTCTTCGGACTCGCGGGCACACCTGCCGGTCTCCAGGCGGGCACCTACTGGCCGTCGCTTCCCAGGACCGTTGTCCGGTCCCAGTGCGTATGACGGCGGTCGTTCCCACTCACCGCTGCGGGGCAGTCCCGGATTCCCACCGGGTTCCCTCTTACGACGCATCCCGCCTGGCGGACGGGGCGAACCAGCTGCACCGGCCACCCTAGGCCGGACGCTCGCTCAGCGGCGACCCGCTTCCACCATCCGGACGCCGAAACGAGACGCACCCAGCGAGACTCAGACCGGGGAACGCGCCGACGAGCGGACCCATCCGGCGCTCGCTGGCGTCGGTCCGATGAGCCGGAGGGCCTGGCACTGTGCCGGGTGAGCTGGATCACCGTCAAGCTGGGACCCTCCGGAGCTGCCCCTACCGGCAGGGCAGACCGAAACTGGGAGAAGGCCGCCGACTACCACGACTCGATGCGCGAGCGCCGGCTGGACCGGGGGCGGCTCGCCCCCCTCGGTTAGGGTTCTGCGCCGGAAGGCTCGCGTTTGAGGCGTGATCCGGGTGTCCTGCCCGGCGGCGATGCCGCGTGAGGCGGGAGCAGGGACCAGCCAAGCGCAGCGGTATCGGCAAGACGGCAACCGCGATCATGCGCAGGGCTGCTGCCGTCGGGTCCGTTGCCCGGGGACGGCGGTCTGAGCGACGCGCCCGGGGGTTCTCCGGGCGCCCAGGTCCCGGCTGGGGAAGTAGCCGAGTGAAGGCATCCGGATGCCGTACGGATCCGCGCGGCAGCCCGCTGTGCGGGCGGGCCTGCCCCGTGACGCCGGGGGGAAGGGGCGTCACGGGAGCGGGGCCCGCTTCGGAAGCCCAACCCCCACGGTGGCGCTTCCGACATGTATGCGTCTGACCCCGCTTCCGTCGCTCAAACCCCGGGCCTGGGAGGTCTTTCTGAGAGCACGTCACCCGGGCGTTGTCGTCGGGCCGCCCAGCAGGCGGATTGGCTTCTGCTGTTCAGCCGCTGCAGCGAGCGAATGCCATGCCGGGTGGTCCAAAGCACGCCGGAGCCTATGGCGGACCAGACGCAGATCGTGATCCATCCCGTGTCGCCGAAGGGCGGCTGCAAGATTTCCGTGTCCCGGGCCGGTCTCTCTGCAGCAGACCACCTTCTTCCGGGAGGAATAGCACATGACAGACATGGAATGGACGCGGACGATGCTTGACGATGCTCGAGCACGGACCGCGGACCGCGGACCGCGGGCCCGGATCGTGGCACGCCTCACGAAAGCCGTTTCGGACGCCCGGCTGGAGGACTCAACGCCCTGCCTCCGCTGCATCGTTGGCGACTTTCGGGGGCACGTCAACGGCTTCGCCTCCGCCTTCCGTGACCGCGCCGGTAAGTACCGGGACCCAGCGACGGACACCTTCCCAGATGCCTCGCGGCCTCCCTTCCTGCCAGCTGGCAAGAGACTCTGCCCCCGGTACTCCCTCGGTGAGCTCACCGAGGCCTGGCATGACCCGGGCGCCTGGCCCGGCATGTCCTGCGCGGGCGGAAGCGGCCTACCCGGCGGAGTCGTCGTTGCGGTGTCCGCCGACGAGCTGGTGGTACACGACCGGGACCAGGCCCGGGCCACTGGCCAGTCCCACATCGCCGACGGCCTGGCGCTGCGCGCCGCGCACGGCTTACTGCGGGCGGCCGTCGAGAGCTCGGACAGCGGCGAGGGCACCTTCGGTTGTGCCCGTACCGGACTTGGTCCCGCTTGTGGACCGCACCCTCGTCCTGAGCGGCCGCACCCCCCGTCCTGCGCCCATTGCCTGAGCCCCCCCGGCCTCTACCTGGGGTTCTGGACCGGTGGCCCGGAAGAATCGTTGCTCCGAAGCCGTATGTCCCCGCTTCGCGTGAACGCCTGCGCCCGCACGCCTCGCCTGGCACGGTCCACATGGAGTCCCATGGAGGAGGCACAGCGTGAACAACCGACGACGCGGGCGTCCCATCGGCAGGCTCGCGGTGGCCGGGGCGCTGGTGGCAGGGGCAGCCGCCGTGCAGGCCCCCGCCTCGGCGGCCGGAATCTCGTACGTCTGGCAGAACGACGCCAACGGCTGGGTGGCGATCTACAGTGCGCCGCACACCGGCACCACACCAGACCACTGGTCCAAGAGCGGCACCAAGTTCGCCATGAACTGCTGGCTGGACAACCAGGGGCAGCGCTGGTTCTGGGGGCAGATCTACGACACGGGCAGCTGGAAGTACGTCCGTGCCTCGCAGGTGCGCAACCAGATCTCCGTCCGGGCCTGCTGACCGAGGCCCCCGCCTGGCGTGGCGCAAGACGGGATCTACCCACGTGCGCAGCGGGCAGACCTCGTTCCTCTCGGGTCGGCGAGTACGGGCCGGCCTCCTCCCCGGTCTGGCCGACGTCGACCGGCGCCGAGCCCAGGGCGAGCAGCCGGGCTAGTTCGGCGTCCTGGTCTCGGTTGGTAAGGCTGAACGTCGATGTGCAGCGCGAGCTTCCCGCGGCGGGGTCGCGTCCCGCGCCCAGCATGTGTGGGCTTCGCTCCGCCGGATGCCTGCTCCGCGGAGCGGCTCGCGAACAGCCGGACCGTCGCCTGCGGCCGGGGAGTACGTTCGGGAGTACGGGGTGCGGCCTTGGCCACCAGGGCCGCGACGGGGCCGCAGTCCGACAGCGCCCTGCCAGGCGATGCACGCAGCCGGAGTCACTCGCCCGGTTACAGCGAGCTCTGGCGGCGTCCCGCCCTCCCCGGGCCGGCGACGAGCGCCTTGTGCTGGCCGTGGGGGCCCGGCACCGGCGCCCGCTCCGATGCCGAAGCGGCCGGACGTTAAACGACAAGCCCAAAGGCTCTGGTCCCCCGTCTGCGCAGCGGCGTCGGCACGCACGCTCGCAGCGTTGGTGAAAAGCCCCGGTCGACCGGCTTGGTTTGCGGTCCGGGACCGTGGTTGCCGACCAGATCACTCCGCTACGGGCAGGCACTCGGCGAGCAGGTTGACGACGTCCCGCCAAGCTCGCTGCGCGTGCTGCGGGTGGTAGCCGACCCCGGGGAGCACGGTGTGGTCGACCGATGGGTGGTGGAAGGCGTGCAAGGCTCCGCCGTAGACCGTGAGGCGCCAGTCGACGCCAGCAGCCTGCATCTCGGCGGTGAATGCGTCCCGTTGAGCGGGCGGCATGATCGGGTCTTCCGACCCGACCCCGGCCCACACCGGACAGGGGATGCGCGCCGCCTCGCCTGGTCGGCCCGTAGTAGTTGCGTTGACTGTCGCGATCGCGCGCAGGTCGACGCCGTCGCGCCCGAGTTCCAGTGCGATTGCGCCCCCGGTTCCGTAGCCGACGGCGGCGATCCGGTCGGGGTCGGTCCGCGGCTCGGCGTGGAGCACGTCGAGCGCCGCGTGGCCGATGCCTCGCATCCGGTCGGGGTCGGCGAGCAGCGGCATGCAACGGGCCAGCATCTCCTCAGGGTCGCTCAAATAGCGCCCTCCGTGGAGGTCGAAGGCCAGCGCGACGTATCCCACCTCGGCGAGCGCATCGGCCCGGCGGCGCTCGACGTCGCTGAGCCCCATCCCCTCGGGCCCGACCAGGACCGCGGGCCGGCGGTCGACACCGGCCGGGAGCGCGAGGTGGCCGATCATCGTCAGGCCGTCGGCCGCGTATTCGATCGTGCGCGTTGTAACCGTCGTCATGAGCCTGGACTGTAGTGATCGCCGAGCCCGATCGGGCCGGTGTTCGGCCGCTGGCAGAAGGCAGGTCTCTGGCGTCTTCCGGAGTCACCCCGTCAGCGGTCGGCCGAGCTTGTTCTTCATGATCGGGCGGGCTCCCCGTCTGAACCACCCCAACCCCGTCGCCTCGGGGTGGATGCCGTGGCCGCATGCGATCGATGGAGAGAGCCTCCACATGGATGAGGCTATTCGTCGAGGTACCGGTGTCTGGCGTCGGCGGCCGACATGACCAGCCGGCCGTCGCGGACCTGCCACTCCATCGTCCCGTCGACTTCGTGGCCGGCAAGGAACAGGCCCCGGACGAAGTCTCCGTCGTCGTCAGAAGCCGGGACGCGGGCGATCTCTTGCAACTGGTTCATGAACCAGTCCAGGGCTGACTCCCGGATGTCGGCGCCGTAGAAGAGGTAGTGGGTCCAGTTGACCTGCTGCCGAGGAGTGCTCCATCCGTTGGAGTAGTGATTGTCGGCGTGAGCCGAGATGATCTTCTGGATGGTGGCGAGTTGCGTTCCGTCGCACTCCAGCCATCCTCTGACCGACACGTAAACACCCATGTATACGCCCCTTCTCCCGTTGTCAGTGCTGATATGCGAGCCGTCGGATGCCCTCGCCCGAGTGGGTGCCGCAGGCTTCGGCGGAGTGCTGCCACGGGATGGCAGCGGTGAAGTCGATGACGACGCCGGGCTTCCGGGCGGCCGGATCCGTCTGGGAACCGGCGCGCCGTGGATGCCTTGGCCCATCTCGTGTCCGAGTGGGGCGCCACCCGGCCGTAGACGCCTATATGGCGCCCACCGGTTCCGGCAAAGGCACCAGATGCGGTTGGTATCAGGGCTCGCCTGTACCTGCTGGTCCGAAGCCGAGGACCGGCCATTCAGCCGCGTCGAAGGGCACGACCGGCTGTCGGGGTGGCCGTCGGACGAGGAGGCCGAGGCCTTGGCCACCCTGACAGCGGGAACTTCGAGGCCCTGGTGGAACGCTCGGCGGCAGGCTCGTTGACGGCCTACCCGGTGAGGTCCGCGCTGAGCGTGGTGTGCGGGATGCAGATGACTGCGTCGTAGGCGTCCAGGGCCGGCACGGGCAGGAATCCGTCGTCCATGCGGATCAGAGTCGGCTCTGGCAGACCGTGCCGTCGTGCATGCGCACGTACGGCCCGGGTGTCGAGCACGGCGAGTGCTGCCGGGTTGCCTGCGAACAGTGCCACGCTGTCGGGCGCTGTGGCGGGGGCGTCGGTCGCGCATTGGCGCATCCCGGCGGGGTGAGCCGGATCGGGCACGTTCTGCACGGTCCTGCCGCCAGCGCTGGTCATTACCACAGAAACGTAGTCCGTTCCGAACCGCTGGGCGTGGGCGTGCCCCATGGGGACACGAGGCAGGGGTATTCCGTCGGGGTTGGCCGTGCGTTGGATGTGGGCGTTGTGTGCGGCCAGCACGATGCGGGTATCGGGGCGGACCGGTCGAGTACCTCCAGCGGGCTGTCGGCGAGGTAGCGATCGCGGGCGGAGAGGTCGGCGGCGTCCGGTTTCCCGTCGAACAGCCCGGTCATCGCCTGCTGCATCTGGTCGGTACACCAGGCCGGCCAGACGTCCGAGAGCACGTCCTCGTACGGCCGGTCGATCAGCGGGGCAGGATGCGCATTACTGCCTCGCGTTCGCCGCTGAGCCGCAGGCCTTGCTGTTCTGCGGCGCTCAGATCGAGGTCGCCGAGCAGGGTGGCGGCCAGCAGGTGCGGCGGTCCGGTCAGTGACGCGGTGGGGTGGTCGACCCGGCCGGTATGTGTGTGCACCGAGCCGTCCTTGACTTCGATGACCAGGTCTTCGTTGCCGTCGGCGTGCAGTTGCAGGGCGATTGCCGGCTGGTCGGGGCGGTGGTCGGTCAGTGCCCGGGCGGGCATGTCCAGCCAGTGGGTGCGGAAGGTGTCGTTGCCGCCCGGCTCACGCAACAGCGGCACGCCCCACCGGCTCAGCTCCTGCAGCGCCGGCTCGAGCTCGCGGCCACGCTCGGTGAGGGAGAACAGGGTGGTGGCCACCGGCGGCGGGGCGGCCTCGCGGCGGATCAGGCCGGCTTCCTCGAGTTCGCGGAGCCGGTCGACCAGCAGGTTGCTGGCGATCCCTGGCAGCCCGTTGCGCAGGTCCGTGTGCCGGCAAGGACCCAGGGCGAGCAGTTCACGGACGATCAGCAGGGTCCATCGGTCGCCGATGACGTCCAGTGCTTTCGCGATGCCGCAGTACTGCCCGTAGGTGCGCATGCCACCACCCTACATCATGGTGTTGAGATTCAAAACTTGCTTGTTGACTTTCTCAACAACGTCGGTCTAGCGTCGCTGCCCATGACCCCCACCCTTACCGTGCGTCGGCTGGCCTGGGCCGGCGTCGAGATCCGTCTCGGCGACACCCGCCTGCTGATCGACCCGCTCGAGAACGTCGCTCCGCTGGCGCCGGTGATGGGGCCGCCGCACCGGCCGGTCGACCCGGTCGATACCCCGCCCGGCACCCACGCCCTCATCACCCACCTGCACCCCGACCACTACGACCACGACCTGATCGCCCGGATCGCTGCCACCGGCACGATCGGCTGCCACACCCCGAGCGCGGCGGCGCTGCACGAGGCGGGCATCACCCCCGTCGCCCAGGACCTGGGCCAGTCACGCCGCATCGGAGAGCTGACCGTCACCCCGGTGACCTCGCTGGACTGGCGCGGCAACGACTGTGACCAGGTCGCCTGGGTCGTCGAAGGCGCCGGCCGGCGGGTCATCCACTGCGGCGACACCCAGTGGCACGGCAGCTGGTGGCAGATCGCCCGCGACCACGGCCCGTTCGATCTCGCGTTCGTCCCGGTCAACGGCGTCATCGCCCACTTCGAGGGCTACGCGGCCAACGTCCCGGCGACCATGACCCCCGAGCAGGGCGTCGAGGCCGCCGTCGCACTCGGCGCCGGCACCGTCTGCGCCATGCACTACGGCCTGTTCCACAACCCGCCGTTCTACACCGAACAACCCGACATCGAGCAGCGCTTCCAGCACGCCGCAAACGAGCGCGGCATCACCGCGGCGATCATCGCCGACGGCCAGCCCGTCCTTTGACCATCAGAAACAAGGAGCAACACATGAAGATCGTCCTGTTCGGTGCCAGCGGCAACATCGGCCGGCCCACCACCGAGGAACTACTGCGGCGCGGCCACACCGTCACCGCGGTCACCCGAGCCGGCCACATCGACGGACTCCAGCACAAGGCCCTGACCGTGACCGCCGGTGACGTCACCGACGCCACCGCGGTCGCCGGCCTCGCCGCCTCCCACGACGCCGTACTGTCGGCCGTCGGCCCCCGGATCGGCCAGGAGAACGACCGCGCCACGATCGTCGGCGGTGCCCGTGCGCTGATCGACGGACTCCGCCGAGCCGGCGTCACCCGCCTGGTCACCATCGGCGGTGCCGGTAGCCTACGCACGCCGACCGGCGCCCGGGTCATGGACGACCCGGACTTCCCCGCGCTGTGGAAGGCCAACGCCCAGGCCCAGTCCGAAGCGCTCGACCTCTACCGCGGCGTGCACGACCTCGACTGGACGTACGTGTCGCCCGCCGCAGTCATCGCAGCGGGCGAGCGGACGGGGGCCTACCGCAGCGCCGGGGACACCCTGCTCACCGACGACGACGGCAACAGCCGCATCTCGTACGCCGACTACGCGATCGCCTTGGCCGACACGATCGAGAGCGGCACCGCGATCCGCCGCCGCATCACCGTGGCGTACTGAGCCATGAGCAACGACGCCGCCGGCCGGCAAACCCGATTCATCGTCCTGCTCGCAGCGCTCGTGGCCCTGGGGCCACTGTCCATCGACGGCTACCTGCCCGGACTGCCGGACCTCGCCGGCGACCTGCGCGCCAGCGCCGCGGCCACCCAGCTCACCATCACCGCCTGCCTGGCCGGGCTGGCCCTCGGGCAGCTGATCGCCGGGCCGCTGAGCGACACCTACGGCCGGCGGCGTCCGTTGCTGGCGGGCCTCGCCCTCTACACGACCGCCAGCGCGCTCTGCGCGGTGGCGCCCGACGTCCGGACCTTCGTCGGCCTACGCCTGGTCCAGGGCATCGGCGGGGCGTTCGGCATCGTCATCGCCAACGCCATGGTCCGCGACCGCACCTCCGGAACCCACACCGCACGTCTCTTCTCCGCACTGACCTTGATCACCGGCCTGGCGCCGGTGTTCGCGCCGGTCCTCGGCGGCCAGCTACTGCGCATCACGGCCTGGCCGGGAATCTTCGTGGCCCTGGCCGTACTCGGCGCCGTGATACTGGCGGCCTCTGCCGCAGCACTGCCACAGACCCGGTCCTCCGCGTCACGCCAGCCGCTGCCGGCTGTCGTCGGGCAGCTGCTCAGCGACCGGGTCTTCACCGGGTATGTCCTGGCCAACGGCCTGGTCTTCGCAGCGATGTTCGCCTACATCTCTGGCTCGCCGTTCATCCTGCAGGAAGTCCACGGCCTGTCACCGCAGCAGTACAGCGCCGTGTTCGCCGTCAACGCCGCAGGACTCATTGCGGCCGCCCAGATCAGCGGCCGGCTGGTGGCCCGGGCCGGCGCCCGCGTGCTGCTGCTCGCCGGTCTGCTGGGCGCGACAGCCGGTGGCACCACAGTCCTGGGCGCGGTGCTGACACGGGCACCCCTGCCCGCGCTCCTGATCGGCCTGTTCGTCCTGGTCACCAGCGTAGGCCTCGTCATGCCGAACGCCGCAGCCCAGGCCCTGGCCGACCACGGCGGACACGCCGGGTCGGCCGCCGCTCTGCTCGGCTTCAGCCAGTTCATATTCGGCGGGGCACTTGCTCCGCTGGCCGGCGCAGGTGGCGCCACCAACGCCTTGCCGATGGGCATCATCGTCGCCGTGCTACCGGCGCTCGCTCTGCTCACACTCGGCGTCCTCACCCGGTCGATGCCCGGTGAGCGCACTCACAGACCGGCTCGCCAAGGACCCGCCGGGCAGCGGCAACCGCGCCGGATCGCAGACGAGCCGGCATCCAGTGAACCGGGCCAGCGTCAGGCGCACAGTGTGAACGGGCACGCCCATGGCAGCAGGCCGGCCCCCTGAATCGGCACCGGACGGCAGCAGCTCAATCACCTCGCGACAGCCATGATCACCACAGCTGCCCAGGCCGACAGGAGACAGTCCATCCCGCCCGGCCGACGCCCATCCGATGCCACCGTCGCACCCATTCACACAGCGCGAGGAGGCACTGGCCGGGGCGGCCGGGCCCGAGCACACGCCGGTGCGGACCGGGCACCCGGCATCGCCCCACGCGCTACGGCGGCACTGATCTCGGCGGCGAACCGGCTGGTGTTCCTGCGGATCCGGGAACTGACCCTGGCCGGGGGGGGACGACGAGATCGAGGCCCTGCTGAAGCCGGAGGTCGATCACGTATACGGCCTGCTCACCGCGGCCGTCGGCGGCTTCCCGGGCGGCACAGGCACTCGACCGGCTGACCACGCGCGTACGCGGAAGGGCGGTGGACCCGACCGGTCATCGCCCTCCCGCGTCGCCGCCGCGCCCGGTAGCCCCGTACGGCCGAAGCCGGATACGCATGTCGTTCAGCCGTCGGCACCCTCTCGGGCCCCGATCACGCTCAACCACAACCCGGGTTCGGCATCGGCCTCGTTTGCGCAGGTAGGAGCGGTTGCCGCGGGAGGAGTAGGCCCTGTCCGCGGCGACAGCGCCGGGCCTGGCGCGGGGGCGGCCGACGGGCTGGCGGACTCGGACACTCCGCAGCACGGGGATGAACTGGGGGCTGTCGCCTGCCTGTCCGGCGGTCAGGACCAGTGCGAGTGGGCGCCACCAGCGGTCCGAGGCGAGATGAAGTGTCAGTCCGCCCCGGGTCTGCCGAGCAGGGCTTGCTTCAAGCGGAGCTTGCGTCTGCGTCGGATGCGCCGGCGTTCGGCCTGTCGGTTCCGTTCCTCCGGTCCGCCCCTTTTTGGCGTGCGGTCTCCTGTTCCCGCGCGGCTTCCTCCAGGGCATCCATGAGGTGCTTGCTGACGCGCATCCCTGCGGCGTCGTGGTGGGAGCGGACCGTTGTGGAATCGACGCTGACCAGCGACAAGTCGCTCTGTCCGGCACGGGCTCCCTGGGCGATCAGGCCTTCCAGCAGGGCGGAGAACACTCCGGCGTTCCGCCAGACCCGGAAGCGTCCGTAGACGGTGGCCCATGGGCCGAACTCGGCCGGCATCTCACGCCACCGACCGCTGGACCGGAACCGCCAAATCAACCCCTTCGAACTGTTCGCGCAGCCGTTCGGGGTACGGGCCGTACCTGCCGATCGGCAGGTACGGCTCGATGAACTTCCACTGTGCATGGGTGAGTTGCCTACGCGCCACGACCACAGTCCTACAGAATCCCGCCCCCGTGAAGGGGCGAAACGCAGCAACTGATCACGACATCACAGGCCCTAGGGCGGTGAATGTGACGGCGGCCCGGTATGCGGGGAAGAGGCGGGAGATGCGGGACGCCGCGAAGTCGCCGACGGTGCACCCGATGCGCTCATACAGATGACGAAGCCGCTCACCAGGAAGAAGATCTCGACGCCGAGCCAGCCGTGGGCCGCGACCCGGCCGGCCCACGGGAAGACTGCCCGCGCCGGCTCGCCCCAGGCACTCTCCAGTGCCACATAGTGGTACAAGAACACCGATAGCGACGCGAGGATCCGTAAGCCGTCCAGCATCACCAGCCGGTCCCCGAGCCTGCGCTCGCCGGCCTCCCGCGGGCGAAGGCGTGTGCGTCCATGCCACGCTCCTCCATGGGTCGATACGACTGTCCGGTGGTGCTCGACATGAACCGGTTCACGCCGGGGTCGGCAGGTCGGCAAGCGCGAGCTTGGCCGGATCGGTGTGGATCGTGACGTTGGTGATCCGGCCGTCGGTGACGGTGAAGGCGAGGACCGACAGCGGGGCCCCTTCCTCGTTCCAGCAGACCAGACCCGGAAGCCCGTTGACGAGCGCCGCACGTCCCAGCTTGACCCCGCTGGCGCGCAGCTGCGCGCCGGCGGCCACCTTGGTGGCGCCCAGGACGACGATCTCCCCGGCGGGGGTGTCGACGCTCAGCCTCACCTCCGGGTCGAGCACCCTCAGCAGTGCCTCGAAATCGCCGTCGCGGGACGCCGTCAGGAAGGCCTGGACGATCTGCCGCTGTCCGGGCTCAAGTCCTGCCGGCCGCTCGGTCGCGCGAACCTTTCTGCGGGCGCGGCTGGCCATCATCTTCGCGGCAGCGGTGGACTTGCCGAGGATCGTGCCGATCTCGTCGAACGGCACGGCGAACAGATCGTGCAGTACGAACGCCAGCCGCTCGCCCGGCCGGAGCGAGTCGAGGACGACGAGGAGCGCGAGCCCGACCGAGTCCGCGAGCACGGCGTCCTCTTCCGGTGCGGGGCCGTCGTCGAGCGTCACCACGAGTTCCGGCAGACGATCCTGATAGGACGCGGCGGGATGGGCCTGGCGCGACCGCAGGACATCGAGGCTGATCCGGCCGACCACCGTGGTCAGCCAGCCGGCGAGGTTGTCAATGGCCGTCGTGTCCTGACGGGACAGCCGCAGCCATGCTTCCTGAACGGCGTCCTCGGCGTCGGCGTGCGAACCGAGCATGCGGTAGGCGACTGCCCGCAGCCGGTCCCGCTGGGACTCGAAGGCCTCGGCTATCGGGGTCAAGGTGCCGCTGTCGGTCATGTCGTTGCCTTTCTCGCATCCGTTCCGTCATGGGTGATGACGGGTGCGGACGGGCCGAGGTAACAAATTCCTCTGGAGTAACCGAGACGGGCCGGCGGAGACCGGCTGAGCCGGCGGAGGACGACTTGAAGGGGCCGGGGTCTCTGGGGACCCCGGCCCTGTTACGGGACGTCAGCCTGGCACGCTGCTGTCCCAGTACTGCCGGGGCGCGTCGAAGCCCGTGCCCCGGCTGGTGAACATCCACAGAGCCGTCCGGTTCGAACCGTTGGCCGCGTTGGCGTAGTCGTACATGACGCCGACATCGGCTCGGCCGTCGCCGTTGAAGTCTCCGGCGGTGGGAGTGCTGGCCGTCCAGCTCCAGCTGTCACCGGCGTCGGCGCTGTCCCAGACCTTGCGTGGGCCGCCGAAGCCGCTCGCGGTGCCGGAGAAGGTCCACAGTCCGGTGCGGCCCCGGTCTGCGGTCCGACCGTAGTCGTAGACGACACCGAGGTCGGCCTTGCCGTCGCCGTCGAAGTCCCCGGTGACGGGTTTGCTCGCGGCCCAGTTCCAGCTGTCGGTGCCGCTGTCCCAGACTTGTCGGGGGCTGGTGAAGCCGCTCGCGGTGGCTGTGAACGTCCACAGTCCGGTGCGGTTGCGGTCGGCGGTCCGGCCGTAGTTGTACAGGACGCCAATGTCGGCCTTGCCGTCGCCGTCGAAGTCCCCCGTGACGGGCTTGCTCGCGGCCCAGTTCCAGCTCTTGACGGGATCGTGCACGCTGTCCCACACCAGCCGGGGGTTCTTGAAGCCGATGCCGGTGCCGGTGCTGGTGAAGACCCGCAGCCCCGTCCGGTTGCTGCCGCCGGAAGAACCGTAGTCGTAGAGGACGCCCACGTCCGTGCGCCCGTCGCCATCGAAGTCCCCCGCCACCGGTTTCGAGGCGCTCCAGTCCCAGTCCGGGTTCGTGGCGTCGTTCCGGCTGTCCCAGACTTCGCGGGGTGCCTCCACTCCCTGCGCCGTCGCCTTGAAGGTCCACAGTCCGGTGCGGCCCCGGTCTGCGGTCCGGCCGTAGTTGTACAGGACACCGAGGTCGGCGTGGCCGTCGCCGTCGAAATCGCCGGCGGTCAGTGCGCTCGCCGTCCAGTTCCAGCTGTCGGTGCCGCTGTCCCAGACCCGGCGCGGAGCGGCGAAGCCCGAGCCTGTGCCGTAGAGCAGCCACAGGCTGCTCTGATTGCGCCCGTCGGCCGACCTGCCATGACCGCTGAGCACCGCCAGGTCGGCCTTGCCGTCGCCGTTGAAGTCACCCGCTGCCTCGGCGTGGGGGGCGGGTTTGAGGGAGCCGATAATCGGGGCGTGGTCGGAGTAGCCGTCGGGCGGCCCGCTGTCGGGGCGGTTCTCGGTGGTGTCCATCCGGAACCGGTCGACGTCACACGCCGTGAACGGGGTGCCCGACTCGGTCCAGGAGGCGAAGATGTGGTCGCGCTTGCGCAGCACGTCGCCCGTCTGCGCCGTCCAGTCGTGGTGGGTGGGCTCGTTCACCTCGTCCCCGTCGCCGTATGTCCTGCTGTCGCACTCGTCGAAGGCCTCGGCGATCGGCTGGAGCCCCGTGCTACCCGGGAACATGTTGAAGTCGCCGCCGAGGACCACCCGGTTGCGGTCCGCCCAGATCGCGTTCTTCACGTTCTGGATCTGCCCCGCGCGGCGGGGATCCGACGGGTCGGCGAGGATGTGGGTCGTGCAGATCCGGGACGACCAGCCCTCGACGCGTAGGCACAGGACGGGCAGTGTCTGCCCGTCACCCCCCGCGGGGACGGCGTTGACCGCGCTCACCTCGGTCACCCGTCCCTTGACCGCGATGCCCACGCCCAGCTCTCCACTGAGGCCGCCCCGGCAGTACGTCGTCCCGTCCGGCCGGGCACCCTTCGCGTGCTCGAGGGACCAGCCGGCGCCCAGGGCCGCTCGCAGCCGCTCCATGTGACTTCCCGGAGCCTGCCCGCAGACCTCCTGGAGCATGATCACGTCGGCGTCGTGCTCCGCCGCGACCTGGACGATCTGGTCGACCTTCTGCTGGGGCTCGTTGCGGTAGGCGCAGAACCCCGCCTCACCGCGGACACCCCCGGCTTCACCACAGATGTTCCACGACACCACGCGCAGTTGCGGCTCCGCCAGCAACCCCGGCGTGGACGCCGGCGATGTCACGAGCTGCGGGACCGTTGCGGCTCGTGTGACCGGCGGGGCCTGTAATGCCTCCGGGGCGGCTGCCGCGGGCCCGGCGAGCACACCGGCGGCGAGAGCGCACAGCATCGCCGCCAGGGCCGTTCCCCTCCCCCTGGCCGTCTTCTTCATTTCCTCGTCCCTTCGTCTTCCGGGCACCACGTCGACCCTCCGTCTCAGCCGGCCTTGGAAGCTCCCCATCGCCAGCTCTTGATGGTGTCGTCCTTGCTGTCCCAGACCTTCTTTGGCCCGAACACCCCACGCCCGGCACTCGGGAACGTCCACAGTGCCGTGCGATTGACGCCGTCGGTGAGTCCGTAGTCGTACAGCACGCCCACCGCCGGCAGCCCGACCCCCGTGAAGTCACCGACCACGGCCTTGCTAGCGGACCAGTTCCAGCTCCTGACCGGGTCGTCCTGGCTGTCCCAGGCCTTGAACGGGGCCTCGTAGCCCCGGCCGTCACCGAGGAAGAGGAACAGCCTGGTGCGGTTGCGCCCGTCATCGGATCGGCCCATGTCGTACAGCACGGCGACGTCGGTGGTGCCGTCGTTGTCGAAGTCCCCAGAGAGAGGCTTGCTGGCACTCCAGTTCCAGCTCTCCCGACCGCTGGTCCACAGCTGCCTCGGGCTGTCGAATCCTGAGCCGTTGCCCGTGAAAGCCCACAGCGTCGTGTGGCTCACGCCGTCCGTCCTGCCATTGTCGTAAAGAACGGCGATGTCCGGGTGGGCGTCGAGGTTGAAGTCGCCGACCGTCAGCTTGCTGCGGGACCAGTCCCAGCTCTTGACGGCATCGCGCGCGCTGTCCCATACGAGTCGGGGGCCGGCGAAGCCGGTGCCAGTGCTGGTGAACGTCCACAGTCCGGTGCGGTTCGCGTCGCCCGTGCGGCCGTAGTCGTAGAGGACGGCGAGGTCGTCACGGCCGTCGCCGTCGAAGTCGGAGGCGACCGGCTTGCTCGCCTTCCAGTTCCAGCTCCTGACCGGATCGTCCTGGCTGTCCCATACCTTGACGGGATTGTTGAAGCCGGGGCCGTTGCTCGTGAAGGTGAACAGTTTGGTGCGGTTGCGGCCGTCCTCGGTTTCGCCCATGTCGTACAGGATGCCGATGTCGGCCTTGCCGTCGCCGTTGAAGTCGCCTACCGTCACCTTGCTCGCCGCCCAGTTCCAGCTGCCGGTGGCGCTGTCCGAGGCGCTGTCCCACACCTTCCGCGGACCGGTGAGGCCCGTCGCGGACCCGCTGAAGATCCACAGCCCCGTACGACTCACTCCGCCGTCACGCCCGTAGTCGTACAGCACGGCGATGTCGTCACGGCCGTCGCCGTCGAAGTCCCCACGAGCGCGGTCGGCGGAATCCTCCTGGCTCGTGGAAACGTCGGGGAAGGGGGGCGCGTGATCCTCGTCCAGCCCCGCCTGCCGCCAGCAGTTCGGCCAGGCGCTCAGGCCCTGGCCGGCCAGCACCTTCTCTCCGATACGGATCTGCTGTTCCTTGGTGGCCTGATAGGCGTAGGGGGCGTATTCGGTACCCCCGTACGCCACCCAGGTGCCGGGGTCGAATTGCAGACCGCCGTGGTAATGGCCCTTGTAGGCCCAGTTTCCGCTGCTCTCGCACTGGGCGAGCTTCTCCCAGGTGGCGACTGAGGCCGCCTGCGCCTGGGTGGGGGAGCTGAGGGCCAGGGTCAGCCCCGAGACGGCGGCGACCGCTGCTGCGGCCAGGGCGCGCCGTCGGTTGTCGTGCTGGTGCCTTTTCACGTTCTGTCTCTCCGGTGGGTGGGGTGGTTCAGGCGGCCTTGCTGGCCGACCAGTTCCAGCTCTTGACAGGGTCAGTACGGCTGTCCCAGCCGAGGCGGGGCGGATGGAAGCCGGAGTCGGTGGCGGTGAAGGCCCACAGGCCGCTGCGGTTGGCTTCGTCGGTCCTGCCGTAGTCGTAGAGGACCGTCACATCGGCCAGGCGGTCGCCGTTGAAGTCGCCGGCGATGGTCTTGCTTGCGTTCCAGTTCCAGCTTTTGACCGGGTCCTCGCTGCTGTCCCACGCCTTCTTGGGGCTGGTGAAGCCGGTGCCGGTGCTGGTGAACGTCCACAGTCCGGTGCGGTTGCCGGAGTCCGTGGCGCCGTAGTCGTACAGGACACCGATGTCCGTTCTGCTGTCGCCGTTGAAGTCGCCGGCGACGGCCTTGCTCGCGTTCCAGTTCCAGCTTTTGACCGGGTCCTCGCTGCTGTCCCACGCCTTCTTGGGATTGGTGAAGCCGGTGCCGGTGCTGGTGAACGTCCACAGACCGGTGCGGTTGCCGGAGTCCGTGGCGCCGTAGTCGTACAGGACACCGATGTCCGTTCTGCCGTCGCCGTTGAAGTCGCCGGCGACGGCCTTGGTGCCCTCCCAATTCCAGCTGCGCACGGCGTCATCGATGCTGTCCCAGACCTTGACGGGTGCGTTGAATCCGTCGCCGTTGTTGGTGAAGGTGAACAACTTGGTGCGGTTGCGGTCGTCGTCCGCGCGGCCCATGTCATACAGGGCGGCGATGTCGGCCTTGCCGTCGCCGTTGAAGTCGCCGACGGTCAATTTGGTGGACGTCCAGTTCCAGCTGCCTGATCCGCTGTCCCAGACCTTCCTCGGACTGTTGAAGCCGGTGCCGTTGCTGGTGAACGTCCACAGACCGGAGTGGCTCCGCTCACCCTCACGGCCGTAGTCGTAGAGCACCGCCACGTCATCGCGGCCGTCACCGTCGAAGTCGCCCTTCGCGCGGGAGACCTCCTCCTCGCCTCCGGGTTGCTGGGCGGCACCTGCGGCCACATCTACGTGGTTGCGGTCGATGTGGATGCTCACCCCGCCGTACGTGTCGGTCACCTCGCCGCGGTACTGGTGGATCCGCTGCCCCGGCCAGTAGCCGGGCCCGGGGAGATTCATCGAGGGGTCTGACACATCGGCCTTGAGGTTCCAGTTGGCCGACCAGACCACGTCTGGCTTGGTGTAGCGGGAGTCGTTGGCCACCGAGGCGAGGTCGCGCACTCCGCTCTGGGAGCCGGCGTACACGCCCGCCCGGTAGCCGCGCTCGTGCAGGCGCTTGCTCCAGCCCGACAAGTAGTCGAGCACCCGGCTGCGGTAGGTGGGGTCCGTGTAGTTCTCCATGTCGTTGTAGATGACCGTGCCGGTGTCGGCGGTCAGACCGAGACCAACCGCGTCGGCGACAGCGGCGTCCGCCGACTCCCGCCCCTGGGCGAACGCGTTGGCCGGTGAGATGCCGCCGGCTTGCAGATCCACGAAGATCGGCAGGAGGTGCCAGCCGTTGGTGACCTGCTCGCTGACCCACCCCGAAGTGAGCTGGGGCTGGATCGGACACCCCCGGTTGCGACCGCCAATGTAGATACCGACGGCCCGGTAGGGGGAGGCCGTCCATGCCTTCATGGCAGCGGACGAGGGAGCGGAGCATGTGTCGAAGCCGGGCCCCGTGTACCCGGTGGCGGCGGCCAGGCCGGACGGCGCGACGGGGGCTGCCTGCTGTGCGGCGGCCGACTTGGGAGGAAGGTGGACTGCCTTGGCGGTGGCGCCGACGCGGGCGCGGCGGAGCACTGCGGCGACCCCTTCGTCGGAGGTGTCGTATGCGGCCGTCGCCAGGATTCCGGCGCCTTGGATGGCAACCCTCGCCTCGTGGTCGTGATCGCCGTTGAGCCGGCTCGGCGCCGGCGAACCGGCCGGTACGCGCAGGGCGGAGTCGAGGTCCTGCTCTGCGGCTCCGTCCATCGGCTCCAGCAGCAGTGCGTCTGTCCTGCCGCCGGCGAGGTGGGAGGGGCAGGACTGCTCGGCTCCGGGGTGGCCCAGGTACACGGCCCTGCGGTCGAACCGTACGCACGTGGAAGGGGCGGCTTCGAGGTCCACGACGCTCCAGGTGGCCGGGACGTCAACAGTGAGCCCGCGGTAGGTCACCGGAACGGTAAGTGGCGACGGCGGGGAAGGAGGCCCCGCCTGGGCGGGTGCGGCGGCTGCGGCGAGTGCGACAAGGCAGAGGGCGGCCGCGACGATTCCGCGCCGCGGTCGTGGTGGTGTGAGCATGGGCGTGGCTGTTCCTAGGAGTGGTGTGGTGAGGGGGCGGCTGCGGGCACGGCGGGGCGGGGGTGGGCGGCGTCGAAGACGCGGGCCACCCCGCCGCTGTGCCCTGCTGCTTCGTCCTGGCGGACTGCCTACGCTGGGGCTGGGTCGCGTCTGCGCTGCCCGGTGCAGGCTTGCTGGATCAAGAGGCCTTGCTGGCGGCCCAGCTCCAGCTCTTCACGGCGTCCGTCTGGCTGTCCCAGCCCAGGCGGGGGCCGCTGAATCCGTTGCCGGTGCTGGTGAACGTCCACAGGCCGCTGCGGTTGACGTCGTGCGTCCTGCCGTAGTCGTAGAGCACGCCGAGGTCGGTCTTGCCGTCGCCGTTGAAGTCGCCGGCGATGGTCTTGCTGGCGTTCCAGTTCCAGCTCTTGACCGGGTCTCCCTGGCTGTCCCACACCTTCTTGGGGCTGCCGAAACCGCTGCCTGTGCTGGTGAACGTCCACAGGCCCGTGTGGTTGCCGCCCTCGTCGGGCCCGTAGTTGTACAGGACGCCCAGGTCATCCCTGCCATCACCGTCGAAGTCGCCGGCGACGGGCTTGCTCACGTCCCAGTTCCAGCTCTTGACCGCGTCACCCTCGCTGTCCCACACCTTCTTGGGGCTGCCGAAACCGCTGCCCGTGCTGGTGAACGTCCACAGCCCGGACCGGTTGCCCCTATCGGTCTGGTCGTAGTCGTAGAGGACGCCGACATCGGCCCTGCCGTCCCCGTCGAAATCACCCACGCTCAGCTTGCTCGCGTTCCAGTTCCAGCTTTTGACCGGGTCCTCGCTGCTGTCCCACGCCTTCTTGGGGCTGGTGAAGCCAGTGCCAGTGCTCGTGAACGTCCACAGCCCGGTGCGGTTACCCGAGTCGGTGGTGCCGTAGTCGTAGAGGATGCCGATGTCGGTCTTTCCGTCGCCGTTGAAATCACCGGCGCTCAGTTTCCCGGCCGACCAGTTCCAGCTCTTGACCGCCACATCCTCGCTGCTGTCCCAGACCTTGACGGGTGCGTTGAATCCGTCGCCGTTGTTGGTGAAGGTGAACAGCTTGGTGCGGTTGCGGCCGTCGTCCGCGCGGCCCATGTCGTACAGGGCGGCGATGTCGGCCTTGCCGTCGCCGTTGAAGTCGCCGACGGTCAGTTTGGTGGACGCCCAGTTCCAGCTGCCGGATCCGCTGTCCCAGACCTTCCTCGGACTGTTGAAGCCGGTGCCGTTGCTGGTGAACGTCCACAGACCGGAGTGGCTCCGCTCACCCTCACGGCCGTAGTCGTAGAGCACCGCCACGTCATCGCGGCCGTCACCGTCGAAATCGCCCTTCACCCGCGAACCGTCCTCGGCGGCCGGTGTCTGTTCGTCGTCCACGATGTTGTTGAGCCTGATCGGCTGATACTCCGAGGAACGGGAGAAATAGGCGTAGGGAATGACACGGTGATGCACCCCGGTCGAACTGAACTCGTAACCCCAATATGAGGATTTCGAGGCATCAGCCCACTTCTCGAAGAGCACGATGTGCCCGTATTTGTCCGGGTGGTTGTTGTTGAGCGCATCACCCGGCTTCAGCTCGTCCTTGGTGATCGCGTGGGCGACACCCGAGGGAACGAATTCCGGGGTCGCCAGGCCCGGGGCAGCCAGTCCCCACGCCATCGAGACGTAACCCGAGCAGTCGGTCCGACGCCCCTGGTAGGAGCCGTTCATGTTGTACGGGAGCCCCAGCCCGACCCAGGTGGCGGCGCGCTGCAGGACCTCGCTGCGCGTGATGGGCTGAGCTGCAGCCTGGGACGCCGCCACGGCACTTGGCGAGGTGGGGCCCTGTCCCGAACTGGGGTAGTCATCCGCAGCGGAGGCGGTGCCGGCAGCGGGGGCGGGGGTCGAAGCGGCGTGCGCGAGGGGAGAGGCCAGCCCGACCACCCCCAGCGCCAAGGCGGTGGTCAGCACCGCTGCGACGTTCGTCGAACGAGACATTTCAGACGTGTCCATGTCAGCCTTATCGTTGGGGGCCGCCTTCGGCGCAGCTCGGGGCCCCGGATTTCTGCCGCTGCTTCACGCATCGGTGACGGCAACCGCCGTCATCTCCCTGACGAGCGCGCAGCAGAAGGGGTAACAGGATCACGAAGTAGCGTTCGCGGACGCGTGTGGTAAGCCGGATCGATCGCGCTGGCTCCCCGGGCGATAGGCCACCAGGCCCGGCCGGTCGATACTGCGACTTCCGCCCGGCCGAGTGAGACACTACGGCCCCCGGTTCCAGTCCGGCGAGAATGATGCGGCCAGCTGTGCCGATGCCGGAGAGGCACAAGGCGGCCGTGGTGTCGCGTCTCACACGGCCGCCGTCGCCTCACCCTGGGCATGGGAGCTCGTCGTCGAGGGCGGTATCCACTCATCGGACGGTCCCGCCGGCGGTCTGACTACTGCCGACGGTCACGCCACTTCAACGGTGGCTCGGCTCACTGGATCAGATCGGCGTGGGGGTGCTCCGGGGACGTGGGACAGCCATAGATCTGGAGGTTGTCGGTGCTGCCGACTTCGACGCCGGTGGGCTGCGCGGGGTTCTGGCCGACGAAGTGGGCGGCAGCGGCGGCGCTTTGGTCCTCGTACGGTACCCAGCTACCGGGGCCGCCGTCCCATTCGAAGGAGGCGATGGTCAGCAGAGGAACCATCGGGGCGCCGCAGGCGCGGCAGTCCTGGGGGCTGGGGTCGGTGCGGCCCCACGGTGCCCAGCCGCCCGCCTTCCAGCCGGGTGCGCCAGCCAGCTCGGTGTCGTAGAACTCCGTCGGGTAAGCCGCGTACGAACTGTCCACCGCCGCGTCGGCTGCCTGCCACCTGCCCCAGTTCCCCAGGGCCTTCCTCGTCTGCGGACTCAGTTCGAGGCTGTGGGGGTAGTCGACGGCCTCTTCCGGCGTCAGCCGGCATGGCTGCGGCACATAGCCGGGATAGTCCGCCTCGTAAGGGTCCGGGGGTGCGTCGAGGATGTCGACGACATCGGTGGCGGACCGCCAGAACAGTGCCGTCGACGGCTTCCAGCCGGGTTCGTGGTCGCGTGGGCACCAGAGCACCTGGAGAAGATCCGCCCCGCCGGGCGGCCGCAGCAGGGGTACGTCGCGCAGGTATAACTGCGCCACGGGCAGCATGGGAACCGGGCATTCGGCAGGCGGAGGGTCGGATTCGAGGCGCTCGGTGAACAACGCGTCGTTGTGCGCCTTGAGTGCCTGCTCCTGTTGGGTGTACTGCGGGCCGTGCGGATCCGCGTGCAACCGGGCCCGCCTGCGCCGCTCCAGCCGTACCTCCGCGGGGTAGGCGGACACGCCGGTGCCGGGGTGCGGGCCGTCGCATTGCGGCCACGGCTCGTCGCGGGGCCACAGCAGGGGACCGCCCACGGAACTCTCGGACACCTGAGGGGAACCGGGCCGCGGATGCAACCGGACGCTCGGCCGCGCCAACTGCGCTAACTCGGGAAAGAGCGCGGCGACGTCGACCGGCCGCGGTGGAGTGATACGTGCAGAGTGCATACGCGCGATCTTGCCAGCGCCCCCTGACAGCCGCCGCTGCATCCCGCTCCGTCGGCGGCCGAGGGCCGCCACCGACGATCCTGAAGGAGTACGGTCGCAGCCGATGAAGTGCTGCTCCGGTTGGTGAAAACGTGTCGTTGGAGTCGGTCCGGTGGCCGAGACCGCCGTTTTGCGGACCGGCCAGACCCGGCGCATGCGGCCAGCAGCGGGGAAAGGCGCCGGGCGGCCGACCGGTTGCTGCCCGGTCGGGACATCGACGGCGCACCGATCTGCCGCGACTGCGCGGGCATCGTCCGCGACTTCTTCTGCGATCGCTGCGGCTTCGAGGGGCTGCCGCTTGGCGGACGCCTCTGCGAACACTGCATCCTCCCCGACACGCTCGTCCGCCTACTCGACGACGGCACCGGCCGCGTCGCCCCGGCGTTCCTGCCGTTGGTCAAGGTCCTGCTGGAGATGGACCGGTCCAAGAGCCGGCTCACCTGGCTGCGCAACCCCAACGTCGTCCGTCACGTCGCTGCGACCGATGCCCGTGGTTCTGGAGCAGGTCTACCGCGACGATCACCGATCGTCAGCCCCTACGACAACCCGGCTTCAGAGTCAGTAACCATGTCCTGATTGATCCCCGAAGCCGAGTACGCCCTGTCGCCGCCGAGGTGATCGGGTCGCGTCTGGGGATGGCCGCCGGCGGAGCGCGGGACGCTGATGCGCTCAAGCACGTAAATCATCTGTGGTGCATCCCCCACTGCCCCGGCGTGAGGAGCAGGGCCAGCGGGTGGCATCTGCCATCGCCGGCCAGGTGGATCTTCGTCGTCCAGCCGTCCCTGGAGTGGAATATGCGACAGATCAACATGCGTGCCTACCAGTCTCAACCCCTAGCTCGTAGCGGGACTCCTGCACGGTGAGCTGCCGGTTCATCTGCCGTCGGTAGCTGTCGTCCAGCGGGTCGACCACGCGCAGCAGGTGCTCGGTCTTGGCGATCCGCGGCTCGGTGCCGTCCCTCTGACGCCTGGAACGTCCGAACAGCCGGACAGCGATCTGCGACTGATCCTGAGGCTCATCGGGGCCGACATAGGTAAGGACGTCGTTGTGATGCCCGGTGACGACCCATCCCTCCACGTCCTTGAGGTCGATCACCCCAAAGTCTCCTGCCGAAGATCCGGCATGCGCCGGGCCGAACATCGGGGAGGCGGTCCACGTCCTCCGCGAACAGCCCTCCCCGCGGGGCGGGCGCATCCAGTGGGGCAGTGCGGTCATGGCTTCGATGTAGCGGTGCGTCAGGTCCGGAAGGCGGCGCGCGGCGGGGCTGTCCTATTCGGCCGGCAGACGGAGCATCGGTTCGAAGGCCGCTTCCTCCTCGCCCTCGACCGAAGGGAGGAAGCCGTCCGGGACGGTGCGGGCGGCCGTGGTGAGGAGGCGGGCCAGGACCTCGGGCTCGGTGGCCGGGGGGAGGCGGAGGGCGGCGAGGAGGCGGTCGCGGACCTCGGGGTGGTCCGGGTTGTCCTCAAGGTAGTCGGCGTTGAGTGCGGGGGGACGGAAGCCGGCCAGGGCGTCGTGCCAGGAGGGCAGGACGATGGCCAGGGTCAGGGCCTCGGCGAGGGACTCCGCAATGAGGGAAGCCTGGCCCTCGGAGTCGGTGTAGAGGACGGGGCGGACGCGGTCGGAGCCGGCCGGCCCGCAGAGGTAGTGGGTGCCTCCCGCGTTGCAGCCGGCCACGGGCTCCACCGGGAGACCGGTCGGCAGGGCGATCGACTCGATGGGGTCGGTCCGCGTGAGGTCGAACTCGCCGTCGCAGGCGAGGTACGCCTCGACCTCGGGGTCGGCGGCGATCCGGCGGAGCAGGGCCTCGTCGGAGAGGGCGGCCGGGTTGAGGCCGTGGGCGGCTTCGGGGGTCAGGGGGTGGCCCGCGAGGACGTGGCGGACGGTGTCGAGGGGGACGGGCCGCCCGTAGTCCTCCTCGAAGTGCGCCTGGACGGCCTCGGGGGAGCGGTCGGTGAGGAGGCGGAAGAGGTGCCCGGAGCCGTCAGGGTCCGGG
This sequence comes from Streptomyces sp. NPDC086989, assembly GCF_044745505.1. Taxonomy (NCBI): domain Bacteria; kingdom Bacillati; phylum Actinomycetota; class Actinomycetes; order Kitasatosporales; family Streptomycetaceae; genus Streptomyces; species Streptomyces sp. NPDC086989. The sequence goes on from NZ_JBIVAL010000029.1 coordinate 45,569, forward strand.
CTGCCCGAGGGGAACTCGATGCCCGAGCCGGTGCGCCAGGCGCTGCCGCCGGTCTCCCACCACAGGCAGGCGGTGACCCGCGGGGCGCCGAGGCCCTCGTCGACGAAGGCCGGGTCGTCCAGGAGCGGGCGCAGCGCGGCGGGCACCTCGTCGATGACACCGGGCCAGACCTGTTCGTCGTCCGTGGCGTACGGGCTCATCTGCGACTCGTGGTCGAAGCCGCGGACGAGCACACCGGCCGGGGTGAAGAGGACGGAGAAGTCGTCACCCGCGCCGTTGTCCATCAAGGCCGCCTCCGTCCCAGGCCCCCAGGTGGTGGAGAAGGAGTAGCGGGAGAACCGCGGGTCGCGGCAGATCGCCTGGTCCAGCACGGCCAGCGCGCGCAGGTGCGCGCGGAGCTCGGCGGGGTCCGGGAGAAGGGCGGCGGTCGTGTGCACGGTGTCCATGGGCTCATGTAAACAGCCGGCACTGACATCCAGGGCGGCGGTTCGGTCACACCTGCTCTCTCACTCAGGGAACGAAAAGCCCAGCTCACGCAGGCGGGGCAAGCACACTGCGAGACATTGCTCCACAGACGCGGCATCGGTTCGCACAAGGACGTCCTCGCGCAACGGCGCTCCACTGGCGACGAAGGTCCAAGGCTTGCTCCTCTCTGCCATCCGCTCAGCGTCGGCCTTGAACAGCACCGTTACGCCCTGTTCAGCCAGTGCTTCCATAATCGCGACGACGTCCACCGGCACTCTCCCTCCCGAAGCGCTTCGAACGCGCCATCGGACGAACATACTCTCTCCGAGCCGGACCCTGGACACCGCCCGCATGACCCAAAGTGACCGATCGGGGCCCTCTGAGCTGGAATACGCGACACCTCAACATGCGAGCTCACCAGTCCCGAGGCCGTACCAGGAACGTGAAGGCAGAGAGCTGCCCGGCCGAGGACACGTCGAGGTTCTGCCCGAGCGCCGCGACCGGCTCAACGGCGACCAGCTCGCCGCACTCGCCAACCTCGGCATCGACTGGGCACAGTAGCCCCTTGCCGGGCGTGCGTGCCCGCGGTCCGACCGTTCTGCTCCGCCTTCGGCGAGCGGTCGCTGTGGCGGCTCGCCGAGCGGATCGCCGGGGTGATGGTCACAAGGGGGCGGGAAGGGGCACCCTGGTGACGTGGTGAGCAGGAAGACCCCGAGGTGTAGCGATGAGCCCGCCTGGCCGCCATCGACGCCGGCGGCGAGACCTTCAAGGCCCTCATCGAGGGCCGCCCCCACCCCTGGCCTCGCTTCACCTGTCCCGAGTGCGGCAGCACCTGGTACGCGTCAGACCACCCGTTCGAGAACACCAAGCGATCCGACAACTCCTGGCCGCCAGTGCCGCGATGATCCGGTGTCGACCGTGCGGCCGCGGTCATCGCGCAGCGTGGCGGTGTCGGCGCGGTGCCGCCTCTTTGTGGCCGCCGCTGGCGCGACCTACCCACCCCCTACGGACCCTGGCACCGCTGCGCCGAACGCCTACGCCTGTGGAACACCGACGGCACCTGGCAGAAAGTCCTCGCTCTCCTCACCACCCGCCGGCCCCTCGGCACCAGCCGCCCACTCCCCCACGGCACCAACGACAGCGGGTGCTCCGAGGGCACGGGAAACCGTAGCGCCGACGACTGGAACACCCCTGGCTCACCTAAGCCCGCAGGGGGAAGGGAACAACCAGCCCGCGACAGCGCGCCGTGCCGCCCTGCATTCCAAAGAGTGACGGGCAGCACCTATCTGACCGATGCGCCAATAAAGTTTCCTCGTGACTGATGACGCCGCGATGTCATTGCTGGCAGATGTGAGCCGCACCCTTGAGCGCGCCGGCTTCGATCTCGCAACCGGCCAAAGAGCGGCCCCAGGCCTGCGAGTGCTACAGAAAGCGGACGCCGTGACGGTCACCTGGGACCCCGGAACCGAGCTCGACCCGGGCGGCCACATGCACGAAGGCGACCTCGACGGGATGCGCTCGGCACTGCGGCAGGCACTGCTGGCCGTCCTCGGCCAAACCGGCCACGCGGTATACGTCGACCCACAAAGCGGCGACGTAGAGGTCAGAGCCCTTGAAGAACCCGCGGCGGACTGACACATGGCTGCCGGCGACGGGAGAGACCCACCCGCTCCTCCGACGCTGCGGGGCTTGCGGCCGGCGCTCTTGTTCGCCGGAGTCCCCTTCGCGGTCGCTTCTTCGCGGAAGTCTTCTTGCTGGTCTTCCTCGCGGAGGACAGGTCCTGCACGGTGGCGTCGGGGTCCGGCGCTGCGGGAGGCTTTGGCGTCGCTGACGGACTTCTCCAGCATGGCCATCAGGTCCACGACCTCCGCCGAGGCCGCTGGGGGGACCTCGACCGTCTCGGGGCGGATGCCGGCGGTCTTGGCCTCGGTCAATTTCTCCAGCGCCCGCCGGCGGAAGCAAGGCCTCGATCAGGGGCCACTCGGCGTCAGGTGGTGTCGGACAAGGGACGGGGTCGTGGCCACGGACCGGGTGCCGGGGGGAAGTCGGCCACGACCCCCGTCCTTTCCTGTCAGAGGTGACTGTCGAGGAAAGCGGTCAACTGCGACTTGCTTAGCGCTCCGACCTTCTGCGCCGCCGCAGCACCGTTCTTGAAAAGGACCAGCGTGGGGATGCCTCGGACACCGAACTTCGCTGGCGTGGCCTGGTTATCGTCAACGTTGATCTTGGCGATTTGGAGCTTGTCGCCGTAGTCCCTGGCGACCTCATCAAGGATCGGGGCGATCATCTTGCACGGCCCGCACCACTCGGCCCAGAAGTCCACCAGCACAGGCTTAGAACTCCTAACGAAATAATCTTCAAGATGGTTGGATCACTCCGGGACGGATTATCCGGGGGTGCGGGGTGGCGCGGCCGAAGCCATGGGAAGTC
>NZ_JBIVAL010000030.1:0-47630 GCF_044745505.1 Streptomyces sp. NPDC086989
CCGCTACGAGCGCAAGGCTGAACACTTCCTCGCCTTCGTCGGCATAGCCGCAGCCCTCATCTGCCACCGCCGCCTCACCAAATGAAACGACGTCTAAGGGGTCCCGCGTGACACCCAGGAGCTGTGGTGCCGGATCAGGCCCCGACGGGAGACAGGCAGCCGCAGGAGGCAGTGGACGCGGGAAGGCGCCGCCGACGTGGGCGATGTTGGGCCGCCACCCTCGGACCCCGTACACCGACCCTCCGCGGCGACCGCTTCCGGCGTCCGCGAGCCGGCGGGTGTGCACACCGCCGTCCGGGGTCATGGGCGCCGTCTACAGCCGAGCCGCGGCCAGGATGAGCGCATCGAACGGTACTGCCCCTCGGGGACGTGGACGGCGGCGGTGGCAGCGGCTCCGCCTCGGCACCAGTCGGTTTCCGGCCACAAAGCGGCACTGCCTTCGGGGTCCCCGCGAGGGCCCCTTTCTCTGCTCAGGCGCCGTGGGACAGGACGAAGGCCGCCAGGAATCCCAGGACCGTGGTGAGCCCGGCGAGGAGGTGCGCCTCCTCGAAGGCCTCCGGGATCATGGTGTCCGCGACCATCGCGAGGATCGCTCCGGCGGCCACCGCGGTGATGACTGCCATCCACGTACCGGAGGCTCCGCCCAGGAAGGCGTAACCGGCCAGCGCGGCGAGCCCGGACACCACCGCGATGACCGACCACAGGGTGAAGACGTACGCGTGGCTGCGGCCCGCACGCTTCATCCCGGCTGCGCTGGCCATCCCTTCCGGGACGTTGCTGATGAAGACGGCGGCGACGGTGGCCACGCCGACGCTCCCCCCGCCCAGCAGGCTGGTGCCGATGACCACCGACTCCGGGATGCCGTCGAGCAGTGCGCCGAGCGCGATGGCGTTGCCGGAGCCGGGCTGCTCCTGTTCCGAGGGCTGGCGAGCGCCCGAGCGCTTGCGGTGCCTGGCTCCGCGGCGGGACAGCAGCACGTTCGCCAGGGAGTACACGGTAGCCCCGGCCACCGCCCCGGTGGCGGTCGGCAGCATGCCGCCCTGCTCGTAGGCCTCCTCCACCAGCTCGAACGACACGGCCGAGATCAGCACGCCGCTGCCGAAGGCCATGACCAGCGCGATCCACCGGGTGGAGACCGGGAACAACGACCCGACCGCCGCGCCCACCAACAAGGCTGCTCCCGCGAACAGCCCCCATCCTCCGGCCATCAGCACTCCGGCCATGCCCCGCCCCTGCCTCTTCGTCGGTCGTTACTCCCGACCCTGCCCCGGGAACGGGCCTTGATCCGTTCCCCCTGCGAAGCCGAGGACTCCCGACGACAGTGTGTGGAGCGGCCGCCGACGGACGGCATGCTGCTCACCGGGCAGCGCCCGGCCGGCAGCGGACTGGTTGGAGCCCGCTCAGCGAACGGGACATGACACTGCTGTCCTTCACCGATCCGCTGTGACGGGAGTTCGCCTGATGAGCTACGTGTCCGAGCGTCCGTTCCCCGCGTCGACGAACTGCCGAGCAGGTGCCGAGGAGGTGCTCGGACCTTCGCGGTCAGACGGGGGGCATCAGGTCGCTCTCGCTGATCGTGTACGTCAGGAGCGGGTAGACGAAGTCCGTTTCCCTGTTCTCACGGCGTCGTAGTCGGAAGAACTCACGCCTCTGCTCGTCATCGGCTTGCGTGAGGCGCTCACCCTGCGGGAGGCATGCGTGTCCGTCGCGAAACCGCACGACGGTCTTTGACGTTCGAAACGTTACGCCCAACCATTGGTTGTCCGCCGGTCGGCGGGACGCGTCCAATACGATTTTGTGCCTGAGTCGCCGGTTCGCGTCGATGGAGAACGCGACGATGCTGTTGTGGGCGAGGGGGATCTCGAACTTCTCACCACCGGACTCTTTCGATTCGAAGACGAGCTTCCTGGGCGGGCCCACTTCAGGGTGTTGGTAACAGGAGAAGACCGCGATGGACGACTCGTCGGCCAGGTCGAGGGCTTGGTCGGAATGGCTGCCCATGCTGGTGTAAGCGTTCGTGTAGCTCTCGATGAGAGCATTGTTGAAGCCGATCGGGAGCGCGGCGCGTTCTTGAATCCGTTGCGCCAGCCGTTCGTGCACCGTCCGGAAACGCTGCGCCGGGGTGCTGTATTGAGTGGTAGTCCGTACGAGAGGCACGCCACCCGCCTCGTCGACCCTGGCAAGCGTGGCGCCTCGCCGGCCCTTCCCCAGGTCTTCCCACTGGACCGACGCGGACAGCTCCCCGAAGAGGTTCTCATCGGTCGGCACATCGCACGAAAGGATCTCGTCCACGATCCTAGACTCGCGGGGCAATGTAGTCTCCCGTATTCATGCTGAAGAGAAACTTGTGGCCGTAATCGATGAAGGAGGAGGTCTTGTTCTCCTCGGCGTAGAGCCTGCGCAGGTCGCTCATGCCGGCCTCTGTGGGCGCCTCCAGGTTCACGAGGCCTCCGGCCGATTTGAGGAACGTGCGGCCGTTCCTGTGAACGGCTTCGGCGCTCGAACACCGCACCACGTATCCCATGCGGGTCGGGAGCAACTCCGCGTCCAACGATGACGGCCGGATTTCGTGCGTATAGAAGCGGTTGGTGGACAGCGGCATGAAGAAGACGGAGCCGGGGTAGAGATTGACGGTGAACTGCGGCGGGAGCGGGGCCCCGGCGCGGTCTTCGGTCGGCTCCTTGAGGCGAAAGTGGAGTTTGGTCAGACCGCTGACTCCCTTCACACCATGGTCGAAGGAGTCCTCGGCGAGGGGCTGCAGCTTGTCGAGCCCGTCATAGAAGGTACAGAAGGCCATGACGCCGTTGACGGGCATGTCCTTGGTCTTGTCGGCGTGGGACGAGATCCTGGCCTTGGACTGTTTGCGCTCGGCCGTGGCAAGGGTGTTGTGGTAGATCTGGGCGAGGACGTGATTGAGCGGTGCCTGGTTCCGGAAGACGGTGGCGGCCTCGCGGTTCAGCGCCTCGACGATGCGCGTGTCGGTCGGGCGGAAGTTCTCGGTCGGCCCTGAGAGATTCGTGGAGCACCGGAGCAGGCGGAAATGCAGCCCGTCACCGTCTCGCCTGACAGGTGTCAGATAGATTCCGCTGCGATGGGCCGTTCCGGGCTTGGTGGACTCCGTCAGGGACTGGAACGCGTGCTCCGAACGGATCCGGTCGAAGTGATCGTCACCGAGCCCGAAGAAGCGGCGGTAGTACACGCCGACGCCGTGTACGCGGACGGGAACTCGGCCGAGGTCGACGGGAGTCCAAGGCAGGCCGCCGTCCACTTGACAGCCGTGCGACAGCTCCCGGACAACGAACACCCGGGCAGCGGCGTGCAGGTGGCGGCTGCTGATGCCGGTTATGTCGCCACACAGGTAGACGGTCTTCTGCTCGACGTCGGGCGAGCCGGAAGCGAGCTCCTCCGGCGTGATGACGGACCCGAAGAAGTCTCTGATCAGATCATTGTCTTGCAGCGTCGAAGGCGCGACCAGGATGTTGTTCGCATCCTCGATGCGGGCTTCGGCCGACTCGGCTGTGGACATCAAACAGTACCCGTCATTCGCGAAATCGTGGCGAGTTGCTCAAAATCGTGGACATGGCATGAAATGACATGACAATGGCCCGCGCTCTTCCCTCTGCGCGCTGCGCCGGCGCAAACGAAAGAAGACGGACCGTTGAGGCTTGATGCTCTCACGTTGCTCGCCCGCGGACAACGGGGTTCTGCCGTACGGGCGGTGGGCGCGCGGCGGTAGGCGATCGTCAACGCGCTCGCTCCGGGCCGACGTGAAGTGCCGGTGCCTTCGCGGTCTTGCCGAACCCTCGCAGGGTGCGTGCCGGGACAGCACAGGCCCGTGTCCCTCCTGGCCCGGCCCGGAAGACACCCCCGTTGTCGACGCCCCGATCCGGGGTCACCTCCACCACCCGGTCCGGGCGGGGTCGTCGTCCCCGGACGGCGACGATGATGCTGTCGGGTGATGTGAGGGGGCTGGCACCCGATTGGGGTGCCAGCCTTTACTGTCCGGAACGAGAGCTCGGAATTCCACGCGCAAAAGTCCTGGTGGGGAAGTCAAGTGCGCAGGAGGCAGACCTTGATACGGATTCATCTCGGGTCCGAGGGCTTGGGCCGGGTCCGAGTCTGTTCCCTCCCGGACTTCGACGCCGAACTGACAGCAGCCGGGAGGGATTACGCCCGCAGGGGGCGGCCTGAGGACCTGCTGATGCAGCTCTACGCACGCAGCGTCTCACCGGATCTCGCCGAGGTGTCAGCCGCCACTGCCTCTTCCACTTGTTCGCGTGTCGCAGTCCCACGCCCTTCACCAAGGCCCTCGCCGAGGGCGAGGAGCGGTCCTGCAGCGTCCTGGCGAACGCCATCGACCACCTGCGCAGCACCGCCGTCGAGCCACAGAGCTCGGGCATCCGGGCTGCGGTCGCAGCCACGGCCGTCGGCCTGTCCCACCGGTACGTCACCGGCGGAGCATCGGCGATGCTCCAGCAACTCGGACACGGCATCCGACTCCGGCGGGTGTTCTGGAACTGCCGACGTCCTTCGACGCGGACCTCGAACTCGACCAGCGCTTGCTTCGGGTCCAGGCAGTCGCACTCAGCCCACGGGTCACCCTGGCTGAGCCGGCCGGCGTCCGGTGGAGTGACCGGGCGCGAACTGGCATCACTGCTCGGAGTGTCGAACGCGGCCGCAAGCCGGCACGCCGCGGTGCTTCGGCGTGCCGGCCTGATCCGAACCCTGCGCGGGGGGCAGGCAGTCGAACACGTCGGAACCCCCTTGGGCTATCACCTGGCCCAACCAGAAACACCGACGGCGCCGTAACCGCAACCCACGAAGGCGAGCCCAACCGATCGGTTCAGCATGCTCGACGACCCAGCGTGCGGTGTTTGTCGAAGTCGTAGCCGCGGTCGGCGAAGAGCCGGCGGGACCGGTGACGAGACCGTCCGCGAAGCCCGCGGATGCGGGGTATCGCCACTCCCGCTCCAATTCTCGTGCGCGACCTCCCGGCCGGTGTCTGGCGAGGAACCTGAAGACGAGGTGGAGGTGTCTGCAGCGGGCGGCCAGGACACGGTCCGTTCGGTGTCGCCGCGACCGCAGCCCGCAGCCCGCGAGGATTCGTGGTCCCTGCGGGCGTGAGTGGACGGCCCGGCCCTCGTCGGGGTTGCCGGGGCCGCCCACGGGGCGGCGGCCCCGGCTGGGGTGAGGCGCGACCCTAGGGCCGGGCGAGGACGTCGGTCACCCGGTGTGCGTAGATCACCCGGCCGCATGGGGAGCCGGCGTCCGTGCACGTCGGGTCCGTGGGGTCCATGCGGTGTTCGGTCAGCGACCACAGGTACTGCGTACCGCCGCCCGGGACACTCTGCCCGTGTTCGAAGGACAGGTCCTCGGGACCGACCGCGTTGGTGATGTTGGCGCCGTAGTCCACCAGACGGCCGCCCGAGACGGTCGCCCGGCGCAGGCTGCCGCTGTGCGTGGTCCAGCTGCGGTTGAAGTAGTACATGCCGCCGTAACGTGCCGCGCCCTGGGTCAGGTCGCGGGGCAGGTAGAACGCCCCCGTCGCACTGACCACGCCGTTGGTCGACTTCAGGAGGCCGGTGGCGTCGTCGATCGGCAGTGCGCCGACCCGGCCCTTCTCGGGGTGCGTGTCGTCGGAGTCACAGTACTCACCCATGATCATAGCCGGGGCGGCGGTGTCGCTGCGGTCGACGGAGATGTAGGAGGCCTTCGGCGCTCCCGTCGCCACGCAGGTGCCTGCGGAGGAATTGCCCTGGGCGCTGACGAACTTGTACGAGGCCACCTGGGGCATCACGTACCGGTACGTGTAGCTGTAGTAGACGTTGTTCTGCCGGCCGATCTGGGTTTCGTCCCGGACGTTGCTCTTCAGGCCGTCCAGTGTGGTGTCGTCCACCGATGCGTTCTGGTCCGGGTTCAGGTCCAGGATGGAACGCATGTCGAAGACCCGAAGGCCGTTCATGGTGTCTGCGACGTAGAGGTAGTACTTGTACCAGGCGATGCCGCCCGCGTGGACGTCGATCGCCTTGTAGGAGACGTGGTTGTAGCTGTTGTAGTACGGCTCCACCAGCAGGACGTGACGGTACCGCCGGCCGTCGGGGTCGCCCGGTATCGCGGTCTTCGGGTCGAGGAACGACAGCCGCACGCCCTTACTGCCGACCTTGTCGTACCAGGCGGTGACCAGTGGCTTCCGGGAGCCCCACAGCTCGTCGGTCTGGGCGTCCGAGACGCCGGTGACGCCCTGGGGTATCCATTCCTCGGTGGTGGAGTCACCGGAGTCCCAGCAGAGCTTTTTGGCCGGCGCCAGCACCTTGCCGTCGTCGCCGGTGCCGAACGGGTCCGTGGTGCAGGATGCGTCCGTCTTCGCTACCCGGTTGCCCTGGTCCAGCAAGTTCTGAACGCCCTCCGTGGGCAGAGCCGCTTTCAGATCGGCCACCTGGCCGCTCAGGTCGGGGCCGGACTTGAGGTTGAAGAAGGACGCGGTCGCCGGGTCGCCGGGGGCCGCATGAGCGGGGGAACCGAGGACCGGGACCGAGAGGACCACCGCGAGGGCGGCGGCGATCCAACTGGCATACCGGCCAGCGGGTTTACGGGGTGGCATCGCTGATTGTCCGACCTTCGCTCGGGGGGAGAAAGCGAAGATCATACGTAGGCCCGCCGGATGCCCGTGAGCCGGGGTCGGGTGAGTCGCTGGAGCCCGCTGGGCCGGCAGGGCCGGCAGCGCGTCGAAGGGCCGGCGTGCCAAGTACCGAGTGACCGGCGCGACAGTCGGTGCCTTCGTTCACCGAGCAACTGGGCGGCTACCGGATCGTGGCCGGCTACGACGACCCGAGGGCGACGTCTACGGCCCGGTACCGGCGGCCCGCGCCCTTACCCCCTGCTGACCCGACACTGCGAGGAAGGCGCCCAGGCCCCGGTCCAGATCGCCGACTCCGACGACTCGGATGTCCCCGGACCCTCGCATCCCCGGGCGACCCGCCCGGACACCACAGGGCGCGCATCCGGCCGACGGCCAGCGGGGGCTCGGTGCGCTCATTGCCGGCCGTCCGCCACGAGGGCGTGTCCACGCCGCCGACGCACGGGGCGAAGCAGGTCGCGAGACCGGTCAGGAATCGAGAAGCCCGGGCCGCGGTGCAGCCCCTAACGTGATGTTCATGGCAACCACCGCTTCCACCGCAGCCCCCACGTCCCTCGCCTCCGTCACCCTTGAGGTCGCCGACTCCGAGGCCGCCCACCGCTTCTACACCGCCTTCGGCGTGGACACGTACGTACGCCTGCGGGTGTCCGAGGCCGACTCCGCCGGATTCCGCGGCTTCACCCTCGGCCTCACGGTGTCCAACCCGGCCACCGTCGACGGCTTCTTCGCCTCCGCCGTGGACGCCGGCGCCACGGTCCTGAAGCCCACCGCGAAGTCGCTGTGGGGCTACAGCGGCGTGGTCCGGGCCCCGGACGGGACGATCTGGAAGATCGCGACCTCCGCGAAGAAGGACACCGGCCCCGACACCCGAGAGGTCGACGACCTGGTCCTGCTGCTCGGCGTCGAGGCCGTGAAGGCCACCAGGCAGTTCTACGTCGAGCGCGGTCTGACCGTGGCCAAGAGCTTCGGCGGCAAGTACACCGAGTTCGCCCCCGGCACCTCCAGCCCCGTCAAGCTCGCCCTGTACAAGCGCAGCGCCCTGGCCAAGGACCTCGGCGTCCCCGTGGACGGCGACGGCTCGCACCGCATCGTCCTCGGCAGCACCGCCGGCACGTTCACCGACCCGGACGGGTTCGTCTGGGAGCCTGCCGCGTAGCCCGCCTCCCACCCCGCGCCTCGCCCCTTCCCGGCCGCGCGCTCCCGCACCTCCCCAACTGTTCCGTCTGTCCCACCTTGTTCGAGAGGAAAACCGCCATGTCGTCCACGAACTCGCCCACCGAGAAGTACAGCGGATTCACCGCCGAGGAGCGGGCCGCTATGAAGGAGCACGCACAGGAGCAGAAGAGCACGGCGGCCCGGCGCGGCGCGTCGAAGGCGGAGAAGGAGGCGGCAGCGGAACAGGACGTGCTCGCGAAGATCGCCGAGATGCCGGACGCCGACCGGGTCCTCGCCGAGCGGATCCACGAGCTCATCAAGGCTGCCGCTCCCGGCCTCGCGCCCAAGCTGTGGTACGGGATGCCCGCGTACGCCCGGGACGGCAAGGTCGTCTGCCACTTCCAGAGCGCGGAGAAGTTCAAGTCGCGGTACGCGACGCTCGGCTTCAGCGATCAGGCGGCACTCGACGACGGTGCGATGTGGCCGACCGCCTTCGCCCTCAAGGAGCTGACCGCGGCCGACGAACAGCTCGTCAGCGCGCTCGTGAAGAAGGCGGTGGGCTGAGGCCGATGACCGGCGGCGGGAGCAGCAGCGAAAGCGAAAGCGACCAAGCGTGACGGAACGTTCATGCGCCCGTTGCTCCCCCGGACTCTGAGAAACGGCGCTCCGCATCGTCCCGCGACCCCCTCCTCCGAGGGACGGGGAAATCCATGGACGCACCAGTGGAAGATCACGTACCGTGTGGCACCACGCCCTGAGACGGACGGAAGGAGGCGAGCCCGTGCAGTTCACACCTATCCAGCGCTCCCTCTTCCGCTGCCCCGGCGTGGCTCGTCAGTTCTGACCGGGAGCGCTCCAAGCAGCCTGTATCCCGGAGGAATCCATGACCGGTCCGGTCATCCGTACGCTCTCGGCGAGCGACGCTCATCTCTTCGACGCACTCCCCGACCCACTGGGCGCCCGTGAAGGGCATCGGCGAACCCGGTTCCGACCCGAATGGAAGCGCGTCGCCCTGCGCGACGGCCGGGTCGTCGCACGCGGAGCTTGGTGGGGCGGTCCCGACGACTCGGAGCCCGTCAACATCAACTGGTTCGACGTGGCCGAAGGCGAGGAGGAAGCCGGGACCGAACTCCTGCGCTCCGCTCCCTGGAAAGTCGAACTCGAGATCAACCTGCCCGCTGGCTGGCGGGAACAGAGCGACCTGCGCGCCGGTGCCGAGTCCCGCTTCGCCGCCGCACGGGCCGCGGGGTACGAACTCCTCGTGGAACGCCTCCTGTACCGCTGGACCCCGGAGCGAGGACTGCCCGAGCGGCCCGGACGCCTGCGCTTCGGCGCAGAACCCGACGACGCCGTGTTCTTCGACGCGCTGCGCCGCATCCACTCCGCCACCCTGGATGCCCACGCGCTCAGGGCCATCGGTGAGGGCGGGCTCGACCAGGCCGCCCAGGAGGAACTCGACTTCTTCCACTGGTGCCCCTCCCCCCGGGAGTGGTGGCAGACCGCACGCACACCGGACGGCGACCTGGCCGGCATCCACATCCCGGCCCACAACCCCTCGGGCCCCACCATCGGCTTCATCGGGGTCGTCCCGGAACAGCGCGGTCGCGGCTACGCCTACGACCTCCTCGCGGAGTGCACCCATTTCCTCGCCGAGCAGGGCGCGGAGTTCATCAGCGCAGCCACGGACCAGGCCAACTTCCCCATGGCCGCGAACTTCGCCAAGGCGGGCTTCCCCGTCGTCCGCGAGCGCATCAACTTCCGCCCGGCGGGCTGAGCAGTCTGGCCGAGGAGTAGCACCCGGTGAGCGGCGGTCCGGTCGGACGACTGCCCGGACCGCTTGCCGACCAGGACCCGACGGCTGGTCCCCTTGCCCACCCGGCCGTTTCGTTGGCCCTCCGCTCATCACGGCCCGTCGGGCAGGTCCCGCCGGGGCGAGTAAGGGACACGTTTGAGCTGTCCCTGCCGCGCCGCACGACGCGCGGACCACGGCAGCGGTCAGGGTGACGGAGCCCGTACGCGACTTCGACGGTGCCGACGTCGAAGTGACCCCGGATCGACCCCGGGAGCCCTGGTCGTGGACCGCCCAAGTCACCGTCGACTACACCGTCCCCGTCACGGGCACCGTCACTTCGGAGCGGAACCCGCCTCGCCGAGTGCCTGAGGCTGAACGACGCGCAAACCCGCCCCGCGTGTGGACATCAGGTGGGTGTCGACGGCCGCCCGCCGTCCAGGCGGCCGTCGACACCTGACACCGGTCAGTGGTGGCGACGGCCCCAGGACTCGGTGTCGATCGTGCGGCCGCGATCATCGCGCAGCGTGGCGGTGTCGGCCCGGTTGTCCCAGACGTAGTCGCGGCGGTTCTGGAACAGGTCGGTGCGGGTGTTGCGTCCGGTGCCGGTGTGGATGCGGATGGTGGCGCGGCTGTTGATGCGGACGTTGTCGAAGCGGTAGCGGTTGCCGTCGTCGTCGCGCAGGGTCCAGCCGCGGAGGTTGATCGGGTTGCGGGTGGTGTTGGTGATCTCCACCCACTCCCCGTTCAGAGACCGGTTCGAGCGGTCCTCGCGCCCGGGGCTGACGGCCTGGACGCGGCTGATCTCCACCCGCGGACGCTGCTGGTGGCCGCGGTCCTGGGCAGCCGCCGGCAACGCCGCGGCACCGACCACCGCTCCGGCGGCCAAGACGGCGGCGCCGATGCGACGGACGGAGGAAGAAGCAGATGACATGGGTGATGCTCCCTCAAGAACAGTGTCCTGCCGACCGAACGAGCGGTGGCGGCGGGTGCGGAGTCGCGGCCCGGAGCGAGCCGAGGACCACACTCTCGCCCCGGCCCCCGCCTCTGCGCAGCACCCGCCGAGGTCGGTTACCAGCCACGGACATTTCCGTCACGCTCGCCTGCTCACCCCAAGCACATCTTCCGGGCGTGACCCTGACATTCACCGACCCTGCGCCCACCCGTACCGCATGCGGCATCCGGGGGCCTGGCGCTCCGGCGCACCACCGGGCGCAGTCTTCCCCGACCTCACCCACCCGGAGCAATTGATCTGGTAACAACCGTTCTGCGGAATTCTTCGCGCTCGCGCCCGTCATTCGTCCAGACCTTCGTGTCCTACCGGAGTGGCATGCCCTGCTGGGACCGCCCCTGCTCGACCCCTTCGTCCTGACTTACTCCGCACGGGCCAGGCCATGGACCCGCGCTTCATCGATCCGTTCAGGAGTTCGGTCGGATCCTCCGCGGGCGGTTCGGCGGGGACTGGGCCTGGTCCCGGTGAGCCAGCCAGTGCAGCCGTGCATTGCGCCTGCGACGACGATCCGGGCCGGGGGCATGCTGGTGAGAGCGGCGTACAGCGGTGAGACCGTGGGATCGCGGGTGACCGATCGCGTTGGAATCGTGCGATGTGCAGGCGTCAGCGCCGCAGGGGCGCCACGCCAGCGTTGACGCCACCGTTCGGGTCGGTTCTCAGACTCATGCGGCGCCTGATCCAAGGTGGTACACGGCGAAGGCCCTATCGATGACCGGCATCGCCACGTTGCGCACCCGAACCCCGCCGGCCGTCATCCCGTGCTCGGTGCCCATATGCGCATGGCCGTGGACAGCGAGGTCGGCACCCCCCTGGTCCATCGCCTCGGCCAGCAGGTAACTGCCGAGGAACGGATATATCTCCAGCGGCTCACCCGCCAGGGTGTCCGCCACGGGTGAGAAGTGCGTGAGCGCGATCAGGACGGTGCCTCCGGCTCCCCGGAGCTCACCGAGCGAACGCGCGAGGTTGTCCGCGCACCGCCGCGTGTAGCGCACGAAGGACTTCATCTCCGGCTCGCCGAATTCGCTGGCACAGCGTCCGGCGAAGCCGCCGCCGAACCCCTTGGTCCCCGCGACCCCGACCCGCGAACCGTCCACGTCCAGCAGTACGCCGTTCCCCTCCAGCACGTGCACCCCGGCCCGGGTCAGTTCCCCGGTGACGGCCGCCTCCTGGTCGCTCTGGTAGTCGTGGTTCCCGAGCACGGCGACCACGGGCACGGGCAGTCCCGCCACCTCCCCGGCGACCACCTGCGCCTCTCGCGGCGTGCCGTGCCTGGTGAGGTCGCCCGCCAACAGCAGGAGATCGGCGCAGCTCCCGAGGGTGTCGAAGGCGGGCCGCAGGGCGCCCTCGTCCCCCGGGGCGAGATGGATGTCCCCCACGGCCGCCACGCGGATCACGACAGCTCCTCAGGATGGTCCGGCGGTTGGTGACAGCTCACCTGAAGGTCCGCGTGCCACGGGACACCCGCGAGTTCCTCCTCGGCGATCCGCAGGACCGCCGCGCGACAATCCGTGCTGGTGACACTGCCCCAGACGTGTACGGCGGGCCCACGGGTCTCGACGCGTACGCCGAGCTCGGCGATGTCTTCGCGTGCCAGCCGGTCCCGCAGGTGCTGGATCAGGTATTCGATCTGCCCTCCCGCCGTCATGGCTCCTCCCGCCGCTCCCGCGGCTCGATGACACGGAGCCGTTCCAGGAGGTAGAGGAACGCGTCGGACAACGGCGCGTCCCGGTGGTCCAGGTACATCCGGTCCCAGTCGATCTGTTCCCGCAGCATGCGGGCCATCGGGAGCAGATCGCCGAAGTCGCAGTAGTGCTCACACAGCGCGGCAAGCCGGCTGTCCATCAGGTCGGTGGGCGCCAGGACCGGCATCCACACCGAGTCCACCGCCCTGCTTTCGGCCCGGTCGAGCAGTTCCGTACTCACCGGACGCCGGGCGAGCTCGAAGATCAAATCGAAGTCCTCCCCCTCGGAACACCCCTTGACCAGCCAGTCCTCGGGTGCCTGGCGCATGGTGACGCCGCCGGCCTCCAACGCCTGGACCACTTCGCCGGCGTCCTCGCGACGGACGCAGAAGTCGGTGTCGTGCTGGAAGCTGGCTGGCAGGCCGTGTGCGAACGCGGCTACGCTCCCCGCGAGCGCGAACCGCTTTCCGGAGGCCTTCAACAGAGCCGCGACGCGCTTCGTGGTCTCCAGGATGGCCTGCGTGTGGTCGTGGGGCAGGGGCACGCTGCGGCCGGGGGGCGTGGCGGGCCCGTCACATCCGTCCCTCTCGGCGATCACGGCCGGCACCTCCTCCGCCACGGAATCCACGGGTGCGCTACATACGGCCGCTACCCAGGGTGGGGCCGCTCATGCTTCTGTTTTGCGGCGGCCCGGCGTCGAGCGCATCGGCTCTCACGAAGCCGCTCTGAGCGCCGACACCGTAGGCAGCGCAGGCACTGCAGGCACTGCAGCAACCCTCATATGGCTTCGCACGTGATCGACCGGACAGGATCCCGGTGGCCTGGCGTGATGCCGTCAGGCCACCGCGCACGGGGCCGGGGCGCTGGAACCCGGGAATTGGGGTATCCGTGTGGGCGCGATTCGTGCCCCACGCGGGGCCGAGGCCGGCTTCTGTCGCACGTCCGGGCCCCGTGCCGCGCCGCCGGTGGCGGGCGGGCCGGCGTTCTCCCGGGTCAGGAGTCCTCGATACGGACGAGACCTCCGACCACGCCGACGTAGGCGGAGCCGTCACCGCCCAAGGTGATCGGTGCGTAGTGGTTGTTGAACAGGGGGCCGCAGCCGATCAGGCGGCTCCAGACCCGCTTGCCGGTACGGACGTCCAGCGCGGTGAGGTACCAGGCGTCCGGGGCCGCCGCGGTGCCCTTGCGGTCCGCGGTCCGCAGTTCGGCGGCAGTCGGGTGCGTGAACGTGTAGAGGAGGCCGTTGGCCAGGGAGACCTTGCTGACGACGCTGGGAATCCTCTCGCCGGTGTCGGACCAGACGAGGGAACAGGTGCGGGAGGTGTAGTCGACGTGCACACGGGCCACGCCGGCTTCCGTGTCCACCTGGCGCCCTCCCAGCACGCCCTTCAGCAGTGCATGGCCGCCGACGGCATAGCCGTAGTTGTTCTCGACGACGAGGTCGCCGCCCACGGCGATGAGGCTGTTCTCGGTGGCGCTCCGGCCCGGGGCGAACACGGGCTGTGTGCAGATTCCGTGGGGTCCGGCGGTCCCGCGGGTCATCACCAGCACGTTCATTCTCGGGTCGGCGTTGTCGGTGATGGCGATGTACCCGCCGTCCGGGCCGGATGCCGAGCCGATGAGGGTGGGGGTGGTACCGCTGCCCTGGCTCAGCTGGCCCGGCTTCCGTCGCGAGCCCCTGTCGTAGGGGGACCGCCACGTGGTGACGGGCCTGCCTTCGGTGTTCGCGTCGAAGCGGTAGAGGGCCCGGTCGCTGACGACGAAAACGCCTCCGGACTCGTCGACCGCGATGCTGTTGGCGATGCTCTCCCCCGTGAGTGTGTGGGAGCTGATGGCGCCGGTGGAGGGATCGAGTACGCCGACCACGCCGCTTTCGGACACGAACCACATCCTGCCCGCCCAGTCGGGCAGGACGGAGACGATTCCGCTGGCGCCGACCACCGGTTTGAGGTCGTGGCGAGCCTCGGTGACAAGTGTGTCGCCCCGGACGGCCACGATCTGGAGGGTGCCGTCCTTCGTCGGGATGACGGCCCGGTCACGCTGGTCGAGGTAGAAGTATCCGCCTCCGGAGACCTCCGTCGGGCTGCTGCCGGCCCTGCCGGGCAGGGTGAGGGAGGCAATCGACGCGAGGCTGTGCGGATCGAGCAGCATCAGCCGGGGAGCGTGTTCCGGGGTCATGCACACGGTCACGATCCGGCCTCGGGAGTCGAAGGTGACCGAGCCGCACAGCCCGCCCTGCAGTCTGCTGCGTACGGTGAGATCGCGACCGGTGGGGCCGGGTCCGGTGTACGTGTCGCTCTGATAGGCGTCCCCGTGCAGGTTGCTGGAGCCGTTGGGAGCCATGAAGGGGTTCTGCGGGACGGCGGGGACGGTCACCGGGCGTGGTGCGGCTGCGTGGCCGGTGAACTGCGTCAATGACGCCCCGCGGGGGTCTCCCGGTATGGCCACGGCGGGAACGGACACCGCTGCGGCGGGGGCCGCGGCCGCCAGAGGCGGGAGGAGGGCGGCTGCCGCCAGGACGGCCAGGACGCGGACGATCATGGGCATGTGGAGCCTTTCATCCGAGGACCGCGCGAGGACGGGCGGAGGGCTCTCGAGCGGCATTCACCTTTCCACTATTGCACCGCCAGTGCAATTAAATGATGACGCAGATCCTGCGGGGCTGTCGAGGGTGCGGAGCCCACGTCATCCTGCAGGCGCCCAGGACATCCCGCAGGCGCACCCACCAGCACAGGGAAGTCCGATCCCTGGCGAGGCAGGCGGCGGTCCTGGTCACGAGCTCTCGGCCACCGCGCAAGCCGGCGTGTCCTCGAACTGCGAGCACAGGGCGCCCATGACGTCACCGACCTGGCATCGGTCGAGGAGCGCCTGACCGGCCTCGATTGCCTGGACGCCCTGGTCAATAACGCGGGCGCGGGTCACCAGGGCACGCTGGAGCTGGAGAGCGGGCAAGAGGCCTACTGCGCAGCCAATTTTGCGGTCGAGGGGTTTACGGAGTCCCTCGCGCCGGCCACCTCCGCGGTGGGCGTGTCCGTCGGCGCGATCGAGCCCGGCGCGGCGACCAACCGGTCACCACGCAAACAACTTGTCGTCCTGGTAAGTAATTTGCCGACTTGTCATCATCTCCGTCGACTGTCCCTCGCGCGCCTTCCTTCGGCGTCAGCACCTGGACCGGACCAAGCTGGTCCCCGCGCATCCCACGCTCTTGATCTCGCCGGCATCGAAATTCAGGATGCCGATATCGATGCCGAACACCTCCCCACGGCCGACACGGGCTCGGCTTGATTACCAGGCACCCGATGGTTGGGATGCGGTGGCGAGATGTCAGGGAACGCCGCAGCGAGTGGCTCCGCCGAGGCAGGTGACGCTGTCGTTGGACGCCAAGCCCACGATCATCAGCGCCAGGACGATGAGAGCGAGGACGATCACAGGAACGTCGTCTGCAGCCCAACTATCGTGCGTGCGCGGGGCTTTCGGAGCACTGGGCTGTGGGCTGACATCGTCGCGGTCGGGCTCGGCGCCGGGCCCGTCGTCTCCTGCTGTCGCAGGACCGGGCGTGTCGGAGGCGGGACAGACACGATCTGGGGCCTGCGTCGCCCGAAGACCTGGCCCGTGCCGGACGGCGGACCGTACGACACGGGAGTCGGCGATGACCAGGAGTGGCTCCCAAACGGTCTCAGCTGCTTCTCTGGCGAGCCGAGTGCCCTCGGTGTACCCGACACATTTATCATCGCGGCGGAGTCCGCAGCCGCAACCCTCCGTCTCGGGGGGAGGGATTCAGACGCAGGACTTCTGGGACCGGCCCCGGACAGCGGACCGCGGACAGCCCTTCACGGCAGGGGCCCGCCCGACTGCGCAAACCTCAAGGTTCGGCTCACCCGGCAGCGGCGGCGTCTCAGACCGGTCACGGAATCAGCGATGAGTTTTCCCGGTCCGGCGAGTCTTACCACCGCTGTCGACAACACAGGAGGAACACGTGACCCAGCTGCTGAGAGTCCAGAACTTCAACGTCTCGAGCGACGGGATCGGCGCCGGAGAGGACCAGACACTCGAGAGGCCATTCGGTCACGTGGATCCCCAGCGGCTGTTCGCCTGGGCCGGCGCCACGGCGAGCTGGCCCATGCGCACCGCCCCCGGAGGAAGCCGGGGACTGGACGACTACTTCACGCGGGACTACGCCCGCAACATCGGCGCCGAGATCATGGGTCGCAACAAGTTCGGGCCCCAGCGCGGACCCTGGCAGGACTACGAGTGGCAGGGCTGGTGGGGTGACGAGCCCCCGTTCCGCACGCCGGTGTTCGTCATGACCCACTACGAGCGTCCTTCGTTCACGCTCTCCGACACCACGTTCCACTTCGTCGGCGGTGATCCCGCGGCGGTCCTTGAGCAGGCCCGGGAGGCGGCGCAGGGCAAGGACGTCCGACTCGGCGGCGGGGCCAGCACCATCCGGGAGTTTCTCGACGCCGACCTCGTCGACACTCTGCACGTCGTGGTCTCCCCGGTGAAGCTGGGGTCCGGAGTGCGACTCTGGGAGTCCCCTGATGAGCTGCTGGACCGGTTCCACCTTGAGGTCGTTCCCAGCCCGAGCGGGGTGGCTCACCACTTGTTCTGGCGAAAGTGACCGGACCGGGCCGTCGACCACGCCGTGGCGGACAGGAGTCGGTACTGTCTGCGGTTCTCCCGGTTGCCGCACTGCGGTCGCCGGGTGCCGGGTTGCGGGCCGAAGCCCTTCAGCGCCCCATCCCTGCCTGCCCCGTCACCGAACATCCGGCGGCCGCCGGGGCACGTCCACCGGGCTCGCTCGTCGGCGGCCGCCGGGGCCGACCGAGGGCGTCGTGGAGGAATGCGGGGGTCTCCGCCCGTGACGGCCACGGATGGGTCACCCCGCTGGAGCGAGCCCGTACTGATCGCCGCTGAGCTCAGGAGCCTTCGACCGGCCCCGCCCGATCCCATCCAGGCGCCCGCACGTCGATCGTGAGACTGCCCGACTCGACCTCCTCACCGCAGGTCCGGCACGTCGACTTCAGGTCGAGGTCGTGCTCGGTGCCGGGCCCGCCGCGATGCCGGAAGGCAACCGGCGGAGTGTCCACCGCCCAGCGATCGCCCCAGGCCAACAGCGCGTGCATCACCGGTGCGAGGTCGCGGCCCGCTTCCGTCAGGTGGTACTCGAAGCGCAATGGGCGCTCGCTGTAGGCGTGGCGCTCGACCACGCCCGCTTCCTCCAGTGCGCGCAGTCGGGCGGCGAGACGGTCGCGCGGGGCGCCGGTGTTGCGGACGATCCGGTCGAAGCGCTGGTTGCCGTAGAAGATCTCGCGGATCGCCAGGAGCGCCCAGCGCTCGCCGACGAGTTGCAGCGCGGCGGCGGCGGAGCACGGCCGTCCGGGTACGTCGGGGTGCGGAACCGAGTTCTCGCTCTGCTTCGCGTTCGAGGTCACGTCCCCATCCTCCCCCGAGTGCGTTGTGTTTTCAAACTCGCCCGGCTACTCTCCGGGCCATGACAGTTGGATTTTCAAACCCACTAAGGGCGTCCCGGGCCGTGCTCGCGACGGTCGCCGCCGCGGTCTTCATGTCGAACCTCGACCTCTTCATCGTCAACGTGGCCCTCCCCGGGATCGGCCGCTCGTTCGGCGGCAGCGACCTCGGCTCCCTCTCCTGGGTCCTCAACGGCTACGCGATCGTCTTCGCGGCGCTCCTCGTAGTCGCCGGCCGCGTCGCCGACCGCTCCGGCCACAAGCCGGTCTTCCTGACCGGTTTGGCGGTGTTCACCCTCGCCTCGGTCGGCTGCGCCGTCGCTCCCAGCATCGGGACGCTGGTCGCGGCACGGCTCGTGCAGGCCGCCGGCGCTGCGCTGGTGATGCCGACGTCGCTCGCGCTGCTGCTCGCCACGACGGCACCCGAAAAGCGCGCCGGGGCAGTGCGGGCCTGGGCGTCGATCGGCGGAATCGCCGCCGGACTCGGTCCGGTGGCCGGCGGGCTGCTGGTCGAGGCCGGATGGCGCTGGGTGTTCATCGTCAACGTGCCCGTGGGGATCGCGGCGTTCGCCCTCGGTGTCAAGGTGCTGCCGACCCCCGGACGCGCCGGGGCGGAGAAGAGTCCCCTGCCCGACCTGTTCGGCGCTGCGCTCCTCACCGCTTCGATCGCAACGCTCGCGCTCGGTCTCGTCAAGGCTCCCGACTGGGGTTGGACGAGTGCCGGCACCCTCGGCGGCCTGGCCGTCGCAGTGCTGCTCGGCGTCTGGTTCGTCCTGCGCTCGGCCCGCCACGCCGTGCCGATCGTCGAGCTGCCACTGCTCCGGGTTCCGGCGTTCGCCTCCGCGGCGACGGCCCTGGCGCTGTTCACCGTCGCGTTCGCCGGAATGCTGCTCGGCGCCGTGCTGTGGTGCCAGGGCGTGTGGGGCTACTCGGCTCTGCGCACCGGCCTGGCGATCGCGCCGGGGCCGTTGCTGGTGCCGCCGGTCGCGCTGCGGATCGGCCCCGCCGTCGCCAGATTCGGTGCGGGCCGCATCGCGCTGGCGGGAACCGTCCTGTTCGCAGCCGGCATCCTGTGGTGGGCCGCGGCGCTCGACACCGGCTCGGCCTACGCGGCCTCGCTCCTGCCCGGCATGTTGCTGACCGGCCTCGGCGTCGGTATGACGCTCCCGGTCCTGACCGGGGCGTCGGCGGCAGCCCTGCCACCGGCCCGCTTCGCCACCGGCTCGGCCATCACCTCGATGGGCCGCCAGATCGGCGCGGTCCTCGGCGTCGCGATTCTGGTCGGTGTCCTCGGCACCCCGGCTCCCGGACACGCTGTCACCGCGTTCCGGAACGGCTGGTACGCGGTCGCCCTGGCGTCCCTGCTCGCCGCGTGCGCGACGGTCCCGCTCGTCCGTAAGCCGCGACCGGCCGCCGCGAAGGCGGCCGACGCAGCGGAGGCCGCGGAGGTCGGCGCGGCCTGAGAAGCGAGTCCCGCCCGCCGCGGGCCGCGCCGACGCCGCCCCGGAGCCGGCCGACTGCCGGTGCGGGTGGCCGAGGACGGCATCTGGCCCGCAGCGGTCGTGGGCGCGCAATCCGATGCACACACGGACTCCGTCGCAGCGGGCCTGGTGTGGAGTTCCCCCGCCACCGGAGGGGCTCGCCGGGCATCGCCCGCAGCCTCACCCCCCTTCGTCGCCAACCCCCGCCCGTCGTCAACGCCATCGCCGACCCGTCGCCGGCGCAGAGCAGGGCTTCGGCCGGATGCCGAGGATGCGCAGGGGGGCTGTGTATCCGGCGGCGGAGCCCGTGACGGTGACCTTACGTACGCCGTCCCTCGGCTCGCCTCGGCCGCGTCGTCCGTCTCAGGCCTTCGACCCGGCGTCGATCTCGGCGATCAGGCCCTCGATGAGGCCCTTGATCTCGTCACGGATGGGACGGACGGCCTCGACGCCCTGGCCGGCCGGATCCTCGAGCCGCCAGTCGAGGTAGGTCTTGCCGGGGAAGTACGGGCAGGCGTCGCCGCATCCCATGGTGATGATGTAGTCGGACGCCTGGGCGGCCTCGGGGGTGAGGACCTTCGGCTTCTGGTCGGAGATGTCGATGCCCAGCTCGGCCATGGCGGCGACGGCGGAGGGGTTGATCTGCTCACCGGGCACGGAGCCGGCGGAGCGGACCTCGATGCGGTCTCCGGCGAGGTGGCGCAGGAACCCGGCCGCCATCTGGGAGCGACCCGCGTTGTGGATGCAGACGAACAGGACGGAGGCGGTGGGAGCGGAGGACATCTGTTCTTCCTGGGGGTGAGGCGACTGCGGCGGGGGCTGGGGCTGGGGGCTTCAAGGGGGTGGCGGGATGGGGAGACGGGGTGGAGGGGCCGCTGCCGCGGCGCGGTTCGGTGCGTGTCTTTGGGTTCGGACGTACCGGATGTGCGGGATGCATCGGATGTGCGGGATGCACCGGATGTACCGGCTGCCGTACCGACGAGACCTCGGACCCATCGACAGGTTTCACCCCACGTTGGGGCTGCGACGCTCCAGCAGTACGACGTCACGCCAGACGCCGTGATGGCAGCCGATGCGCTCGCGGGTGCCGATGACCCGGAAGCCGGCCCGCTGGTGGAGGGCCAGGCTCGCACGGTTCTCGGGGAAGACGCCGGACTGGATCGTCCAGATCCCCGCGGCCTCGGTGGAGTCGATCAGCGCCTGGAGCAGCGCCCGGGCGACACCTTGTCCACGGGCGGCGGGCTGGACGTAGACGGAGTGCTCGACCACGCCCGCATACGCGCACCGGTCCGAGACCGCGCTCGCCGCGATCCAGCCGAGGACCTTGCCGTCCTCGCCGACAGCGGCGAAGCGGTGCTCCGGGAGCCTGCCCGCAGAGAACGCCTGCCAGGTGGGGGCCGCGGTCTCGAACGTGGCGTCGCCCTCGGCGATCCCCGCCTCGTAGATCGCCAGGACCTCATCCGCGTGCGCTTCGGTCAGCGGCGCGATGGTGATGCTCATGCGGAGGCCGCCCGGGTCAGGAGTCGGCCCATGGCGGCGAGTACCGCGGGCTCGACCCGGTAGTACACCCAGGTGCCGCGCCGCTCGGAGGCCAGCAGCCCTGCCTCCCGCAGCTTCTTCAGGTGATGGGAGACGGTCGGCTGGGAGACCCCCACGTCGGAGATGTCACACACGCACGCCTCGCCGCCCTCGTGCGAAGCGACCAGTGAGAACAGGCGCAGGCGCACGGGGTCACCCAGGGCCTTGAACATGACGGCGGTCCGTTCGGCCTCCTCTGCCGTCAGCGGGCGCTCCGACAGGGGCGGGCAGCACACCGCCACGGCTTCCGGCTCCAGCAGCGGCAACACCTTCGTAGTCATGGCTCCATCATCCGATTGATTTCGACAGATGTCTATGTTGACGAACGTCGATTCAGGGATCACGCTGGATTCGACAGGACATCGACAGACATCGAATCAACAGGGAGCCCGCTGTGAACGCATCCACCGAAGCCCTGCCCGTCGTCGTGATCGGCGCCGGCCCGACCGGACTCGCCGCGGCGGCCCGCCTCATCGAGCGGGACATCGAGCCCCTGATCCTGGAGGCCGGACCCGCCGCCGCCTCCGCCGTGCGCGAGTGGTCGCACGTACGCCTCTTCTCCACCTGGTCCGAGGTCACCGACCCCGCCGCCGAAAAGCTCCTCTCCCCCACCGGCTGGGTGAAGCCGGACGGCGCCACCTACCCGTCCGGCGGCGACTGGGCCGAGCACTACCTGCAGCCCCTGGCCGATGCCCTTGGGGACCGCGTCCGCTACGACGCGACCGTCACCGGCGTCTCCCGCGCCGGCCGCGACCGCATCGTCGACGCCGACCGCGAGACCCGGCCCCTCGTCATCCACCTCACCGGACCCGGCGGCGAGGAGAGGATCTTCGCCCGCGCCGTCATCGACGCCTCCGGCACCTGGTCCACCCCGGGCCCGGCCGGCGGCAGCGGCCTCGCCGCCCTCGGCGAGAAGGCCACTGCCGACCGGGTCACGTACCGGGTCCCGGACCTCGAAGACCCCACCATCCGGGCCCGGTACGCGGGCAAGCGCACCGCGGTCATCGGATCCGGCGCATCCGCCTTCACCGCTGTGGCCTGTCTTGCGGATCTCGCCGAGTCCGAGGTCGGCAGGGGCACGCACGTCATGTGGATCCTGCGCCGCGGGATCTCCGGCTCCACCTTCGGCGGCGGCGATGCCGACCGGCTCCCCGCCCGCGGCGCCCTCGGCCTCGCCGCCAAGGCCGCCGTGGACGGCGGGTACGCGGAGGCGGTCACCGGCTTCCGCACCGACACCTTCGAGCGTGATGGTGATGGCCGGGTGGTCCTCGTCGGAGAGGACGGCCGCCGCCTGGACCCGGTCGACGAGGTCATCGCCCTCACCGGCTTCCGCCCCGACCTGACGTTCCTCGGCGAGCTCCGGCTCGGTCTCGACGAGCGCCTGCAGGCACCCGTGGAGCTGGCCCCTCTGATCGACCCCAACCAGCACTCCTGCGGCACCGTCCATCCGCACGGCGTCAAGGAGCTCTCCCACCCGGAGAAGGGCGTCTACCTGGTCGGCATGAAGTCCTACGGCCGCGCCTCCACCTTCCTCGCCCTGACCGGCTACGAGCAGGTCCGCTCCGTCGCCGCCGCCCTGGCCGGTGACCGCGAGGCCGCTGAGCGCGTCGAACTCAAGCTCCCCGAGACGGGCGTGTGCGGAGGCGCGGGCCTCTTCGACGAGCCGGAAGCCACCGAGCAGGCCGGTGGGGGATGCTGCGCCGCTCCGGCCACGCTCACCGTCGCAGCCGCGCCCGCCCCCTCCGGTGGCTGCTGACAGGTGCCCGACACCAAGGCCGGCATGGCGGGGTTCCACATCGGCTGTGTCCTGGCCGCCGCGGTCCCCGTACCGTCATGCTGGGAGCTCACATCCGACTCAGACCAGATGCGGGCATCGGCCCTGTTGCCCGCCGCACTCGCCGGATGACCGCTGGAGCGCCAGGGCGATGAGCAGCCCGAAGGCGAGAGTGGCGGTGGCGGTGCGGGCGTCGTTGAAGAGTTCCCAACGGCGCAGGATCTCCGCGTGGTCGGGCGGCGGTGCAGTGGCGGCCCACTGCTTGATGTGGCCGTTGATCGGGACGTTCCCGAACCGCGTGATCAGGAAGGCGGACACCGTCAGGAGCCCCGCCGCGCCGGCCAGGAGGCGCGCCCGGCCGCGTACCGAGGCGGCCAGGGCCAGGGCACTGAGGGCCGAGACCGCCATCGCGGCCTGCATGGTGATGCCGTTCATCTTCATCAGCTCGGCGTGGAAGTCGAGCCGCATCTCGATCGGCACGGCGTTGAACGTCGGGACCAGGTTGGCGGCGCCGTAGCCGAAGGCGCCGGCCAGCAGGCCGGTGGAGAAGAGGGCGATCGCCCGGAGGAGTCGGATGCGTCGCACAGCCCTCACCGCCCGGGGAAGCGGCGGGCCGCGTCGCCGCGGAATCGGCCGGGTGGAACACGCCGGCCGAAGGCGCCGTTCACGCGGTGGAGGTTGCCCCGCGTCTTCAGGAGTGCGTCCGGGGTGGCGGGGAGGGAGAGCGCGGCGACCTCGCGGGCCGCCCAGCCCACACGCGGGCTGCGGGCGTGGCGGTCGTCGGCTTTCAGGGCGTCGAAGAGGTTCGCCGGCTCGCGGCGTTCGGCGGCGATGGCGGCCTTGCGGACAGCCTGCTCATGTGTGGGTTCCGTTGCGCTTTGCATGTGATCAGCCTGCAAGTGACTGATCCAGAAGGCCAATAGACAGTTCTGCTGGCCCCCAGCATCAGCAGTTATGAAGCTGAGTTCGCAGGACAGGGTCACCGGGGTGGGGGCGCATGGGAGGAGCCGCATGCCTCGCCCGGCCGAGGTGTGCGGACCGGTCCGCCGACCGCACCACCGGCCGGACGCGGGCGCCGCCCGGGCGGAGGGGATGGATGCGGCTGGGCTGCGTCAGGTGTAGTCGGCGGTGTTCCGTACCTCGCCGAAGCGCGGGAAGGTCCGCTTCACGGTGAACTCGTGCTCGTCCGCGGCCAGTCCGGACATCGCGTCGGCGGCGAACTCCACCTCGTAGCCGTGGTCGGCCGCCGCCCTTGCGGTGGACTCGACGCCCATCGTGGTGACCAGACCGGCGAGCACCAACGTGTCCACACCGAGCTTGCGCAACTGCTCGTCCAGGTCGGTGCCGTAGAACGCTCCGATGGTCCGCTTGACCACCACGATGTCGCCGTCCTGGACCAGGCCATCGGCGAAGTCGCTGCCCGGCGGCTGCTCGGCGACGTTCGGGCGCTCCACCCGGACCAGCACCACCGGCCGTCCGCTCTCCCGGAACGAGCGGGCCAGTGCATGGCAGCGCGCGAGCACTTCG
Source organism: Streptomyces sp. NPDC086989 (assembly GCF_044745505.1). Classification (NCBI taxonomy): domain Bacteria; kingdom Bacillati; phylum Actinomycetota; class Actinomycetes; order Kitasatosporales; family Streptomycetaceae; genus Streptomyces; species Streptomyces sp. NPDC086989. Next base: position 24,107 of record NZ_JBIVAL010000030.1, read on the forward strand.
TCGCCGGAGTGAGGTGCGAGCGGGAGGGCGACGATGCGCGGCATCAGGTCGATGAGGATCAGTGCGGAGGTCATGGCGACGATCGTAATGCCGTTCAGATCAGCGGGAGTTGGTGGGGACGCAGACGGGCGGACGGGCGGGGGCGTGGGTTGTGGGGGCGTGGGTTGTGGGGGCCTGCGGCCCCGGGTGGCTCATGCGGCTTCCCTTGGCAGACCACGCTCTGCAGCAACGAAACCAGTGGCTCGAGAGCCGGAGGTTCCGTAGCGTGTCGGTCATGCCGATGCCCGTCCTGTACTGCCGTGACTCGTTGAACCCTCGACGCGTAGACGAACACTTCCCGCTGGAGGCACGAGAGGTCCGCGCCCGTGGCGGGGCAGTGGGGCTGATCGACCACGACGCGCTGTTGCAGGGCGACGCGCGACAGGCTGTTGCACACGTTCCGGATGGGCTGGGAAACGTCTGGTACCGAGGCTGGATGATTCCCGGCGACCGATACGCCGCACTGGATGAGGCCCTGCGCCGGCGCGGCGCCGAGTTGATCGTCACACCGGAGCAGTACCGCACCGCTCACGAGCTGCCGGGCTGGTATGCGACCTTCGCCGAAGTCACGCCCGCGAGCGTGTGGCGCCCCGCCAGACCTGATGAGGTGCTGACCGCTGAAGACCTGGCGGCTCTCTCCGAGCCTCTGCCGCCAGGGGCGGCGATCGTGAAGGACTACGTCAAATCCCGCAAACACGAGTGGGAGCAGGCGTGCTTCATTCCCGACCTGGCCGACACCGTGCAGCTGACACGGGTCGTACAGCGCTTTGTTGAGTTGCAGGAGGAGTTCCTGACCGGTGGGATCGTACTCCGTGCCTTCGAAGCGTTCCCGCGGCTTGAGTCCGTCGCGGCTGAGGTGCGCGTCTGGTGGCTGGATGGAGAACCCCGGCTGTTCACTCCCCATCCGGACAGCCCGTTCGAGCGCGGGCTGGAGCCCGACCTTGACAGCATCGGGCCTGCGGTGCGGCGCCTGGGATGCCGGTTCATCACAACCGACTTGGCCCTTCGGTCGGACGGGGTGTGGCGGGTCGTCGAAGTCGGTGACGGCCAGGTCAGTGATCTGCACCAGTCGAGCAGCCAAGGCGAACTGGCCGCACTGCTGGTCGGCCCCTGAGACCTGTCCCATAAGTCCTGTGGTGCTCAGACCGGATCTGGCTGCGGTTCCATAGCCTTGAGCAGGCACTCGCGGTCGTCCGCGCTGAGCAGCGCGCCCGTGAGACTCTCGTCCTCCAGCAATGCGCTCAGTTCAGAGGCGTGTGCGGCGAACGCGGCCCGGCACCATGCGCGTTCCGGGTGATCGCAGTCGTTGCCGAACAGCCCGGCCTGGCCTTCGTCGTCCGCTTCGACGGGTCGGGTCACCTCGGCGACGACGGTCAGCAGCTCGACCACGCCGGGGCGCGCCGCGATGTCGGGGACGGCCGCCAGGCGGATCAGGAAGGGCAGGGCGGTCGGCATCGCCGCGCTCGGGTGGAAGATTCCGTTCATCAGGACGTTGCCCAGCACGCGCAGGGCCTCGGGGCCGGCGGCCTGATCGAGGAGCCCGCGGAGCAGGACCGGGATTCCGGCAGGACAACCGGGAATCTGTGACCAGCCGGCATCGGCGCAGCCCACAAGTGCAGGGTGGTCGCCTTCGGCTCGCCCTGTCTGCGGATACTCGCGGAGGAACCGAGCGACTGCGGCCTCTTTGGCCGCAGTGTCCATTACGCACATACGTCTGCCCCCAGCCCCGGCTCACCGATCCGCTCATGGTGCAGACAGGCGGCGGGCGGTGAGCCTACCAGCGGGGGTGAGTGTGAAGACGGTGGGCTCCATCATGCTGGTCACGCTGGCCGTTTTCCCATGGGCCTGCAGCACGAGATCCTCGGCCTTGCCGTAGTGGATGTCGGCCTCGGCCGCGTCGCCCCAGTTGTTGACACGTACGTGCGTCGACCAACCCTCGATCCCCCCGTCGGTCCAGGGCCCCCAGCTCCCCTCCGGCAGGAGCCCGGGCGCGCGGCCCTCCCGGACGGCGAACACGGCCCCGGCTGACGACGCCACCACGATGACGGCGGCCAAGGTCCCGGCGAGGCGGGATACGCGGGCAGGCGTACGAGGGCGGGTGCGACGGAACGGGAGCGGCACGGCGGTTCTCCTGTCGGACAGCCGGTCAAGACCGCCGGGAGGCGGTCTTCGTCCGGGGAGAGGCAGACCACAGCGGAGGCGTTCCCTCCACCGCGCCCAGGTCGGACCGCGACGGCCAGCCCAGCCGGTGCCTGCCGACCAGGTGGCGGATGTAGTAGCCCACCATGGGGCACAGTCATTCCTTTCGACGCCGGTACGACCCTCCTGTCCGACGTGACTGCCGCGGTGACGACCGCCGGGGTCACATTGCGCGACCGCCACACCTCGCACGCCCGGGGCGTGAGTCTGGACGAGGTCGTCGGCGAGATCCACGCCAACGACGACGCGGTGCCGGACGTGCTGCGGGAACCGCTGCTGCGGGCACGGCAAGGGTCGCAGTGGGCCGAGGACGAGCTGGCCGGCGGAGCGCTCCCGCCCGGGGAATGGTGGGCCGTCGCCCCTGCCGAGGGCAACATCAACCACGTCCAGTGGGCGCAGCACTCGCCGGCACCGTCCAGGCCAGCCCCGGCGAGGACGAGCGCACTTTCCGGCGCATCGGTGACTCCGTCACCGCCATGCCCTCACACGGCTTCAAACCATGGCAGCTCGGGCGGTGCACCGCACTGCTGCGGCTCCGGCGCCGGCTTGATGCAGGCTGAGTCGTCCCTTCGACGGACCTCAGTCCCCAGGAGTGAAGAACTCGCCGTCCAGGACTGGTGGTCCTGTCTCCCCGGCATGCTGATACGCCTCGTCCACCAGCTCCACGAAGCGAATGCGGCGCGGGTCTTCCAGCGCAGCCATGTGGTCACGCCACATGGGACCGCTGTTCTCCCAATGCGCTCGTGCCACCTCCCCTCGAAAATGCGCTCCGAGCACCACCCGCAGCGCGCTGTCGTTGAGACGTCCCAGGTGATGGTCACTGGCCCACATGCTCACGATCAAGTTCGTGACAATGAGCTGCTTCCACCTCGATTCGGTTGTCGGAATCCTCGGCGGCTCCCAACAACGCAGCAGTGCCGAGTCGGTCAAGGTCAGCATCGTCAGCTCCCGATGGGCTGCACGGAACGTCTGCTCGCCTTCCAGTCGAGCCTGCTTCGCCTGGAACGCGATGGAGGTCACGACCCCCAGAAGGGCTGCAGCGGAGATCACGAGTGACACGGCGCCGTATGACTGGCTTATGTCGCTCAGACGGTTCCAGTCCAGGGTGGTGGGCGCGACGAAATTCAGAACGAACGGTGTCACCGCGACTGCGCCCATGAACACGAGAAGCGCACCGCTCCATGCAAGAGCACGGCGAATCCTGCGTAACCTGGGATTGTCTGCCATCCAATACCCTCTCTCCGAGCAGGACGTACAGGGCTGCCTGCGCCCTCGCCCCGCCGGCATGGGGCACTGAGCTCCTCACAAAGTTCCTTGAACCCAACTGGCTTGGCAAGAGGGCTGGGACATCGGACAGCGACGCCGACACCGGGCAGGCGCCACTCAGCTGCTGGCTGCTATCCGCCCCCGTCGCCACGGCCACGCCGGCTTCTGATCCGCGTTGTCATCGGTTCGCGACGGGCTTGCCGTCGGTGACGGCCACGTCCTCGAGACCCGGCGCTCTCAGCCCTGGCCCGCGGGCTCATGGAAGAGCGATCTGTGGTGGGTGGCCTCCCGCCGTTGGGGATCACGCACCCGCGCAAGCACACCACGGCGACGGCGACGGCGTAGGGGGGCGGGCTGCCGTGCGGGGCACTCTGCCCGGTCCCCTCGCCCGTCGGCGCGATCGGCCCCGGGCGAGCCCGGCAGCCAGGGCGTCATGAGCCACGAGACATCACATCCCCGTAGAAGTTGCCCGTGTAACTAGGCGTATCTCCCGATATGCCCGCCTAGCATGCCGCCATGAAGCCTGGAAAGGGAGAGCCCGCGGGCGGCCCGCAGGAGAGTGTCGGGCCCGGGCGGAGCCTGGCCCCGCTCATCGCGGTCTGCACCGGCTACTTCATGGTCATTCTGGACTTGACGGCCGTCAACGTCGCCGTCCCGGTCATCGGGCGGGACCTCTCCGCCTCCGTCACCGCGGTCCAGTGGGTGACCAACGGCTACACCATGGCCTTCGCCGCCCTCCTGCTCATGGGCGGGGCACTCGGGGACCGGTTCGGCCACCGGCTCGTCTTCTGCGTCGGCATCGTCGTGTTCACCACGGCCTCGGCGGCCTGCGGGCTCGCCCCGGACGTGATCGTCCTGACCGCCGCACGGCTTCTGGAAGGGGCCGGCGCCGCGTTCATCGTCCCCGCCTCGCTCGCCCTCCTCCAGGAGGCCTACCGGTCGCCGGCGGACCGGGCCCGTGCCTACGGGCTCTGGGGCTCCATGGCCGGCATCGCCGCCTCCGCGGGCCCGCTGCTCGGCGGCCTGCTCGTGGACACCTTGGGATGGCGCTGGGTCTTCTTCGTCAACCTGCCGGTCGGAGTCCTGTGCCTCCTGCTCACCATGAGCCATGTCCCGGCCTCGGTCCGCCGACCCGGCCGCTCGCTGGACTGGCCCGCCCAGACCGCGCTCGTCGCACTGGTCACCTTCCTCACCACCGCCCTGAACGAAGCCGGCCGGCTCGGCTGGACCGCCCCGCTGGTCCTGGCCTCGGCCGGACTGTGTCTCGTCGCGTGCGCACTGTTCGTCCTGCGCGAGCACCTGGCACGCCGTCCCGCGCTACCGCTCTCGCTGCTGCGCAAGCGCCCCGTGGCGGGCGGAGCCGCCATCGGGCTCCTGTTCAACTTCGCCTTCTACGGCATGGTCTTCACCGCCAGCCTGTACTTCCAGCACGAGCGGGGAATGAGCGCCCTGCGCACCGGTTTCGCGCTCTTCCCCGCAGTGGCGATGTCGATGTTCGCCTCGGCCCTGTCGGGGCGGCTCGCCCGCCGGACCGGGCACCGCCCTCTCGTGATCACCGGCATGCTGATCGGCGCCGCGGGCCTGGCCGGCTGGGCGGCCGCCGGGCCGGACCCGTCCTACTGGCTGCTCGTGGCCCCGATGACGGCCGCGGGATTCGGTACCTCCTTCACCCTCACCGGGACCACCGCGACGGTGCTGTCCGCCGCCCCGGAGACGCACGCCGGCACCGCCTCCGCCCTGTTCAACACCACGCGCCAGATCGGCAGCGCGGCCGGCGTGGCACTCGGCGGCACCCTGCTGGCAGCCTCAGCCGATTTCGCCGACGGGATCCGCCTCAGCATGGCCGCCGGCTCGGCGGCGTACCTGGTCGCCGCCGCGCTGGCCGTTCTCTGTGTCCCGCGCACGCCGTGAGCCGCGTCCGACACCGACGGCTACCGACGGCGCAGGCTCCGGCCCGACCGCCCCGAACCGGACGTAAGGCCATGAAAACGGAGGTGTGGTGTCCGGCTCACGACCGGTGGTTCCAGCAGGTCCGCGCCATCCGGGAGAGAGACGCCTGTCATCACCCCCGTCCGGGCTCCGGATTCCGATCGCGGGGTACCGAGGGGAATGGCGCGGCACCCATCAGGGAAAGGCCGTTGGACGGGTATTCAAAGAAAAGGTTCCACTTGCCTCGCCGTTCTCTTTGGCCAATTCGGACCCGTCAGGCGCCATTGACCCTGTTGGAGAACCTGAAATAGCGTGCAGACAACAAATCCAACCAGGGGGGAACCAGTCCATGCGCAACAGGAAGACGATCGCCCTCGCGCTCGGCGGCGCCGCGGCGTTGGCCGGCACGGTCGTGTTCGGGGGTGCGGCTCAGGCCGCGACGCCCGCGCCGACGGGTACGAAAGTGACGGAGCATGTCGTCTGGGAGGCGCCCGTACCTGGGAAGATCACCCCGATGCACGTCCCGAACCACGGTTTCAACACGTACTACTTCAACGGCGTTTCGTGGCGCGCGACCGTCACTGTCGACTACGGCCGTACCGGAGCATGGACCCACTGCAGCGATGGCACGGACATCCACGGCCCGCTACAGAATCCTGGATTCTGGGACTTCGGCGGAAGCTGCAGCGGTCACGGAACGATTACCCAGTACGGGTGGTACGACGGCTGAGCCGCCCCTCGGCGACCAGACCGTTCACGAAATACCCCGGGACGCGAATGCGTTCCGGGGTATTTCCACGACCCGTTTTCATTGATTTCCGCCGAGGGGCATCGGCGCGGTATCGGACCGTGCACCACATACGGGCGACCGCGCCCTCAGTGTCCGTCGGCGAGCGCGGCACGCAGTCGGCCGAGTCGGGAGGCGGCGCGGGTGGCCCAGCCGTCGCGCAGCTGCAACGGCACGGTCACCGTCACCCCGCTCTGTACCGGGTCGCGGACTTCCACCACGAACGGGTCGGCGGCGCGCAGCCGCAGGTAGGCGCTTCGGCCCGCGGCGGGCCAGTCGGTGATCGACCCGTCTGGGAGGGCACTGTCCTCCTCGGCTGCCGCCCGAGCAGCGAGGAACGCGGTGAGGTCCGCGAGGTCGGAGTCGGTGAAGTGCACGGGCAGGCGCGCGCCGACGAAGCCCGTCTCGATCACGATCTCGGCCTCGTGCCAGCCCCCGTGGCGTCCTCCGCCGCCTGCCGCGGTCTCCAGAACCACCGATACGCTCCGCGCCCGGTCCGCAAACCTGACGACGTCGAGATCCCTCACCCCTGCCCCTCCTCATCCCGATCTGCCGCCGTAACCGGACGGTCAGGACCGCGTCGAGCCCGCCGCCGCGGGGCGGGAGCCCGGCGGGTCGGGGGCCCGCTCCGCGCCCGCCGGGGTGGGAGCGCGGAGCGGACGGCCCCGCAGCAGCGGCCGGGCGGAAGTTCAGCCGGCGTCCGGTCCTGCGTGGGAACCGGGCTCCCGGTGCGGCGGTCGGCGTCGGAGACGGTACACGACGGCCGCTGCGCCGCCGGCTCCCGCGAGGAGGACGGCCGACCACACATAGCCGGTGAGCGGCTCCGCGGAGGACGCGGCGGCGGCCACGGGAGGCGGACCGGTGCGGGTGGGCGCAGCGGCCGGCGGCGGCTGAAGCGATCCGACGGGGTCCACCCGTCCGGCGGCGGCGAAGCCCCAGTCCATCAGGGCCCGCGCCTCGTCGTACACGGCGAAGGCGCCGCCTTGCTGGGGGTTCATGACGGTGACCAGGAGGGTGCGGCCACCGCGTCGCGCGGCGGTGACGAGGGTGAATCCGGCCCCGGAGGTGTAGCCGTTCTTGATGCCGATGATGCCCGGGTAGCGTTCGACTCCGTCCTCACCGGTGAGGAGCCGGTTGGTGTTCTCGATGCCGTACGTCCAGCTCGGCCGGCCCTCGGCGTCCGTGTCCCCGGGGAACGGGGCGTCGGCCAGTGCCGCGTACCGGGCGAAATCGGGATCGGCGAGGCCCGCCCGGCCGAAGACGGCGAGGTCGTACGCGGAGGACACCTGGCCGTCGGCGTCGTAGCCGTCCGGGGAGACGACGTGGGTGTCCCGCGCTCCCAGGGTGCGGGCCTTCGCCTGCATCTCCGCGGCCGTTTGCGTCCAGCCGCCGTTCATGTCGGCCAGGACGTGGACGGCGTCGTTGCCGGAGCTGAGGAAGACGCCTTTCCACAGGTCTGCGATCCGGTAGGTGCGGCCGGCGTCGAGGCCCACGAGACTGCTGCCTTCGCCCACCTCGGCGAGTTCGGCGTCGGTGACCGTGTGCGTGCCGGTACGCGGCAGGTGGGGCAAGGCGGTCAGGGCGAAGAGCGTCTTCATGGTGCTGGCCGGCGGCAGGCCCCGGTGGGCGTCGTGGGCGGCGAGAACCTCACCGCTGCCGGCATCGGCCACCAGCCAGGACAGCGCGGAGATGTCGTCGGGTAGGGCGGGGGCGCCCTCGCGTGGCCGCAGGTGGACGCCGGGGCGGTGCAGGAGAGCCGGGTCCGGCGGAGCCGCTGCCCGCGGGGGCGCGGGCTCGGCCGGGGCCGCGCCGGCGAGCGACGGCGTGAAGACGACGCCCACACCGGCGGCCAGAGCGGCCGCACGGGAGAGGAGCCTGCGTACGGACGGACTGAGGATCATCCGGTCACGGTAGGGACGGTCCAGCCGGCTCGCAGCTCGGCGTGGGCCGACCGGCGTAGCGACCGGCGCGGCGTTCTGGGAGGCGTCGTGACCAAGCCGGGGCCGGTCGTCCTCGGCTCGGGTGCGCGGACACCGCAGCCGTCGCGGCCGCCTTCGGCGTCGTGCGTGCCTCCGGCGCCAGGTGGCCGGCCGCTTTTCGCTGCGAAGGCGCGGAGCCGGGGGGCCACAGCGGCCCTGCGCTGCGCGCTGCCGCGACGTTCCTCCCGGCGCCGCGCGCCCGCCTGCGCCCGCGTAGCACGCCGGCACGGCGTCGGCCCCGCTGTGGCCCGTCCCCGTCCCGTTCACGCCCGGAACCCCCTCGGAGGCGGCTCCCGGGGTCACCCTGCGGGGGTGATCCGCCAGGTGCCGTCCCGGACGTCGAGCGCCGCCGTCAGGTCGGCCCGCTGCGGAAGCGGAACGTCCAGCCGCCATGGTTTCGGCAGGGCAGCCAGCCGGATCGTCACCAGCTCCTCGGTGGCGGTGTCCACGGCTCCGATCCAGTGGGGTGCAGTGGCCATCAGCCGCTCGGGCAGCCATGGCCCGGGCTCGGGAACGCGGACGGAGGTCCCGTCCGTGAGGGCGGCGACGGCGGAGCCGGCCAGCAGGGTCAGCAGCCGGGCCAGAACCGCGGCCGGCAGGGCTGAATCCCGGGTTTCCAGCAGCACGTAGCAGTCGTCGTGGCCGGAGAACCAGAACCGGGAGGAGTCTCCCAGGCGGCCCAGGAGCGGCTCGTCGAAGTCGGTCGTGCCGAGCACGAGGGCGAGTTCGTCAAGGCGTTCCGGGGTCACGTCCTTGGGCACGTCGATCAGGGTCAGCTCGTACGGAAGCCAGGTGCCGTCGAGGAGACGGGGCAGCTGGTCGCCGTCCAGCACGAGGATCTCCTCCGCGAGCCCGTGCGTGCCGGACGCCCAGGGGCCCAGGGGGTGGACCGAGCACCGCACGCCGAGATCGGCCGCGATGAGTGAGGGTGGCAGCGTCTGCCAGTTCTCGTCCAGGAAGGAGTTGGTCTCCAGCGACACCACCGCGACCGAGCCGTGCGCCGCATCCCCGAGCAGGTCGGCCAACTCGCCCGCCTGCGCCGCGCCGGCGGCCACCTTCCACGTCCCCTCCGCCTCGTGGACGCTGAAACTCAACGGGAACGGCAGGCGCTCCATGCCAATACAGTTGACGCTGAACGCGCCCTGCCGCCCGACCTCGATCATTGCCCCGCCTCCGTGGACCCCCGGCGCCACTGCGGCGCTCGCGTTCCATCATCTCCTCTCGGCGAGACGGGCCGGACAGACCCCGGTGGCTGCCTATCCGGCCATGCGGAGGCGGGTGGCCGCCGCTTCGGCCTCCCGTACCACGCGGCTCGTGTCGACGTCGACGAGTGCGCCCCCGAACTTCAGCGGACGTCCGTCCACGAACACGGAGTCGATGTTCTCGGGCCGGCCGTTGAAGACGATCTGGCCGGCCCACTCGAAACGAGGCGCAAAGTTCAGGGCCGCCGGGTCGATGACGACCAGATCAGCCCGCTTGCCAGGGGTCAGGGAGCCCACCCGGTCGGCGATGCCGAGGGCTTCGGCGCCGCCCAGGGTGGCCATCCGCAGGACGTCGGGCACCTGCGGGAACACCCCGGCGTCCAGGGCGCGGGCGCGTTGCAGGCCGATCGCCGTCTTCATCAGCGCCTGGAAGTCCGAGGTGTCGTTGGTGCCGCCGTCCAACCCGAGCCCGATCTTGACCCCCCGTCGTCTGAACTCCGGAAGGCGCATGACGCCGGAGGCCAGCCGCATGTTGCTCAGCGGGCAGTGGACCGCCCGCGCGTCATGGTCCGCCACAGCGGCGATCTCCTCGTCGGTCAGGTGGACCGCATGGTTGACCAGGAGCCGCGGTCCCAGCGCACCGATGTCGGCGAGGACTCCGATGGGATCGTCCGCGCGCTGCTCCGGGCGTTCCAGAACGTGGGAGTTGAGCATGACCCCCAGCTCCTGAGCGGCCTCCCAGTGCGCGCGGTTGAGGTCCTGGGCTGCCCGCGCCGCGTGCGTGGCGACCTGGAGGGCACCGAGCGGTACCGGGTCGACGAGGTCCCTCTTCACCTTCGTGACCAGCACCGCGTCGGGTCTGGGCGGGAACATCGCGTAGGTGAACCGGACCCCGGTGCCGGCCAGGGCCCGTACGTAGCTCTCGATGAGGTCGTAGTCGAAGATGTCCGACCAGTCCACGAGGGTGGTCACGCCTGACTGGACGGCGTCGAGGGCTGCGAGGCGCACGAAGCTGTGGAGCGCCGCGGGGGTCAGCCGGCCGCGCGCGGGGTCGGTGCAACGTTCGAACCAGCCGAACAGGTTGCCGTCGGTACAGCCTCCGCGGATCGCCGCCTGCCAGAGGTGGGTATGAGCGTCGACGAAGCCCGGCATGACGAGCTTGCCGGAGACGTCGACCACCCGGGCACCGGGCGGAGCCTGGAGGGCCGTGCCGACGGCGGCGATGGCACCGTTGCGCATCAGGACGTCGGCGTTCTCCATCGAGCCGAGGGGGCCGCTGCCCGAGGCGGGGTCCATGGTGAGCACCAGGGCGGCGCCCCGGAGCAGGATCGTACGGGCGGCCGGGACGGGCCGGTGGGCAGCGCCGTTGCGGGGGGCCGACCGGGCAGTGCCACCGAGGAGGAGCGGGGCCGCGGCGGCCGCACCGAGGCCGGTGAGGAGTTCGCGGCGGCTGCGGGCCGGCTGCGGAGTGGGGGTTGTCTGCATGGCGTGTTACCTCCCGAGAGCTCAGAACGGAAGGGCCGCCCGGACGACGTGGTGACGGAGAGTCGAGCAGAGGCGGGAGATTACCCGCAGCATTCCCAACCGGCGGCTCTTCCATGGGCGTTCGCGGAAAACTTTTTCCGTTCCGGCCATGCGCCGGTCACGCCGACGCCCACACGACAGACGGGCCCGCGGGCGGGCCGGGACCGAGGCCGAGGCCGAGGCCGAGGACCGGCCCCGAGCCCGCAGACCCCGGCGCAGCGCCGCGGCACCGGGCCCGCCCCCGGTCCCGTGGGGCCAATGAGCCGTATAGATGTGCGACGGTCGCGAAAACGCGCCACTTTTGGGGCTCGGCGACCGACAGGGGCTGATTCCGCTCCGTTTCGGTGCGCGCACCCACGCGGCGGATCGGGGGCCGGGAATCGGGAGCCGCAGCGGACGGACGTCAGAATCTGATCGTTTCATTACACCTAAGGTGCGGGCGATTGATCGTTTTATGGGTTCGGAATGACCGGTGGCGGCTGTCATTACGGCAAAGTCACATGACGAACCCGAACTGACTATGCTCCCCGATGTGTTGCGCTGCGCTCACGGCGAGTCATGGACGCCGTGGTGCGCGCGGACGGAGCGTGGCTGCGAAGAGAAGCGACCATCGGCGCCCTCTCGAAGCGACCCCTCGGGCCCCATCGGAGCATGCATATCCGCCCCACTGGAGGCCGTCGTTCCTTTCGGCGCACCACCTCGCCTCAGTCCGCTCATTTTTCAGACCGTATAGGGGCCCCTGATGTTTCGTGCAGGTGCAATGTCCAGAGCCCGGCCCACCACAGATACTCGGGCATGGCTGCTTCCTCCCGCAGTTCTGGCGGGAGCCTCGGCCATAGCGTTGGTCATTTGCCCTGCACAGATACGGACACCACTTGCCTGGTGGGGCGTTGCCGGCGTCGTCCTGACGCTCATCACCTCGGCCGAAAGCGCCCGCCGGCTGCGATCGGCGGAGGCGGCCCGCCACGCACAGGTGAGCGCCCAGGCCGACGCGTACCACGCACAACGCGAGGCCATGCTGATCGGACGCCTGACCGATCAGCGGGCGACCGCGGTCTGGCTCGCCGAAGAGCTTCTTCCCGCGGCCGTAGCCCGTCTGCACAAGGGCGTCCCCGCGTCGGAGATCCTGCAGGCCGTCACCTTCGGCGACCACCTCGACGGCGAGTTCACCGAAGCGCTCAGGGGTGCACTGCAGACGCTCCTTGAGGCCGTCGAGGGCGAGGAGCACACACGCGACGCCTCCCAGCGGGCACTCGTGGCGGTCGCGCGCAGGGTCCAGGCGATCGTGCACCAGCTGGCCAAGGATCTCCACTCCATGCAGATCCTCCACGGTACGGATGTCGTGGTCTCCCGCGGTCTCCAGGACATCGACCATCGCAATGCGCTGATCGGCCGCCTCGCGGCCAGCATCGCGGTGCTGGGCGACGCCCGGCCCGGACGTCAGTGGTCGAAGGCGATTCCGCTCTACGACATCCTGCGCGGAGCCATGTCACGCATCGTGGACTATCCCCGCGTGAAGCTGCAGGCGGTGACGGAGGTGGCCGTGATCGGCTCCGGAGCCGAGCCGCTGATCCATCTGCTCGCCGAGCTGCTCGACAACGCCACGACGTTCTCGCCGCCGCACACCCCGGTGGAGGTGACCGCGAGCGAGGTGCCCTCCGGCATCGCCATCGAGATCGAGGACCGCGGGGTCGGACTCACCGAGGAGGTCCGGGAGCACATCGGACGCGTCATGGCGCAGGCCATGTCGGGCATCCAGCTCTCGGCTCTGGGCGAGGTCACCCAGCTCGGCCTCCCCGTCGTCAGCAGGCTGGCCCACGAGCACGGCTGCGAGGTCGACCTGCGCACCTCCGCCTACGGAGGCGTTCGGGCCGTCGTCCTCGTGCCCCGGCGTCTGATCACCACGATGCCGCAGCCCGTCGCGAGGCCGCAGGAGGCCGTCCGAAAGCGCACGGTGCGCCCGGTCCCGTCCCGGCCGGCGCCGACGCCGGTACGCGACGTCGTCATGGATTCCGGCGAGGTGAGGAAGACCACCAACGGACTTCCACAACGACGACGCGAGTCGCCCGTCCCCAAGCCGGTCGTACTGGCGACCCCTCCGCCCCCCGTCGCTCCGACTGCCTCCTGGGGCACCTCGGGTACCTCCCGCCAGCCGGGTCTGATGTGGGAGGCGTTCAACGGCGAGAAGAAGTCCGTCGCCGAATCTTCCACTCCCCCCAGCGAACCGTCAGATGAGGTTGAGTAACGTGCAGCCACTGCCCAACATGGACTGGATGCTCAAGGAGCTCGTGGGCGGAGTCCCCTACGTGCGACACGTGGTCGTCCTGTCGTCGGACGGCCTGTGCATCGGGCAGGCGAACACGGCGCCCGACACCGCTGACGCGATCGCCGCCGCCTGCTCCGGCATCCAGAGCCTGGCGAGGGCCATCGCGCAGATGTTCCCGCACGGAGACGCTTCGACGCGGATGGTCGGGATCGAGGCCGACGGGGGCTACTTCTCCTTGATGGCGGCCGGCCCCGGGGCCTATCTCGCGGTGCTGGCCGACCAGGAGGTGGATGCCGGGCTCCTGGGCGACCGCATGCGGACGTTGGTGGTCCGGATCGGCCAGCACATGACCAGCCCGCCCCGTGAGGACGTCGGGCAGGCGATGTGACATCAAACGACCAGGACCCCTGGGATGAAGGCACTCCGGTCCCGCTCTACGTCATCACGGGGGGCCCGGGTTCCACGGCCACGACCTTCAACCTGGTCACGCTCATCGCGGCGAGGTCCGAGCCCGAGCCCGCGATGCAGCCCGAGCAGGCGGCCATCCTCTCCATGTGCACGTACCCGCTCTCGGTGGCCGAGTTATCGGCCTACCTCAGCCTTCCGTTCAGCGTCGTCACCGCGCTGCTCTCCAAACTCGTCGACGACGAGCGGGTCGAGGCCATCGCACCCGTGCCGGTGGCGGCATTTCCCGAACGCGGCCTTCTGGAGGCGGTGATCCATGGACTACGCAAGCTCTGATGCGCGGGGCGCCGGCCCGCGCGGCACCGATGCGCCGCTGCCTCACGGCGCCAGTGGAGTCAAGGTCGTGATCGTCGGCGGCTTCGGCGTCGGCAAGACGACCATGGTCGGGTCGGTGAGCGAGATCCCGCCCCTGACCACCGAGGAGACCATGACGCAGGCGGGCGTGGGGATCGACCACAACCCCGGCGCCGGAGGCAAGAACACCACCACCGTCGCCATGGACTTCGGACGGATCAGCATCAACCGGGAGCTGGTGCTCTACCTGTTCGGGACGCCGGGACAAGAACGCTTCTGGTTCCTGTGGAACGGCATCTTCGAGGGCGCGCTCGGCGCCGTGGTCCTCGTCGACACACGCAGGATCGAAGTCTGTTTCGAGGTGATCACCCGACTCGAGGACCGCCGCGTCCCCTTCGTCGTGGCCGTCAACGCCTTCCCGGAGGCCCCGCAATACCCCCTACCGGATCTGCGTACTGCTCTGGCCCTCAGCGAATCCGTGCCCATCGTCACCTGTGACGCGCGGAACCGGGCGTCGTGCCGCGACGCCCTGCTCTCGCTGATGGTCTACCTGAGCAACCTCGCCGCCGCCCAGGAGACCGCATGACCTTTCCCCCTGCTGAACACGGATGGCCCACGGCGGAGCCCGGGCCGACCCCGCCCGCGGGCTGCCCGGCCCACACCGCCACGGGAGCCGACGGAGCCACCCGGCTCTATGGCGCCGCGGCGGCGACGGACCCCATGGGCCTTTACGAGAAGTTGCGGGCCACCCACGGTCCCGTGGCCCCCGTCCTGCTCGACGGCGACGTACGCGCCTGGCTCGTCCTGGGGTACCTGGAGAACCGTGACGTGGCCAGCCGCCCGACCCAGTTCTCCCGCGACCCCCGCGTCTGGCACGGCTGGACGAGCGGGGAGATCGACCCCGCCACCTCGCCCCTCGTGCCGATGATCGGCTGGCGTCCCGACTGCGTCTGCGCGGACGGCGAGGAACACCAGCGCCTGCGCGGTGCGGTCACGGCCGGTCTCAGCCAGTTCGACCACCGCGGGATCCGCCGTCACATCGCCCGTTTCGCCCACCAGCTGATCGACACGTTCTGTCAGAGCGGTGAGGCTGAACTGGTGGGCCAGTTCACCGAGCACCTGCCCATGCTCACCCTGACCCATCTGCTCGGGATGTCGGAAGAGTCCGGCCCCGGACTCGTACACGCCGCCCGTGACCTCTTCAAGGCCACCGAGACATCGCTCGCCAGCAACGCCTATGTGCTGGAGAGCCTCGAACAGCTCGTCGTCGCCAAGCGAGCCCGCCCGGGGCACGACATCGCCTCCGCGCTGATGGCCCATCCCGCCAACCTCACCGACGAGGAGGTGGTGCACCACCTGCGCCTCATCCTGCTCGCCGGGTACGAGACGACGGCCAACCTCATGTCCAACGTCCTGCGCATGGTCGTCACCGACCCCCGGTTCCGCGGTTCGCTGGCCGGCGGGCAGATGACCCTGCCCGAAGCCGTGGAGCAGGTCCTCTGGGACGAGCCGCCGCTGATGGTGTGCCCGGGCCGCTGGGCCAAGGGCGACACGGTTCTCGGGGGACAGCAGATCAAGACGGGAGACATGCTCCTGCTGGGGCTGGCCGCCGGGAACGTCGACCAGGCGATCCGCCCGGATCCCTCGACCCCCGTGCACCACAACCGCGCGCACCTGTCCTTCAGCGCCGGTACCCACGAATGCCCCGGCCAGGACATCGGCCGCATCATCGCCGACTCGGGCATCGACATCCTGCTCACCCGCCTTCCCGACATCACCCTGGCCGTCCCGGAGGATCGCCTGACCTGGCGGTCCTCCACATGGGCCCGTCACCTCACGGCCCTGCCCGTGAACTTCGCCGCCCGCCCGCCCCAGGCCAAGGACGCCCCGGCCCCGCTTCCGGTCCCGCCCGCACGGAGCAACGGGATGCCCTCTGCGCCGCTGCGTCCGGCGAACTCCCCGGCGACCGTCCCGGCGCCGGAACGCCGGCCGGAACCGCGCGTCCCGTGGTGGACGCGGCTCGGACACCTCTTGCGGAGGCGGTAGGCCGGCACGACCAGGGCCGCGACTACCGAGCGTCAGCTCCGGGGGTTCCGACAGGTGTCTGTCGGAACCCCCGGAGCCCGCTTCCGTTACGCCTGGTGCGAGACGTCCGAGGCGGCGTATCGGGGTGCTCCCGTGTACCAGGCATGGAGACCGGACAGGAAACTGCACGCTCCCCGGAGCCACTTCGCCAACTCGGCCCGCTCCTCGTGGCGCAGCCCGTATCGCCGGACGAGCAGGGGCAGTTCCTTTTGTCTGAGGTGCTCGAAGTCACGCAGGCGGGTGTTCACCAGATTCAAGGCAGCGGGTACGGCTTCGTGGCGGCTGATGCCGAGTGAAGTCTCCACGATCAGTACGAGGTTGTTGACGTCGAGTTCCTCGTGGACTTCCCTTTCATAGGACGCGATGTCGTTCGCCAGTCCCATGAAGTCCATGAACGCATCGAGCAGGGCGCGAACGGTCCGGGTGTGCCGGATCTGCCGGGGTATTCGGGCGCCGGTGGCCAACTCGACGGAATAGGCAGCCGTGTGGGCGGCGAAGCTCTCGCGGCGGAACGGGACGTATTCGATCAGGTGGGGAACGCGGCCGCTGCGGCTGTTGGCCAGCTCCTTGACTCCCGCATCGATGTAACTCTCCAGGGCCCGGTTGAACTCCTGCCGCCAGTGCGCCAGTCTCGGGGGGAAGAGGTATTGCTGCAGATCGGCAATTCCCCTCTCGACCGCATTCGTGGGCTCCGGTAACCGGGCGCCGTATTCCGGACGCAGGAAGGCGCGTAAGCGGGTGGTGAAGGCCAGCGCACCGGCGAGGTCACCGTTCTGTTTGAAGGCGGAGGCGAAGTAGTCGTCCCAGGCCAGAGCCCACACGTTGAACCGGTGATTGAGCCGGAGATCGGCGAGCGAGGCGTCGGGAAGCGTCCAGGCAGTCAGCTGGTCAACGGTCATGGCATGGAACGCGGAGCGGGTCCATATCGCCTGGCGGCCCGACGGACCCTGGTGGCCGTCCAGCATGCCCATCTCCCGCGCCCAGGATTCGCTCTCCTCTCGCAGGGCGGACAGGAACGGATTCACTCGCAGCGGATAGGGCATCCAGAGCTGAGGGAGCTCGACGGCACGCACTGCCATGGGGACCAATCTCCTTCTCTTCTGGGCCCGCGTGGTGTACGGACCAGCACGCCAGCGGCCTTCCTGCGCGAAGTCGGTTGGTTTCTCCTGCCGTTCTTCTTCTCACCTCGTCGCCGAGAGCACGGCGCGCCACCGGACGGCCTGCCGTAGTAGTGGCGCGCTGCGGTGCCGGATGCCCAAGCAAGCCGGTGTGGTGACCTCCCCTGGTGTGAGGCCGGTTCAGGCCCGTCCTGCGGCTCATAAAACTGCCCGTCACGGATGCCTGGCAACCCCCAGTCGTCGATGACGGGCGATCAGAACAAGTCTCTTCCGGAATGGAACGACCCATCCTGGGCGCTTCCCGTACATCCGCGCAAGTGTCCAGACGTGACGGTCACGTGGATGGTCACCGCCGCCGGCGAACACGTGAACGGTTGGTACGGAATCCGGATTCAAGCGACCTGAAGACGGACGACCGCATGTAGAGTTTACTCATGAGTAACTTAGCTGGTGCGGATGCACCCCTGGTCACCTTCGTCCTGGTCCACGGATCGGGCAGCAACGCGTACGGCTGGTCGCCCGTGGTGGCCGAACTGGGGCTGCGTGGGCAGCGGGCGGTCGCGGTCGACCTGCCCGGCCACGGCCCCGGCGCGTACCTCCCGCTCTCGTACCAGGCACCCCAGGACCTCGAGCGGCTGCGTACGGAGCCCTCCCCCATCGCCGGGACGACCCTGGCCGACTGCGCCGCCCACGTGGCCGCGGTGGTGCGACGGGCGCACCGCAACGGCCCGGTGGTCCTGGCCGGCCAGAGCCTGGGCGGCGTCACCGTCAACGCGGTGGCCGACCTGGTGCCCGAGCTGATCTCGCACCTCGTGTACGTCTCGGCCCTGTGCCCGGCGAAGCGGGCCTCGGTGACAGAGCTGATGGCGACCCCGGAGGCGGCCGACAGCTTCATCTTCAAGCTGACTCCCGTCCCCACTGCGCCCGAGCTCGGGGTCACGCGGGTCAACTGGCGGAGCAACGACCCGGAGTTCTTCCGGACCGCCAAGGAGGCGATGGGCGCCGACTACACCGACACCGAGGTCCGGACGATGCTCAACATCCTCGAACCGGACGAGTCGGCCGCGATCGGGGCCGCCGACGGCCGCGGCCTGCCCCACAGGTGGGGCCGGATCCCGCGGACGTTCGTACGGTTCACCGAGGACCGCACCCTCCCGCCCGCGCTCCAGGACCTGATGATCCGGGAGGCCGACGAGCTGACCCCCGACAACCGCTTCCGCGTGCGGTCGCTCGCGGCCCCGCACATCGGCCCCCGCGACCCGGCGCTGCTGGCGGACGAACTGGAGCAGGTGGCCCGGCTCTGCCACGGAGTCGGAGCTCAAGGGCCGGCGACGAGGGCGTAGGCGAACACGGCCGTCACCCAGGTCCACAGGACGGCCAGTGCGATGTGCCCGGCGGTCCGGAAGCGGTCCCCGCGCCACAGGGCGGGTGAGAAGTAGGCGAACTGGAAGGCCCAGCGGGCGCCCCAGAAGAGGGTCTGGCCCGCGAGCAGGGCCGTACCGAGGGAGGTCCCGGCCAGGAGTTCCGGCGTGTAGCACAGTGGCAGCAGACCGAGCAGGACGCAGGTCAGGCCGATGAAGAAGAGGTGTGCGTAGGAGACCTGGCGGGTCAGCAGGCTGGTGCCGGCGAGGTCGGTGGGCCAGTCCACCAGACGGGGCAGGACGATGTGGAAGGCGCCCATTCCGGTCAGGGCGAGGCCCACGAGGCGGAGTTGGGACTCCAGGGCGAAGAGGGTGTTCACTCGGCGCCCCTGCGGAAGACGAGGGCCGTGACGAGATGGGCGATCCGTGTTTCGGTGACGGAGCGCAGGCCCTCGCCGTCCGCGAGTCGGAGCCATTCGCGGCGGGGCATGAAGTGCCAGGCCCCGGGGCCGAAGACGGCGGTGTTGGCCGGGTCCCGCAGGTGCTCCACCAGGACGAGCGTGCCACCGGGACGCAGGGTGCGGGTCAGCTCCGCGAACAGCGCCTCCCGGTCGGGTGCGAGGCGCAGTTCGTGGGCTGCGAAGACCGCGAACACGGTGTCCTGGGAGGCGGTGGCGACGGGCAGTCGCGACGGGCTGCCGGCCAGGGTCCCGGGCCGCGGGGGCACGCGCCGGCGGGCTCGCCGGATCGAACCTTCGGTGGTGAGCGCCGGGTCGTAGAGGTCGACGACGCTCTGACGGGTCCCGGGGTACCGGAGGGCCAGGGGGTGGCTGACCTCGTCGAGACCGGTCGATATGACGAGATGGTCGCCGGGGCCGTCGGGCAGCAGGCCGGTCAGCCAGTCGAGGGAGTACAACTCGGAGTGGTCGTACACCCACCAGCAGGCGGCGGTGCTGCCCATGAGCAGGGCGGCAGCGGCCAGTGCGCCCGTGCGGGCCAGGGTGGCCGGGACGCGGGGCAGGCGCGGCGCGAGGGCGAGGCCGCCGGCCATCGCGGCCAGCCCTCCCGCGTACATGGGCCAGTTGTATCCGATCACCTCGCGCACCCCTGAGGGGCGCGGGGGCAGCGGGACGGTGCCGGTGCCGATTCCGGTTCCGGTTCCGGTGCTCACAGCGCTCCCCCGTCCAGTGCCCGTCTGTAGCCGCGCTCCCAGCCGTATTCGAGATCGCCGACGTGGAAGGCGTTGGCGAGAACGGGCTTGGTCCCGGCGAACGGTCCGTGGTCGAAGAAGGTCAGGGTGGGAACGTCGACCGAGACCGGGACCGGCTCCCACTGCGTGCGGGTGGCCTTGACGATGATCACCGTGCCGGTCTGCGGCTCGTACTCGAAGGTGTACGGGAGCGGGCCCGCGTACCGGCGGGCTTCCTTGGCGCTCGCGAAGGGGCTCCCCTCGGGGAGCGGGGCGGGGGTGTCGGCCAGGTCGGCGCGGACGTGGAGGTCGGCCAGGCCGTCGGCGCTGACCACCTTGAACTCGAGGGTCCGGCCGACCGTCCGGGTTCCGATGCGGGCGAGGCGGTAGTTGTAGCGGGAGAAGAGGTTTCCGCCGAGGACCATCATCCGGTGGTCGGTGTCGCTGCGCAGGATGCGCAGGCCGCGCATGGTGCGGCCACCGGGGGTGGGGAACCGGGTGAAGATCCGGTAGCCGGTGAGGATGAAGTCGCGGCCGAGCCCGGCGGGAAGGAACGACGGGCGCAGCGCCCGGGTGTCGACCACGGCGGCGGCGA
Organism: Streptomyces sp. NPDC086989; assembly: GCF_044745505.1. Lineage (NCBI taxonomy): Bacteria > Bacillati > Actinomycetota > Actinomycetes > Kitasatosporales > Streptomycetaceae > Streptomyces > Streptomyces sp. NPDC086989. Next base: position 44,405 of record NZ_JBIVAL010000030.1, read on the forward strand.
CGAACCCGTGCTCGGTGCCGTTCGCGTCACGGTAGGTGTCGAGGGATAGCCCCGGAGGCACCAGGGGGGTGAGCAGCTCGGGCGGCAGCGCGTAGGTGAGTACGAGGGAGTGGGCGAACGACGTCTGCATGGGCAGGGGGTGTCGTTGCAGCAGGTGTCTCATGAGCCGGCCGCCCCGTCGGTCTCGGCGGAGGGGGCGGCCGAAGGCTCGCTCCCCTCGGCCTTGCGCCACTTGGTGTGCCGCAGCACCACCTGCTCGGGGCAGACGGCGCTGAGGAACCGTCCGATGTGCATGGCCAGCCGTTCCTCGGCAAGCGCGTAGAGGATGCGGTTGCCGTCGCGTCGTTCGGTGACCAGCCCGGCGCCCTTGAGCACCCCGAGGTGCCGGGAGATGGAGGGCGCGCTGATCGCGAACCGGCTCGCGATCTCCCCGGCCGCGAGCTCGCCACCCCGCAGGTCTTCAAGGATCTGACGCCTCGTCGGGTCGGCCAGCGCCCTGAACGCGCTCGCCTCGTCTTCGCTTGATGTGCTCATGCGCAGGAACTTAGCACATTAGCTAAATACGAAAACAGAGGGGCCGGCAGGTTTCCCGCCGCCCCGGGGCGGCGGACCCGGGCGGTGCCGATGGGACGCGGCCCCCGCCGACGCTCCGGACACTGCGCGGACTGGCCACCTCGCGGGAGCCAGGTGACCGCCGGAGCGGCGGAGCGTGCCGGGCGGACCACGTGTCAGCGAAACGCGCCGACGTTGCGGGTGGCCCAGTCGGCGAAGGGACGCGCGGGGCGGCCGAGGACGTCTTGGACCACCGGGCTGACGCGCAGTTCGGCCTCGCTCGGGGCGCCGAGGATGTCCAGGGTGTCCTCCGCGAGTTCCGCCGGCATGCTGTGGGTCATGGCGGCCTTGGCCTGGTCCCGCGTGAGGTCCTGGAACCGCAGGGGGGAGCCCAGCGCGTCGGCGATGGCCTGCACCTGCCGGCGCGGGGTGATCACCTCGGGGCCGGTCAGCTCGTACACACCGCCTACGTGCCGGTCCTCCCGCAGGCAGGCCGCGGCAACCTCGGCGATGTCCATCGGGTCGATGACCGGCACCCCGACGTCGCCGAACGGGGCGGCGACGACCCGCTGTGCGCGGATGGACCCGGCCCACCACAGGGCGTTGGAGGCGAAGCCTCCCGGCCGCAGAATGGCCCATTCCATGCCGGATTCCCGAACCACGTCCTCCAGGGCGCGCATCGCGACCCGCGTCGCACCGAAGGGCCTGGTCGCCACGCCCTGCGTGGAGAGCAGAACGACCCTTCGGACCCCGGCCGCCCCGGCTCGGGCGATGAGCTCGGCCGGGCCGGTTCCCGGGCCGTGCAGATCACCGGAGAGCAGCAGGAACAGGGCCTTCGCCCCGGCGAGCGCGGGCTCCAGGCCGGCCGGCTCGGCAAGATCGGCCGCCAGGTGGCGGACTCCGTCCGGAACGGGCGCCGCACTCCGCGACACCGCCGTCACCTGCTCGCCCGCCTCGGCCAGCGTCCGCGTCAGCGGTCCGCCCACGTTCCCGGTGGCTCCTGTCACCACGATCATGATCAGCTCCTTGTTCGTCCCACGTCATCTACGGCCCCGACGCTAGGACTTGGGGCTAACTTCCAGTAAGGACATACCCCTGGGTAAGCTCCTCACATGACGGGAAGCGTGCAGCTCGGACGCGGCGAAGCGGACAAGCGGTATGACGTGTTTCACACCGACTGCCCGGCGCGCGACATGGTCGACCACGTGACCAGCAGATGGGGCATCTGGGTGCTGATCTCCCTGCGGAACAACGACCTTCGGTTCTTCGAGCTGCGTGAGAGCATCCAGGGCGTCAGCGAGAAGATGCTCGCCCAGACCCTGCGCGCGCTGGTCCAGGACGACCTGGTGTGGAGGACGGTCGAACCGACGACGCCGCCTCAAGTCACCTACGGGCTCACCGAGTTCGGCAGGAACGTGAGCGAACCGCTGGTGGAGCTGTTCGACCGGATCACCCGGTGGCTGCCGCCGCGCACCGCGGACTAGACGAGTGATTCCGAAGTGATCAGTGGTCGTAGGCGATCAGGGACCGCGTAATCGGCCGTGTTGTTCCAGGTCGAGCTGGCCTTTGAGGGTGTCGTTCACGGACTCGATCAGTTGCCGCACCGATTTCAGCATGGACTCGCCCTTTCGACGTCTCTCCCGCTTGAACGAGGGCAGCCCTTGTCCGTGATCACCAGCAGGCCGGGGCGGTCTGTGACTGTGTCCGGCTCACGATCCAACATCGCCGTCAGCACCTCGCGCTCGTCCAGCTTCGGGTTCGCAAGGGACCACAAGATCGGCATACCGGTCGGGGTGCACACCAGGTACAGCCGCAGGCCCCAGAAGAATCGGGAATGTCTGGCGCAGTATCCGCATCCGGCCCAGCCAGCCAGGTCTGACCAGTGCAGTGAGCAGGGCGTCCAGGTCATTCGTCACAGAACGATCTTGGCCGCCCAGTGCCGGATCTCCCGGTCCGCGCTATGGCCAAGAACCGCCCAGGACAACGCGCTCCTCCGCCATTTGCGCCGCTCTACCCCGAACCCCACGCCGTGTTCATGTCATCGATGTCATAGTATCGGGTGTTGTGTGGACAACGCTTGCGCCGCTCGTCGGCGTCCTGCTCGGTGGGTTCATGTCGATGCTGGCCCAGCGATCGGCAGGACGCGCCTTGGAACGCGGCGAGGCACGCCGCAGTGTCCGGGAACTTGCCGAGGCGCGCCGCAACGAGCGTCTCACCCACCTCATCGAGTTTCTGTCTGCGGTGCAGGAAGCTGAACGGGTCGCGGTGGACCGGTATCACCACAACCTGACTGACGAGCAGTGGCAGGGCCGGGCAAGGCAGGTCCTCGACAGGGTGTGGGTGACGCAGAAGACGATCCACGTGCTGTGCACGGCCGAGGTCAGCGAAGCGGCACGTAGCCTCGCGTTCGTGGTGCAGGAGGTGATCAGGAAGGGCCCCGAAGATCCGGGAGAGCCGCAGGATGAGAAGGTCTGGGCGTACATCCATCCGAGCCGACAGGCATTCCTTGACCTTGTGCGCGGCCAACTGAGCTGAACCCGGGGAGGGATTCGGCAGCTGCGGTGAGCGACACGGGAAAAGGCTCTGGCACTGATCTTGTGGTCTCGTGACGCAACGTCATCGGATTCCGTCATCCTGTGAGGCGTGCGATCTTCGGGGTCTTGAAGTGTTGTTG
>NZ_JBIVAL010000031.1:0-39623 GCF_044745505.1 Streptomyces sp. NPDC086989
ACACCTCCACCGGGGGGGGGGGGGGCCCGCCCGCGCGGGGGGGGGGGGCGGGGGGGGGGGGGGGGGCCCCCCCCCCCCCCCCCCCCCCCCCCCGCCGCTCAGCCGTCCAACCGTCCGCCCCCGGAGCCTTAAGCGTCGCCGCCCGCGGCGCCCGGGTCGGCCGCCGCGACGTCCAGCAGCCGGTACCGGTCCACCGCCTGCTTCAGCGCCGAACGGTCGATCCTGCCCTCCTTGGCCAGCTCGGTCAGGACCGCCAGCACCACCGACTGCGCGTCGATGTGGAAGAAGCGCCGGGCCGCGCCGCGGGTGTCCGCGAAGCCGAACCCGTCCGCGCCCAGCGAGGTGTACGCGCCGGGCACCCACCGCGAGATCTGGTCCGGGACGGAGCGCATCCAGTCCGAGACCGCCACGAACGGCCCCTCGGCACCCGACAGCTTCCGCGTCACGTACGGGACGCGCTGCTCCTCCTCCGGGTGCAGCAGGTTGTGCTCCTCCACCTCGACGGCCTCGCGGCGCAGCTCGTTCCAGGAGGTCGCCGACCACACGTCCGCCCGGACGTTCCACTCCTCGGCCAGGATCCGCTGGGCCTCCAGCGCCCACGGCACCGCCACGCCCGAGGCCATGATCTGCGCCCCGATCGAGCCCGCCGAGCCCGCGGACACCCGGTGGATGCCCTTGAGGATCCCGTCCACGTCCACGTCGGCCGGCTCGGCCGGGTGCTGGATCGGCTCGTTGTAGACCGTCAGGTAGTAGAAGACGTCCTCGGCCTCCGGGCCGTACATGCGCCGCAGACCGTCCTGGACGATGTGCGCGATCTCGTACCCGTACGCCGGGTCGTACGCCACACAGCCCGGGTTCGTGGACGCCAGCAGCTGGGAGTGGCCGTCGGCGTGCTGCAGGCCCTCACCCGTCAGGGTGGTCCGGCCGGCGGTCGCACCCAGCACGAAACCGCGCGCCAGCTGGTCGGCCATCTGCCAGAACTGGTCACCCGTGCGCTGGAAACCGAACATCGAGTAGAAGACGTACACCGGGATCAGCGGCTCGCCGTGCGTCGCGTACGCCGAGCCCGCGGCGATCAGCGAGGCCGTGCAGCCCGCCTCCGAGATGCCGTCGTGCAGCATCTGGCCCGTCGGGGACTCCTTGTAGGCGAGCAGCAGGTCGCGGTCGACCGCCTCGTACTGCTGACCCAGCGGGTTGTAGATCTTGGCGCTCGGGAAGAACGCGTCCATGCCGAAGGTGCGGTACTCGTCCGGGGCGATCAGCACGAACCGCTTGCCGATCTCCTTGTCCCGCATCAGGTCCTTCAGGATGCGCACGAACGCCATGGTCGTGGCGATCGACTGATGGCCCGAGCCCTTCTTCGCCGCCGCGTACGCCTTGTCGTCCGGCAGCTGGAGCGGCTTGGCCCGCACCACGCGCGTCGGCACGTAGCCGCCCAGCGAGCTGCGCCGGTCGTGCATGTACTGGATCTCCGGCGAATTGCGGCCCGGGTGGTAGTACGGCGGCGCGCCGTTCTCCAGCTGCGCGTCCGTGATCGGGATGTGCAGGCGGTCGCGGAAGCGCTTGAGGTCGTCGACCGTCAGCTTCTTCATCTGGTGCGTCGCGTTGCGGCCCTCGAAGTTCGGGCCGAGCGTCCAGCCCTTGACCGTCTGCGCCAGGATCACCGTCGGCTGGCCCTTGTGGGCCTTGGCCGCCGCGTACGCCGCGTAGATCTTCTTGTGGTCGTGGCCGCCGCGGCCCAGGTGCAGCAGCTGCTGGTCGCTCATGTTCTCGACCATCGCCCGCAGCCGCTGGTCGTCACCGAAGAAGTGGTCGCGGATGTACGCACCGGTCTCGGTCGCGTACGTCTGGAACTGGCCGTCCGGCGTCGAGTTCATCCGGTTGACCAGGATCCCGTCGCGGTCCTGCGCCAGCAGCGGGTCCCAGGAGCGGTCCCAGATCAGCTTGATCACGTTCCAGCCGGCACCGCGGAACTGCGACTCCAGCTCCTGGATGATCTTGCCGTTGCCGCGCACCGGGCCGTCGAGCCGCTGCAGGTTGCAGTTCACGACGAAGGTCAGGTTGTCCAGACCCTCGCGAGCGGCGATCGACAGCTGGCCGAGCGACTCCGGCTCGTCCATCTCGCCGTCGCCGAGGTACGCCCAAACGTGTGACTTCGAGGTGTCGGCGATCCCGCGCGCCTCCATGTACCGGTTCATCCGGGCCTGGTAGATCGCACCGAGCGGGCCGAGGCCCATCGAGACGGTCGGGAACTCCCAGAAGTCCGGCATCAGCCGCGGGTGCGGATAGCTGGACAGACCGTACGGGGCCTTCGACTTCTCCTGCCGGAACGCGTCGAGCTGCTGCTCGGAGAGCCGGTCCAGGAGGTAGGCGCGCGCGTAGATGCCGGGGGAGGCGTGGCCCTGGAAGAAGATCTGGTCGCCGCCGTCGCCCTCGTCCTTGCCCCGGAAGAAGTGGTTGAAGCCCACGTCGTAGAGGGAGGCGGAGGAGGCGAACGTGGCGATGTGGCCGCCGACGCCGATCCCGGGACGCTGGGCGCGCGAGACCATCACGGCGGCGTTCCACCGGGTGGCGTTGAGAACCTTGCGCTCGATCTCCTCGTTGCCCGGGAAGAACGGCTCGTCCTTGGTGGCGATCGTGTTGACGTAGTCCGTGCTGCGCATCTCGGGCACGGCCACGCGCTTCTCGCGGGCGCGCTCGATCAGCCGCAGCATCAGGTAGCGGGCGCGTTCACGGCCCCGCTCGTCGACGGCGGCGTCCAGGGAGTCGAGCCACTCCTGCGTCTCCTCCGGATCGAAGTCCGGGACCTGGCTCGGCAGGCCGCCAATGATGATCGGATTGCGATCGGATGCGGAAGCCACGCTGTTCCTTCGCTGTCAGGGGAGTCGTGCCATGGGGTTTCGCCGCCTCCCATCGTCTTACGCTCGGTCGGAATCGTCACCTCTACCACTGGGTAATCACTGGAGTCCGCGGCGATCGGGAGGGCGGGCGGCGGCGCGTCCGGCCGAACCGCAACCTTACGCCCCGGACGATCACCGGGTTCGGAAGACCGTTCGGTCCCTCAAACAGGTAGGAAAGCCGGTAAGCGTTGCCGATGATGCCGAATGAGCTGGAATGGTGTGGGATGAATCACCAGAGGTGCACGCGGGAAGGCTGAAAGTTGCGGCGAGACGGCCGCAATCGTCACCGTTTCGACGGTCTCGGCGGCCGGGTACTTGCGCGATCCGCCCCGCCCGTGTGGACTACGCCCAATGCTGCGCGTACGCGCGCCGCCAGAAGACATTCACCGAACATGAGCAGGAGGCACCCCGTGAGCGCGACCGCGGACCACGCGGAGAGCCTGGCCGCCCGGCTGGGTTTCCAGTCCGAACAGGTGGTCCAGGAGATCGGCTACGACGAGGACGTCGATCAGGATTTCCGTGAAACTGTCGAAGACCTCGTCAGTGAGCTCGCCGACGAGGACTACGACGACGTGGCCGACGCGGTGCTGTTGTGGTTCCGCGACGAGGACGGCGACCTGACGGACGCCCTGGTCGACGCGACCGAGCTGGTCGAGGACGGCGCACTGATCCTTCTGCTGACCCCCAAGACGGGCCGTGACGGCTACGTCGAGGCCAGCGACATCAGCGAGGCCGCCACGACGGCCGGCCTCTCGCTTGCCAAGGGCCTGCCCGTCGGCAAGGAGTGGACCTCCACCAAGCTCGTGACGCCGAAGGCCGCCAAGGCCAAGCGCTGAGCCGCACCGCAGCCAAGCGGACACGCACCCTGTCAGCCGGAATCCGTTCCGGTCGGCGGGGTGCGTGCGTTCCGGACACCTGATCCCCCTAGGCTGGACCCACCCGAACAGCCCAATCCGGGGATGCGGGAACGAAGGGATGCGAGAGATGGCGATCGAGGTCGGCAGCAAGGCCCCGGACTTCGAGCTCAAGGACAACCACGGCGCCACCGTGCGGCTCTCCGACTTCCGCGGGGAGAAGGCCGTCGTGCTGCTCTTCTACCCGTTCGCCTTCACCGGTGTCTGCACCGGCGAGCTGTGCGAGCTGCGCGACCAGCTGCCGCGCTTCCAGAACGACGACGTCCAGCTCCTCGCGGTCTCCAACGACTCCGTGCCGACCCTGCGGGTCTTCGGCGAGCAGGAGAACCTCGAATACCCCCTGCTGTCGGACTTCTGGCCGCACGGCGAGACCTCCCGCGCGTACGGCGTCTTCGACGAGGAGAAGGGCTGTGCGGTCCGCGGCACCTTCATCATCGACAAGGACGGCATCGTGCGCTGGACCGTCGTCAACGGCCTGCCCGACGCGCGTGACCTGAACGAGTACATCAAGGCCCTCGACAGCCTCTGAGGAGCCGGCCTCTGCACGCCATCGGCCCGGACGGCGCCCCGCGGACCCGCCCGCTCGCCGCACCGGCCGTACCCGCCGTACCGCCCGTACCCGCCGTACTTGCCGTGCTCGGGCGGGTTCCGGGAACTGTTCACCGGGAAAGACGCCGACAGGCGGGAACCCGTCACTAGGATCGAAGCGTTGATCCCGGTAGAAACCGCACGACGGGGCACCGCCCCACACATGAACCCAATGGAGGACCCGTGGGAGTCAGCCTCAGCAAGGGCGGAAACGTCTCGCTGACCAAGGCCGCGCCGAATCTGACGGCGGTCATCGTCGGTCTGGGCTGGGACGCTCGCACCACCACCGGTGTCGACTTCGACCTCGACGCCAGCGCGATCCTGACCAACGACCAGGGCAAGGTCGCCAACGACTCGAACTTCGTGTTCTTCAACAACCTGAAGAGCCCGGATGGCTCGGTCGAGCACACCGGTGACAACACCACCGGTGAGGGCGAGGGCGACGACGAGGCGATCAAGGTCAACCTGGCCGGCGTCCCCGGCGATGTCGCCAAGATCGTCTTCCCGGTCTCGATCTACGAGGCCGAGAGCCGCCAGCAGAGCTTCGGCCAGGTCCGCAACGCGTACATCCGCGTGGTGAACCAGGCCGACAACTCCGAGCTCGCCCGCTACGACCTCTCCGAGGACGCCTCGACGGAGACCGCCATGGTCTTCGGCGAGCTGTACCGCAACGGAGCGGAGTGGAAGTTCCGCGCCATCGGTCAGGGCTACGCCTCCGGCCTGCGCGGCATCGCCCAGGACTTCGGCGTCAACGTCTGAGCCCGCCAGCAGTCACCCGTCCGGCGCCGTGCACTGTGTGTACGGCGCCGGACGCGCTTTGCACCGCCGCACCACTGCACCACCCCGCAGCAGCACCACCGCACCACCGCACCACTGCACCACCACCGGCCCGCCACGCGAGCGTGCCGCGATCACCACGTCGTCCGGGGAGGACCACAACATGGGCGTCACACTCGCCAAGGGGGGCAACGTCTCCCTCTCCAAGGCCGCACCGAACCTCACCCGGGTCCTGGTCGGTCTCGGTTGGGACGCGCGCTCGACCACGGGGGCCGACTTCGACCTCGACGCCAGCGCGCTGCTGTGCCGCGACGGCCGGGTCCTGGGAGACGCGTACTTCGTCTTCTACAACAACCTGAAGAGCCCCGAGGGCTCCGTCGAACACACGGGGGACAACCTCACCGGTGAGGGTGAGGGCGACGACGAGTCGATCATCATCGACCTGACCAAGGTGCCGGTCGAGGTCGACAAGATCGTCTTCCCGGTCTCGATCCACGAGGCGGAGGCCCGCCGACAGAGCTTCGGCCAGGTCAGCAACGCCTTCATCCGGGTGGTGAACGACTCGGACGGCCAGGAGCTGGCCCGCTACGACCTCACCGAGGACGCCTCCAGCGAGACGGCGATGATCTTCGGTGAGGTCTACCGGTACGGCGGCGAATGGAAGTTCCGCGCAGTGGGGCAGGGGTACGCGTCGGGGCTCCGGGGCATCGCTCTAGACTTCGGGGTCAACGTTTCGTAAAGCCGTACAAGACGATGGGGTGCCAGTGGTTCTCAAAACCTTCGGCTGGTCGTTCGCAGTCACTGCGCTCGGTCTGGTCGCAGCGGTGTTCTACGGGGGGTGGACCGCATTCGGGATCGTGGCGATCCTGACCATCCTTGAGATCTCGCTGTCCTTCGACAATGCAGTGGTCAACGCCGGAATCCTGAAGAAGATGAATGCCTTCTGGCAGAAGATCTTCCTGACGGTCGGCGTACTCATCGCCGTGTTCGGCATGCGCCTGGTCTTCCCCGTCGTGATCGTGGCCATCAGCGCCAAGATCGGGCCCCTCGACGCAGTCGATCTGGCCCTGAACGACAAGGAGATGTACCAGCAGCTGGTCACGGACGCCCACCCGTCCATTGCCGCCTTCGGTGGCATGTTCCTGCTGATGATCTTCCTCGACTTCATCTTCGAGGACCGGGACATCAAGTGGCTCGCGTGGCTGGAGCGCCCGCTGGCGAAGCTGGGCAAGATCGACATGCTCTCGGCCTGCATCGCGCTGATCGTCCTGGTCATCACCTCGATGACCTTCGCCACCCAGGCCCACCAGCACGGCGGGGCCCACGCGGACAAGGCGCAGACGGTCCTGATCTCCGGCATCCTCGGCCTGATCACCTACATGATCGTCGGCGGCCTGTCCGGCTACTTCGAGAACCGCCTCGAAGAAGAGGAAGAGGCCGAGCACGAAGCCGAGGAGGAGGCCAAGAAGAGCGGCAAGCCCGTCACGGCCGTCGTCATGGCCGGCAAGGCCGCCTTCTTCATGTTCCTCTACCTCGAAGTCCTCGACGCCTCCTTCTCCTTCGACGGTGTCATCGGCGCGTTCGCCATCACCAACGACATCGTGCTGATGGCCCTCGGCCTCGGCATCGGCGCCATGTACGTCCGGTCGCTCACGGTCTACCTGGTCCGCCAGGGCACCCTCGACGACTACGTCTACCTGGAGCACGGCGCGCACTACGCCATCGGCGCGCTCGCCGTGCTCCTGCTCGTCACCATCCAGTACGAGATCAACGAGGTCATCACCGGCCTCGTCGGCGTGGTGCTCATCGGCTGGTCCTTCTGGTCCTCCGTGCGCCGCAACAAGCGGATGGAACTGGAGGGTTCCGCCGCCGAGGCATGATCACGGCAGTAATGCGGAACGCTCCATCTGCGGGGCGGCCGGGCTTGGTCTGCGGACTGCCGGGCCGCCCCGCCCGCGTATTCAAAAGGGGGGTAGGGGAATGGGATTCTTCGACGGGATCAGGGGCAGCCGCGCCCTGCAGTTCGACTCGGGCAGCGCCTCGTCGAACGCGATCGAGCTGACCAAGCGGCATCCGACGGTCTCGCTCACCAAACAGGGGGCGGTCCACGGGAACCTTCGGGTCAACCTGTCCTGGCGCATGCGCAGCTCGGACATCGGTGCCCGCAGCGGCACGGGCGGACGGCTCCTGCGCCACCCGTTCAAGCTGTTCAAGCCCGACATGGTGCAGGCCCACACCCAGGGCATGGTCAACGTCGACCTCGACCTCGGCTGCCTCTACGAGCTGGCCGACGGCACCCGGGGCGTCGTGCAGCCGCTCGGCAACCTCCACGGCGACATCAACAGCCCGCCCTACGTGAAGCTCAGCGGCGACGACCGGTTCGGGGCGCCCTCCGGTGAGACGGTCTTCGTCAACCTCGACCACGCCGAGGAGATCAAGCGGCTGCTGGTCTTCGTCTACATCTATGACCAGACCCCGGCCTTCGACCGCACGCACGCCATGATCACCCTCTACCCGATCACCGGGCCGCGGATCGAGATCCCCCTGGAGGAGCGGCACCCGCAGGCCCGCTCCTGCGCGGTGCTGACCCTGGAGCACGTCAAGGGCGAGCTGATCGTCCGGCGCGAGGTGAAGTTCGTGTACGGGTTCCAGGCCGAGCTCGACCGGCTGTACGGGTGGGGCCTGCAGTGGGGGCGGGGCTACAAGAGCACCAAGGCCTGACCGGAACCCGGCCGGAGCTCCGGCCGGGCCTTCACGGCGTCGGCGGGGAGCTCCGCCCGGGCCTTCACGGCGTCAGCGGCGGATGAACTGCGGGCCCTGCACCGGCAGCCGGAACGTCGGGTCGCCGCCCGGGACCGGCACAGGGGCCGGGGACACCGGCTGCGGGTACCCGTACGCGGGCTGCGCGGCCGGCGGGGCCTGGGTCTGCGGAGTCTGCGGCGTCTGCGGGCCCGGCGGAACCGGCGGGCGCATCGCGGCCGTCTGCTCGGCGGCCGGCCCGGCGGCGGGCTCCGCCCCGGAGGCCTCGGCGGCGTTCTCGTCCACGGAGATCCCGTGGTCGGTCGCCAGCCCCACGAGCCCGTTCGAGTAGCCCTCGCCCAGCGCCCGGAACTTCCATCCGTCGCCGCGCCGGTACACCTCGCCGCAGATCAGGGCCGTCTCGGCACCCGTCTCGGGGCGCACGTCGAAGAAGGCCAGCGGCTCGGAGCCGCCGGTCGTCGTGGCGTCGTAGAGCAGGATCCGCAGGTCCTGGACCTGCTGGAACGGCACGTCCTCGGCGGAGGCCACCACCAGGATCCGGTCCACCACCGGCGGCACCGCGCGCAGGTCCGCCTGCACGGCATCGGTGATCGCCTCGCCGAGCTGCTTCTTGCCGAGCCGCCACACGGCTCCGGACGGGTGCCGGGGCTGGTTGTAGAAAACGAAGTCCTCGTCCGAGCGCACGCGCCCGTCCGGGCCCACGAGCAGCGCCGAGGCGTCGACGTCCGGCACCTCGGGGCCGCCGGTCCAGCGCAGCACCGCCCGGACCGCCATGGCGGTCACCGGGATGTTGGAGCCCTTCTGCATCGCGTGCGTCATGCCCGTCATCCTGCCCTCCCTGGGCGGCGCGGAACAACGCGGCCCCCCGCAGGGCCTTGTCGCGGACGAAAGACCTGGGCATGGTGCAAGAGGGTTACCTGAACTTCATGTGCTTGAGGAACTTTTGACTCACATTCGTACGTACTATTACCGGCCACGCCAGTTGGGCCGCCGAGGCAGTACGGGGGAAGCACATGCGTCACTTTGGGCATATATCGCCCACCGTCCGCAAGGACCTCTTCCACCAGGAGCCCGCCGAGTTCACCGCCGCCTCCCCCTCCCGCGTTCTCGCCGCCGCCCTCGGAGCCACCCTCTACAGCCCCGCCACCCGCCCCCACCTCGCCGCGGACGTCCACAAGCAGGCCGGCCGCGGAGTCGTCTCCATGGTCCTCTGCCTGGAGGATTCGATCAGCGACGCCGAGGTCGCGGACGCCGAGGACAACCTCGTCCGGCAGTTCACCGCCCTCGACGCCGACGGCCGCGAGCTCCCCCTCCTCTTCATCCGGGTCCGCACCCCCGAGCAGATACCCGACCTGGTACGCCGCCTCGGCGGCTCCGTCCGCAGACTGGCCGGATTCGTACTCCCCAAGTTCACCGAGGACCGGGGGACCGCGTTCCTCGACGCCGTGGCCCAGGCGGAGGCGGAAGGCGGACAGCACCCTCTGTACGCGATGCCCGTCCTGGAGACCCCCGACCTCCTCCACCTCGAAACCCGCGTCGAAGCCCTCGCCGGCATCTCTCGCACCGTGAACCGGTACCGCGACCGCGTCCTCGCCCTGCGCCTCGGCGTCACCGACTTCTGCTCGGTCTACGGACTGCGGCGCACCCCGGACATGACCGCCTACGACGTGCAGATCGTCGCCGGGGTCATCGCCGACGTGGTGAACGTCCTCAGCCGCGCCGACGGCACCGGCTTCACCGTCACGGGACCCGTCTGGGAGTACTTCCGCAGCCAGCAGCGCCTCTTCAAGCCCCAGCTGCGCCGCAGCCCCTTCCTGGAGGAAGGGGCGGAGGAACTGCGCACCACCCTCATCGAGCACGACCTCGACGGGCTGCTGCGCGAGATCGAACTCGACCGGGCCAACGGACTCCTCGGCAAGACCTGCATCCACCCCGCCCACGTCACCCCCGTCCACGCGCTGTCGGTGGTCTCCCACGAGGAGTTCAGCGACGCCCAGGACATCCTGCGCCCCGAGCGGGGCGGCGGCGGAGTCATGCGCTCCGCCTACACGAACAAAATGAACGAGGTGAAGCCCCACCGGGCCTGGGCCGAGCGCACCATGCTCCGCGCCGAGGTCTTCGGCGTGGCGAAGCAAGAGGTCGGCTTCGTCGACCTCCTCACGGCAGGGCTCCAGGTGTGAGCCCGCACGTGAACACGGAGAAGGGCAAGAAGATCGACGCGGTGTGGTCGGGAACCTGGGTCGCGGACCGGCTGGGCGTACGCCTGCAGGAGGCCGGCGATGCGGGACCGCCGCGGCGCGGCCCCGCACCGCCACGGCTGGAAGAACTGCTCGGGCTGGCCCTGCGCCGCAACCCGAAGCGGGCCCACCTGCTGGTCTCGCAGGTACTGGGCAAGCACGTCCCCCAGTCCCCCGCGGCCGTCTACGCCGCCGGACACGGCCTCGGCGAGCGCGTCCGGGCCCTGCTGGGCGACGCCGCCGCCTCCGCGGTCGTCCTCGGCTACGCCGAGACCGCGACCGGACTCGGCCACTGCGTCGCCGACGGCCTCGGCGCCGCCCCCTACCTGCACTCCACCCGCCGCCCCGTGCCGGGCATCGAACCCGCCGGCGGGTTCGAGGAGGCCCACTCGCACGCCACCTCGCACCTGCTGCTGCCCGAGGACCCGAAGCTGCTGGCCGGCAGCGGCCCGCTGGTCCTGGTCGACGACGAGTTCTCCACCGGCAACACGGTCCTGAACACCATCCGCGACCTACACGCCCGCCACCCCCGCGCGCACTACGTGGTCGTCGCCCTCGTCGACATGCGCTCCCCGGCCGACCGCGACCGGCTCACCCACTTCGCGGCCGAGCTCGGCGCACGCGTCGACCTGATCGCCCTGGCCTGCGGAACGGTGCACCTCCCCGACGGCGTCCTGACCAAGGGCCAGGCCCTGGTCGAGCAGTACGAGGCCAAGGCCGGGCCGGGCCCCCGCCCCACGGCAGCCGCGCCGGCAGGGCCGGACGGCCCGCGGGCGGTATGCGAGCGGGTCCCGCTCGGCTGGCCCGGAGGCCTTCCGGACGGCGGCCGCCACGGCTTCACCCCCGCGCACCGCGAGACGCTGGACGCGCTGCTGCCCACACTGGCCGGCCGGCTCGCCGACGCGCTCGGGGACGAGCCGGGACGTGTCCTCGTACTCGGCAACGAAGAGCTGATGTACGCCCCGCTGCGCCTCGCGAAGGCCCTGGAGGAGTCGGGCGCCGCCCGGGAGGTCCGCTTCTCCACCACCACCCGCTCGCCCGTCCTCGCCGTCGACCACCCCGGCTACGCCATCCGCACCCGGCTCGTCTTCCCCGCCCACGACCGCCCCGCCGACGGGCCCGGTGACCGCTACGCCTACAACGTCGCCGGAGCCGGCTTCGACGTCGTCGTCGCCGTCGTCGACTCGGCCGGCGACACCCCCGAACTGCACGCCGGACTGCTCGCGGCCCTCGCCCCGCACACCGGCCGCGTCCTGCTGGTCTCCATACCGTCGTACGTGCCGGTGGCCCCCGTACCGACGTCCGTCCCCGAGCGGCGGGAGCCGATCATGCCCGAGCCGGTCCTCACCGAAGCGGTCCTCCCGGAGCCCCTGCGCGGGCCCGGCTTCTCCTCGTACGCCGCCGAAGACGTCGGCTGGCTGCTCCAGGACCTCTCCGACGTCGCCCTCGAAGCCCCCACCGAGGAGCGCGAGGAAGCCATCCAGGCGGGCGGCGCGCACTACGCCGAGTCGCTGCCCGTCGAGTACCAGCCGTCCCCCCAGTACCAGGAGATGTACCGCAGCGCGCTGACCGCGTCCGCCGCCCGGATGGCCCGGGCCGTCGGCACGGTCACCGAGACCGTCCTCGCCGAGCGGTCCCCCTCCCCGGTCCTCGTCTCGCTCGCCCGGGCCGGCACCCCCGTCGGCGTGCTGATGCGCCGCTGGGCCCGGGCCCGGCACGGCGTGGACCTGCCGCACTACGCCGTCTCCATCGTGCGCGGCCGCGGCATCGACCCCAACGCACTGCGCTGGCTGGCCGCCCACCACGACCCCGCCGACGTCGTCTTCGTCGACGGATGGACCGGCAAGGGCGCCATCACGCGCGAACTGTCGGCCGCGCTCGAAGCCCAGCGGGAAGCCGGTGGACCGGCCTTCGATCCGGAGATCGTGGTCCTCGCCGACCCCGGCTCCTGCGTGTCCACGTACGGCACCCGCGAGGACTTCCTGATCCCCTCCGCCTGCCTCAACTCCACCGTTTCCGGACTGATCTCGCGTACGGTGCTCAGGTCCGACCTGGTCGGGCCCGCCGACTTCCACGGCGCGAAGTTCTACCGCGAACTCGCCGGGGCCGATGTCTCCACCGCCTTCATCGACACCGTCGCCGCCCGCTTCGACGAGGTGGCCGACGCCGTCGACGCCGAGGTCAAGGAGCTCCTCGCCGCCGACCGCACCCCGACCTGGGAGGGCTGGGCGGCGGTGGAGCGGATCAGCGAGGAGTACGGCATCCACGACGTGAACCTGGTCAAGCCCGGCGTCGGCGAGACCACCCGGGTGCTGCTCAGGCGCGTCCCGTGGAAGATCCTGGCGCAGCGCGGCGCCGGAGCCGACCTGGACCACGTACGGCTGCTCGCCGAACAGCGCGGCGTGCCCGTGGAAGAGGTCGACGGACTGCCCTACACGTGTGTCGGACTCATCCACCCCCGCTTCACGCGCGGCGCGACCGGCGCCGACGGAAAGGCTGTGGCCTCCAAGTGACTGTCCTGGTAGCCAGTGATCTCGACCGCACGCTCATCTACTCGACGGCCGCGCTCGGCCTGACCATGCCCGACCAGGTGGCCCCGCGGCTGCTGTGCGTCGAGGTGCACGAGAGCAAGCCGCTGTCATACATGACCGAGACGGCGGCGAAGCTGCTGGCCGAACTGACCACCGGCCCCGACGTGGTCTTCGTCCCGACCACGACCCGCACGCGCAAGCAGTACCAGCGCATCCGCTTCCCCGGCCGCCCGGCGAAGTACGCGATCTGCGCCAACGGCGGACAGCTGCTGGTCGACGGCGTCCCGGACCGGGACTGGCGGCGCCAGGTGGCGGCGCGGCTGGCCGAGGAGTGCGCACCGCTGGAGGAGGTCCACGCACACCTGCTGGCCGGCGCGGACCCGGCGTGGCTGCGCAAGGCGCGCGTCGCGGAGGACCTGTTCGCCTACCTCGTCGTCGAACGCGCCCTGGTACCCCCGGAATGGATCAAGGCGCTGACGGAATGGGCCGAGGACCGGGGCTGGACCGTCTCCCTCCAGGGCCGCAAGATCTACGCCGTGCCCCGCCCGCTGACCAAGAGCGCGGCCGTGCGCGAGGTGGCCCGCCGCACGGGCGCGACCACCACCCTCGCCGCGGGCGACTCCCTCCTCGACGCGGACCTGCTGCTGGCGGCGGACGCGGCCTGGCGGCCCGGCCACGGTGAGCTGGCCGACGCCGGCTGGACCGCGCCGACGGTCACGCCCCTGGCCACCGCGGGCGTCCTGGCCGGCGAGGAGATCGTGCGCGCCTTCGTCCGCACGGCTGCCCGGGAGGATGCCCGCGAGGCTGCCCGGAAGGATGCCCAGGAGATCGCCCGCAGTGCCGGCGAAGTCGGCACACTGGGCTCATGACCAAGGGCAACAGCACCAAGATCACCGACGAGCTGTACCGCTACGTGCTCGACCACAACCCCCCGCTGGACCCGGTCCAGCGGGGGCTGGTGGCGACCACGTACGAGAAGTTCCCGGACGTCGCCGGCATGCAGTCGGCGGAGGAGCAGGGACCCCTGCTGGCCTTCCTGGTCCGGCTGACCGGCGCCCGCCACATCGTCGAGATCGGCACGTTCACCGGCTTCTCGACCCTGTCGATGGCACAGGCCCTGCCCGCGGACGGCACGCTCATCGCCTGCGACGTCTCGCAGGAGTGGACGGCGTACGGCCGCGAGGCATGGCAGGCCGCCGGCGTCGCCGACCGCATCGACCTGCGGATCGCCCCGGCGCTGGACACGCTGCGCGCCATGCCGCAGGAGCCGCACATCGACATGGCCTACGTCGACGCCGACAAGGAGAGCCAGATCGCGTACTGGGAGGAGCTCGTTCCACGGCTGCGCCCGGGCGGCCTGATCGTCACGGACAACACGCTGTTCCACGGCACGGTCCTCGACGAGTCCGCGACGGGCTCGGCGGCGGGAGTCCGCGCCTACAACGCACACGTCGCGGCGGACTCCCGCATGGAATCGGTCCTGCTGGCCATCTCGGACGGCATCACCCTGTCGCGCAAGCGCTGACTAGCAGCAGCCCCCGCCGCCGCAGCAGCCCCCGCCGGAGGGAGCGGGGGCGCTGCTCGTCCCGCCGACGGCCACGGCGGAGAGCAGCTTCACGGTGTCGGCGTGCCCGGCGGGGCAGTCGGCGGGAGCGGACGACTCGGCCATGGGCCGGCTGACCTCGAAGGTGTCTTCGCAGGTCCGGCAGCGGAATTCATAACGAGGCATGGCCCAAGGCTACAGAGCCGGACGCCGCCCGCCACAGCCTTGCCGCCGCCCGCCGTCCCTCGCCGGGGCGGTGACGTCAGTGAGCGGGCGCGGTCCCGGCCGCCCGGGCGGCGCGGGCCCGGTCCTCCCGTGCGGCCTGCTCGGGGTGGCGGGCCCGCCAGTACGGATTGTCGTGCGGCAGGGCGCTGCCCACCCGCCCGTACATCCCGAACCACATCAGCATCACGCCGACGACGAAGCTGAACAGCACGTTCTGGATGTGGAACGCCAGGAAGTTCAGACCGGTGTCCAGCAGCGCCAGATTCACGAAGCCGCTGGCGATGAACAGCAGCCCCAGCACGATGTTCAGGGTGGAGGCGAAGTTCCCGCCGATCACCATGCCGACGAAGAGCAGCAGTCCGAAGCAGATCGACAGGACGCTCAGCGCGCCGTTCGTGTTCAGCGCGAGCACCGTGGCGCCGCCGGTGTCGAAGAACCCGATCCGGTCGATCAGCCCGAGGATGCCGAAGGCGACCAGCAGCAGCCCCATCAGACCCGCGCCCACCCGGTACACCTGGCTGAGCTTGTGATCGGTGGGCAGATGCTCGTCGAGCTGGGCGTTGACGGGATGGGCGACGCGCCGCACCAGGTACGGGACGTGCGGCTGCGGGATCTCGATCGGCCCGTGGGCCACGTACGGCGCGTACTGGTCATGGGGCTCGTGGCACCCGTACGCCGCATGCGGAGCGTTCACGTTCGCGAGGGGGACACCGGGCGCACGAGAGGTGGGGGAAGTACGGGCAGCCATCACGCCCTCCTAAGCTCCGAAACCGGCCACCTCCCAGCATCCGCCGCCACCCACCCCACGACAAGCGGACAGCCCAGCCGCCCTCGCCACCCCACGCCCTGCGCCCCACGCCACTTTGGAACGAGCCCTGCCGACCGGGGACACCGGCCTGGCCGCGCCAGCCGGGCCGCGTCGTGTCGGCCTGGCTGCGTCCTGCCGACCGGGCCGCGCCGTGCCGGCCTGGCCGCGCCCTGCCGACCGGGCCACACTGCCCTAGCCACACTCGCCTAGCCGCGCCGCCCCCGGATGTCGGCCACGACCCGCGCCACGTCGGCCCGGACCTGCTCCATCTCCTGGAGGAAATGCCAGTAGTCCGGGTGCCGCTCCTCCAGAGCGGCGAGCGCACGCTCCATCCGCTCCACCGCCCCGTCCAGCGGCCCCGCATGCCGCGGATCCGGCACGGTGCGCCCCTCCATCGCCAGCCGCTGCGCATCCCGGACCGCGAACCGGGTCCGCTGCACCTCCGCCTGCGGATCCCGCGCCACCGCCTCCAGCCGCGACAGCCGGTCCTGCGCCGCCGACACCGCCTCATCGGTGGCGTCCAGCGCGCCCCGGACCGACTCGACCAGCGCCGCGACATCGGCCCAGCGCTGCTCCTCACGCGCCCGCCCGGCCTCCTTCAGCTGTTCCTCGGCCCGCGCCACGTCCCGTACGGCCTGATCGGGCACCTGCTGCAGGTCCTGCCAGCACGCCGCACTGAACCGCCGACGAAGCTCACTGAGCACCGGATCCACCCGGTCCGCCCGATTGCGCAGCGCCTGGGCCCGGGTCCGCAGGCTCACCAGCCGCCGGTCGATCTCCGCCGCCCGCTCCGGGAGCCGCGCCACCTCGACCCGTATGGCCTCCGCGTCCCGCAGGATCCGGTCCGCGCGCTGGATCGTCTCCTGCACCCCGTGCTGCGCCGCGCCCTGGTTCAGCAGGGTCAGCTCCGGCCCGAGCGAGGCCAGCCGCGCCGCGAACTCGTCGGCCCGCATCCCCTTGCCCCGTACGTCGTCCAGCGCCGTGCTCGCGGCGAGCAGCGCCGCCCGCGCCCGCTCCCGGGCCGGCGCCACCCGCGCCAACTGCGTCTCGGCCTTGTCCAGCAACGGCTGCAGCCCCTGCGCGAACCGGTCCAGCTCGCCCTTGACCCGCACGAGCTCGTCCCGCGCCCGCGTCAACTGCTCCCGCGCCCGCGCGGCGGCAGCCCCCTCCAGATCCACCCGGTCCAGGTCATGCGCGTCGACGGCCTCGATGTACACGTGGCTGACCTGGTCGATCCGCTGCCCGAGCGCGGCGAACCCGTCCCCGGCCTGCCGCGCCGCGGGAGACCCGTCGGCGGCCGCGATCGTCTCCATGGAGATCCGCAGATCCCGCTGGGCGGTGTCCAGCTCGTAGAACGCGGTCGCGGCGGCGTCCTTCGCCGCCTGAGCATCCGCCCGCCGACTCTCGTCCCGCCCACCGAACCACCGCCGGGATGCCGTCGTCACAATCCCTCTCCCGTACCGCCTGCGCCATGCCCCGGTCCATTCTCTCCCACGGATGCGGGTTTGCGTGGGGGGTGCGCCTGGCATGTAGGCTGTCCACTCATCCACGGGTGTGTAGCTCAGGGGTAGAGCGCTGCTCTTACAAAGCAGATGTCGGCGGTTCGAAACCGTCCACGCCCACCAGCACGAAGGCCCCCAACCGATCTTGGTTGGGGGCCTTTGACGGTTACAGGTGACGGCAACCGCTTACTCGGCCGGGGATGGGGGTGGGCGCTCATGCCGTCTCCCGGGGCCGGGCCCGGCGGATGGAGCTGTCGAGGGCGCACGGGTGAACCGGTGGTCGAGCTGCACCGGACCACGTACACCGCGGACGGGACCGTCGTCGAGTTCGCCGTAGGCGTGCACGCTGCTTCGCGGTTCGCCTGGGAGTAGGACTTCAAGGTTCCTGACTCGGCACACGAGGAGAAGTAGCGGTGGTCTCTGAGCGCGCATGGGCGGACGCCGAGATCATCTGGGATTTCCACCAGATGCATCACGAACCCCGCCCATGCTCCGTGGTCGTGGGGCTGGGCAGCCACGACCTCGGCGTCGCGGACACGACGGTCGACCTCTATCGACGGGGCATGGCGCCCCTGATCGTCTTCACAGGCGCCACCAGCCGCACGACGCAAACCCGCGTGTCCCGTGGCGAGGCAGTCCACTACCGCGAACGCGCCCTCGAACTAGGCGTCCCGCCGGCCGCCGTCCTCGTAGAGCCGCGTGCGACGAACACTGGCGAGAACGTGGGCTTCACCAAGGCACTCCTGAAGGAGCGGCGCGTCGAGGTTGAGTCCGTCCTCTTGGTCAGCAAGCCGTACGAGGAGCGCCGCGCGTACGCTACGGCCCGAAAACTGTGGCCCGAGGTCGAGATCGTCAGCGCTTCTACCCCCATGACGTTCCGCCAGTACGTTGACTCAATCGGCGACTCTCGCCTGGTCATTGACATGCTGGTTGGCGCCCTCCAGCGCCTCTTGCTCTACCCCGAACAGGGCTTCATGGTGGCGCTCCCGGTGCCTGACCAAGCCTTGGCTGCCTACGAGCGTCTGACTCGGCAGGGCTTCACAAGCCGCCTTGCGTGCCCTCCGGACTCCAGGTGAGTAGCCCGAGAGGCCGAGGTTCATTACAACAGGCAAGCGTTGCTTTGTTTCTTTAATGCTGCGCCCTGTATGAACTTCCGTAGGCGCCCCGTCACGGGCCCCTCTGGTGCAGTCATCTATAAGGCACTTAGCCCAGCCAGCGCAGGTCGATTGCCTTTGGGCCGCGAATGTTTGCCTCATCGGGGGTGAAGGCGATGTAACACCCCGGAGTCAGGTAGCTCCACTCTTCCTCATTCTGGAAATCGTACAGATGGAAAAAGTAGTCCCTACCCCAAGAGTGAGTAAAGCCGAACGCCCGATCTTGGATCAGGTTTTTGAGCGTCCCAACTCGCCTGTTGAGCAAATTTGGATCGATCGAACGGATTCGATCCTTTAGGCGCATCGTGAAGTTTTCGCAGCTGGATGCCATGTATTCTTCGTCGATTTTTTCGCTGAGGTCGGCGCTGAGTTCGCTAAGCTGCACAAGGCGGTCCGAGGACTCACCGACAAGCATCTCTATATTGCCGTTCTCTGCAAGTTCTACGGCTGCTTCCAGACTTTCAACAGCCTTGCCGACTTGGGAGTTTTCCAGACTTCTTTCAGCGGCATAAAATGCTGCCCGAAGGCCCATAACCAGCGCCACGGAACCGTCTGCGTTGGTCGGCCTGAGGGTGAGAGCGTGCGACGCGCTTGCGATCGCAGACTCGTAGTCCTGTAGTTGGATATGCGCCCACACGATTTGAATGATGACGGCGGGAGGAACCTGATCTGCATGCGCGGCCTTCTGTAGCAAGTTGAGGCCGAGGTCGAGATCCATTCCCTCGTCCACGAGGAACGCGCCATACAGATAATTCAGGGTTGCCGAGTTTGGCTCCAGTTCGTGGGCGCGCTCGTATGCTGCTCGGGCAGAGAGGGTATCCCTCCGCGCGGTTTGGACGAACGCCTCGATCCGCCAGGACTCATGGTATCCGGGCGCCAGTCGCTGACCTTCACGACAACTCAGCAACGCTGAGTCGAACTGCCCGCGCTCGTAATAGCGCAGGGCTTCACGCAACAGGCGGGCGACGCTAAAGTCTCCTGAGCCTCGGATATCAATTGTGTTGGGTTCGTATGGGGAGGCGGTGCTCTCAGCTTGGAGCGTGACTCCCAAGGCCGTTAGTTGCTTACTCCGGTTCTCGAACAACTGTCGCTCAAGAGACTTCACCGTGTGTCGCTTATCGAGATACTGCTTACCGAAGTCCGTAAGTTCATACGTCGTCTCGGAGGTGTGGCCAGCAGAGGCACCCTGCATCTGCACGAAGTTGGTTGTCATTAGTTCAAGCAGGCTGGACTGAATCGCATTGGCGGAGTAATCGTTGAAGAATGCCAATTCTGCTTGACTGCGCCGGCCTGGCAGCACCTGCATGGAGCGTAGAACAGATTTTGCCTCACCCGATAGGTACTCATAGACGTTCGACATGCAGAAGTCGAGAACGAGGTCGTTGTTATGTAGAAGCTCTTCGGGGCGCTTTCCGGCCTGGACACCTGCGACGAACCAACGAATATAGGCGGGATGGCCTTTCATGGACTTGACCATCTGGTTAACAGCTGGTGCCGGAAGCCCTTGGAGCGCCTTTACGCCACGCACACGGGCTACCGCTCGTAGTAGTCGGGCGGAGTCGTCGTCTGACAGAGGGTCCAATGACACTGGATTCTCAATTCCAAGGCCAATCCGACTGGTGATGATGACTTTGCTGCCCATGGGGAGGTCTAGCAGAAACTCGCGTAGGCGTTGATCCAGGACAGTTTCCAAATTGTCCAGGATCAAGAGAACTCGAAAATGTTCCAGATAGGACAGAACCTCGTCAATCGGGTCGTCTGACTTCCCGGCGCGCTCTCCCCCGAGTTGTTCCGCGGCGGAGGCGAATAGGCCCAGAGAGCTTTCGATCGCCCCGCTGATGCGCTGAATCTCATTGACTGTCAGAATGGTGGCCTTGGCGGTAACCCATACCAGCGCATCGAATTTGTTATTTGGGTCGTCTAGTAGCTCGTAGGCTGCCTTTAGGGCGACTGAAGTCTTCCCGATGCCGCCATCGCCAAGGATTGAAACGACTGGGTAGGCTCCCTTAATTGCTTTCTTGATTCGATCTACTTCTTTACGGCGTCCGAAGAAACCGGTTTCGTCAAACTCGGGAGCTGGGAGGTTGTGTAGCGGCGCCTCATCGGGATCTGATACCAGACTAATCGTCAAGCCGAGCACGTATGCCGGATCTTGCTCCAGGCGCTGGAGGGTCTCGCAAACGACCGGCCAGCTGCCTCGTGATTCCGCGCAGATGTCTTTGGCGACGTCGTGCACCGTGGCCAAGTCGTCAATTTCCATCGGACGGGTATGGGCCACGCGATTGCGGATCTGGGTGATCCTGCCCAAAAAGGGGGCGAAGAGGGTCAATGACTGTTGAAGTTCATCGGGGAGGCGACTTTTGAGCCCCTTCAACACTTCATAGGAATCCGCGAAGTCTAGATAGGTGACCAGCGAGGACACTGTGGGGGGCGCAGAGCTCGGAACGTCTCGCGACCGCCGTTGCTGTGTCTTTTCGTACCTTTCCGCCTTAAGCAATTCGAGGGCGTCATCGCTTTCGTCTACAGCAGACAGAATCGAATTTCTGAGATCTTCTTCGATTGCCGCGATCAGTGCGAAGGACGTCAAACGCGTGGCGGTGGAACTCATGCGACCCCCTGGCAGCGCCTTACAGGCTAGTGCAGTAACCCACTTTAATCGTATCTGGGCTCGGCCGCTGGGGGAGCTGCTTTGTCGAAGATGTGGGGGCCGCTCGCCCTCGCCGGTGGTTACAGCCCCCACAAGAGCCTCGGGCGCGGGGCCCGCTTGCCGCACGCTAACGTGACGGCAGCAGGTGACGGCAACGTCGTCATACGTGGAAGGCTCTCCACAGATGTGGTGGGCTGACCTTGGCGGGTGCTGACCCTCAGATCTTGGGGTTCTGGGCAAACCAGACGAGCTTACAAAGCAGATGTCGGCGGTTCGAAACCGTCCACGCCCACCAGCACGAAGGCCCCCAACCGATCACGGTTGGGGGCCTTCGGCGTCTTCGCCCGACGGCAGCCGGGCCGGCCGGGGTTTGGCCGGGGTTGGGTGGGGGATGGGGCGGGGATGGGGGAGTGGCTTGCAGCGGGCGGGGTGGCGGTGGTGCTGGCGGCCGTGGTCGTGGCCGGCTGGGGGAGGGAGAGCCGCAGCTTCGAGCAGCGGCGGGACGCCGAGAGGGCCCGGTTGCTCGCCCAGGTGGCGGAGGCCGCGCCGGGCGCGGCGGATCCCAAGTACGCCGACGTCGGGCGGACGCAACCCGGGCGCGAGGGGCATGGCGACGCCGAGTTCACGTCCGTGCTGGTGGAGTACTACGCGTACGGGCTGACGCAGGCACGCAGCAGCTTCGCCACCAGCCAGCGCTTCGCCGGCGCGGGCTCCGCGATCCTGCTCCTCGGAGTGGCGCTCGCCGTGTGGAAGGCCGAAAGCACCGGGGACCTGTACCTCGGTGTGGTGACCAGCTCGGTGGGGCTCGTCGTCACCCTCGTCGGGCAGCTGTTCCACCGGCGGGCCGACATCGCACTGCGGCACATGGCCGCCCAGACCACCTCCCTGCGCGAAGACCGGAGGGCGGCCGCCGCCATGCAACGGGCCGTCGAGCTGCTCGACGAGGTCACGGACCCCGAGCTGCGGGCGCGGCTCCAAGCAGGCTTGATCATGAAACTGTCCGGGGCCGAGCTGCCCCGGTAGCGCCATAGTGGGGGTATGTGCCGTTCCATCAAGACCCTGCGCCCGCCCGCCATCCCCGCCAAGGCCACCGAGGAGGAGATCCGCGCCGCCGCCCTGCAGTACGTACGCAAGGTGTCCGGGTTCCGGGCGCCCGCCGCGCACAACCAGGAGGTCTTCGACGCCGCCGTGGACGCGATCGCCGAGGCGACGCGGGACCTGCTGGACGGACTGCAGGTCAGAGGCGCGACCGCCACCGCCTGAGGGCTGTCCCGTAAGCGCCGATCCACCGGGGACTACGGGGCAGCCCTCAGGCAGCGGGTCAGGCCGTACGGGAGCGGCGGCGCAGGATCCAGACGCCGGTGCCGAGCGCACCCGCAGCCAGGGTGCCGCCCAGCGCGATCAGGCCGGGGCTCGCCGTCCCGACGCTCCCGCCCAGGCCGCCGCGCGCCCCGCCGGGGGAGACCTGGAGGGAGACGGTGACGCGCTGGCCGCCGGAGCCCCCGCACTCGAAGCTGACCGTGTACACCCCCGCGGTGGCGTTGCCGTACACGGAGGCGCCGCCGACGAGGCTGGTGGCCTCGAGGTTGCCGGGGGTCAGCCGCACCTCGCCGAAGGCGGTCGACGA
This sequence comes from Streptomyces sp. NPDC086989, assembly GCF_044745505.1. Lineage (NCBI taxonomy): Bacteria > Bacillati > Actinomycetota > Actinomycetes > Kitasatosporales > Streptomycetaceae > Streptomyces > Streptomyces sp. NPDC086989. The sequence continues at coordinate 22,214 of NZ_JBIVAL010000031.1, forward strand.
GGCCAGGCCGGTCTTCGTCCCGCAGCCGGTGAGGTTCAGGCTGACCCGCCCGCCGGGAGCAACGGCGGTCGGGGAGACGCCGGCCGAGGGCGAAGCGGCATGGGCGACGGTCACGGGAGCGGCCGCGACGAGGACGAGGGTCGCGGCCGCGACCCTTCCCAGGAGGCGGCGCTTCGACGGCTGGGCGAGCGGCGTGGCGGGCATGGAGAGAACTCCTCGGGCTCCTCGGAACGGCGCGGCCAGGGCACGGATGTGACGCGGATTCGGTTCCACGCCGTGCTGAGGACGCTAGGAGCCCCGGCCCGGGGCGGCGATCGGGGCCGGGTGAACGGGTGAGCCACTGCTCCGCCCGGGGGAACGGGACACGTGGTCCGGCCCCCGGCCCGGACGCGCGGGCAGGGCCGCCTAGGCCGCCGAGGCGGCCGCCGTCGGGACCGGCCGGCGGATGACGAAGGCCGCCAGGGCCCCCGCCGCGAACAGGGCGACCACCGAGACCGCCGTGCCGAGCCAGGCCGCGCCCAGCCACTGCGTGCCGAAATACCCCAGGGCCACGCTGTACCCCGCCCACGCCATGCCCGCCAGGACCGACCAGGGCAGGAACTCCATGACCTTGCGGTGGGTCTTGCCCGCCCCCAGGGACACCACCGAGCGGCCGGCCGGGGCGAAGCGGGCGATCACCACCAGGGCGCCACCCCCGCGGGCCAGCGCCGTGCCCAGGCGATCATGGGCACGGGTCAGCCGACGGGACCGGGCGATCGCGCGGTCGAGCCGGGCCCCGCCCCGCCGAGCCAGCCGGAACGCGGCCATGTCACCCAGCACCGACGACGTCGCGGCGATGACCAGCAGCGCCAGAATGTCGGGCACCTGAGCGGGAACCCCCACCGGACCCGCCGCACCCGCAGCCGCCGCGGCCGCCGCCGCAGTGATCACCAGAACCCCGCTCGGCAGCACCGGCAAGAACACGTCGAGCACGACGGACACCGCCACCACGACATAGATCCACGGGCTCGCCGTCAGCGACCCCAGCGTCTCAAACAAGGCGGGACTCCCCAGTCCGATTGACGTGCTTCGGCGTAGAAGCGCCGCGACGTCGCGGGGGAGCGGCAGGGGCGGCTTGACAGCCATACAGCGTACGCCTGGCGTCGGTCCACCGTATGCCCGGGGCTTCCCGGGCCCACAGTGTGTCAGCCCGGACCGCCGTTGCGCTCCGTCAATTCGCCGTCATCGATCCGCCGTCAGCTCCCGGTCCAGCACCGTCACCCACCCGGCAGCCGGCTCCCCCTTGCGCCCGCGGCGCGCCTGGTCCAGCCGAAGCCGGGCAGACCGGCCCGCCAACGCCAGCGTCATCAGCTGGTTCCCGAACCACGGCCCACCCGTACGCCGCCAGCTCAACGGCGGCCGGCCCGTCCGCCCGTGCCGCGAGAACCCGCGCCCCAGCCACCGCCCCGTACGCGACCACCCCAGCCGGAAACCCCACTTCACCACCGCATGGATCGAGTTGTGCACCGGCGAGCACGTCAGCTGGAACACCCGCGCCGTACTGGGTATTCGAGGCTCGGCCACATACGCGTGATGCACGTCCCCCGACAGCACGCAGACCGTCGCCGGAGCCCGCGGACCCGTCCCCACCTCCTCGATCAGATCGCTCAACGCCGCGAACGAGGCAGGGAACGCCGCCCAGTGCTCCAGATCGCTGCGCCGCCGCAGATCCTCACCGATCCGCGCCCACCGAGGCCCCCGCTCCCCCCGGCACAGCGCCGCATCCCACACCTCCGCGTCATGGATCAACGGCGGCATCAGCCACGGCAGGGACGACCCGATCAGAAGATGGTCATAACCCCCGTGCCCGGCCAAGGCATTGTCGCGGAGCCACTGCTGCTCCGCCGGATCGAGCATCGCCCGCCCGTCCTCGGCCAGCACCCGCGCCGCCCGCGTGTCCACCATCAGCAGCCGCACGCGCCCGAAGTCGCGCCGGTAGCTCCAGCGCACCGACCCCGGATCGGCATCCGCCCCGGCGGCGAACGCCCTCAACGCATCCGTGCCGTCCGGGCTCTCCCGCACGGCCGCGTACACCGCATCGGCCGCGAGCTCGGCCGGCGAGAGATTCCCCAGGTGCTGGTACACCCAGTACGACATCAGCCCGCTCAGCACCCGCTCCTGCCACCACGGCGTCGCCCGCATCTCCGCCAGCCACGCCGCGCTGGTGTTCCAGTCGTCCACGACGTCGTGGTCGTCGAACATCTGCAGGCTGGGGACCGTCGACAGCAGCCAGCGGATCTCCGGGTCGAGCCACGATTCGTAGTACAGCCGCGTGTACTCCTCGTAGTCCGCGACCTGCGCCCCGGGTGCCTCCCGCAGGTCCCGCCGGGCCGCGATCCACCGCCTGGTCTCCCGCGACAGCTGGTCCGCGTACACCTGGTCGCCCAGCAGGAGCAGCACATCCGGCCGCGCCTCCTCCGGATCGGCGGCCAGCCGCGCCGCCAGCGTATCGAGCGCATCAGGCCCGTGCGGCCCGTGCCGGCCGGCCGGCGGCGCAGCCTGCCGGCACGACCCGAACGTCAGCCGCAGCGCCGGGGCGGCCCGCCCGGCCACCGCGACCGCAGGCGTGCTGATCGTGCTCGCCGGGAACGCCGAGTCCGCCAAGGGCCACACGCACACGCCGTCGAGCAGCACCTCGTACGCCGTGGTGCTCCCCGGCGCCAGGCCGGTCACCGGTATCAGCGCGTAGTGGTGTCCGGCGACCTGGAAGGTGCGCACGCTGCCGCCGGCTCCGTCGGCGCACCGCACTTCGGCCGTACACGGCCGGTCGGCCTCGACCCATATCGTGGCCGAACCGCCCGTGTCCCAGTCGACATAGCGAAGCAGTGGCCCCAGACGCAATCCGGCCATGCAACTCCCCCTCCTCCATCGCCCCTTGGATCACGGTACGACGGGGAGGGGGAGCGTGGCCTCCCCCTGGCGGGGGAGAGGCCGGGTGAACGGCGGCGTGACCGGAGCGTGACCGGTCGGTCAGCAGCCGTTGAGGATGTTGACCAGGGCCGTCTTCTCGCCGGAGTCCATGCTCAGCCCCCAGTACTGCTTCACGTCGACCCACATCCGGGCGTACGTGCAGCGGTAGGCGGTCCGTGACGGCAGCCACTTGCCCGGGTCCTGGTCGCCCTTGGCCTGGTTGACGTTGTCGGTGACCGCGATGAGCTGCGGGCGGGTGAGGTCGTTGGCGAACTGCTGGCGCTTGGCGGTGGTCCAGGAGGCGGCCCCGGAGCGCCAGGCCTCGGCGAGCGGTACGACGTGGTCGATGTCGAGGTCGGCCGCGTTGGTCCAGGTGGCGCCGTCGTACTCGGAGTACCAGCTGCCGCTCACGGCGGCGCAGGAGGAGTCGGTGGCGACGCCCACGCCGTCGCGCTTCAGGACGGTCTCGCGCGTGTTGCAGCTGCCGGAGACGGTGATCCAGTGCGGGAAGAGGCTGCGACTGTAGCCGCTGAGCGAGCCCTCGGTCTTCGGTGTGACCGTGGCGAGGTACGAGCGGGCGGCCGCGGCGCTGATGGGGGCGGGCGGGGACGCCTGGGCGAGGGGCGCGTTCACGAGGGAGGTGAGGGCGGCGAACGCAGCAGCTGACGCGATCACGCCAATTCGACGCGCGTAGACAGCGGGTATGGGGGGCATGAGGGGCTCCCTGGATGTGGGGGGATGTGGCCGGTCGGCCCCGGAGGGGCGCGGCCATGGTGGCGGCGCCAGATTGCGTGGCGGCGGGCGCAAGGTTACAGGATTGCGACATGAGCACGTCAGACGGGCGACCCCAACTTCCCTGAATTAAACGGAGGTTGTAAATCCGAATGGAGGGCGGAGGTGTAGCCGCAGGACGGGATGTGAAGACCCCGGCATCACGGTGTGCACGAGCCGGTCCCGCGACGGGACCAAAGGCCTATTTCGAGCCGACCCGGCCGTCGCGTACCCTGGGGAGTGCAGAAGGGGAGTAGCTCTTCGCCGGACCGTCGACACACTGCTGGGTCACCCCAGCCGGCGCCCGGAGGCAGGCCGCACACCGCGGCCGGCCAGCGAGACCTTCGGCCGCAGTGTCCTGTTTCCAGTCCAGGGCGCCGCCGAGCCGAAGCGACCCCTGAAACACCCCAGGTCTCTCGGTACCGATGGCGTCCTGCCCGTCCGATTGAGGTCCCTCCCCCGTGTTCAGCAGCACCTTCAGCATCACCGTCACGGCGATCGCGTTCGGCGTCGTCTTCCTCGCCGAACTCCCCGACAAGACCGCCCTCGCCGGCCTGATGCTGGGCACCCGCTACCGCGCCTCGTACGTCTTCGCCGGCGTCGCCGCCGCCTTCGCCGTACACGTCGCACTCGCCATCGCCGCAGGCAGCGTGCTCACCCTCCTCCCGCACCGGCTCGTCCAGGCCGTCGTCGGCCTCCTCTTCCTCGCGGGCGCAGCCATGCTGCTCCTGAAGAAGAGCGACGACGACGAGGAGGTCAAGGCACCTGCCGACCAGTCCTTCTGGAAGGTCTCCGGGGCCGGATTCATGCTGATCCTGGTGGCCGAATTCGGTGACCTGACCCAGATCATGACCGCAAACCTCGCCGCACGGTACGACAACCCCGTCTCGGTCGGCATCGGCGCCGTCCTCGCCCTCTGGGCGGTCGCGGGCATCGGAATCCTGGGCGGCAAGACCCTGATGAAGTACGTGCCGCTGCGCCTGATCACGAAGGTCGCGGCAGGTGTGATGGCGGCACTGGCCGCGTTCTCGCTGTACGAGGCGATCGCGGGCTGACGGCGGGGGGGACGGGCGGGACGGGGTTGCAAGCGCGGGGCGGGAGCCACGGGGCGGGATCCGGGTGGGGCGGGGTCGGTGGGGTGGGGCCGGAGCCGAGGGGCGGGGTGTGGGTGGGGCGGTGTCGGGGTGGGTTCGGGGGCGTCCCGTCAGTCCACTGTCCTTCCGTGCCGTGCCGGCCCGTCAAGGGCGCTCCTCCTTCGTCGTCGCGTCGCTTCGCGATGTCGCTGCGCTCCACCCTTGACCGCCCGTCCCGTCCCGGAAAGACAACAGACTGCCGGGAAGCCCCCGAAGGATGGCCGGGGGGTTCATGTCCAGGGGCGGCCCCATCACAGATCCGGGACAGGGGTCCCCGTCCCTCCGGAGCCGGCTCACCGGGACCGGCCAGCCAGCCCGTAATGGCGGGCACGGCCCCCATGCGAGCCCATAAAAGCCCTTTCGGGACCCCGGCAGGGTCAACCCGCACCAGGCAGCGACCAGCACCCCATCCCGGTAGCCCTGGGCCGGTGGACGCCTCAGATCGCTACGCGCTTCTCCCGGCTCAGCGCCCACCGGCCGTCCGTGGCCGTTCATAGGCCGCCCGAACATGGGATATTTGCGACCTTTTAGGGCGTCTGCGGTCTGTCTGTGGTGAAAAACGGCCGAGAGGGAGTCTGATGCCGGATCTTCCAACCTCCCACTCCAGCAAGCCGCCTCACGCTCCCGAAGTGCCGGATGAAAGGGACAAATGACCCGCTGTCGCGTGCTTGGTCAGTTGGCACTGGTCGTGGGCGGCTTATGACCGGCCCCAGACGGCCGGCGGACGCTATGCCGGGAGAAGCGCGTAGCGATCTGGGGCGCCCTCGGGCCCACTCCGACCCTGATGGGCTTCTGGACGCTGCCAGGTGCGGGCTGCGCCCCATCGTCGTCTGACTGGCCGGTCCCGGTGGGCCGGCTGCGGATGGACGGGGACCCCTGTCCCGGATCTGTGATGGGGCCGCCCCTGGACACGTGCCCCCCGGCCATCCTTCGGGGGCTTCCCGACAGTCTTTGTCTTTCCGGGACGGGACGGGCAGTCAAGGGTGGCCGCAGGCCATCGCGAAGCGACGCGACGACGAAGGAGGAGCGCCCTTGACGGGCCGGCACGGCACGGAAGGACAGTGGACTGACGGGACGCCCCCGGACCCACCCCGACACCGCCCCACCCACACCCCGCCCCTTGGCTCCCGCCCTACCCTTCCGGCCCTGTCCCGCCTGTCCCCGCCCCTCGACCTCAGGCAGCCCCCTCGGGCCCCTCAACCCGCCGGCGTCACCGCCGGCGTCACCGTCACCCGGATCCACCCGTCCTGCGCGGCCGTGACCTGGACCGACGTCAGGTCCGGGGTGTGGGTCGTCGGGGCGTGGGCGGCGGCGCGGGGGCCTATGCCGATCACGCGCATGCCCGCCGCCCGGCCCGCGGCGATGCCTGCCGCCGAGTCCTCGAAGACGATGCAGTCGGCGGGGTCCACGCCCAGTGCGGCGGCGCCCTTGAGGAAGCCCTCCGGGTCGGGCTTGCTGGCCGCTACGGACTCGGCAGTGACCCGTACTGCGGGCATGGGAAGGTCCGCGGCGGTCATCCGGGCCGTGGCCAGGGCGGCGTCGGCGGAGGTGACCAGGGCGTGCGGGAGGCCCTCGATCGCCGCCATGAACTCAGTGGCTCCGCCGACCGGGACGACGCCGTCGGTGTCGGCGGTCTCACGGGCGAGCATCACGGCGTTCTCGGCGTGATTGAGCTCCATCGGACGTTCCGGCAGGAGGACGGCCATCGTGGCGTAGCCCTGTCGGCCGTGGACCACTTTCAGGGCCTCCTGCGGATCCAGCCCGTGGGAGACCGCCCAGTCGCGCCAGCAGCGCTCGACCACCGCGTCGGAATTGACGATGGTGCCGTCCATGTCCAGGAGCAGGGCCTTGGCGGTCAGGACGACGGGCGCGGTGGTGGTGCTGGCCGGCATGGGGGTGCTCCAGACGCGGGAAAAGAGAACAAGCGGTTCCGCCCACCGGTCAGGGAGTGCGGGCGGAACCACTTTGTTCCACCACGATACAAAACCGGGGACGGTTCGCGCCACTCCGGGTGCGATCGGGGTGCGGTCAGCGTCCGCCCTCCAGCGCCTGCCGGGTCCGCGGGCCGTAGACGCCCCAGTCCTCGTCGATGTTGTTGCGCCACTGGAACTCCGAGACCGCGTTCTCCGTACGGTCGTCGAACCTGCCGTTGATCTTTCCCCGGTACAGGCCCCGCCCCGCCAGGAGCCGCTGCATCTTCTCCACCTCCGCACCCGAATCCCCGTACCGCAGCGTCGGCGCCTGCGGGGGCGGCGGTGCCTGGACGCTCGGCGTGCGGCTCGGGCTCGCCGACGGGGTGGCGGACGGGGCCGCCGAGCTGCGCGAGGCGCTGGGCGAGGCGGACGGGGACGCCGACTTCGAGGGACTCGGCGACGCCGAAGCCGAGGCGGAGGCCGACCGGGACGGGCTGCCCGTCGACGACGGCTGCGTCGGACCGGCCGGGGCCATGCTCACGGCGGGCGCCGAAGGCTTGGCGTCCAGCAGGACGGTGTCGCTCTCACCGGAGCGCTGGAGCAGCCCCAGCGCCAGAGCCGCGGTGCCGACCGCGACCACCGTCCCGGCACCGGCCAGGACCGTCGGGAGCCGGCGTCGGCGGGACGGGCCGGACCGCTTCACGGGGCCCCCGCCCCCTCCCCTCCCCCCGCCCCCGGTTTCGTGGTTGCCGCCGGTGGGCGGCGCGGCGGCCCGGAGCTGGACCGTCTCGGCAGGCCAGAGCGCCTGCGGTGGGGCGTCCGGCCAGGCCACGGGTATGCCGGACGCCGGAGTGCCGTCTTCGGGCGGTGTGCCGCCCGGGTGGGCGTACGCGTCCGAGGGGCCCGCCATCACGCCCCGCACCGGCTGCGGGGGCAGCGGCGCAAGGCCGTCGGACTGGCGCGGGTCGGGAAGCGTCACGTACGGACGGATGCGCAGTGGCTCGAAACCGACCCCCTGTACGCACCCGCAGTCGACGCCCACGGCGCCGCATTCTGGACAGCGCTCAGCGCTCACTGGAATCCCTCCCTGGCCATTGCCAGCGATTATGCAGACCCGCAGGTGCCTGCCCAACCCGCCCGAGAGGCCATATCCGGCCACACCGCTCAGGATGGACATGTTGATCCGGCCCGAGGAGGAACGGATGGCTCAGGATGTGACCGCGGACGCCGTGAACCCCGTTCCCGACCCGCGCCAGGCCGGCCCCACCGCCGAGCACGCCACCCGCCAGGTCCTCGTCTCCATCGGCGCCCTGCTGCTCGGCCTGCTGATCGCCGCCCTCGACCAGACGATCGTCTCCACCGCCCTGCCGACGATCGTCAGCGAGCTCGGCGGGATGGCGCACCTGTCCTGGGTCGTCACCGCATACATGCTGGCCTCCACCGCCGCCACACCCCTGTGGGGCAAACTCGGCGACCAGTACGGACGCAAGAAGCTGTTCCAGAGCGCCATCGTGCTCTTCCTCATCGGATCGGCGCTGTGCGGGCTCGCCCAGGACATGCCGCAGCTCATCGGCTTCCGCGCCCTGCAGGGCCTGGGTGGCGGCGGACTGATCGTGCTGTCGATGGCGATCGTCGGCGACATCGTCCCGCCCCGTGAGCGCGGCAAGTACCAAGGCCTCTTCGGTGCCGTCTTCGGCGCGACCAGCGTCCTCGGACCGCTGCTGGGCGGCCTGTTCGTCGACAACCTGTCCTGGCGCTGGGTCTTCTACATCAACCTCCCCATCGGTCTCGTCGCGCTCGTCGTCATCGCCGCGGTCCTGCACATTCCCAGGCGGCGCTCGAGGCACACCATCGACTACCTCGGCACGTTCCTCATCGCCTGCGTCGCCACCTGCCTCGTTCTCGTGGCCTCCCTCGGCGGCACCTGGGGCTGGGGCTCGGCCCGGATCATCGGCCTCGCCGTCGTCGGCGCCGTGCTGCTCGCCGGTTTCCTCCTCGTGGAGCGGCGGGCCGTCGAACCCGTCCTGCCGCTGGGACTGTTCAAGATCCGCACCTTCACCCTCTGCTCGGTGATCAGCTTTGTCGTCGGGTTCGCGATGTTCGGCGCGATGGTCTACCTGCCGACCTTCCTCCAAGTGGTCCAGGGCGTCTCGCCCACCATGTCCGGCGTCCACATGCTGCCGATGGTGCTCGGCATGCTGATCGCCTCCACCGCCTCCGGCCAGATCGTCAGCCGCACCGGACGGTGGAAGGTCTTCCCGATCGCGGGCACGGCCGTGACCGCGATCGGGCTGCTCCTGCTGCACCAGCTGGAACGCACCAGCGGCACCTGGGAGATGAGCATCTACTTCTTCGTCTTCGGCACCGGACTGGGCCTGGTCATGCAGGTGCTGGTGCTGGTCGTACAGAACGCCGTCAGTTACGCCGACCTCGGCGTGGCCACCTCGGGCGCCACCTTCTTCCGCTCCATCGGCGCCTCCTTCGGCGTCGCGATCTTCGGTACGGTCTTCACCAACCGCCTCGACGACAAGCTCGCCACCGCGTTCGCCGGACTGCCGGTGCCGCCCGGTTCGGCCGCGCTGGTGGAGGCCGACCCCCGGGCCATCGGACGGCTGCCCGCCGCGCTGCGCCCCCGCGTGCTCGACGCGTACGCCTCCTCCATCACCGACGTGTTCCTCTACGCCGTGCCCGTCGTCCTCATCGCCTTCGTCATCGCCTGGTTCCTCAAGGAGGACGTCCTGCGCGGATCGGTCACGGCCCCCGACGTCACCGAGACCCTCGCCTCCAACCCCGTCCACCGCTCCTCCCGCGACGAGGTCGCCCGTGCGCTGACGGTCCTCGGGACCCGCGAGGGCCGCCGCCACGTCTACGAGAAGATCACCGACAGGGCCGGCTTCGACCTGCTGCCCGCGGCGAGCTGGCTGCTGCTGCGGATCAACAAGTACGGATCCGCCGAGCCCGCAATGCTCGCGGAACGGACCACCGTGCCGTTGAAGGTGATCACGGAGGCCGCCCGCCAGCTCGAGGAACGCGGCCTGGCCGAACGGGACGGGCTGCCCCTGGTCATGACGCCGAGCGGCCGGGAGGCCGCCGGGAAACTGGCCGAGGCCCGCGAGGACTCGCTCGCCGCACTGCTCGGCGACTGGTGGGGCCCGGACCGGCCGACCGACCTGGTCGAACTGGTCAAGGAGATCAACACGGAACTGTGCGGATCCGACGCCGAGGAGCCCTACGACACCGCGGCCCGCCGCGACCACGCCGCGCACTGACCCCCGGCGCCGCACGCGCAGCCCTCAGGCCAGTCCGCCGTAAAGGCCAGGGCGCCCTCAGCCCAGGACCTTCTCGAACCAGTGCTCCGCGTACGGGCCTGTTTTATAGGCCGGTATCTCCTGATACCCCTGCCGCGCGTACAGCGCCCGGGCCTCCACCAGGTCCGACCGGGTGTCGAGCCGGACCCGCCCGGCGCCCAGCGCGCGGGCCTCGGCCTCCAGGGCCGCCAGCAGCGCCGCCCCGCCGCCGGTGCCGCGGGCGCGCGGGTCCACGTACACCCTGGTGAGCTCGGCGGTGACGGGGTCGAGCAGGCGTATGCCGCCGCAGGCCCGTGGCGTTCCGTCGAGTCGGCCGACCATGAACTGGCCCGTCGGCGGGACGAGTCCGTCGGCCGGGTCGTCCCGCAGGCCCTCGTCGATCTCGGCCTCGGTGACGGGTCGTTTCCAGTACCGGCCGGCGACCTCCGCGTAGTACGCACGGCGCAGCGCGGTGGCGTCGGGGGTGGCGAAGTGCTCGGCGGCGACGGCCCAGTTGCCCGCCGCGGGGGTGGTGCTGTCGATGGTGTTCATGGCGTCGGTGTTCATGGCGTCATTGTGGAGTCCGTGAGGATCTCGCCGCGTGGAATATCCACAGGTACGGGCCGATGATAGGAAAAGACGCATTTCACTCAGATGGAGGGCGTGAGACGCCATGTCCGAGCACCCTGACGCTGCCCTGATCCGCCGCGGCTACGAGGCCTTCGGCAAGGGTGACATGGAGACGCTAGGCTCGCTGATGACGGCGGACGTCATCCACCACGTGCCCGGCAGCAATCCCCTCTCCGGCCACCACAAGGGCCGCGAAGCCGTCCTCGACCTCTACCGCCGGCTCGGCGAGGAGACGAACGGCACCTACCAGGTCGACCTGCACGCGGTGCTCGTCGACGGCCGCGGCCACGTCATGTCCTTCCACACCGCGCGCGGCGACCGCGGCGACCACGGGATCGAGATCCAGGGAGGCCTGTTCTTCACGATCGTCGGCGGGAAGATCACCGACATCGACGAGTGCACGCAGGACATCGACGAGGAGGACGCCTTCTGGGGCTGAGGCCGGCCTCCCCGCCGCTGCGGGGCCCCGCTCAGCCCTGCGGCTTGGGCGCCGCCTGCTGAACGACCTCGAACGACCACACCGTCGACCCCGAGGCCGCCGGCTTCGGCCGCTCACCGGAGCCCGAGCCCGCGTTCGAGCCCGCGCCCGAGCCCCCACCGGCGCCCGCGCCGCCACCCGCACCGCCGCCCTGGTGCGCGGCCTTCATGGGCCCCTCCATCCACGCCTGGAAGTCCTCCTCCGACCGCCACCGCGTGTACACCAGGTACTGGTCCGTCCCCTCGACGGGACGGAGCAGCTCGAACCACTCGAACCCGTCCGAACCCTCCACGGTGCCCGCCCGCGAGGCGAACCGCTGCTCCAGGACCTCCCGCTGCTCGGCGGGCACGGTCAGCGCGTTGATCTTCACGATGCTCATGCACGCCATCCTAGGGATGCCGCGGGGGATATCGTCGTCCCCAGGTAATGGAGCGGTGCATGAAACGCGGCAGCCAGGCGAAGTCAAGGTTGCGGTCGACAGGGTGGGAGGCCGGCGAGGCGTGGCTGACGCGGCGGAGCACAGCGGGGCGAACGGACATGCCGGGGTCATAGGCGGTAGCGGCAGACTGGGGGCGGCGCGCCTCCTCCTGTGGGCAGTGGCCGGGATCCTCGCCGTCAGGCAGGCCGCCGCCGTGCTGCGCGTGCCACCGGGCGAGTGGCTCGGCGAGTTCCGGCTCCCCAGCAGCTTCCCCGGCTCGCTGTACGACGGCGGCCAGTTCACCGCCACCCCCTTCGCCGGGCTGGTCCTCAAGCCGTTCCTCGCTCTCGCGGCGCCCTCGCTGGAAGTGGTCTGGACCTGCGTGACGCTGCTGGTCGTCGCCGCCGTCGGACTGGTCGCCGCGCGGGCACTGCCCGACCCCGTGCCGCGGCGCACCGCACTGCTCGCCGCGCCCGTGCTGGTCGGCCTGATGATGGTGTCGCTGCCCGTCCGCGCGGCCGCCTCGCCGGGCCAGACCGCCGTCCTGCCCGTGCTGCTGGTCCTGCTGGCCCTGTTCCGGGTGTCCGGCGAGCGTCCGGCCGGCTTCCTCGTCGGACTCGCCGCGGCGCTCCAGCCCGCCCTGCTGCTCTTCGCACCGCTGCTGTGGCTCACCGGCCGCCGCCCCACCGCCAAGACCGCCGCCGCGACCTTCGCCGGGGCCACCGCCCTGTCCTGGGCGGCGCTGCCCCGCGACTCCCGCGCCTACTGGGTCGACCACCTCGCCGGGACCGGCCTCGGCGGCGCCCCCGACAGCCTCGCCAACCAGTCCGTGCACGGCGCGCTGCTGCGGCTCGGCCTGAGCGGGCCCGCCGAGATCCTGCTGTACGCGGCCCTCGCCGCCGCGGTCGCCTGGGTGGGCCTGCGCCGCGCGGTCCGCTACGCCCGCGACGGCCAACTGCTGCTGGCCGTCGCGGTCACCGGCTGCGTGGCCGTCGCCGTGGCGCCGACCGGGTGGCGCCACCAGCTCCTGTGGGTGCTGCTCGCGGTGGCCGGCAAGGTGGGCAAGCGGGCGGCTGACCGGCCCGTGTGGCCGGTGGCCGTGGTGCTCGCCATGACGCTGCCCAGCGACGTACTGCTGCCCAACCTGGCCGCACTGGCCCCCGTACGGGACAACGTGCTGCTGCTCGCCGCGCTGGCGGCGGCCTGCGCGGTGCCGTTCCTGCCGCGCTCCTCGCCCCGCTGGCGCGAGCCCGTCCCGACGGAGTACGGACGCCCGGCCGCCGCCCGGTGGTCGCGGGTGCCGCTGCTGCCGCTGTGGCGGCGCGTGCTGTCGCGCCCCAATCTGCTGCTGGAACTGCTGCTGATACGGGTCGGGTACTCGCTGTACTCGCACATCAGGGCCGCCGCGCCCAGCAGCCGCAGCCTCGCCGAGGGCAACGGGAGCCGGATCCACGCCGTCGAACGGGCGCTGGGCATCGACATCGAGCACGCCGTCAACCACGCCGTGGTGAACACGCCCTGGCTGGAGGAGTTCTTCAACTTCTACTACTCGTCGTTCCACTTCGTGGTGCCGCTGACGATCCTGGCGGTCCTGTACTGGCGCAGGCCGGGCGACTACCGCTGGGCCCGCGCCTCCCTGGGCCTGGCCACCGTCCTCGCGCTGATCGGCTTCTGGCTGTACCCGCTGGCGCCGCCGCGCCTCATGCCGGCGCTCGGCTTCATCGACACGGTGCACGGGCCGCAGGACCTGGCGAACCCGCAGTACGGGGCGATGACCGCGATCTCCAACCAGTACGCGGCGATGCCCTCCCTGCACTTCGGCTGGTCGCTGTGGTGCGGGATCGTGATCATCACGCTCGCGCCGAAGGCCTGGCAGAAGCTCCTGGGGGCGCTGCACCCGCTGATCACGGTGTGCGCGATCGTCGCCACCGCCAACCACTGGGTGCTCGACGCGGTCGGCGGCGCGGCCGTCGTCGGCGCCGGATTCGGGCTGGTCCACGTACTGTCGGGGCCGCGCGGCGCGTTGCCGGCCGGGACGGGCGTGCCGCGGCCGCGCGAGCCGGAGCGGGTGGGCGCCGCCACAAGCCGCGCCTGAGCCGGCGCGTCCGAACGGCCGCGCCGATCGACGCGAAGGGGTGCCGGGAGCGGACCGTGTGTCCGTCCCGGCACCCCTTCGGTGGATCGCCGCGTCCTGTCAGGATCCGCCGGGGACGACGCCCGCGCCACCCGGGGCGATCACGGGGCCGCCGTCCCGCCCTCGCAGAGCCGGTCCACGACGAGCGCGATGGCGGCCTCGGCGGTGTCGGTCTCGGCGATGACGGTGTTCAGGCTGGGGCTGCGCACCCGGAAGCGGCCGTCGGGCGTGGGCTCGGCGGCCGGCGCCTCCACCTCGAAGGGATGACGGGTGCGGGAGCTGAACCACAGGGTCCACTGGCGGGTGAACGGGTACAGGCGGCGCAGCTGCGGCTGCGCGGAGGCGGCCTCGATGAGCTCGATGACACCGCGGCAGAGCGTGTCGCCCCCGCCGCGCTCCTCGATCAGGCGCCATGTCGTGGGCAGCCGCTGCCAGCGGGCATCCACCCGGTGAGCGGTGTCTGTGTCGGCAGCGTGAAGGTTCATCCGCGCAGTGTGACGGCCCCACCGGTCACAGAACAATGGTCCGGAAGTAAACAATCCGGCATACGTGCGCCCTCGATGCGCCTCGGCCGCACGCCCCGCACGCCCCCGGCACGAGACCCACGCCCTCTGGGCAGCGCCAGGTGGCCGCCGACCGGCAGGTTCCGCGGACGGCAGGAGCCGGGGCGTGGGAGGGCCGGCTCCTGCCGTCGTGGAACCTGCCGTCGGTCGTGGAACCTGCCGTCGCGGAACCCGCCGCGTGCAACCGGTACGCCACGGACGCGCGCTCAACCGTGGCTGACCCGGAGCTCCTTGATGCCGTTGAGCCAGGCCGCGCGCAGCCGGCGCGGCTCCTCGCCGGCCAGCCGCAGGTCGGGCAGGGAGTCGGCCAGCGCGTTGAAGATGAGGTCGATCTCCATGATGGCCAGGGACTTGCCGAGGCAGAAGTGCGGGCCGCCGCCGCCGAAGCCCAGGTGCGGGTTCGGGTCGCGGGTGATGTCGAAGACGTCCGGGTTCTCGAAGACCTCGGGGTCGTGGTTGGCGGAGGAGTAGAACAGCCCCACCCGGTCGCCGGCCTTGATCTTCTGCCCGCCGAGCTCGGTGTCGCGGGTGGCGGTGCGCTGGAAGGACACCACCGGGGTGGCCCAGCGGACGATCTCCTCGGCGGCCGTCGCCGGCCGGGTCGCCTTGTACAGCTCCCACTGCTCGGGGTGGGTGAGGAAGGCGTGCATGCCGTGGCTGATGGCGTTGCGCGTGGTCTCGTTGCCGGCGACCGCGAGCAGCAGCACGAAGAAGCCGAACTCGTCGGAGCCCAGGTTGCCCTGGCCCTCGGCGGCGACCAGCTGCGTGACGATGTCCTTGGCCGGGCACTCCTTGCGGGCGGCGGACAGGTTCATGGCGTAGCCGATGAGCTCCATCGCCGCGTTGGAGCCGACCTCCTCGGTGATCGCGTACTCGGGGTCGTCGTACGCGATCATCTTGTTCGACCAGTCGAAGATGCGCAGGCGGTCCTCCTGCGGTACGCCGATCAGTTCGGCGATGGCCTGGAGCGGGAGCTCGCAGGCGACCTGCGTGACGAAGTCGAAGCTGCCGTCGGCGGAGACGGCCAGCGCCTGCGCGACGATCCTGCGGGCCCGGTCGCGCAGGGCCTCCTCCAGGCCGCGGATGGCCCGCGGGGTGAAACCGCGCTGCACGATCTGGCGTACGCGGGTGTGCTCCGGCGGGTCCATGTTCAGCATGATCAGACGCTGGGCATCTATCTGCTCGCGCTGGATGTGCTCGTTGAAGCGGATGATCGCCGTATTGGTGGTGGAGGAGAACAACTCCGGGTGCGTGGAGACGTACTTGACGTCCGCGTGCCGAGTCACGACCCAGTAGCCCTCGTCGTCGAAGCCGGTGATGCCGCGCTGCTGGGGGCACCACCACACGGGCGCCGTCTGCCGCAGCTGGGCGAACTCGGGGAAGGGGACGCGGTCCTGGAGGAGGTCGGGATCGGTGGCGTCGAAGCCTTCGGGCAGCGCGGGACAGGGCATCGGGCGACTCCAAAGTCTGACGGCCCATCAGAAGTTGGCTTGAAGGTAGTAACGAGTTCTAGAAGTGACAAGGGTCCCCGCGTCAACTGTTGCGTGTGGAATCCGTGGAAGCCGCGTGCAAGACCCTTGCGTGCCGGGCCCCGGGGTCATAAGACTGCGAGTGGAACTAGAACGCGTACTAGTTCGGGCGGGGCGCCGGGACGGCCCGCCGCGTCGGCACAGTGCAGGAGAGGACGAGCTCATGGCCGCGGAACCCGTCATCGTCGAAGCCGTACGCACCCCCATCGGCAAGCGCGGGGGCGCGCTCGCCAACCTCCATCCCGCCTACCTGCTCGGCGAGA
The DNA here is from genome assembly GCF_044745505.1 of Streptomyces sp. NPDC086989. Lineage (NCBI taxonomy): Bacteria > Bacillati > Actinomycetota > Actinomycetes > Kitasatosporales > Streptomycetaceae > Streptomyces > Streptomyces sp. NPDC086989. The sequence continues at coordinate 38,282 of NZ_JBIVAL010000031.1, forward strand.
CGTACCGCGAACTCCTCGCCCGGACCGGAATCCAGCCCGACTGCGTCGAGCAGATCGTCGGCGGAACCGTCACCCACGCCGGCGAGCAGTCGATGAACCCGGCACGCAACGCCTGGCTCGCCATGGGCCTGCCGTACGAGACCGCCGCGACCACCGTGGACTGCCAGTGCGGCAGCTCCCAGCAGGCCAACCACATGGTCGCCAACATGATCTCCGGCGGGGTCATGGACATCGGCATCGCCTGCGGCGTCGAGGCGATGAGCCGGGTCCCGCTCGGCTCCGGGTCCAAGCACGGCCCCGGCAAGCCCTTCCCGGACGAGTGGAACGTCGACCTCCCCAACCAGTTCGAGGCCGCCGAGCGGATCGCCCGCCACCGGGGCCTCACCCGCGAGGACGTCGACGGGCTCGGGCTGCTCTCCCAGGAGCGGGCCGCCACCGCATGGGCCGAGGAGCGGTTCAAGCGGGAGACCTTCGCCGTGCAGGTCCCCACCACCGAGGAGGAGCAGGCCGCAGGGCAGGGCATGTGGCGCCTGGTCGACCGCGACGAGGGCCTGCGCGACACCAGCATGGAGGCGCTGGCCCGGCTCAAGCCGGTCATGCCGACCGCCGTGCACACCGCCGGGAACTCCTCGCAGATATCGGACGGCGCCGCCGCCGTGATGTGGGCCTCACGCAAGATGGCCCGCGCCCTCAAACTCAAGCCGCGCGCCCGGATCGTCGCCCAGACGCTCGTCGGCGCCGACCCGCACTACCACCTGGACGGGCCGATCGACGCGACGCGGGCCGTGCTCGGCAAGGCCGGGATGTCCCTCAAGGACATCGACCTCGTCGAGATCAACGAGGCCTTCGCCTCCGTCGTCCTCAGCTGGGCCCAGGTCTTCGGACAGGATCTGGAGAAGGTCAACGTCAACGGCGGGGGCATCGCGATCGGCCACCCCGTCGGCGCGACCGGAGCCCGGCTGATCACCACCGCGCTGCACGAGCTGGAACGCCGCGACAAGGAATTCGCGCTGATCACCATGTGCGCGGGCGGTGCGCTGGCGACCGGCACGATCATCCAGCGACTGTAGGCGGCGCGGCAGCGGGCCGGCGCCCCGCGTGTGGGTGCCGCGCGTGTGGTGTGGGCGCCGGGCGCCGTGGAGACCCTGTGGGATGGGAAACAGAAGGCCCCGGTGGCCGGACCTGGGGAGGTCCGGCCACCGGGGCCTTCGCACTGCTGGTGCCGCTGTGGGGCGCCCGCCGTCACTGGTGGCTTAGTACCAGTGGTTGGCCTGCCAGAAGTTCCAGGCGCCGACCGGGCTGCCGTAGCGGGAGTTCATGTAGTCCAGGCCCCACTTGATCT
>NZ_JBIVAL010000032.1:0-33938 GCF_044745505.1 Streptomyces sp. NPDC086989
GGAACAACACCCACAACTCATCCGGCACCAGCCGCTCAACCAAATCCGTCATGCACGATTCAACGAACGACCACGCCATAAGAAACGGCGTCTAAGAGCCTCGGCGAGTTCCACCGGTGTGGTGATCGGTGTCGGGTCCGGCCTCCCGCCCGTCAGCATCCCTAGGATCATGACTCGGTTGTCGTGCTGCTCGGCACGACTACTCAGGGCCTCAGAAGCCTGGGTTCGCCGGCCCTTGAAGAAGTCTCGAACCTGTCGGCGTTCCTCCGGCGTGGCTTCCAACACCAGCAGCACCCGTTGGAGGGCCTCGGGCTTCGGGGACCCAAGGCCCCTCTCCCACCGATGAATAGTCGGTGCCGACACATCAGACAGGTGCGCGAGCTGCTGAAAGTTGAGGTCCTTCCTCTGCCGGAGGTCGTGCAGCAGGGCCGACATCAGGAGTCACCGCCGCATAGGCAGGCGCGAGATGCCTTGCTGAGGGCGTGCGCCATCTGCTTGGCCGGGTTCGAGATCGCCTTGATGAGCAGGGGGGCGAACATGGCACCGACCACTTCGATCCCGTGGCCGTACACGCACAGCCACATCGGCGCGAGGACCGCGGAAACAGCAGTGAGCGCGCGGAGAGAGTTCGTGAAAACGAACCCACGGGGATTGTCAGCAACAATCACGCAGCCCTGGAGAACCGGTTTCTGAAGCACCCAGCCGCCTCCCGGTGCGGGAACCCAAAACATGAAGCCACTCCCACGGTGCGCAGGGCCTCTGCGGCCGATCGGCGACCGCGCTTTCAGCATGCAGCTCCCTGGTCTCGTTGCACAACGCAGCCTTTGGGGACGGAAGCTCGCCCCACCTAAGAGGAATCAGCCCTCCGGAGGGGGAGAAACGACTCTGCACCTGGAGCAAAATGGCCTAGTGGCCCGTCGCTCCCTCCGAACCCACCCGAAAGTGGCCGAGGGTGTCCGCAACGGTGTCCGACAGCGTCCGCAGCCATCCGTAGTTTCCGCGCTTGGTCCGGGGCAAGTAGCACGTCAAGGCCACGACGCCCCCCAACTGTCTGAAAGATCATCCGGTGCTGTCCGAGGTCGTCCGAATCTAACGCCAAGGCCCCGCGAAGGGTCGATAGGTATCCCCGAAGCCGCTCCCATAGCCCGGACGGTTTGCGGGGCCATCTGTTCGCAGCAGACCTGGCCCCTACTTAGACGCCGTTTCTTATGGCGTGATCGTTCGTTGAATCGTGCATGACGGATTTGGTTGAGCGGCTGGTGCCGGATGAGTTGTGGGTGTTGTTCCGGCGAGTGGTGCCGCCGACGGAGGTGATACGCCCCCAGGGCGGGGGCCGGCGCAGGGCGGGTGATCGCGAGACACTGGCGGCGATCATTTTCGTGGCGACGTCGGGCTGCACCTGGCGGCAGCTTCCGCCGGTGTTCGGCCCAAGCTGGCAGACGGTCTACCGACGCTTCGCCCAGTGGAGCCGGGCCCGGGTCTGGGCCCGGCTCCACCGCGTCATCCTCGACGAACTCGGCGCCCGCGGTGAGCTCGACTGGTCGCGGTGCTCGATCGATTCCGTCAGCATGCGGGCCGCAAAGGGGGGCCACTGACGGGACCGAATCCGACCGACCGCGGCAAGCCCGGATCGAAAATCCACCTGATCACCGACCGGAACGGACTGCCGCTCTCGCTGGGCATCTCGGGCGCGAACATGCACGACAGCCTCGGACTCGAGCCGCTCGTGCGGGGCATCCCGCCGATCCGGTCCCGGCGTGGCCCCCGCAGGCGACGGCCGGCGAAACTGCACGGCGACAAGGGCTACGACTACGACCACCTGCGCCGATGGCTGCGCAAGCGCGGCATCCGCCACCGCATTGCACGCAAGGGCATCGAGTCCTCGCAGCGGCTCGGCCGCCACCGATGGGTCGTCGAACGGACCGTGTCCTGGCTCGCCGGCTGCCGCCGACTGCACCGACGATACGAACGCAAGGCTGAACACTTCCTCGCCTTCGTCGGCATAGCCGCGGCCCTCATCTGCCACCGCCGCCTCACCAAATGAAACGACGTCTTAGTGACGCACATCACAGAGCATCAGGGCCCGTGTCCCCGGACACGGGCCCTTCGCGTTGCCGCTACCGGGCCTTGAGACGAACCGTCGGTGCAGTCGCCGTCCCGGGCCAGTGGAACAACGGGTGGAAGGGGTGCAGCTTGCGCGGCCCCCAAAACCCGGTCGGCAAGCGCCAAGCTGAGTGACCCGGCGCCGTTCGGGCACCGGTGACCCCCGCCAGGGATGCCGCCGCGCCTGCGGCGCCCGGCGGGTTGCCGGATCAGTTCCGGAGGCCTTCCGGTCCCCATTCAGCTGAGTGGCACCAGCTCGACATGCATCTCCGCCGTCTCCTGGCCCCCGCCGTCATCAGCATGTGGCCACGAGCCGCTCGGAGCGCTCACTCGGGCCCAGACGGGCGTGATTCTCGGCCTGCTGGCGATCACGGATGCCTCGTACCAGTCCGCGGCCCTGATCACACCATCGGGGGGTAGCCGTATGTCTGGTCGTCCGTGTCGCCTGGATCGGCGGGCTTGTGCCTTGCTTTGCCCCTGGTGACCAGGAAGGCAAGGGGAGCGGACATGACGAAGAAGCCGAGGCCGATGCCGGTGAACCACCGTCCGGCGGCCGTCAGGTCCTCCCCGGCACGTTGGAGCTGCCCGATAATGATCAAGGTGACGCTGACAACGATGGTGCCCACAACCAGTGCCGCCCTGCTGAAGCCGACCGTCGCGGCCTCGGCAGGCGTGTCGGGAACGGCGGCCGCGGAGGGGCGGGTACTTGGGGAGGATGGCGGCGTTTCTGCCGGCACCCTGGACTGGGGCAGAAAGTAGGCCTTCTCCACCCGCTCGTAGGCGCGCTCGAAGGCCAAGGATTCGTCCATGGTGGGGTCCAGGACCGTGAGCAGGGCGTCGAGGTGCTCCCAGATCATGGGCATGCCCCTGCCCATCCTCAACACCTGTACCGCCCAGTGCTGGGCGGCATCCGGCGTTTCACCGAAGGCTCGGGCAGCCAGCTCGGCCGCCGACAGCTGGGTCGATGTGCCCTCGCGTTCCTCCAAGTACTCGAACGCCCGCGCCACGTCCGTAGTGGTACGCGCGGAGTCCAGCAGGTGCAGGAGCGGTTGCTTGTCCTTCTGCTCGGAGTCCACGTTTTCGCTGTTCACGGGGTTGTCCTGCCTGTCCTTGCTGTCCTGCCGGTGTCCCGGGACACCCGGGACAGTGGGCCGGTCGTGCTCGTCCACCAGTTGTCCCGGGACAACCCGCGGACCGGACGCCGCGGTGACGGCATCGATTGGAGGTTTGAGGCCGAACTCCTCGCCCAGCTCGTCAAGCGCCGATTCCTGGGCTTCGAGCCCCTCGCCGGCGTCGGTCAGGAACTGCGCGAGTTCGTTCACGTCAGGCAGTCTCTGCTCTCCGGTGAACACGGTTACCCCGGTATCCGCTACCTGCCCGCCCAGCGCCCGCACCGCCGCTTCGTCCCGAATCACCTTCTGCATAGCAGCCGTCTGAACCGTGAAAGCCTTCCCAACCAGTCGGCGGGCATGTTCCAGCTGGCCGCCGGCCCGGTCGCGGAACTCGCGCAGCTGCTCCAGCTCCCGCTCCAGCTCACCCCGTCCTTCCTTCGCCTGCTCCAGCTCGACTTCCAGCCTGGTGCACTCCGCGCGCAGCATGGACACCGTCTGCTCCAGGGCCCGGCGCTGGCCCTCGGACTGCTGCAGCTTCTGCAAGGCCTCGGCGTGCTTCTTCTGGGCGTCGGCCAGGTCCTTGTACGCCTGCGCCATCGGACTCAGCCGTGCCCCTGCCGGAGTAGCGGAGGGCAGCGCCCCGTCCCCGAGAGCATGCTGAGCTTGCTCGGCCGCTTCCAGCAGCTCCAGGCCGTCCTTGAGCCGTTCCGCCCGGCCCGTCGTGACGTAGCGGCTCACCACTGCCTCGATCAGCTTCTTGGTCGGCAGGCGGCCGCCTGTGAGGACCTCGCCCCACGATGACCTGGTGAACGGAGAGCCCGCCGCCTTCGCCTCCTCCTCCAGCTGCCGCAGGCTCCTTGCCCTCGTGACATCACGCAGCCACACCGCGAGGGCGTTGGCCTCAGCCGTCCGCCCTTTCAGCTTGCTGTGCGGTTTCCCTGCCATACCGCCCCCTTGAACAGAGCTGTCCCGCAGGACACCTCACCAGGTGTCCCGTCATTTTGGTCAGTGACCTGCGCAAACGCTGATCAGCCGAAGCGGACGCCTGTGTCACCCGCAACGGTGGGTCTCCATCCCATCCAAAGATTTGGAGATCCGTCATGACCTCTCCCAGCACGCCCCCGCGCCGTAACTGGCCCTACGTCGTTGTTGCGATCGTCGTCCTCGCCCTTCAGCAGGGCTGGAGCCCCGAACAGATCATCACCCTCACCGTCAGCCTCCTCGTCCTCATCGCCGTCATCACCGCCGCCAGCCACAACCGCGAATAGCACGGCAAGGGCACGCCCCTTTGCCACATCCGAAGGCTCACCGGCCGCGCCGCCGCTTTGGCCGGCCTCACACGCCGCCTGGCACCGCCGCCCCACCCGCACCCAACGGGACTCGCCCGGCACCTCGCCCGCGCCTGCCGAGGACGGCGGCCCTTGCCGACCCCGGGCCCGGCTCAGCAGACCGGAACCGACAAATCCGTATTGGTCGGAGGCTCTGCCCGGCGGCGCCGAAAAGCTCTTCCCCCTTCACCGACACGTGACGCAGCGCCCCCGGCTGCCGCGGTGGGCGAGGCGGGTGCGCAGCGTGATTCCCCTGATTGGCCGAAGTGCCCGGGCAGGCCGGGCACGGGCGTGTCACGGTGACAGGGCGAGGTCCACGCAAGGCGGGGCCCGGCCGGACAAAGCCACCCCGGCCGCGCCCCGCAACCTGCCACGCCTGCCTGAGGACGACAGGCCCAGCCGGGTGAGCACCATGCAGCCCGCGGCCGTGCGCCACGGGGGCGGACAGTGGCACGGGCCAGACTTCCCGCACCCCGACGACTCATCACGGATGGAGATCCCCCGTGCTCGAACGCAAGCGGCAGGGCAGCCGGACCCAAGTCACCTTCGTCCTCCCCGAGGACACCCCCGAAGGACCGGTCAGCGTCGTCGGAGACTTCAACCACTGGAACCCCGCCGCCCACCCCCTCCAGGCACGAGGCGACGGCACCCGCGCCGCCAGCGTCACCCTGCCCGCACACACCAGCCACTCCTTCCGCTACCTCGCCGCCGGCGACTACTGGTTCGACGACCCCACCGCCGACCACCACGACGGCACCAACAACCGCCTCCACACCTACCCCCGCTGTGACTTAGCCCAACCAGACGATGCCCAGGACGGACAAGCGCCGCGTGATGTTGTTGACCACGTAGACGACGGACAGCTGCCCGACGGACGCGGCTCGGACGTCCTCCCCCTCCGGATCGCCAGCGTTCCATTGCGGCCACCCCCACGGGGAGCGCACCGCGATGTCAAGGACGTCGCGGACCATCTCCCGGGCGGACTCGGGAAGCTCGGCTATCGTCTTCGCTGCCTGCGGGGACAGGCGCACCGCCCACAGCTGATCGCTCACCCGCGGCCACCGAGGACGTCGCCCAGGTCCACGAACTCGGACTCGTCACGGCCGGAGTCCATGAAGGCGTCGACGGCCGGGGCTGCCGCGACCCGTAGCTGCCAGGCCCGCACCACCTCGTGCAGCGGGGTGAGGCTGAAGGCATGGCGGGCATCATCCAGGGCCTTGGCCCAGTCCCGCTCGAACGCCGGCACCCACGTCTGCGCCCGCCGGTCGGCTCGCAACTGAGTAAGGAGTTCGGCCGGCGCCCCGGGCGCGGGCGCGTAGGGGGCCGCTGGTGCGCGGGTTTGGTCGGGTTGGGCGCTCATCGGCTCCTCCTCGCGGACGGCTGCTGCCAGCCACCGTAGAACGCCATGCCGCTGAACATTACCGGCTTCCCCCAGGACGCGGGATTTGGGTAGGGGACGGCCCGGGTGCCAGCCCAGCCTTGCGCCAGGGCGCTGCCGGGTCGGCCAGGGTGTCGAGGATGAGTTCGCACCACGTAACCGCCGCATTGACGGTCAGGCGGGCATGGCGAGTACCAAGGCCGGACGGCGCGCTTGCCTGCCCGTGCCCGCTGCCGAAACCCTGGTTGCGGAGCTCGGCCACTCCGACGGCGATGCTGACCGCCCGGAAAGGATCTTCTTGATGGCCTTGCTCCCATCCGGCCCGTCCGGCGCAGAGGCTGCGTCGAGTCGCAGCTCCTTGTGCAGGATGGCGACCAGCACGGGGACATCCGGCTTCTTGTCCACCGCCACTCCCAGCCCCCGAAGCGCCGTCTTCGCGGTCGCCTCGATGAGCTGCTTGGCCGCCCCGATGGCTCCCTGATCACGTCGCGGGTGGTGTTGGTAAGGCAATTGAGACTCCATCACCTCATCGTTGGCAAGTATCTATATAGAAAGGCAGACGGCCTGCGCGGCAGGCGGTGAGGGGGTGTGGCCGGGGTCGGGGATGATGGGCGGGTGCCGCACACCATGGTTCTCGCCGTCCACCCCGCTGCCCTGGAGCGCCTGGACGCCCTCGTGCAGCAGCACCAGGACGCACAGGAGGAGTGGCTGCGCGAGGAGGCTGAGCGTGAAGGCTTGGCCCTTCTCCGAGGCGCTGAGCGCCGGGTTGGGCAGGCCCGGATCCGGGCGGGACGTCATGAGCGGCGGGAGTCCGGGCTGCACCGCCCGACGCGGGCGCTCGTGCTGGCGCCGGGGCTGCGGGCCGAGCTGGAGCACCGCGGGCTGGTGAAGGAGGGGGAGCCCGTCCCGGCCGACGCCCCGAAGTCCGGGCAGACGCTGGGCGGGACAGGACCCTTCGCCGGTGCGGGGCTGACGGGCCGGCTGGTGGCCTCACTGCCCGAGGTGCTGTGGGTGCCGCTGACGAGGGGGGCTACTGGACCAACCAGCCCTACGTCCGGGCCCTCCAGGCCTGGACTGACCGATGGGGCCCCGGCCCCGCTGCGGGACGGTGCTCGGCGTCGGCCGAGGCGCTCGCCGAACGCGCCCGCAGCGCGGCGCAGGTGACGACGACCGGGGACGTCGTCCGCGCCGGCTTGGAGCGCGTGCTGAAGGTGTAGGCGGCCCGGTGGTACTGCTCCCAGCATGCTGGGCACCGGGCCTCACCCGCGCACGCCATATCGGCGCAGGCTGCACTCAGCCTATCCGGGTGGACCTGGCCCCGGGGCGGCCGTGCTGCCCCTTGTGGGCCGGGGCCATCTACCTTTTGGGCGGGGTGAGCAGGGCTGTCCACGTGCTTTTGTCGAGCTGCATGAAGCGGGCGGCCTCGGTCTGGGTCTTGTGAAAGGCCTGGACCCGCCAGGCAGCTTCCCTGCGGTGGCTTCGCAGGTCTCGCAGTACTTGCACCTTGATGAACTCCATGAGCTGACGCAGTCCGTCAACGTGCGCCGCCGCTTCCTCCCGGGTGGGCGGCGGGCCTTCTTCCGCACGGGAGGGATCCCACGCGGTCCGGGCCTGCTGGACGAAACGTCCTAGCTCGTACAGCAGTGCAAGATCTCCTGGGGGGCCCTCACCCGGTTCTCCGCTCGGGTCCTTCCCCTGCCGGTAGACGCGTGCCCAAGCCCGCTCCGGCGTCGTCTCCCACATCTCGTAACCCCACGCGAAGACATACCGGCCCCCCGCCGTCCGCCACAGGCCCCGGTTGGACGTGCCCTCAGGATCAAGCTGGGTGGCCGCCGACATGCCGAACCACCATGCCCGCTCCCAGGCCGGCAGGTCGCGGCCTGCCGGGCCGGCTACTCGATCTACTTCACCAGCCTCGACGACATGGTCCACAACCTCAAGACCGAGGCCGCCGGACGGCTGACCAGCAAACTCGGCAGCTACCTCCGGCCGACCGTTCTCGTGGTCGACGAGGTGGGCTACCAGCCCCTCGAACGCGCGGAGGCAACCTGGTCTTCCAGGTAATCTCAAAGCGCTACGCAAAGGGCTCGATCATCCTGACCTCGAACAAGACCTTCAGCAAAGCGCACATGTTCCGGCGAACCCGTGCGAGGTGCTGCCTGAACAGCACGGGTTCAAAACGAATAGGCAGACCGCCAGGCTGGACGTACTCTGCGGGCTGTGACAGTGAGATACGTGTTGGACGGCAGCCAGGTCAGGACGCTGGAGGACTTTTGGCGGGTCGCCGGCGCGAGCATCGGCTGCGGCGGTTACTTCGGCCGGAACCTCGATGCCTTCGCTGACTGCCTCCGCGGCGGCTTCGGGACACCGGACGACGGCGACTATCTGATCGAGTGGCGTGACCACGAAGCCTCCCGTCAGAATCTCGGACACCCCGAGACCGCGCGTCAGCTTGAGCAGATGCTCGGGCGATGTCATCCGACGCACAAGGCCAGCATGGGAGCCCGGCTCGCAGAGGCCCGTGCCGGACGTGGCCCGACCGTCTTCGATTGGCTGGTCGAGATCATCGAAGAAGAGCTGCCGGGCGGGCTGAGTCTTCGCTAGCCGGGCCATTCGTCACAGGGCTGGCAATCGGCCCTCGTCGACGTGGTCGGCGAGATAGATCAGGGCGGCCTGCGGGTCCATGCCGAACGAGGCGGCGACGAGTTTGGGATCCAGGGTGTTCACCAGGTCGACCAGCCGGGTGCTGCGGATCACCCGGGGCGGGAAGCCACAGTCGTCAAGAATGTGGGAGAGATAGGCAGTTGAGGCCGGGCTCCGCCCGGCCTTTGTCCCTTTGGTGACCAGGACGTGCGGGTTCTCGGTCGGCCAGGCGTCACGGTGGGCCAGGCATCGCTGCAGCACCGTCCAGGAGGCAGGGTCCAGAGGGACGGGGTGGGGGCGTTTGCCGAGGCGGACTCTCTGGGCGAAATGGTCGACTTCGGCGATCTGGAGTAACCGGACCTCCGAACTGGAGGCGCCGTGCAACAGGGCGAGCATGCCCACCAGCGGCTCGTGGGGGTGAACGTGCTCTTCGGTCGTCCAGCGGCGGAACAGCTCGCGCTGCTGGTCGAGGGTGAGAGTCTGGCCCCGGAAGCCTTTCGCCTCCTTCACGACCAGGCCGCGAGTCGGGTCGACCAGTACCAGCTTCTGAGCCCGCGCGAAGCGGAAGAACTGCCGCAGCACGGTCAGTCGCCGCTTGCGGGCCCGAGGCAGGACGGCCAGGAAGGCTTCAACGTCGTGCACGTCGACGATGGACCAGCCGTCCTTGTCGCGCTCGTTGATCAGGAAGATGGCAAGGTCCCGCAGAGTGGCCAGGGCGGCTTCCAAGGTGTGGTTGCTGCGGGGCCGGGTGCCGGCCCGACGGGCTCGGTCCTGGGCTCGCATCCGGGAGATGTCAAACGCCGCAACGGCCGGTCGCAGGGGTTCGGGCACGGCCTCGACCCGGCGGCGACGTCGGCCCGCGGCGAGTTGATCGGCCTGGTCGGTGGGCAGGGCCAGGCCACGAAGGGTGAAGAAGTCCTCGAGTGCACGGGCGAAAGAGCCCATGGACCGTCCGGGCCTGCGGGACCGCTCCAGCAGGGACCGAGGCGAGTTCGAGTACTCGCCCTCCAGGAGCCGCTCCAGTTCAGTGATGAAGCCACAGGCTCTGGCGACGCAGTGGCGGGCAGCAATCTGGGCGACGAAATCGGCGAGCCATCCAGGCGGGTCGGCGAGTCGTTCCCGAAGATGTTCACCGCGGATGAAGGGGCGACTGGGGTGCTTTTGCCAGCAGGCCGAGCACAGCCCCAGCCCGGAATGCCGCCGCAGCTGCCCGCATTCGCGGCAGATACTCGGCGGCTTCTTCACCGGCCGGGGCCGTGAACAGTGACCGCACCAGCCGGTCTTCTCGCGCAGATAGCCCAGCTTTCCGCAGCGCGGGCATGTCCGCTGGCCAGCCAGCTGGCCAGCCTTGCGTCGGCATTCCCGGCACAACTGGTTCTTCGGTGACCGGACCGGGTGACCGCATTCCTTGCAGACGCGCGAACAGGTGATGCACCGGCCGGTGTCGTTCTGCAGCACACGGTCGAGACCGCAGGAGGGGCAAGAGGCCTTGGCGGCTGCCTCCTTCATACGGCGCCAGCACAGGCAGCAGTGCTGGCGGTCGAGATATCCGACGGGTCCGCCGCAGGTGACGCAGTCCCGTTGCTTCTTACCCATCGCGGCCCGCCGTCACAGGGGCGGCATCGACCGGCCCCGGGCCGAGACGGCCTGCGGCAGGTCGGCGACTGGGCGAGGGGGTGTGATCGGACGCTCGACCGGGGTGGTGTCGACCTCGATCAGGTCGTTGGGGGTGCATTCCAGTGCGGTGCACAATGCGGCCAGCGTGGTCATCTTCACCTGGGAGGGCTCCTTGGTGAACAGGGCGGACACCGATGCCGAGGACAGCTCCAGGCCGGCCTTCTCGGCCAGCAGTCGCCGTAGTTCGGTGCCGGTCCACACGTCGCGCTGGGCGGCGGCCATCCGCAGCCGCCATTGGATCTTCATGCCGTGGTGTCCTTTCCGCTCAGCTCGGCCAGAGTGCTGGCGACAGCACGCTGATAGGCATCCTCAATGAAGGTCGCCGAGGGCCGGACATATCGCATGGTCGAGCTGACCGTCCAGTGACCGAGCATTTGCTGGATCGCCACCAGGTCGACACCGCGTTCGTAGTTGTGGGTCGCACACGCTCTTCTCAGGGCATGCGGGCTGAACCTCTCGGCTGCTGGGCGGCCTTCGAGTTCCATCAGATAGCGCAGGCGGTTGCGAATGGTCCCGCGATGGAGGCTGCCACCGGACTCGTCGGCGAAGAGCACGGGCGAGTCAGGAAACTTGGGCCGAACGTCCTCCAGGAACCATCGCAGCACCAGATCGAGGCCATCGAGCATCGGCACCCACCGCGGCCGCGGTCCGGAAGTATGGGCGCCCTTGCCGAAGCGGACGTGGAGTTTGCCGAACGGTCCACGGGTGAAGTGCAGGTCCGGCTTCTCCAGCAGCGATGCCTCCTCGGAGCGGAGCCCGGCGTGATACAGCGTCCGGAACATCGCATAGTCACGGGCCGCCGGCCCGTACTTCCTCGCGGTCGCGATCCGCTGCTTCATGAAGTCGAAAAACTCACTCACCCGTTCCGGCGTCGGCGGCGGCAGCAGGGCCGGGGAATCGTCGCCGACGTGACGGGAGGCGTTGAATTCGTCGATCGGGCAGACCAGACGGACGCCGAACGATGCCTCGATCTCGGCCGCCTTGCGGGCCTGCAGGAACCGGTGGAAACCTTTGAAGATCTGCCCGTACTCGCGCCGGGTGGACGTCTTGCGGCCCTGGACCGCCAGGTCGCCCACTACGCGGTCGATGTCCTCGGGCGTCACCTCCCACGCGGGCCGGCCCAGTGCTTTGAGGGTCCGCTCCAGCTGCCCGATGTCGTTGTCGATGGTCACAGGGCTGAACCCGCGGGCCCTCCACGAGGCAACGAACGCGTCGACACACGCAATCTGGAACTGCCACGGATCCGTCGTCAGCGGCCCCTGCGGGACAGCCCCACCCGCGATGACCTGCAGTCTGGCTTCGGCCATCGGCACACCTTCCTCGCACCTGAACGGTCAAGGCGGCACCTGGAGAACCGGGGTGCCACCGCGAAAACCAACGAGGACAGCAGGAAGGGGATACGGCCAAGTGGCAGCGGCAACCCCTGTGAGGGAACAAGTGCCAGCTCCAGATGAATGCGGACAGGGCGTTCGGGTGACCCCGGGGGTTCGGCCGCCGCCGTCAGAACTCCGATCGGCGAGGCGCGTGGGTGGATTCGCCGACCACTTCGAGGAGCAAGACCGAAGATCCGGCAGCCGGGAGAGGCGTGGCTGGCTTCGTCGTCGAGTGAGTTCTGGAAGCGTGTGGATACCACGAGCCTGTCGCTGAAGACATCCTTGATCGGGCAGAGATACAGCTTGCCGTCACCGGTGGCGTGTTCGGTGATGTCGGCGAGCCACAGCCGGTTCGGGCCGGCCGCGGTGAAGTCACGACGGACGAGATCGTCGTGCACCGGCGGGCCGGCCATCTTGCCCCGGCCGCGCTTCTTGCCGAACACGCTCCACCAGCGGTTGTCCCGGCAGATCCGCCACGCGGTCCGGTCCGCCATGGAGGCCCCGCTGCTGCGGGCCTCATCGGCCAGGAAGCGGTAGCCGAACTCCGGGTCCTCACGGTGGGCACCGAACAACGCGTTCGCGCGATACGCCTCCTCGAGCACGGCTTCGCCCACCGGCTGGTCGAGCCAGCGGTAGTAGGGCTGCCTGGCGAGCTTCAAGACCCGGCACGTCACCGTGACGGGCACCCCGTCCCCGGCCAGCTCCTTCACGAGCGGGTAGATCCTTTTCCCGACAGATGCGCCTGCGACAGATAAGCCGCAGCCCGACGCAGAACCTCGTTCTCCTGCTCCAGCAGCTTGATCCGCCGACGCGCTTCTCGCAGTTCCGCGCTCTCCTGTCCGGACGTTCCGGGCTTGGACCCGTCATCGATGTCCGCCCGACGCATCCACTTCCACAACGTCATCGGGTGGACACCGAAGTCCGTGGCCACCTGCTCGACCGTCACACCCGGGCCGCGTGTCGGTGCCGGGTGAAAAAGTGGACCCGGTAGACGGCCGATTTCGGTCCGCTGCGGACGCGGACCGTCTCCGCCGGAGCCGACCCGGCCAGTTCCCTGCAGGCCCTCTCTACTGCCAGGACTGTTCCGCCAGTCACAGTGCACCTGCCCCGGTCAGGTGCCGCAGCGTGCGGTACATCTGCTGCCGGTAGGCATGAACGTCCTCCGTGCCGGGGCACGAGCGCATCCACGGCTTCTGGCCCCCGACGAAGTGCACCACGTGCCCGTCCCGGCGGGTGACTGGGCGGCGGAGGACCCGGCGGACCCAGTCCCCCCGCTGGGGGAACCGGTCCACCTCGAACCGGTTGAACACCGGCCCGACCGGGTGCGCGGCCCCGGAGGACAGCAACCAAAAGTTCAGGGCGCACTGGTCGTTGTGCTTGATGTGCTGCCGCCCGCGGACCAGGGCCCGCTGGACCCCGGTCCGCATGGGGGCGAGCATCGGCGCGGGGACCCACAGCATCCCGGTGTTGAAATAGGTGCGCCCGACAAGGTGGGGCCAGCGCTCGGCGACGCCGGGCAGGGCTGGGCACTGGCCGACAGCCGGGTTGAACTCGTCCTGCACCGCGCCGATCCGATCCGTAGGCAGGGAAACCGCAGGTCAGGGCCCAGGCACGGGAGGGCGCGGCCACCTCGGGAGGGATGTGGGTGGAGTGCACCGCCTACTTCGGGTTCACGGCGAGCGGCAGTTCGGACGACGGCCGTCAGCGGTTCCTCAGCACCGCGACCCCGCCCACCTACGCCGCCCAGATCCTCCAGCTCCAGGAGGCTGGTGCGACGGAGGAGGAGCTGCATCCGATCGTCGCCGCCGCCGTAACCGAGTCGAGGATGTAGCACCGCCAACGCCCCCTGTCACCCCACCCTTTCAACCTCAGCGTCATACCGGTTTTACGGAGTCATGGGCCGCGCTGCCCTCAGCTGCTCGGGGCCATGGACCAGCGCCTGGATGTCGTCGGCGAGGAAGGTGTACGGGTACGGGGTCGGCTGCGCGCTCGCCTCATCGATCCGGGCGAGGTCCTCCGGCGGCAGCGAGACGTCCAGCGCGGCCAGGTTCTCCAGGAGCTGGTCGCCGCAGGAGACGCCCACGGCCACGCTGGTGATCTCCGGCTTGCTCAGGATCCAGGCCAGGGCCAGCTGTCCGGGCGTACGCCCCCTGCGCGCGGCCAGGTCGGCCAGGCACGCGATGACGCGGGGCACCACCGGGCGGAACGGGTCGACGTCGCCGGTGGTGAAGGTCTGCGTCACCCGCCCGTCGCCGGTGATCCGCCGCTCCTCCAGGTCGACTC
Organism: Streptomyces sp. NPDC086989; assembly: GCF_044745505.1. Lineage (NCBI taxonomy): Bacteria > Bacillati > Actinomycetota > Actinomycetes > Kitasatosporales > Streptomycetaceae > Streptomyces > Streptomyces sp. NPDC086989. The sequence goes on from NZ_JBIVAL010000032.1 coordinate 13,898, forward strand.
GGTAGCGGCCGGTCAGCAAGCCGTTGGCGAGCGGCCCCCAGGCGACCAGGCCGACGCCGGTGGCCGCGGTGAACGGGAAGAACTCGTGCTCGATAGTCCGCTCCAGCGCGCTGTAGTTGAGCTGGACCGCCGCCGGGACGGGCCAGCCCCGCCACCGGGCGACGGCCTCGGCCTGACCGGCGTACCAGCCCGGCACGTTGCTCAGCCCGACGTAGCGGATCTTCCCGGCGGAGACCAGGTCCGCCGCCGCGGCCAGACTCTCCTCGACCGGGGTGACGCCGTCCCACAGATGCAGGTAGAGCAGGTCGATGTGGTCGGTGCCGAGGCGGCGCAGCGACCGTTCGACGGACGCGACGACGTTGCGGCGGCTGCACCCGCCGGAGTTCACGTCCCGCGGGTCCGTACGGTACCCGCACTTGGTGGCGATCACCACCTGGTGCCGCGCGGACCGGTTGCGCAGCGCACGGCCGAGCCAGGTCTCGCTCTCGCCGCGGTTGTAGACGTTCGCGGTGTCGAAGAAGTTGATGCCGTGGTCGAGGGCGACGCCGAGCAGCGCGTCGGCCTCGGCGGCCGACATGGTCCAGCGCGGCCCCCACTGCGAGCCGAAGGTGGCCACGCCGAGGGCGATGTTCGACACCTTCAGCCCCGTACGGCCTAGCAGACGGTACGTCACCTTGGACATACGGCGCTCCTCGCTCCGCCGGCTCAGATCAGCGAGCCGGCGGAGCCGCCGTCGAGCCGGCACAGCATGCCGTTGGCCGCTCGCCCAAGGCCCGCGAGGTACTGGACGCTGCGGTAGCAGGCGTCGAAGTCGATCAGCTCCTCGATGACCAGGTCCGGGTTGGACTTGCGCAGGAACACCCGGGTGATCTCGGCCTCGTCGACGCCGCGGCGGGCGGCGACCCGCTGGAGCTGCGCCACCTTGTCCGGGTCGGCCAGCGGGCCCAGCAGCAGGGTGGCGACGGCGGCGTTGCGGGAGCGGCAGGCGTCGGCGAGGGAGCCGGTCAGCACGCGCAGCGCCGCCTTGCTCGCCGCGTACGCGCCGGAGTCGCGGTCGGCGTGGAACATGGACTCCGAATTGATGACGACGACCGAGGTGAACCGGGTGTCGGGGGTGGCGGCCAGCAGGTCCAAGGTCAGCCGGTAGGGGGCGAGGGCGTTGACCCGGAAGACGTCCTCCAGCTCGGCCAGGGACAGCTCGTGGGCGGGGCGGGGCGGATAGCTGACGGCGTTATGGACGATCAGGTCGGGTGCCTCACCGAGTCGGTCCGTGATCCGCTCCAGGGTCTCGAGGCGGGACAGATCGGCCTGGAGGTGGTCGACGCCGGGCGTCCCGGGGGTCTCGGACGCGGGGCGGCGTCCGAGACCGGTCACCTTCCAGCCGTCGGCGGCGAGCCGGGCGGCCAGGTGGGCGCCGAGGCCGTGGCTGCTTCCGGTGACGAGGGCGTGCTGGGCCATGTTTCTTCCTTGACGCTCACCAGGAGACCACTCTGGGTCCCGACGAATGCGGAGAACAGCCGGGCACTGCGCCCGACCGCGCGGTTGTAACGGTGGATGGCCTTCGCCTCGCGGTCCTTGTCGGACCCCTCGGTGCGCTCGGCGGTGAAGTCGCCCTGGGCGAAGGCGTCGTCGGCGATCAGCACGCCACCGGGTTCCAGCAGCGGGTAGCACAGCCGGAGGTAGTCGGGGTACGACTTCTTGTCGGCGTCGATGAAGACCAAGCCGACGCTCTCCGGCGGGACGGTCTTCAGGTAGGCGCAGGCGTCGCCGACGACGATGTCCACCCGGTCCTCGACCCCGGCCGTGCGCAGGTTGCGGCGGGCGGCCTCGGCGGCCCGCGGGTCGATCTCCAGGGTGGTCACCCGGCCGCCCTCGGGCAGGCCGCGGGCCAGGTGGATGGTGGAGTAGCCGAACAGCGTCCCGATCTCCAGCACGTGCCGGGGCCGGCGCAGCAGGGTGAGGAGTTGCAGGACGCGGCCCGCGTTGTCGTCGACCTGGATGGTCGGCAGTCGGTCGTCGAGCAGGGAGCGCCGCAGGATGCCGTCGAGCACCTCCTCGCGGGGGCCGAGTACGGCGCGGATGTAGCCGTGCGGGATCGTCGTCACGAGTCTGCTCCCGGGTGCTGGGCGCCGCGGGCCGCGGCCGGCGTCGCGGGCCCGGCGCCGTCGTGGAGGCGGGCGGTGTCGTAGAAGGCGAACAGGGCCTCGCTGTCCGGGCGGGGGGTGGGTGCGTCGAAGTCGAAGCACGGCAGGAACAGTTCGGGTGCCTGGTCGGGCGTCACGGCGGCGAGGGGGGTGCGGTGGAAGGGGGCGAATTTCTGGGCGCTGTCCGCGGCCCCGAAGAGATAGGCGAAGTTGGCGCCGGGGTTGGCGGTGAACATGGGCCAGGTGAAGTAACCGGGGAAGTCACCCAGGGTGCAGTGGCGGCCGATGCCGAACCGCTCGTCCAGGCGCCGGAAGGACTCCTCGAGGCCGCCGTCGGCGCGCTGGTGGACGTCGAAGTCCAGCAGGGCCAGCACGGCTCGCTCCAGGTAGGTGCGCCGGTACTCGATCATCTTGATGCGCCGGCACAGGGCCAGTCCCTCCTCCGCGGCCGGGGTGAGGGAGAGGTAGCGGGCCAGGTCCGGGTGGTACGCCCACTTCTCGCACCACATGCTGAGGTGCTCCAGCCGTTCCAGGGGCAGGTACTCCAGGCCGGACCGGTTGGAGATCCGCTTGCGGATCAGCAGGTGGTTCAGGGCGTGCCCGAACTCGTGGAACAGGCTGTGCATGTTCTGGAAGGTGATCCATCCCGCGCCGTCGGCTCCCGGCCGGAACCGGCAGGAGACGTAGGCGACCGGCCGCTGCACCACGCCGCTCCAGTCGGTGCGGTTGCGGATGCCCTTGGTGTGGTTGGCCCCGATCGTCTTATTCCCGGTGTCCCACAGGTCGAAGTTGATGTGGCCGACCTCGCCGTGCTCTGAGCGGACGGCGACGGTGAGGACCTGCGCGGCGCTGGTGGCCTGCCGGGTCAGGGTGAGGCCGAAGATGTGCCGGGCGACGGTGAAGATGTAGTCCAGGCAGTCGTCGAGGTCGAACATCGGCGGCTTGGCCCCGCCGGTCGCCGTACGGACGCTGTGCGCGAAGTGGGCGAACGGCTCGTCGCCGGCGGCGGGGCACAACTTCCGTATTTCTGCCTCCAGTTCGGTGTGAGCGGTCAGTGCCCGTGCCAGGTGGCGCTCCAAGAAGGCAGCCACCTCGGCCTCCTCGACGGCGCACTTGGTGAACGTTCGCGCGAGCACGCTGGGACAGTCCTGCGCGGCGCTCTGCCGCCGCCGCGCCTCGATCATCCCGTCGATCAGGCCGAGCAGTCGCGGCAGGTGCGCGTCGCGGGCGCCCTGCCAGGCCCGGGCGAGTTTGCCGCGGGTGGCGGAGCTGCCGACCTGACTGGAGAGCTTGTAGAACACGGCCGACGGGGTGCCCGAGCCGGCGGGCGTGCCCAGCCGCTCCAGCAGCCGGGCCTGGTCCCGCTGGACGTCGTCCAGGACGCCCTTGGCTTCGGTGAGCAGGGCGTCGAGTTCCTGCTCGGCAGCGACGTCCGCGGGCTCCTGCTTGGCGCTCAGCTGGGCGACGTAGGCGAGCCGGGACTCCTCCGCCTCCGGGTCCGGGCAGCGCATCCGCAGCAGCTTCTCCAGGATCTGCCGGTCCAGCTCCGGGTCCTTGTGGAAGGCGTCGCGCCAGGGCAGCAGGCGCTCGAAGTCGACGAACTCGTCGTTGGCCTCCAGGTAGAGGAAGATGTAGGCGACGTTGTTGTAGATCGAGGTGATCTCGACCAGGGTCTCCTGGGTCAGCCGCGGCTCGGCCACGATCTCCCGGAGCCGGCTCATCATCGCCTCCAGGGCCTCCTCCATGGCGGTGAGGCTCTCCCGGTCCGGCGCCAGAACGGGGTCTACGGGCATGAGGTCACTCCTCGTCGCACGGCTGGAACAGGAACTGGTAGAGGTCGCCCCCGTACGACGCGGCGTACATGCTGCCCGAGGCCGCCGCGACCGGGGTGATGTCCAGGGCCGGTTCGTGGTCGGGCAGACCGAGCACCTGGCTGCTCTCCCACAGGAACCGGCCGTCCTCGCGCCCGAGGCACACGATGTTGCCGCGTTCGGCCGTGGCCACGAAGTTCCCGTCGGGCAGCACCGTGAACGAGGTGTACGAGCGGGGTGCGCCCTGCGGTGAAGTCCACCGCGTCTCGCCCGTGGAGGTAAGGCCGGTGACCGTGCCGAGCTGCGTGCCGACGGCCAGGACGTCCCCGGAGACCGCCGGACTGCCGGTGACCTTGGCCCCGAGGCGGACCTCTGCCTCCAGGCGGCCGGTCTTGGCGTCGAGGAGGACGCAGCGCCCGTCGACCGGGCACACGGCCAGCCGGTCGGTGTCGGGCAGCAGCGCGGGCGACGCCTTGACGGGGTGGCCGATCTCCTGCCGCCACACCTCGGTGCCGTCCGCGGCGAGGGCGACGACGTGTTCGCCGCAGCACAGCACGGCGGTGTCGTCCGCCGCGGGGACCGGGCTGGCGTAGGGGTCACGGTAGGCGGCGACACCGCCCTGGGCCGCCGACCAGGGGCGGGGCAACGGGCAGTCGTACACCAGCTCGCCGGTGCCGAGCGCCAGGCCCAGGCAGCGGCTGTGGAAGGCCGCCACCACGAGCAGGTCGGCGCCCGGCAGCACCGTGGGCGTGGCGAAGACGGGGAACTCGGCCTTGCGCGACCACACCAGGGTGCCACGCAGGTCGAAGCAGGCGATCAGCCCGCTTGTCGTCGCGACGATGACATGCCGGCGCGCCTGGTCGACGACGAGGGAGGCGTACACCGAGCGGTCCAGGCGGCGTTCCCAGTAGACCTTGCCGAGGCCGGGGTCGAAGAACCGCAGCCGCCCGTCGTCACTGGCGACCACGACACCGACGTCGGCGACGACGGCGGGGGTGGAGCTGACCGGGACAGGGACGGTCTGCCCGAGGTGGGCGCTTTCGTGGGTGAGCCGCCGGTATCCGCAGACGGCGGGCTCGCGGTCCCAGTGGAAGGCGCCGTCGGCGCGGCCGGGCAGCACCGACTTCACCGGGTCGTGGCGGAAGGCGGGCAGGCCGGGCGAGTCGGTCCTGAGGCCGGGCAAATCGGCCGGGAGGCTACTGGGCAAGGCTCATCTCGCTTTCGGCTCGCTCCGCACCGGGCCGGCCGGTGCGGCGCAGCGCGCGCCAGAACACGAACGCGAGGACCGCGGTGGGAATGCCCTTGCAGGCGACGGCGAGGAAGGTGGAGTTTAGGGTGAAGACCGCGTACCAGGCGAGGGGGATGGTCAGCAGGTACGTCACCGCGGTCGAGGAGACAAACAGCAGTCCGCCACGCTGGTGGACCGTGAGCATCTCGCCGGAGATCTGCTCGAAGAAGTAGGCGGGGACGTACAGGAGATAGGCGAGCAGCAGGTTGCGCGCGAGGTCCCGGTCGAGGCCGGGACTGGCGAAGGCGTCGACCAGCCAGGGCGCGGCCAGCGCGGTGACGGCGGTCGCCGCCGCGGTGGGTACGGCGGCGTACAGGCGCATCTTGCGCGCCGTGCGGGTGAGGTCGTCCGGACCCCGGCCCAGGGCGTAGCCGTAGAAGACGAAGGACCCGGCGAAGCAGGCCTGCGGAACCCGGCAGAACAGGGTGTAGATCTTGGTGGCCACGGTGGCGGCGGCGAGCTGGACCACGCCGAGCGTACCGATGAACAGCAGCGGGATGGTCGTACCCATGTAGTCGTTGAAGTGGCGCAGTCCGATGCCAGGTGCGGTGCGGGCCATCGAGCGGAACTCGGTGAGGACCTCGTGGCGTTCGGGGCGTACGAAGCGGTCCGGGCGGGTGCGCAGCCGGCGGACCAGGACAATGCCGCCGGTGGTGGCCATGACCGCCTGGGCGACCAGCGTCGACGCGGCGACGGCCTGGGCCGGGGAGGCGAACAGGTCGGCCGCGCCGGTATCCAGGAAGACCCAGTTGAACAGGGCGTTCACCGCGAGGCCGAAGACCAGGTTGACGGCCGACAGGTTCTTCAGGCCGCAGATCTTGAGCGACTCGCTGATGACGATGTAGCCGAGGACCAGGGCGATGCCGTAGGTGCGGACCTGGACGTAGTCGCCGACCAGCGGGACCAGTTCGGCCTTCTGCCCGGTGGCCCGCAGCAGCGGCTCGATGCCCAGGCCGAGGGCCATACCTAGGAGCTGGCAGGGGATCAGCAACAGCAGCAGGGCGGTGCCGAGCACCGGCAGGCGGTGGCTGGTCCGCTGCTCGCCCTCGGCCATGGCGAGCCGGCTGCTGAAGACGTCGACGACGCCGATGAAGACGGCGTAGATGGCCGAGATGAGCACATCGGCCTGACCGACGGCCGCCGCCTGGTCCAGGCCCTTCGGCGCGACCATGATGAGGTCGAGGGCGCCGAACCCCACCGAGACCACGCCCAGGCCAAAGACCACCGCGGTGTAGCCGGTGTAGTTCCGCACGGTGAACCGGGTGTGCTCCATGGCGGCTACCGGTCCCCCGCCCGTGGGCCGGCGCCGCGGGTGCTGTCGTGGCCGAGCCGTTCCAGCGCGGCCTGGAACCGGTACCGGGAGGTGTCGTCGCGCAGGCCGTCGGCCAGGTCGAGGCCGGCGCGCAGCACCTGCTCGTCGTCGGGGGCGAGGCGGGCCAGGTCCCGGTGGAGGGCGAGGGCACGGTCGGTGGCGCCGGCCTTCTGGTGGCAGCGCGCCGCGCGCAGCATGTGGTAGCCGACGTACGGCGGACCGGCCGCGACCGCCTGCTCGTACAGGTCGGCGGCCTGCTCGGGCCGGCCGAAAGCGGCGTAGGCCTCGGCGAGTTCGCCGTAACTGGGGGCCCAGGCCGGGTCGAGGGCGATCAGGGCCCGCCCCGATTCCTCGGCCCGGTCGAGGTCGCGCGTGAGGTACATGTGCTCCTTGAGCGAGGACTCGTGGTAGGTCTTCAGGAAGTGCGTCTCGTAGGCGCGGGGGCGGCGCGCCATGGTGTCCTCGGCGGCTTCGCGCGCGTACTCCATGTAGCGGCGGGTGGTCTCTGCCTCGCCGGCGGCGGCCGGGACCATGGCGAGGGCGCGGTACCAGGAGGAGATCGCGCCGGGGTCGAGCCGGTCGCGTGTCTCGGCCAGCCGGGCGCCGGTCGCGCGGAACCAGTCGTACTCCGCCTCCGGCAGTTCCTTGCGCTTGAGGTACCAGACGACCGCTTGGGAGCAGGCGTCCAGAACGCGGTCCTCGGGCACATCCCCGGTCTCGGCGGCCTCACGCATGCGGTCGAACTGGCGGGGCGAGTCGGCACCGTCGTCGCGCCGGTTGGTGACGACGAAGGCGAGCATGGCGGCCTCGAACCGCTCGCGGGGAGTGGCGGCCCTTGTGTAGGCATCGGCGAGCAGGCGTTCGGCGGGGTCGAAGCGGGAGACGCTGATCAGCGCGGCCGCCGTGTTGACCAGGGCGGTCACCGGGAGGTCGGCCGCGTCGCGAACGAGTGCGGCCAGCCGTTCGACCGGTTCCGTCGGCCGGTGGCTCAGGTCGGCGAGGGAGTCGTAGGACAGCCCGGCGAGGAGGGCGGCCTCGTGCAGGACGTTGGGTTCGAAGACCTGGGCGAGCAGATAGCCGAAGCGGTCGAGCCGCAGGTCCGCGTACTGCTCCACGCAGGCCCGGGAGAACAGGTCCGCCGGCCGGCCGGGGCCGGTGGTGTACTCCAGCCCGAGCAGGGTCTCCTGGAAGGTATTCGCCTGGATCTCGCCCGTCTCGAATGCGATCGGGTCCGGGGTTGCTCCGCTCATCGTCGTCACGCCCTTTCTGCCGCCTGGCGGCACGCCCAGTTGAGAAGATGCAGGAACACCAGTACGGCGCGGCTGGCGTCCGAGAGCGTGGTGGCGTCGCGGGCGTCGGCGGGGGCGGCGAACTCCACCAGGTCAAAGCCGACGAGCCGGTTGTCCCGGAGCACCCAGTCGATGAGGCGCAGCAGGTCCCGGGTGCCCAGGCCGGCCTCCGCCGGATAGCCGGTGGAGGACATCACCGAACGGTCCAGGACGTCGATGTCCACCGTGAGGTAGACGTCGGTGCCGGTGCCGAGGGCGGCGCGGAAGCCTTCGGGGTCGTCGAGTTCCGGGGCCAGCAAAGGCAGTTGCCGACCGACGCCGTGCAGGTAGCCGTCCAGGCCGTCGGCGCTGTCGGCCTCCACCGTGGCGTACGGGGCCACCCCGATCTGCAGGAGTCGCTCGTGTCCGACCAGGTCGGACACGTGGGACATCACGTTGGTGTTGAAGATCGGTTCTCGGGGCACGTCCCAGGTCGGTGCGCCGTCCCAGATCTGCACGTCCAGGTGGTGGTCGAACTGGACGACCGTGAAGGGGCGCCGGCGCCTTTTCCACAGCGCCTCGACCACCGGCAGGGTGACCGTGTGGTCGCCGCCGATCACCGCGGGGACGGTACCGGCGGGCAGCGCGGCGATCACCTGGGCCAGTGCCTCTTGGGCGTCGCCGAGCGCCATGCCGTCGAAGAGCACATCGCCGATGTCGACCGCGTGTTCCAGGGGGACGCGCCCGTTGCGCAGTTGGACGATGCCGGGCCGTTCCGCACCCCAGGTATGCGCTCTGGAAAGCGTTCGGAGAAAGAAGGGGCCGTTTTCCGCCCCTTCGTGGGCGCTGCCGAGGGAATAACCGGAACCGACGACCGCGGCGGCGGCGTCCGGCGGCACTGCGTCGGGCGCGACCGTCCTCAGCCCGGCGAACCCGGTTTTCGTCCGCAGTTTTGGCACGTCAGCACATTTCCTTCAGGAATTCGAAACGGTTCGCGGACGGAGGGAGCGACCGCAGCCGCTCCCTCCTGGGTGCCTTGGTCAGCGCTCGCCGAGGATCGTGTCAAGCTCGGCGTCGACCTCCAGCTCCGCACCGAGGCTGCTGACCACGGCCTCGGTCTCCATGGCCTCCGCCTCGAAGAAGACCTCCGCGTTGGCGGCGCGGAAGAAGGCGGGCTTCTTTTCCAGGGTGTACTTCGACATTGCTGCACTCCCTACTGTCGGTCAAACAGTGGAAAAGGCCTTGCCGATCGGCGATCGGCGGCCCGAGGTGTTACACGTGCCTGCCGCGGATGCGACGAAGGAAGCCTTGGCAATCAGCCGGGCGGCTGTCAAGAAGCACAGATCGGCCATGCTGTTTGCCGCCACTTCAAGCGTCTATTTTCCGTCTTGCTGAAAGGGTGCAATTTATCCGAAATCGAAGACCCTCACCTCGGCGCGGCCCCTTGCGACTCACGCAGCGACGATCGGCGGCCCCGGCACAAGTGACCCGATCCGTTCGCCCGTCAGGGAGCGGCGGAACCCCTTTCCCTCGCCTCGGCCTTCCGCCGCCTGCGGCCGGACGAGGGGCCGAGCCCGCCGCGGTGGCCTCGCGCAGTTCGATGCGGCGGATCTGGAGGCCGCTGGTGATGACCAGCGACACGCTCGCCTCCGCCTACGCGCTCGAACGCCCCCCTACCTCGCCCGCGACCTGATCGAGTTCTCCTACCGGCTGCCCGCCGAGCACAAGATCAACGACCCGGCCAGGGCAAACGGATCATGCGGGACGCCGCCAAGGCCCTCGGGGCCGGCCACCGCGCGGCGAGGGCCCTGGCGCCGCGGGCTCGCGTGGCGGCGCGGCGCTGCAGCGCCTCGAACGAGAGCCGTCCCTCTTCGGTGTCCCAGACGACGAGCTCGCCGTCGAGGACCAGGCCGTGTGGCAGCTGCTCGGCGGCGGCCACCAGGTCCGGCCACCGGTCCTGGACCAGCGCCCCGCGACGGGTCTGCACCAGCACCGCGCCGCCCGCGCCGGCCGGGGTGAACAGCAGTGTCCGGTGACCGTCCAGCTTCTGCTCGTACGCCACCCCCGCACGCAGCGCGGCAGGGCCCGGGACCGACTCCGCGGCCTGCGCCAGCATCGGCTCAACCGGCGGTCTGAGCACCATCCCGGGGGCCTCCCTCGCGGTTGCCCCTCTTCCAGGGTCGGCCGTTCCGGCCGGATGCGGCCCGGCGGGGCGGCCGTCTCGTCATCCGTCCAGGGGCGTGGTGGGGCCGTCAAGCGCGCATTGGGGGTCGGCTGCGGCACGGTGACGGGATGCGCCGCTGCTCCCTGCCTCTGCTCCTCGCCTCGATCCTCGCGGCCTCCGGATGCGTCACCGTCCACCCCGCCCCTGCCCGACCGTCGAGGCCTCCCCCGCCGCGGTGCCGGCTGACCACAAGCCCCCCGCTCCCCTCCCCGTTCAGCCCGGCACCGGGCCGGCCCTGCCTCTCTCCCGCCTGCCCGAGCCCACGTCCGCACCCCCGGCCGGGGCCGCCACGGCGGCTGGCCGCGCAGCCGACCCCGACCGCCCCGCACCCGGCATCCGTGATGCATCCGGCGAGGGCCACCAGGCCCGGCCGACGCCCCGCAGGACGGCCGCTCTGGTACCGGCTCGGCCGCGCAGGGCAAAACCGCGGCCGGCTGCCAAGCCCAAGCCGAAAGGCATGGCGAAGGCACGCCCCAACAGCCGCACGCCCGCACCGCACCGCCCCGTACGACCGACCAGGACGGCCACGGCGAAAAGCAGGACGTGATCGGAGGCGGAGCCCTCGTGGACGCTCCTCCCGCCTTCGAGGAGGCCGGCACCCCCGCATAGCCCAACCTCGCGGCGCAGCGGGTGCCGACGGGCTTGGGCTGGAGCGGCCAGGCCACGGTCCGCCGGAGTCCTCGGCTTCGGCGAGGACCCCGGTAAAGCGAAGCGCCCAACGGTTGTTTCAGCCACCGGGATCTCCCTGTGCTCGATGACACCGAAGCACGGTGGAGGGATGAGCCCTGACCTGCGCGTCATCGTCTACCCGCCGGACGCCGAGGGCGGGCGCCGCGTCCGCGTAGACGAAAAGATCCTCGGCCGCGTCTTCGGCCCTGGCGATCTTCTGGAGTTCCTGCGGCGGGCCGGCCGTGTGGAGTCCGGGAACCGACGGAGCCTGAGCGCGGCAGTGCGGGCCGTCACCCGGCGAGGGGGGCGGCCCGCACTGCTGCGCCGGTCAGCGGCTGGGACCGGTTACCGGTGGATCACCGCGCACGACTCCCCCTGCGCCACGTTGAACTCGACGCACAGCTTCGTGCCGTGGGCGAACTTCTTCCCGCCCTTCCACTTCCAACTGACGATGGAGGCCTTCGTCATGGCGGCCGTATCGGGCGCGGCGTCCTTCCACCCAGTCAGCTCGGACCGGTATCCCTTCGGCGTGTAGGTGATCAAGCGCGCCCGCACGCCCGTCCCGTGCCCTTCCAGTCCAGATCGTCGGACTCGGCGAGATGGTCATCGGCGGCCTGCTTGACCATCTCGAAGGTCAGCGGGCCGGGCTGGGCACCCAGGTGCTCGTGCAGTCGCGTCCATGAACGGGCCATGCCCGCACACTACGGCGCACCGCTGACACAGCGGACGGCCCTGCTGCCACCGTCCCAGCGCGCTCGGCCTGAGGGTAGGCCGTCCGGGCTGATTGCCCTGTAATCACCCTTCGCCGTCCGTCGGCAGTCGCGCCGTGCTGGGACGCTGGAGGTCCCAGAGGAGGTTCCCGGCGCCCGCGTTCGGCTTGCCTGCCCCCTCGCCCTGGCCCGCGCGGTCGATGTCGTGCCCGAGGGGCCGACCTGGATGCTGGAGCCCAAGTGGGACGGTTCTCCAGACAGTCACAGGTGTCTTATCTGGGGTGGCTCTCTGGCTTCACATCGATTGCCGGTTTGGCAGGTCCCCCGTGTGCCGGGGCCCTGCCAAACCGGGGAGGGTTACAGAATGCCGCCGCCACGGTGCACGACGTGGAGCTTGTTGCGGTAGGCGGCCACGGCGGGGGCCTGGACGGTGGTGCCGGCAGGAGTGTTGAAAGCGGTGTCGGTGGTCCAGCTGGTGCCGTTGCACTGGGTCACGTACAGCTTGGGGTTGGCGTTGCTGGTCGAGCCGCGATGGACGCAGTGCAGCTTGTTGTCGAAGACCGTCAGAGAGGGGGCGACGGCGCTGCGGTGGGTGCCGAGCTTGGCGCCCGCGCTCACGTTAGTGCCGTCGAAGGTGCACCACCACAGTTCCTCAGCGGTCAGCCCGCGGTAGACCACGTGGATCTTGCCGTTGAACAGGGCCGCTGCGGGGCCATCGGCGCTTTGGTGGCTGCCGAGCCGGGTGTGTCCGCTCCAACTGCTGCCGTTGTAGCGGGTCCACCACAGGGAGGAATCGTCCGCGCCGCGGTAGAAGCAGTAAAGGTACTGGCCCAGGACAGCCAGCGCAGGCTGGAAGGGGGTACGGAGATTGCCGATCGTCTGGTCGGTATTCCAGGCCGTGCCGTTGAAGCGGGTCCACCACAGTGCGGAACTGTTGCTGCTGCCCCGGTGCACGCAGTACAGGTGGTCGCCGTACGTGGCCAGAGCTGGGGCCGGGGACGTCATGTGAGCGCCGAACTTGGTGTCGGTGTTCCAGCTGGTGCCGTTGAAGCGGGTCCAGTACAGGTTTTCGTTGTTCGCGCTGCCGCGGTGCGCGCAGTACAGGTTGTCCTTGTAGACGGCCAGAGCGGCGCCGGTCGTGGCATTGGCTGTGGGCAGCAGGACGCTGGCGCTCCAGGTGCTGCCGTCGGAGGAGGTGGTGTGGCGCAGCCGGGTGCCGTCGGGGACGGACGCCTTGATGTACAGGTCGAAGTGGCCTTCGCTGCTGGCGAAGGTCCAGCGGTCGGTTTCGTCGGGCCGGGCGGCAAGTTTCTTCAGGGCTGGCTGGTCGAAGCCGAGGGTGCGTTCTTGGACCAGGTCGTCGTCGTTGCGGATCCATTCGATGAACGCGTGGAAGAGCAGGGTGATCCAGGTGGCGTAGACGATGAAGTCGCCGACGGCGGGGTCGTTGGCCCACATGTAGGGCATGTTCCCTGCGTGCGCGGCGAATTCCTCAAGTTTTGCCACGATTTCGTAGAGTTTGGCGCTGAGGGCGTTGTACCAGGAGCTGGGGCTGTCATCGGCTTCCCAACAAGAGATGAACAGCGGCAGGCCGTTCCCGGCCAGACCGTCGAAGAGCGTGGTGTTCGAGTCGAACTCCCGCACCGATCCCTTGTTGACCGATCCGTATTCGCGGGTGACTGCCCTGTGCCTGGTCCCTGTGTCGTTGGCCGAGGCGTAGGCCCAGTAGATCTCGTCCCGGGTGCTCTCAGGGGTGTCGCGGACACAGATGAACTTGTGCATGTCCAGCCGCACCCGGATCGGAGCCGGTGCGGCCGCGATGTCGGGGGCCGGCTGTGATGAGGTCACCAGGGTGACTCCGTAGCCGTAGTCGGCCATGCCCGCAATGAACTCCGGGGAGTCCGGGCAGGCGCCCTCCTCCAGCCCGGCGACATCGACCAGGCTCACGTTGGGCTGGGCCAACACCTCATCGCGTACCTGCGGCAGGTCCTTGAACAGGTCCGCCTCGGTGTAGCCCTCGGCGATCCCCCGCTGGAGCAGGCTGTCCGGGAAAAGCTGCGGCGCGCCCTTCACCGAGGTCTCCTCGGTGAACACCCGGCCCATCTCGCGGATCTCGTCCTCCGCCATACCCAGCCGCAGCCCGTCGATCAGGCTCCGTTCGAGATCGGAGAGTTCCATGCCCGCCTCCAGCCGGGCGGCACCACGCAGCATCACCCCCAGGAGCAGATGTGCCCCGCGGCTGGAACGGGTTCGGCTCGCGTGCCGGGCGCTGGCCGGGCGGCCCTGTAGCTGCGCCCGCAGGCGCTTCAGACGCTCATCGCGCGAGACAAGAGATTTACCGGACGACGACATGCTGCTCCCAAGGATTCACACCACCTGCGATCGCGATCACGACGCAGGACGCGGTGATCGCAATTTTCGACGGCCATTACACGATGCGTCAGTCTGTTTACGGTCAGTGTTCAATGCGCCGTATCAGCGGCGCAGGGCGGCGCTGGAGGCCGTGTTCGCCGGGCGGCGGCTGTCCACGCCGTGGGTGCTGTGCCCGTCGACCACCAAGGCGGAGCCGGTGCGCGAGTGGCTGACGTGAGCGTCGGCCGGGAGGGAGGGCGTCGTCTTCAAGCGGCTGAGCGAGCCCTACCGCCCTTCGGGTGCGGGGCTGGCAGAGGTACAAGACGGAGGCGGCCGTCGGCGCATTCAGCGGCCCTGCGGCCGATCCTCGGTCGCTGCTGCTGGGCAGGTACGACGACAAGGGGCGCTTTCAGTACATCGGCCGCACCACCACCCTCGCCGGGGCAACGGGTACGGCTCTCGCGGGGAATTTGCACCGGTCCCGGCGCGGCCACCCATGGCGGGGTGGTCCTTCTGCGCCGGGTGGGGAAGCAGCGAGAAGCTGTCCGTCACGCTGGTGGAGCCCGAGCTGGTGGTGGAGGTCGGGGTCGACGTCGCCCGCGATGCCTCCGGTCGCTGGCACCACGCTGCGCGCTGGCACCAGGCGCGCCCCGACCTCTCCCCCGCCGACGCCCCCACTGGTGAGATGACGAGGAACGCTGCGATGACGGTGCACGATGCCGCGCTGTCAGCCTTGGGCTGACAGCGTCACTTGGGGCGGACCGGCGGGTGAGCGGTCGAGGAGCGTGGCGAAGAAGTCGGTGAGCAGGGGCTGGGCGCGGTCGCGGTCGCGGTCGCGGAGTTCGTCGTGGCCGAACCGGAAGACCTCGTAGCCCCGGAACTTCAGGGCGCGGTCGCCGGCCATGGTCGCGGCGTACTTTGTGCTGTCGGGTTCGGTCCCTTCGTTGCGGGTGAAGTGCTGGCTGCCGTCGACCTCCAGGACCACGCGCCGGTTTCCGGGGAGCAGCATGAGGAAGTCCATGCGCAGGTTCAATCGAGCCTCTGCTGCCGCCCTGGCCGACGAGGTCGCCAGGGCCGCGGCCGGTGGCGAACCGGTTGTGTCTGCAGGGCATCCTGTACGTCCTCTGCAACGACATCGCCTGGCAACTCCTACCGCCTGAGCTTGGGTTCGGCTCGGGACAGACCTGCTGGCGGCGCCTGGAGCGGTGGCAGCAGGCCGGAGTCTTCGACCAACTGCACCGGATCCTGCTCGCCGAGCTGAACGCGGCCGGCCGGCTCGACTGGTCGAGGGCGTGCGTGGACGGCTCTCACATCCGCGCGAAAAAGGGGGCCCCGACACCGGTCCGTCGCCGGTCGACCGGCGGAAGACGGGCAGCAAACACCACTTGATCTGTGACGGACGCGGCACCCCGCTGAAAGTCATCACGACCGCGGCGAACGTCAACGACGTCACCCAGACCCTCGCCGTCATTCGACGGCATCCCGCCAGTGGCGGGCCGCCCCGGCCGTCCCCGCCGACGCCCGGACGCCCTGCTCGGCGACAAGGGCTACGACTCCAACCCCAACCGAGAAGAGCTGCGCAAACGCCGGATCCTGCCGGTCATCTCCCGCAAAGGAGCCCCGCATCAAGGGCATGGGCAAGCTCCGCTACGTCGTCGAGCAGACCTTCGCCCGGCTCCACCAGTTCAAACGCCTCGCCGTCCGTAGGCCGCACCGAACTCCACGACGCGTTCGTCTCCCTGCCCTGTGGCCTCATCTGCTGGAGACGCCTCAGCAAGCCCGATTCATGATCGTGTTACGAGCTCTTAGGCAATCAATCGAGTCCACGGGATTCATCCACCAATTCTTCGAGATCCTTGTGCAAATGTTCGCTTCGAATCCTGGTGGACGACCAAGCCTGGCTGAAATGGACCAGCGTTTTGGCTTCCGACCGGCTGCTCAAGCCGAGGTCGACGACAGCACGAATGCACTCGACTTGCGACAGGCCCGCGGCCTTCAGCTTCATGAGGGCAGCTTCGGGATCGGCGCCATCCTCCAGGTCGCCGCGCACGGCGTCCAGCGCAGTCAAATATCTTGTCATGCGGCAACCCTGCCCATCCTTCGGTCAGTTCTCACTTGCAGGTCGTCTTGGCCAGATTGATGGTCCATTCACCCGAGTGGCCGTTCTCCGGGCCCGAGCTCGTGCGAATCCAGTTGATCTTAAGCGTCTCGAATCCTTGATCGGCAGCCGCAGAGGCAACCTGGCGCCTCAGAGCCAGGAAGTCACCTGCACCGACGGAACCCCGGGCAAGATCACCGTCCGCTCCCATAAATGGACACGTTGTCTAGCGTGAGCATATTTCCTTCGATTTCAACAAATGCTCCGATATCCACACTACCCTGAGCCGTCGGCATCGGGTAATGGAAGTAGTATCCGCCCCTGAAGTCCTCGATGGAGGCATTACCGTCACTGTTGTGCACGAGTACGGGTGTGCTGCCGGCCAGGACATAATACGTGTGCAGGCCGTCAACGGTGAGGTTGTACATGTCCGCCTCGCCCGGCACCACGGATACGCCGCGGACGTGGGCTTGTGCGCCGGACGGAGTTATGAGGGCATCGCCTTCACGAAGCTTCCCCGCGGATATCCACGTCTTCTTCGTGTCAACCCAGAAAGGGTGCTTGGACGTGGTGTGGAGGACTCCGGACCGACCTTCCGGCGTGGTGATCACGAGGTCGACCAGGTCGTCATCGTGGTTCACGAGGAGGGCTGTGACCTCACGGCCGCCATCCGCCCCTGGTTCCCTTGGGCCCGCCCCCCGGATCCGCCGGGCTTGGATTCTGCCCGTATCCGTCGCACATGTCCTTGGGGCACATACCCGACGGGTCACTGAGGTTGACGGGGTTGTTGTTGCTGTAGGCGTAGCCGTTCCACTGCTGCGGGCTGGCTCCGTCGAGAAGCGGGTCCGGGCTGAGGAAGCGGCCGGTGAGCGGCTGATACTCGCGAGCGCCGAGGTTGGTAAGGCCGGTGGCGTCGTCCGTGGTACCGCCGACGAAGCCGTGGTCACCGGACCAGCCCGTGGGCTGGGCGCCGCGCGGGGCCCCGAACGGGTCCGTGTAGCGGCGGCTCTCGACGAGCGTGGTGGCGTCGAGGGCGAGGGTGGCCGTGCCGTGGTGGTCGGTGATCTGGTAGGTGGACTTGCCGCCCTGGCGGACCAGGACGGTGCCGCCGGGGATCGTGTAGTAGCCGACGCCCGTGAGGGTCTTTGCAACGGTGTCGTAGACGAGCTCGTCACCACCGAGGGTGACGGTAGTCCTGCCGGGGTCGCGGCGGACGAGCTGGCTGCCGTCCGCGGCGTAGACGTACGTGGTGGTGGTGTTGGGGATGACCCACTTCTGGCCGGCGGGGACGGTTGCGCCGCAGTCGGCCAGGAGGACGTCGGTGCCGTTGGTGGTGCCGTCCCCGGGGACGGCGAGGCAGCGGTTGGCGGCGGCGTTGAGCCGGGTGCCGTCGGCGCGGGCGCTCCAGGTCTGAGCCGGGTCGGGGGTGGTGGCGCAGGTCAGGAAATGGACAGGTTCTCACCGCCCACGAACGCCTCCACGGGGAGCACCACCCCGGCACCCTTCGCGCCCGCGCCAACCTCGCCAGCACCTACCGCCACCTCGGCCACCACCACGAAGCACTCGCCCTCCAGGAACAGGTCCTCGCCGATCGCGAGCGCCTCCTCGGCCCCCACCATCCCGACACGCTCCACGCCCGGCAGGGCAGCCAGGGCGGTCCAGGTGCGCAGGGCAGCCAAGGTGACGCAGGGAAGCCAGGGCAGCCAGGGCGGTCCAGGACCCCAGGGCAGCCAGGGCACCGAAGGCGGCACCGGCAGTCAGGGCAGTCAGAGCAGTCAGGGCAGTCAGGGCAGTCAGGGCAGTCAGAGCAGTCTCGGGACGCAGGGGAGCCAGGGCGAGACCGGTACGCAGGGCAGCCAGGGCAGTCAGGGTGGCACCGGAGCTCAGGGAAGTCAGGGTGGCACCGGAGCTCAGGGAAGTCAGGGTGGTTCCGGCAGTCAGGGCAGTCAGGGGACGCAGGGCGACATGGGCACGCCAGGATCCCAGGGCGTCCCTGGCACCCAGGGTGGTCCCGGTGTCCAGGGCGGCGCCGGTGTGCAGGGTGCCCAGGGTGGTATCGGTCCGCAGGGTTTCCAGGGTGCGCAGGGCAGTCCGGGTGGTTCGGGAGCCGGCCCGCAGGGCAGTCAGGGCAGCCCCGGCACCCAGGGGTTCCAGGGCAGCCAAGGCAGTCAGGGCGAAACTGGTGTCCAGGGGTTCCAGGGCAGTCAGGGGTTCCAGGGCAGCCAGGGGTTCCAGGGCGGAGCCGGCGTCCAGGGCAGCCAGGGGGAAGTCGGCAGCCAGGGCAGCCAGGGCGATATCGGCCCGCAGGGCAACCAGGGCAGCCAGGGCGACGCCGGAGTCCAAGGCAGTCAAGGGTTCCAGGGCGACACCGGCACACAAGGCACACAAGGCAGCCAGGGTTTCCAGGGCGACACCGGCACACAGGGGAGCCAGGGTCTCCAGGGTTTCCAGGGCGGTACTGGTGCACAGGGCGGCCAAGGGGCTGCGGGCGCGCAAGGCAGCCAAGGCGGCGTCGGTCCGCAGGGCGCGCAGGGGTTCCAGGGCGGTGCCGGTGCCCAGGGAAGTCAGGGCGGCCCCGGTGCGCAGGGCACTCAGGGATTCCAAGGCAACCAGGGTTTCCAAGGGGTCCAGGCACGAGTTCCGGGGCACAGAGCACGGTCGTCTCCAACAGCGGCACAGGCCAATCCACGGTCTTTTGCCCCGCTGGTACATTCGCCGTCGGCGGCGGCTACTAGAGCACGTCGGTCGTCGGCCTCCAGATGCTCAGCAGCCGTCCTGTCGGGGGTTCCCCAGCTACTGGCTGGCAGGCCACCTCCAACGGCGTGGGCACAGTCACCGTCTACGCGGTATGCGCGCCGTGAACCCCCGCACCGTGAACTCTCCTGACCAGCCGGGCGGCGCACACGGCCGCACTGGTCAACGACGTCCGCGAGCATCGTCCGTGCAGCCGACGGTGCTTGCCCCTGCCGCCCGGCTCAGTCGCGTCACCGGATCGGCGAGGTAGACCCCCGTGAAAACGCGGATCGCACTGTGGACCGGACTCACCGCGGCAGTCGTGGTCGCCAATGTGGCCAAGGTTGGGTCCACCTGCTCACAGGGGACCCCAAGATCACGTCTTCGACTGCGTCCGGGCCCGAGTCACCTGCGGCCAAGCGTGCCGCGCGGGCGCAGGCACTGCTCCAAGCGGGCATCGAACAGGGCGAGGCCAAGGACTTCCCCGGGGCGACGCATAGCTTCCGACAGGTCCTGGACCTGAACGTGAACCCCGCCGACAAACTCGCCTGGTACAACCTCGGCGTCATCGCCCAACACGACAACAGGACAGCCGACGCACGCGCGGCTTACGACCACGCCCTCAAGATCGACCCGTATTTCGAATCGGCCCTCTACAACAAGGCGCTTCTGGTCGAGTCGAACCACCCCGACCAGGCCATCGCGATCCTGCGGCACATCGTGGGGGCCGAACCGAAGGCCGCCACGGCCCATCTGCACCTTGGGCGGGCCCTGGCGAGGAAGGGCCGGGACAAAGAGGCCAGGGAAGCCTTCGGCCTCGCCGTCCGCACCGACCCGTCGCTTCTACAGTTCGTCCCGGAGGAGTTCCGGGATGCCGCGAGCGCAGCACTGACAGCCACTCAGGTAGGTACCACGGAATGACTTCTTCCCCGACCCCGAGGTTCTCCGTCTTCACCCCCAGCCACCGACCGCGTTTCCTGGACGAATGCCTCGCGACCCTGCAAGCGCAGACCTGCTCCGACTGGGAGTGGATCGTCCTCCTCAACAACGGCGCGCGATGGCGGCCGGAACGCCCCGACGACCGTGTCCGGCTGGAGGTCGCGGACGACATCCGGGGCGTTGGAGCCGCCAAACGCCGTGCCTGCGAAGTGGCACGCGGCGAGATCCTCGTCGAGCTCGACCACGACGACCTGCTGGCTAAGACGTCGTTTCATTTGGTGAGGCGGCGGTGGCAGATGAGGGCCGCGGCTATGCCGACGAAGGCGAGGAAGTGTTCAGCCTTGCGTTCGTAGCGGCGGTGGAGCCGACGGCAGCCGACGAGCCAGGACACGGTCCGTTCGACGACCCATCGGTGGCGGCCGAGCCGCTGCGAGGACTCGATGCCCTTGCGTGCAATGCGGTGGCGGATCCCGCGCTTGCGCAGCCATCGGCG
>NZ_JBIVAL010000033.1:0-30601 GCF_044745505.1 Streptomyces sp. NPDC086989
CCATACCGCGTACATGACGGATGGAGTAGGATAAATGCACTAAAAAGGTGCAGTCGTCTGCTATGCCCAATGAATTTCAAGGTGCAGGTAGGCGGCAACCGAGCCAACCGACAGGAGCTTGGTCTGCCAAGTGACTGGTGTGAGTAAGAGCAGCCAACAACGCTGCGTCTTGAAAGATGAAGGGCATATATGGCAACTGGCAAGCTGCCCGACGCAGGGCAGATCCTCAATTCGCTCATTAACAGCATTCTGCTGTTGGATGACTCACTGGCGGTTCATTACGCCAATCCGGCAGCACAACAACTGCTGGCACAGAGCTCCCGTAAACTTTTCGGTACGCCGTTACCCGATCTGCTCGGCTACTTCTCACTGAACGTCGATTTGATGCGTGAGAGCCTGCACGCCGGTCAGGGCTTTACCGATAACGAAGTGACCCTGGTGGTTGACGGGCGTGCGCACATCCTCTCTTTGACCGCCCAGGCGCTGCCTGAAGGCTACATCTTGGTCGAGCTGGCGCCGATGGATAACCAACGCCGCCTGAGTCAGGAACAGTTACAGCACGCACAACAAGTTGCAGCGCGTGATTTAGTCCGTGGTCTGGCACACGAGATCAAAAACCCATTGGGTGGTTTACGGGGCGCGGCGCAGTTGCTGGCCAAGGCGCTGCCTGATCCATCACTGACCGAATACACCAAGGTCATCATTGAACAGGCCGACCGCCTGCGCAACCTGGTTGATCGCCTGCTGGGCCCACAACGGCCTGGCCAGCACATTACCCAAAGTATTCATCAGGTCGCAGAACGCGTTTGCCAACTGGTGGCTCTCGAGAAACCCGATAACGTGACGCTGGTCCGTGATTACGACCCCAGCCTGCCAGAAATGGCACACGATCCGGATCAAATCGAACAGGTTCTGCTGAACATTACCCGTAACGCTCTGCAGGCACTGGGGCCGGCTGGCGGCACCATCACGCTGCGTACCCGCACCGCGTTCCAGATCACCCTGCATGGCAGTCGTTACCGGCTGGCAGCACGTATCGATATAGAGGATGACGGCCCCGGCGTGCCGGCGCAGTTACAAGACACGCTGTTTTACCCAATGGTCAGTGGCCGCGAAGGCGGAACCGGCTTGGGTTTATCCATCGCCCGTAATCTTATTGATCAACATTGCGGAAAAATTGAATTTAACAGTTGGCCAGGACATACCGAATTCTCGGTGTACCTGCCTATTCGTCAGTGAGGTTTTCTATGCAACGAGGGATAGTCTGGATCGTCGATGACGATAGCTCCATCCGCTGGGTGCTTGAACGCGCACTCACTGGGGCGGGTGTGAGCTGCGTGACCTTCGAGAGTGGCAATGAGGTGTTGGAAGCCCTGTCCACGCAAACACCTGACGTGTTGCTGTCTGACATCCGCATGCCCGGCATGGATGGTCTTGCATTACTCAAGCAGATAAAGCAGCGCCACCCTATGCTTCCGGTCATCATAATGACGGCACATTCGGATTTGGACGCCGCTGTCAGCGCCTATCAGCAAGGGGCATTTGATTACCTGCCAAAACCTTTTGATATCGATGAAGCTGTCGCACTGGTCGAACGTGCTATCAGTCATTATCAGGAACAACAACAGCCGGCGCGCAGCCAGCCGGCTAACGATCCGGTAGCGGATATTATCGGCGAAGCCCCGGCAATGCAGGATGTGTTCCGTATTATCGGACGTCTATCACGCTCGTCGATCAGCGTGTTGATCAACGGTGAATCCGGCACAGGTAAAGAACTGGTGGCTCATGCTCTGCACCGCCACAGCCCGCGCGTCAAATCGCCTTTTATCGCATTAAATATGGCCGCTATTCCCAAAGATCTGATCGAATCTGAACTGTTCGGTCACGAAAAGGGGGCCTTTACCGGTGCCAATCAGATCCGTCAGGGCCGCTTTGAGCAGGCTGACGGCGGAACCTTGTTCCTGGATGAAATCGGCGATATGCCGCTGGATGTTCAAACCCGTTTGCTGCGGGTACTGGCAGATGGCCAATTCTATCGGGTCGGCGGTTATGCCCCGGTTAAGGTAGACGTTCGTATCATCGCCGCGACACACCAGAACCTGGAATTACGCGTACAAGAAGGCAAATTCCGTGAGGATCTGTTCCATCGTCTCAATGTGATACGTGTACACCTGCCGCCATTGCGTGAGCGCCGTGAGGACATTCCGCGCCTGGCGCGCTACTTCCTGCAGGTGGCAGCAAAAGAGCTGGGCGTTGAGGCGAAGAATTTGCATCCAGAGACCGAAACGGCTCTGACTCGTCTGCCGTGGCCAGGCAACGTGCGTCAATTGGAGAACACCTGCCGCTGGTTAACCGTAATGGCCGCCGGGCAAGAGGTGCTGATTCAGGATCTGCCGAGTGAGTTGTTTGAGACCTCTGCGCCAGAAACCACCAGCCACAGTCTGCCAGACAGCTGGGCCACATTGCTGGCACAGTGGGCCGACCGCGCACTGCGCTCCGGTCATCAAAACTTGCTGTCAGAAGCACAGCCTGAAATGGAACGCACGCTGCTCACCACGGCACTGCGTCATACCCAAGGGCATAAGCAGGAGGCCGCACGTTTGCTGGGCTGGGGCCGCAATACGTTAACGCGTAAATTAAAAGAGTTGGGAATGGAATAGTTTGCGTGATTGATTATAGAAAACGCAATCTGGCGCACAAAAAAACCGCTATGTCAGACTTTACAGCCAGTAAGGCAGCAGTATGATCGAAGCGCACACTCTGGAGGCTCTCGATGCTGGACTCATTTGTCGCATTCATTTCCCAAGGTGCAGCGCTTGGCTCCGCTGCCAGCCACACGCCACAGGCAGCCGTGGCTGCGGTGCTGTGCGCAGCACTGATTAATTTTTTGAGTTAAATAGTTAATCGAAAAAACAGCCGCTAATGCGGCTGTTTTTTTATTCCTCAAATAACCCGAGAGAATTGCTGCGTGCGCGCCTGCTGACGCAGGTAGATATCAAAGCACATGCAGATATTGCGGATCAGTAACCGGCCACGTGGCGTAACACGGATACCCTGCTCGTTGCGTTCCACCAACCCGTCACGTTCAAACGGCGCCAGCAGTTGCAAATCTTCAGCAAAATAGCTGGCGAAGCTGATGCCGAACGGCTGTTCTATTGCCAGGTAGTCCAGCTTAAAGTTACAAATCAACGTTTTGATCACCTCACGCCGCAAACAATCGTCTTCCGTCATAGCCAGGCCGCGCCACAGTGCATTGCCCTGCGCTTCAACGCGGCTGTAATAGGTTTTCAGCTCTTTCTGGTTCTGCGCATAGCTGTCACCCAGCATGCTGATGGCCGAAACCCCAAGCCCCAGGAGATCACTGTCGCCCTGGGTGGTATACCCCTGGAAATTACGGTGCAGCTTTCCTTCACGTTGCGCCACCGCCAGTTCATCATCTGGGCGTGCAAAGTGGTCCATGCCAATAAACTGGTAACCCGATTCGGTCAGGGAGGCGATGGTCTGTTGCAGGATATCCAGCTTCTGCTGTGCCGTCGGCAAATCCACGTCTTTGATTTTGCGCTGGGCCGCGAATAAATTCGGCATATGAGCGTAGTTAAATACGCTCAGACGATCCGGATTTAGCTCTGCCACCCGCTGCAGGGTGTAAGCAAAGCTCTCTGGTGTCTGCTTTGGCAATCCATAGATCAGATCGATATTGGTGGAATTAAAGCCTAGCGCTTTGGCGCGGGCAATCAGCGCAAAGATGAAGGCTTCATCCTGCTCGCGGTTCACCAACCGCTGCACGTCTTTATTGAAGTCCTGCACACCCATGCTCAGACGGTTAAAGCCCTCGCTGCGTAAATGATCGAGCACATCCAGCTCAATCTCACGCGGATCGACTTCGATCGACATTTCAAGATCGGGGAGAAAATCAAAGTGTTGCCGTAACAGCGCTACCAGCGTGCTGATTTGCGTTTTGCTTAGGTAGGTCGGTGTGCCGCCGCCCCAGTGTAACTGGCCAACCTTACGCCCGGCAAACAGGGGGGCGCGCTGGGCGATCTCCTGTGCCAGCACCGCCAGATACTCATCCGCCTTGTGTGTCTGACGCGTCACCAGCTTATTACAGCCACAGAAATAGCAGAGCTTGTGGCAGAAAGGGATATGTACATACAGCGACAGAGAGCGCTCAGGATAACGCACCGCGGCGCGTTGAAACGCCGCTTCGTCGTAGTCCTGGTTAAACTCCAGCGCTGTGGGGTATGAGGTGTAACGCGGCCCTGAATAGTTATATTTCTGGATCAGGGCCAGATCCCAGACAATTGCCTGTTCTGACATGCTCACTCCTTCCGATATTTTTTCCTACCGGGCCGGGAAATGGGCAGTTGTCTACGCTGTCTGGCCGCGGAAGCGCTGCGGTAACGTGATTTACGTTTAGACAGCCGCCATAGTTTACCGAATAACCACAGCAGATAACACATCAAGAGTAGGGCTATTGTCAGGATCAACCACATGACGCGTTAAATTACGTCTTTTGGGTTACCGCCTTTCAGCAGTTTCAGGATATCTTCCCGCTTCTCTTCTTCTTCTTCTTCATCGTCGTCGCCCAACTCAATACCCAGCTGCTCCATCAGGGCATCGATACGGTCCAGTGTCTGATCAACGTAGGACTGATCTTCAGCATTCAGCGTCTCACCGTCATCAATGCGATCCAGCAGTGCATCCAGACGCTCATCATTTTCCAACTTCGCCAGTTCTTCTTCCGGCGACAGACGAGGTTTAGGTTTCGCTTCAGCTTTTGGTTTTGCCTGCGGTTTGGCTTTTGGCTGGGCTTCAACCACCAGCGCTACCGGCACTTTACTGCCAATGCGCGGATCTTTGGTTTCTGCCCCTGCTTTATTTTTCGTCTTCGCGGACTCAACCTGGGTGCGAGAACCGGAAGCAAGACCACGGCGTTTTTTTGCACGCTTGCGTTCACGGGCTTCCTGATCGAGCTCCACACGGCTTTTCTTTTTGGTTTTCGACGTCGCCGCGCTGCTGCGTGGGGCGCGAGGTGCTTTTGATGGCTGGTTCATAGCGTATGCTCTTAGGTATGTAGATTCAGTATAGAGATAGATGCTATACGATTGCGGCGGAATCTAGCAGAAAGCGAACAAAGAAAAAAGGCGGCAGGTTAAACCCGCCGCCTATTTACCCCTTCTTTCGAAGGATATTCCTGCTACGCGATCCCTGCGCACACTCAACATCCTGGTCTTTCCTTTTGCTATAACCGCATTCCCTGCCACACTACATCCTTCATCCTGAAAGGAAAATCGTCCATGGCGCAATCCGTACGCATTCGCTCATCCTGAGCGTGCTTCCTGCTGGCATCCCAATTGCAGTGACTTCACCATCCTTGTGCTATTTGCATATTCAGATGCAAACAGATCAATTCCTTCTGTGTTCTTCCTGGTACTCATCAGCACGCCCCGTGCTCTCCATGAGATTTATCACCCTTCCTGGATGTTCCTTAATCCGGCACAGCCTTGTGCTAAAAGCTACTTTACGCGATCAACGCTTACGCTCAAGGCATCTGCCGTGTAATTGGCATATCGAAGAATGCAGCAGATAATTAACTTTTTGTTTTTTAATTAAAATAAAAAAAACAGCTTTCGAATAAAGCGACATTACCCACTATTCGAATGGCGAATGTCTCACACGTGTGAGCAGGCCCCACAGCCATGCCCTGCTAGCTTGGCGCTTAAAAACAGAGAAACACACCATTTTTACCGCTGATGCAGTTATAATCGCCAACCAGTTAGCCATCCTCACGGAGACGAAAAATTTTGACCAGCAAGAATTACAATTACCATGTGACCCATTTCGTCACCAGTGCGCCCGATATTCGCCACCTGCCGGGGGATGAAGGTATTGAAGTCGCGTTCGCCGGCCGTTCCAACGCCGGTAAATCCAGCGCGTTAAATACACTGACCAACCAGAAAAGCCTGGCGCGTACCAGTAAAACGCCGGGACGTACGCAGTTGATCAACCTGTTCGAGGTTGAAGAAGGCATTCGCCTCGTCGACCTGCCCGGCTACGGCTACGCGGAAGTGCCTGAAGAAATGAAACGCAAATGGCAGCGTGCTTTGGGTGAATACTTACAAATGCGCAACTGCCTGAAAGGTCTGGTGGTGCTGATGGATATCCGTCACCCATTAAAAGACCTCGACCAGCAGATGATTCAGTGGGCCGTCGATGTAGGCACTCCGGTACTGGTTCTGCTGACCAAGGCAGACAAGTTGGCATCCGGTGCGCGTAAGGCACAACTCAATATGGTACGTGAAGCCGTCGTGCCATTTATGGGCAATATCCAGGTTGAAGCTTTCTCTTCACCGAAAAAAATCGGCGTCGACAAGCTGAGCCAAAAACTGAATACCTGGTTTAACGAGATCCCACCGGAAGTGCTGCCAGAAGATGACGACACCGCTGGCGAATAAAATACCGCAGGTACCGCAATAGCCGATGTGAAAACACATCGGCTTTTTTTATGCTCAAAAACCTGTGAGCTCAGGCATTTTTCGTTATCTAATTACAGTTATGACCAAAAGCCATCATAAATTCTTATAGCGATTTAATGTGAAGAGTAAGAAAAACGGGCAATTACAGAAGATTTGTTGAAGCAGAATAGGGTGAGGGAGATAAGAGAAAACGATGGTTTTACTTTGTTTTTACAATAAAAAACGCCCCAGTCAATACTGACTGGGGCGGCTAAATATTCAGCCAAATCCGATTACGTGAAGTAAAAGGTCTGAAAGATAGAACATCTTACCTCTGTACCCTACGCGAGTAACTTTACATGATTTTTTCGCAGTGCAAAAGAATTTTTTGTAGTTTACTTACACAGTTTAGCGCGTAATAACGGCGAGGTTGGAGAAACAATCGCCGTATCTTGTAGCTTAATTACAAAAACTGCTTAGGTTATCGCCAGTTAGCAGATCCAAGGTGGATATGGCTGGCGAACCTCAACATGATCAGTGGGCTTCATCCCAGTTAGCACCCACGCCTACGTCCACCTTCAGCGGCACTGCCAGCATCATGCTATTTTCCATCAGCTCGCGAATATGCTGGCTGGATTCTTCAATCACCGACTCATGCACCTCAAACACCAATTCATCGTGTACCTGCATGATCATACGTACCAGCGGTTTCTCTTGGGCTTGCAACCAGGCATCCACTTCAATCATCGCGCGTTTGATAATATCCGCGGCGGTCCCCTGCATTGGGGCGTTAATCGCCGCGCGCTCCGCCGCCTTACGACGCATGCCGTTGCTGGAGTTTACGTCTGGCAGATACAGCCGGCGACCATCCAGCGTACTGACGTAACCCTGACTGGCCGCCTGTTGGCGAGTACGCTCCATGTAGTCCAGTACACCTGGATAGCGCTCAAAGTAGAGATCCATGTAACGCTGAGCTTCACCACGAGGGATCCCTAACTGACGCGCCAGACCAAATGCGCTCATCCCATAAATCAGGCCAAAGTTAATCGCCTTCGCACTGCGGCGCTGTTCGTTAGTCACTTTGTCGAGTGGCAGGCCAAACACCTCTGCGGCGGTGGCACGGTGGATGTCCTCGCCAGCCGCAAAAGCCTTCAGTAACCCTTCATCCTGAGACAAATGGGCCATAATGCGCAGTTCAATCTGAGAATAGTCGGCAGCAACGATACGGTAACCTTCTGGGGCAATAAATGCCTGACGGATGCGGCGCCCTTCGTCGTTACGCACCGGAATATTCTGCAGGTTCGGATCACTGGAAGATAGCCGCCCTGTCGCCGTCACCGCTTGATGATAGGAAGTATGCACGCGCCCACTGACCGGGTTGATCATCAGTGGCAATTTATCGGTATAGGTCGTTTTCAGTTTTGCCAACCCACGGTATTCCAGAATCACCTTCGGTAACGGGTAATCCAGTGCCAATTCAGCCAATACTTCTTCGTTGGTCGACGGCGCACCACCCGGGGTTTTCTTTAATACCGGCAGCTTTTGTTTTTCGTACAAAATGGCCTGCAACTGTTTGGTCGACGCCAGGTTGAATGGCTCTTCCGCCAGTTCATGGGCTTGAATCTCTAATTCAGCCAAGCGCTTGGTCAGTTCGATAGAATGCGTAGCCAAAATACTCTGATCAATCAGCACCCCGGTCCGTTCTATATGTGATAACACCGGCAACAGCGGCATTTCTATCTCATTGAATACCGTCAACAGTTCGGCGCTTTCCTGCAACTGTGGCCACATTGCCAAATGCAACTGCAGCGTGACGTCGGCATCTTCGGCAGCGTAAGGTGCCGCCTGCTCCAATGCGATTTGATTGAAGGTAAGTTGTTTTTTGCCCTTACCGGCAATCTCTTCGAAGGTCACAGTTTTATGACCAAGATAGCGATCGGACAAGCTGTCCATGTCGTGACGGCCTCCCACGCTGTCCAGCACGTAGGATTCCAGCATGGTGTCGAAGGCAATGCCACGCAGACTGATGTCATAACGTGCCAACAGGCCCATATCAAACTTCAGGTTTTGCCCGACCTTCAGCGCTTTCTCATCTTCCAGTAACGGCTTCAGAGTGGCCAACACATGGTCGCGGTCCAACTGCACTGGCGCATCAAGATAGTCATGCGCCACGGGCAGATAAGCCGCTTCACCCGGGGCAAGAGCAAACGACAGGCCGATCAGATTTGCGGTCAGTGTGTCCAGGCCATCGGTTTCAGTATCAAAGGCAAACACGTCAGCTTTTTTAAGTTTTTCCAACCACTCGGCGAACGTGTCTTCATCCAAAATGGTGACATAGCCCTCTTGCGACAACGTCGCTTCGGCAGGCTCTTTTTCAACTGCCGCAATGGCCTTTGGCGCACTGGCGGCTTTCACGCCAGTCCCCTTTTTACCTTCCAGCCAGATACCGGCCTCAACATCTGCCAGCCAGCGTTTAAATTCGTACTGTTTGAACAACTGTTGCAACGCGTCTACGTCTAACGAAGACACTTCGAGATCGGCGCAGGTGAGATCCAGTTCGACGTCAGTCTTGATGGTCGCTAACTTGTAGGAGAGGTAGGCCATCTCTTTGTGTTGTTCCAGCTTGGCCGCCATCGTCTTGGCGCCACGGAAACTGAGCGTCGCAATACTGTCCAGATTGGCATACAGTACATCCAGCCCACCAAGTCCCTGCAACAGCCCCTGAGCCGTTTTCTCGCCCACACCAGGCACACCAGGTATATTATCCGAGGCATCCCCCATCAGCGCCAGGAAGTCGATGATCAACTCTGGAGGAATGCCATACTTGTCGCACACTTCCTGTGGGCCGAGGATCGTATTGTTCATTGTGTTGATCAGGGTGACATTCGGTGTGACCAGCTGCGCCATGTCTTTATCGCCGGTGCTGATCAGCACCGCATGACCCGCTTTTTCGGCTTGCTGTGCCAGCGTACCTATCACGTCGTCTGCTTCCACGCCAGGCGTGACCAGCAGCGGTAACCCCATGGCCTTAACCATTTTGTGCAGCGGCTCAATTTGCGCGCGCAGATCGTCCGGCATCGGTGGCCGGTGCGATTTATATTCTGCGAAGAGCTCATCGCGGAAGGTTTTTCCTTTGGCATCAAACACCACCGCAACATGGCTTGGCTGATACTGCAACAGCAGGCTGCGCAGCATATTCAGCACGCCATACATTGCCCCGGTAGGTTCACCCGCAGAGTTGGTCAGCGGAGGGAAGGCGTGATAAGCGCGGTAGAGGTACGAGGAACCGTCAACCAGGATTAATGGGTTTTCTGCAATCTGGGCCATAGCGTTACTTTATCTTTATCGTGATCGGACATAGCGGTAAGAATGCCATAGCTGGCCGCCTGAGACGAACCTTAGCGTGCATTAAGGATAAAAATCATGTGATTCTGCGAAGCGATCCGCAAGATCCTACCTGTGGATAACTTTGTGCATAGAAAAGACAATAAATTATAACGATGCGTTTATCGTTATAATGGGAAATAAAATTCCTATTTAAATCACTGCGTTAAATGGCGCTATTTTCGTTAGGAGTGATTATCGACTTTTACACGATTTGTGGATATAACTTGCACTCAATTTTAATCGCACTATTCATCAAATTTGGCGCCTCAATTACCATAGCACAAGATGAAAAGGTTGCACGAAAACGCAGCAACTGCCTATTTCTTCCGCGATAAAACAGTTACGGTTAACAGGCACTTTCCCTCTTTAATTTCTGTTAAAATATTTTTTTGTTCATGCATACCGGCATGTAACGCTGTTCTCATCAACCGTCAGCCCATAACCATGCCAAGATTGTTATCCCCTGTTATTTTTATACTTTCTGCCCTGCTCGCCATTTTGGTGACCGTACTGTGTTCGATCCCAATCACACTGGCCGGCATCATTAAACTCCTGGTGCCCTTTCCTGCCGTGTGGAAACGCATCTCAGCCTTTGCCGATTTTATGATGTGGTGCTGGTGTGTAGGGTTGGCACTGCTATTGCGAATTAACGGGCAACTGCGTTGGGATATTGAAGGGCTGGAAGGGCTGCAACGTAAAAACTGGTATCTGCTGATCAGTAATCACGAAAGCTGGTCGGATATTGTGGTGCTCTGCGTGTTGTTCCGTAACCATATTCCCATGAATAAATACTTTCTTAAGCAACAGCTAGCCTGGGTACCCTTTGTCGGCCTGGCCTGCTGGGCGCTGGATATGCCATTCATGAAACGCTACTCGCGTGGCTATTTACTCAAGCACCCTGAAAAGCGCGGCAATGACATCGAAACCACACGCCGTTCTTGCGAGAAGTTTCGTAAACGTCCGACCACTATCGTCAATTTTGTAGAGGGTTCGCGTTTTACTGAAGCCAAGAAAATTAAAAGCAATTCCCCCTACCGCAATTTACTGGCCCCTAAAGCCGCAGGTATTGCTTTTACACTCAGTGCATTAGGTAAGCAGTTCGATAAAGTGTTAAACGTCACCCTACTTTATCCGGATAATACTGAGCGGCCGTTTATGGATATGTTATGCGGTCGATTGAAACGCATTGTGGTGAGAATTGAGCTGCTGCCAATCGATGAAACCCTGCATGGGGATTACTTCAACGACAAGCAGTTCAAGCGACGTTTCCAACTTTGGCTCAATACCCTGTGGCAGGACAAAGATCGCCTGCTTGATAAATTGAAGCGGCAATAGAGAAAAAAAAAGCCGGCTAAGCCGGCTTTTTAACGTTTAATCTCGGTTACTTCTGCTGGCTGAGGTATTTAACCACGTCGGCGAATTGCTTCACGTAAGCATCCATCGAACTGGTGTCCAGACCATCGTTTTTAACCATGTATTTACCGTTAACAAATACAGCCGGGACGCCACGCAGTTGCAGATCTTCTGCGGCTTTCTCCTGTTGAACCACCAGGGATTTAACTACGAAGCTGTTCAATGCTCCGTCATAATCCGCCGCACTCACACCTGCTTTCACAAATACATTGCGGATATCGTCCGGGGTTTGCACAGTTTGAGTCTTCTGCACCGCTTCAAACATCAACGGGCTGACTTTATCTTCCACGCCCAGCGCCATTGCAACGGCCCATGCCTGAGTCAGCTGTTTGCCCAGCGGCCCCAGGAACTCAACGTGGTATTTGGTCATTTTGGTGCCCGCAGGCAGTGCTTTTTTCACATTTTCAGAAACGTGATAAACCTGCTCAAACTGATAGCAATGCGGGCAATAGAAGGAAAAGAACTCCAGCACCTGAGGTTCACCGGTCACTGGCTTATCCAGGGTTACGTACTGAGTGCCATCGCTAAACTGCGCAGCCGAGGCACTAAATGCCATTACCATGCCAACGAGTGCCAACCATATTTTCTTCATAAGACTAAACTCTCCATTGTGTTAAAGCTTCAATACATTGGCATCAGCTGCAGAGGGGGTTCCTGCAACAGCTTAACCTGCTCGGTGAATGCCGTCGTCTGAGATAACCAGAAATCAGACTCCGCCATCCACGGAAAACTTTTAGGGAATGCAGGATCTTGCCAGCGGCGAGCGACCCATGCCAAGTAGTACAGCATACGCATCGCACGCAGCGGCTCGATCAACGCCAATTCACTTTGATCAAACTCGGCGAACTCTGAGTAAGCCTCCAGCAGAACATCTAACTGCATCAAGCGATCGCGACGTTCTCCGTGCAGCAGCATCCACAAATCCTGTATAGCCGGGCCATTACGTGCGTCATCAAGATCAACAAACAGCGGGCCATCACGCCACAGAATATTGCCTGGGTGGCAATCACCGTGCAAACGACGCGGCTGCCAGTCCAAATGCCAACACTGTTTAATCGCTTCAATCAGCGTATCGGCCGCTTTCAGAAAGCTTTCTCGCTGTGCCTTCGGCAACAGTTCACAACCAGCAAGTACCTCACGCGGTGCAGTCAGGTACTCTTCAATGCCCATTGTCGGGCGCTCAACAAACAGGCTTTCACTGCCCACCTGATGAATACGCCCAAGGAAACGCCCCACCCACTCCAGCTGATCGAGATTATCAATCTCATACTGCCGCCCCCCAACGCTGGGAAAGACAGTAAAAAAGAAACCGCTGTGCGTATGCAATGTTTGCCCTTGCAGGAGCAAAGGAGCAACTGCGGGGATCTCCGCCAGAGCAAGATCTTGGGCAAACTGGTGTTCTTCACCAATTTGCTTCGCGCTCCAGCGCTCGGGCCGGTAAAACTTCACCACATAGCGCTGACGATCTTCATCCATAAACTGATAGACGCGGTTCTCATAGCTATTGAGTGCGGTTAGCCCGGAGTCGACCCGCAGGCCAATCCCTTCCAGCGCGTCCATAATCAGGTCGGGCGACAGGGTCTGAAAATTAAAAGCAGAGTTGTTCATAACAACATTCGGTTTCTTTTGGTGACATCACTGTGCCGGGAATGAGAAATAGTAGCATTAATGACAGGCTTCACGAGCAACGGGTTCACCGTACCGCACGAATGTTAATCCTTTATCACGCCGCGGGCGCGCAGTAATGCTGTCTTAAAGTCTTCTTCGTAGTCTTTCTTCAGGCCAGGGATCTGCTCAGTGCCGGCGCTGCCGCGCATTTTCAGATGGTAGATCAGGATATCATCACTCAGTTCGTCCAGATTGCCCTGAAAACCGGCTTCCTTTGCCAGCTTTTGCAAAAACTGAATCAAGTTAAGATCCGGATCTTCCTGCCAAGCTGGCTGTAACAGCTCAATCAGCTCGTTTACGCGGTGCGTTTTCATCGCAATATCGTCCATTAGAATGAATAAACACACAAAGTAGCAGGCTTACCAACGCAGTGAAAGAACCAGCTTGTCAATAAAGGTAAATCCTGATGCCATACCGGCTTTAGCGCTACAATCAGGGCGTTAGCCATAAATTCGGAATAATAATTATGCACGAGGATATTACCGGCATTATTTTAGCCGGTGGGCGCGCAACACGTATGGGCGGGGCAGATAAAGGCCTGGTTCACGTTGCCGGCGTACCGCTATATCAATACGTACTTTCTCGGCTACGACCGCAAGTGGGCCACATAGCAATTAGCGCCAATCGCAATCAGATACGTTATCGGGAAAGCGGTCTGCCTGTCATCAGCGATCTGACAGCAGATTTTTCCGGGCCGCTAGCTGGCATGCTGGCAGGGCTAAAACACGCGACGACAGAGTGGGTCGCCTTTGTACCCTGCGACGTACCCGACTTTCCCACGACATTGGTTGAACAGCTCTGGCAGCAAAAGGGCCAGGCTTTGGCCGCCTATGCCAACGATGGGGAGCGGGCACATCCAACCCTGGCACTGCTGCACACCAGCCTGGTACCTCATTTAGCCGCTTATCTGGCACGCGGAGAACGCAAATTGATGTTGTTCCTGGATGCGGTAGGTGCAGGGAAAATAACCTTCGAAGGCCAGCAAGCGGCATTCCATAATTTGAATACTCAGGAAGATTGCCAGCGTTGGCTGCAGGAAAAAGGACTCACCAATGAATAATTCTTTTCCCCCGTTACTGGCTATTGCCGCTTACAGCGGAACAGGTAAAACCACACTGCTTAAGCAATTGATTCCTTTATTAAAGCAGCGGGAAATCCGTGTCGGACTGATAAAGCATACGCATCATGATATGGATGTGGATACGCCAGGAAAAGACAGTTATGAACTGCGCAAAGCCGGTGCCAATCAAACATTGGTCGCCAGCGATCGCCGTTGGGCATTAATGACCGAAACACCAGAACAGCCGCCCCTGGATCTTCAGTATCTGGCCAGTCGTTTTGATCGCACCAAGGTCGACCTCATTCTCGTCGAGGGGTTTAAACATGAGCCTGTCAGCAAGATCATTCTTTATCGTGAAGAGATAGGCAGACCACTTGAGGATATGTTGGATGAGTTTGTTATCGCCGTTGCCAGCGATCGGTTAATCACTGAAAAGGTTAGGTTGTTGGATCTCAATAACCCAGAATGTATTGCTGATTTCATCGTGGATTGGTTGAAAAGCGCAGCGTAGCTGCGTAATCTTTTTCTTTCGCACACAGCAAAAAGGCCATCCTTGCGGATGGCCTCTTGGCTTAATTGATGCCTGGCAGTGTCCTACTCTCGCATGGGGAGACCCCACACTACCATCGGCGCTACGGCGTTTCACTTCTGAGTTCGGCATGGGGTCAGGTGGGACCACCGCGCTATTGCCGCCAGGCAAATTCTGTTTCATTCCGGCCGTTACTCGCGTAACCACCAAAACCAATCTCGGAACATCGCTGAAAATCTTTCGTCTGCTCTAAAAACACCTTTGGTGTTGTAAGGTTAAGTCTCACGGATCATTAGTACTGGTTAGCTCAATGCATCGCTGCACTTACACACCCAGCCTATCAACGTCTTAGTCTTAAACGTTCCTTCAGGGGAATCAAGTTCCCAGGGAAGACTCATCTCGAGGCAAGTTTCGCGCTTAGATGCTTTCAGCGCTTATCTTTTCCGCACTTAGCTACCGGGCAGTGCCATTGGCATGACAACCCGAACACCAGTGGTGCGTTCACTCCGGTCCTCTCGTACTAGGAGCAACCCCTCTCAATCTTCCAACGCCCACGGCAGATAGGGACCGAACTGTCTCACGACGTTCTAAACCCAGCTCGCGTACCACTTTAAATGGCGAACAGCCATACCCTTGGGACCTACTTCAGCCCCAGGATGTGATGAGCCGACATCGAGGTGCCAAACACCGCCGTCGATATGAACTCTTGGGCGGTATCAGCCTGTTATCCCCGGAGTACCTTTTATCCGTTGAGCGATGGCCCTTCCATTCAGAACCACCGGATCACTAAGACCTACTTTCGTACCTGCTCGAGCCGTCACTCTCGCAGTCAAGCTAGCTTATGCCTTTGCACTAACCTCACGATGTCCGACCGTGATTAGCTAACCTTCGTGCTCCTCCGTTACTCTTTGGGAGGAGACCGCCCCAGTCAAACTACCCACCAGACACTGTCCTCACCCCGGATTACGGGGCCGAGTTAGAACATCAAACATTAAAGGGTGGTATTTCAAGGTTGGCTCCATGCAGACTGGCGTCCACACTTCAAAGCCTCCCACCTATCCTACACATCAAGGCTCAATGTTCAGTGTCAAGCTATAGTAAAGGTTCACGGGGTCTTTCCGTCTTGCCGCGGGTACACTGCATCTTCACAGCGAGTTCAATTTCACTGAGTCTCGGGTGGAGACAGCCTGGCCATCATTACGCCATTCGTGCAGGTCGGAACTTACCCGACAAGGAATTTCGCTACCTTAGGACCGTTATAGTTACGGCCGCCGTTTACTGGGGCTTCGATCAAGAGCTTCGCCTTGCGGCTGACCCCATCAATTAACCTTCCAGCACCGGGCAGGCGTCACACCGTATACGTCCACTTTCGTGTTTGCACAGTGCTGTGTTTTTATTAAACAGTTGCAGCCAGCTGGTATCTGCGACTGGCTTCAGCTCCGAGAGCAAGTCTCTTCACCTACGCGCCAGCGTGCCTTCTCCCGAAGTTACGGCACCATTTTGCCTAGTTCCTTCACCCGAGTTCTCTCAAGCGCCTTGGTATTCTCTACCTGACCACCTGTGTCGGTTTGGGGTACGATTCTGTGTTACCTGATGCTTAGAGGCTTTTCCTGGAAGCTTGGCATCAACTACTTCTGCACCGTAGTGCATCGTCATCACGCCTCAGGGTTGAATGAATAACCGGATTTACCAGGTCATTCCCCCTACACGCTTAAACCGGGACAACCGTCGCCCGGCTAGCCTAGCCTTCTCCGTCCCCCCTTCGCAGTAACACCGAGTACAGGAATATTAACCTGTTTCCCATCGACTACGCCTTTCGGCCTCGCCTTAGGGGTCGACTCACCCTGCCCCGATTAACGTTGGACAGGAACCCTTGGTCTTCCGGCGAGCGGGTTTTTCACCCGCTTTATCGTTACTTATGTCAGCATTCGCACTTCTGATACCTCCAGCAACCCTCACAGGCCACCTTCAACGGCTTACAGAACGCTCCCCTACCCAACAACGCCTAAGCGTCGCTGCCGCAGCTTCGGTGCATGGTTTAGCCCCGTTACATCTTCCGCGCAGGCCGACTCGACCAGTGAGCTATTACGCTTTCTTTAAATGATGGCTGCTTCTAAGCCAACATCCTGGCTGTCTATGCCTTCCCACATCGTTTCCCACTTAACCATGACTTTGGGACCTTAGCTGGCGGTCTGGGTTGTTTCCCTCTTCACGACGGACGTTAGCACCCGCCGTGTGTCTCCCGTGATAACATTCTTCGGTATTCGGAGTTTGCATCGGTTTGGTAAGCCGGGATGGCCCCCTAGCCGAAACAGTGCTCTACCCCCGAAGATGAGTTCACGAGGCGCTACCTAAATAGCTTTCGGGGAGAACCAGCTATCTCCCGGTTTGATTGGCCTTTCACCCCCAGCCACAAGTCATCCGCTAATTTTTCAACATTAGTCGGTTCGGTCCTCCAGTTAGTGTTACCCAACCTTCAACCTGCCCATGGCTAGATCACCGGGTTTCGGGTCTATACCTTGCAACTATTCGCCCAGTTAAGACTCGGTTTCCCTACGGCTCCCCTATACGGTTAACCTTGCTACAAAATATAAGTCGCTGACCCATTATACAAAAGGTACGCAGTCACACCACGAAGGTGCTCCCACTGCTTGTACGTACACGGTTTCAGGTTCTATTTCACTCCCCTCGCCGGGGTTCTTTTCGCCTTTCCCTCACGGTACTGGTTCACTATCGGTCAGTCAGGAGTATTTAGCCTTGGAGGATGGTCCCCCCATATTCAGACAGGATGTCACGTGTCCCGCCCTACTCATCGAACTCACAGTTAATGCATTTTAGTGTACGGGACTATCACCCTTTACTGTGCGACTTTCCAGACGCTTCCACTAACACAAGAACTGATTCAGGTTCTGGGCTCCTCCCCGTTCGCTCGCCGCTACTGGGGGAATCTCGGTTGATTTCTTTTCCTCGGGGTACTTAGATGTTTCAGTTCCCCCGGTTCGCCTCATACGACTATGTATTCATCGTATGATAGTGCAACGAATTGCACTGGGTTTCCCCATTCGGGTATCGCCGGTTATTACGGTTCATATCACCTTACCGACGCTTATCGCAGATTAGCACGCCCTTCATCGCCTCTGACTGCCTAGGCATCCACCGTGTACGCTTAGTCACTTAACCTCACAACCCGAAGGTGTTTCCACTTTCGTGCTGCTACATTTGAGAGACTCTATGACAGGTTAATCCTTACCCCAATACATCTACGGAGGGATAAGTTTCAGCTGTCATGTTTCAATTTTCAGCTTGTTCCAGATTGTTAAAGAGCAATATCTTAAACACGACTCGCAAGAGTCATCTTTAAGATTTTTTTGGTTATGACTAACCGGTGATAATGTCTTTCACTCATTATCGGATTGGCGTCCCCAAGGGGATTCGAACCCCTGTTACAGCCGTGAAAGGGCAGTGTCCTAGGCCTCTAGACGATGGGGACACGAAAATCCGATTAAACTGAACGTCTTAATCGGTTCGTATCAGCATGAGTCAGAGACTCATTACATCAACAGGTAGCGCTTTTGCTCATTACTTTTTCATCAGACAATCTGTGTGAGCACTTCACGCGAATCAATATCATTAGGTAAGGAGGTGATCCAACCGCAGGTTCCCCTACGGTTACCTTGTTACGACTTCACCCCAGTCATGAATCACAAAGTGGTAAGCGCCCTCCCGAAGGTTAAGCTACCTACTTCTTTTGCAACCCACTCCCATGGTGTGACGGGCGGTGTGTACAAGGCCCGGGAACGTATTCACCGTAGCATTCTGATCTACGATTACTAGCGATTCCGACTTCATGGAGTCGAGTTGCAGACTCCAATCCGGACTACGACGTACTTTATGAGGTCCGCTTGCTCTCGCGAGTTCGCTTCTCTTTGTATACGCCATTGTAGCACGTGTGTAGCCCTACTCGTAAGGGCCATGATGACTTGACGTCATCCCCACCTTCCTCCGGTTTATCACCGGCAGTCTCCTTTGAGTTCCCACCATTACGTGCTGGCAACAAAGGATAAGGGTTGCGCTCGTTGCGGGACTTAACCCAACATTTCACAACACGAGCTGACGACAGCCATGCAGCACCTGTCTCAGAGTTCCCGAAGGCACTAAGCTATCTCTAGCGAATTCTCTGGATGTCAAGAGTAGGTAAGGTTCTTCGCGTTGCATCGAATTAAACCACATGCTCCACCGCTTGTGCGGGCCCCCGTCAATTCATTTGAGTTTTAACCTTGCGGCCGTACTCCCCAGGCGGTCGACTTAACGCGTTAGCTCCGGAAGCCACGCCTCAAGGGCACAACCTCCAAGTCGACATCGTTTACAGCGTGGACTACCAGGGTATCTAATCCTGTTTGCTCCCCACGCTTTCGCACCTGAGCGTCAGTCTTTGTCCAGGGGGCCGCCTTCGCCACCGGTATTCCTCCAGATCTCTACGCATTTCACCGCTACACCTGGAATTCTACCCCCCTCTACAAGACTCTAGCTTGCCAGTTTCAAATGCAGTTCCCACGTTAAGCGCGGGGATTTCACATCTGACTTAACAAACCGCCTGCGTGCGCTTTACGCCCAGTAATTCCGATTAACGCTTGCACCCTCCGTATTACCGCGGCTGCTGGCACGGAGTTAGCCGGTGCTTCTTCTGCGAGTAACGTCAATGTGATGTGCTATTAACACACCACCCTTCCTCCTCGCTGAAAGTGCTTTACAACCCGAAGGCCTTCTTCACACACGCGGCATGGCTGCATCAGGCTTGCGCCCATTGTGCAATATTCCCCACTGCTGCCTCCCGTAGGAGTCTGGACCGTGTCTCAGTTCCAGTGTGGCTGGTCATCCTCTCAGACCAGCTAGGGATCGTCGCCTAGGTGAGCCATTACCCCACCTACTAGCTAATCCCATCTGGGCACATCTGATGGCGTGAGGCCCGAAGGTCCCCCACTTTGGTCCGAAGACGTTATGCGGTATTAGCTACCGTTTCCAGTAGTTATCCCCCTCCATCAGGCAGTTTCCCAGACATTACTCACCCGTCCGCCGCTCGTCACCCAGAGAGCAAGCTCTCCTGTGCTACCGCTCGACTTGCATGTGTTAGGCCTGCCGCCAGCGTTCAATCTGAGCCATGATCAAACTCTTCAATTAAAAGCTTGATTTGCTTCAACTTGTGAAGCGATGCTCGAAAATTAACTTTCGTAATAATTCAACTAAATGAATTACTGCTTGGTCACTCTTCAAGACTTGATATTTTTTCGAACCCGAAGGTTCTGGATATCGTCTTGTGGAGTGCCCACACAGATTGTCTGATAAATTGTTAAAGAGCAGTGAGTTAGCCGCCGTAGCTTGCTATCTCGAGGTGGCGTATAATACGCTTTCCTCTTTCAGAGTCAACCCCTAAATTTCAGGATTTTTTCTCTTCGAACCCCGGAGACTCTGTGAAGTTGTTCACATGTTCCGTGTCGATGGAGGCGCATTATAGGGAGCCGGCTCAGAATGACAAGGATTAATATTCACTTTTTATCTGACCGCTCACTATTCATGCATAACGTCTACTAAACCCGCTTTTTAATGGCTTCCGGCAGGTCTGCCAGGCTGTTTAACACCCAATCTGCCAGTTTCTCGCCTTCTTCAGTGACTGGCTTGCCGGTACGCACCAGTACTTTTGTGCCAACACCCGCCGCCATTGCCGCCTGCATATCTTCCAGTTTGTCGCCAACCATATAAGAAGCAGCCATATCAATGTTCAATTCCTGCTGCGCCTGCAACAACATGCCAGGTTGAGGCTTGCGGCAATCGCACACTTGGCGGAACTCTTCTATTACTGCTTCTGGATGATGTGGACAGAAATAGATGCCATCCAGATCAACATCACGATCGGCTAACGACCAGTCCATCCATTCAGTCAGGTACATAAACTGGTCTTCGCTGAACTTACCGCGTGCGATGCCAGACTGGTTAGTCACCAATACCAAAGCAAAGCCCATCTTTTTAAGTTCGCGACAGGCGTCAATCACGCCATCAATAAAGTGGAAATTATCGATTTCATGGACGTAGCCATGGTCGACATTAATCGTGCCATCACGATCGAGGAAAATTGCTGGAACGCTTTGTGTCACCGGTTTGCTCCTGAGGGCCTGAAAACGTGCACAGTATCGCATGTTTTACCCAATGCTGAGAACGGAAGAGAACAGCGTTGATCGTTGACTTAGACGTCTAGACGCCTTAACATCTGAGTCATACCTTGGTCCACGCCAAGGTTTACTTTTATCTAGCCACGGGCAACCACGCTAAAATAAGAAGAATATGATTAAACTTTCTAACATCACCAAAGTGTTCCAGCAGGGTTCGCGCACGATTAACGCGCTCTCTGACGTGACTCTTCACGTCCCTGCCGGGCAAATTTATGGCGTTATCGGTGCATCAGGCGCCGGTAAAAGTACCTTGATCCGCTGCGCCAATATGCTTGAGCGCCCAACCTCGGGCCAGGTGCTGGTCGACGGACAGGATCTGACGTCGCTGTCTGAAAGCGAACTGACGCGCGCACGCCGTCAGATTGGCATGATTTTCCAACACTTTAACCTGCTGTCTTCCCGTACCGTGTTCGGCAACGTTGCTTTGCCGCTCGAGCTGGATAACACCCCGCGCGCTGAAATCAAAAAACGCGTGACCGAACTGTTGGAACTGGTCGGTTTGTCAGATAAGCATGATGCCTATCCGGCTAACCTGTCAGGCGGCCAGAAGCAACGCGTGGCAATTGCCCGTGCATTGGCAAGCCAACCTAAAGTTCTGTTGTGTGATGAAGCCACCAGCGCCCTGGACCCGGCCACCACACGTTCAATTCTGGAACTGTTGAAAGACATTAACCGTCGTCTTGGTCTGACTATTTTGCTGATCACCCATGAAATGGACGTGGTAAAACGCATCTGTGATCAGGTTGCGGTTATCAGCCAGGGCCAACTCATTGAAAAAGACAGTGTCAGCGAAGTGTTCTCGCACCCGAAAACCCCGCTGGCCCAGCAGTTCATTCAATCCACGCTGCACCTGGATATCCCGGATGACTATGCCAAGCGCCTGGCGCCTGAACGCAGTGGTGGCCGTCAGCCACTATTACGTCTGGAATTCACCGGCCAGTCAGTTGATGCGCCGCTGCTGTCAGAAGCTGCCCGCCGTTTCAACGTGAATAACAACATCATCAGTGCGCAGATGGACTATGCCGGTGGCGTCAAATTTGGCGTGATGCTCGCTGAGCTCCACGGCAGTGATGAAGACGCATTGGCAACGATTAAGTTCCTGCAGGAAAATCAGGTAAAAGTAGAGGTTCTGGGTTATGTCTGAGGCAATGATGTGGTTAATGGCTCGTGGCGTGTGGGAAACCGTCATGATGACCTTTGTCTCCGGCTTTTTCGGTTTCGTACTCGGCCTGCCGGTTGGCGTGCTGCTGTATGTGACTCGTCCGGGGCAAATCGCCGCCAACAATACGCTATATAGAACACTGTCTGGGTTAGTGAACGTTTTCCGTTCCATCCCCTTCATTATTCTGTTGGTGTGGATGATTCCATTTACTCGTTTGATCGTCGGTACGTCGATTGGCCTGCAAGCGGCCATCGTGCCACTGACCGTAGGCGCTGCCCCCTTTATTGCCCGTATGGTAGAGAACGCGC
This sequence comes from Streptomyces sp. NPDC086989, assembly GCF_044745505.1. Lineage (NCBI taxonomy): Bacteria > Bacillati > Actinomycetota > Actinomycetes > Kitasatosporales > Streptomycetaceae > Streptomyces > Streptomyces sp. NPDC086989. The sequence continues at coordinate 22,207 of NZ_JBIVAL010000033.1, forward strand.
TGTTGGAAATCCCCTCTGGCTTGGTGGAAGCGGCCCGTGCGATGGGCGCAACCCCGATGCAAATCATTAAAAAGGTGTTGTTGCCAGAAGCCCTGCCGGGTTTGGTTAACGCCGCCACCATTACCTTGATCACTCTGGTGGGTTATTCCGCCATGGGCGGCGCTGTTGGCGCAGGTGGGCTGGGGCAGATTGGTTATCAGTACGGTTATATCGGTTATAACGCCACAGTAATGAATACCGTATTAGTATTACTGGTGGTGCTGGTTTATCTGATTCAGTTCTTCGGTGACCGGATCGTCAAGGCCGTCACCCATAAGTAGTTTTTACAGCAACTGCGCTGATATCTACCCGATAGATTTCAGAACCTGGCCAGGCGGCAAGTAAGCGAGTCCCCATGAACAGTAATTGGGGTGAGCGTACACAGCCAACAACGCTGGGCTTTGAAAGATAAAGGGTAAAGCGTATTTCAAATGCGAGTCTAATGAGGAAGGGATATGTCGTTAAAATTTAAATCCATCGCAGCAATCGGCGCACTGATCGGTAGTCTGGCTCTGGTAGGCTGTGGTCAAGAAGAAAAAGATCCGAACCATATTAAAGTCGGCGTCATTGTCGGTGCTGAACAGCAGGTCGCCGAAATCGCGCAAAAAGTGGCGAAAGAGAAATACGGTCTGGACGTCGAGCTGGTAACGTTCAATGACTACGTGCTGCCAAACGAAGCGCTGAGCAAAGGTGACATCGATCTGAACGCCTTCCAGCACAAACCTTATCTGGACCAGCAAATCAAGGATCGCGGCTACAAACTGGTCGCAGTCGGCAATACCTTCGTTTATCCGATTGCCGGTTACTCCAAGAAAATCAAATCTCTGGACGAACTGAAAGACGGTTCTCAGGTTGCCTTGCCTAATGACCCAACGAACCTGGGCCGTTCCCTGCTGCTGCTGCAGAAGGTTAACCTGATCAAACTGAAAGACGGTGTTGGCCTGCTGCCGACCGTGCTGGACGTAACTGAGAACCCGAAAAACCTGAAGCTGGTCGAGCTGGAAGCACCACAGTTGCCACGTTCACTCGATGATCAGCAAATCGCACTGGCGGTAATCAATACCACTTACGCCAGCCAGATTGGCCTGACCCCAGCGAAAGACGGCCTGTTCGTTGAAGGCAAAGACTCGCCGTATGTGAACCTGCTGGTTGCCCGCGAAGATAACAAAGACGCGGAAAACGTGAAGAAATTCGTTCAGGCTTACCAATCTGACGAAGTGAACGAAGCGGCCAACAAGATCTTTAACGGTGGTGCAGTTAAAGGTTGGTAATTATTCATTACCGATTTTATTCCTATAATTGCAAGACGGGCTTCGGCCCGTCTGACACTGTTAATCAAATCCTTTGCGACTGATGCAGTCATTTAGTACTAATAAAAACAAAGGATTATATTTTCTGCTTTACCCCAAACATCCGAAAACCACGTTTTTCGGGTGTTTGTCAGAAATCTAGACGGGCTCCGGCCCGTCTTGTTATTTCCACGATAGATTGCTTCAATAGCGCCACTTCTATATTCCATCAAGGCAGAGGAATCTCAATGCGTGCTTTACCTCTCTGTTTGTTAGCGCTTGCGCTAGCAGGGTGTTCGTCGCAGCGTTTCGCGCCCCCCTCAACAAACAGCACCAGCAAACCGGTAGCAACAACGCCAACGAAAACGACCTCGGCGGCACGTCCCGCGCCGGTTAAACTGTATAAAAGTGCAGAAGAGTTAGTCGGTAAGCCATTCCGCGATCTGGGTGAAGTTTCCGGCGAGTCTTGCCAAACGACGGTGCAGGATTCTCCACCTAATCTGGCGACAGCCCGTAAACGCATGCAAATCCGCGCTTCTTATATGAAAGCAAATGCCGTGCTATTGCACGACTGCCAAATTGTCAGTGGCGTTGCCGGCTGTTACCAACAGGCCATTTGCCAAGGCTCAGCGCTTAACGTTTCGTCCAAATGACCGAGTTTGTTTTCAATCAGATCGGAACCATCCGTTCACCGTATAAAGAAAAATTCGCCGTACCCCGTCAGCCGGGGTTGGTGGAAGATGGTGGCGGTGAGTTAGTGCTGCTGCCGCCCTATAATCAGGCGGAAGCAGTACGCGGTCTCAGTGAGTTCAGCCATCTTTGGGTGATGTTTATTTTCCATCAAACCATGGAAGGCGGCTGGCGGCCAACCGTCCGCCCACCCCGCCTCGGCGGCAATGCCCGGATGGGAGTATTCGCGACCCGTTCGACTTTCCGTCCGAACCCGCTCGGTATGTCGCTGATTGAATTAAAAAATGTGCGCACTCAGGGCAGCGACGTCGTGCTTGAATTGGGCAGCCTCGATCTGGTTGATGGTACGCCAGTGGTGGATATCAAACCCTACCTGCCCTTTGCCGAAAGCCAGCCACAGGCGCGTGCCGGATTTGCTCAGTCAGCGCCAGCCGGTGATATGCCCGTGTTTTTTGCCCCTGAAGCGGAACAGCAGCTACAGCAACATCAAACACGCTACCCGCAGTTACGGCGCTTTATCACTCAGGTTCTGGCTCAAGATCCACGTCCAGCCTACCGTAAGGGGCAAGAAGTGGAACGGGATTACGCGGTCTGGTTACTGGATTTCAACGTACGCTGGCGGGTCGTGGATCAACAAACCGAGGTGCTGTCTCTCGACCTGCGTTAAAAATCCATCGTCTCTCTTTTGACAACCCGCTTGCACTGGTAAACTAAACCACTTTTGGCCGCCACTGTGGCTACCCAATGCAATTTGCAGTTCTAACGGAACCAAAACACCATGCGTACTAGCCAATATCTGCTCTCCACCCTGAAGGAGACACCTGCCGATGCCGAAGTGATCAGCCACCAGCTGATGCTGCGCGCCGGGATGATTCGCAAACTGGCCTCGGGTCTTTATACCTGGTTGCCAACCGGTCTGCGCGTTCTGAAAAAGGTTGAAAACATCGTTCGCGAAGAAATGAACAATGCTAACGCGATCGAAGTATGTATGCCGGTGGTACAGCCTGCCGACTTGTGGCAGGAAAGTGGCCGTTGGGAACAGTACGGTCCTGAACTGTTGCGTTTTGTCGATCGCGGCGAGCGCCCGTTCGTACTGGGTCCAACGCACGAAGAAGTGATCACCGACCTGATCCGTAACGAGATCAGCTCTTACAAACAGCTGCCGCTGAACTTCTTCCAGATTCAGACCAAGTTCCGTGATGAAGTGCGCCCACGTTTTGGTGTGATGCGCTCTCGCGAATTCCTGATGAAGGACGCGTATTCGTTCCACACCACGCAGGAATCGCTGCAAGCGACCTACGATGCGATGTACGAAGCCTACAGCAAAATCTTCAGCCGCATGGGCCTGGACTTCCGTCCGGTACATGCCGATACCGGTTCTATTGGCGGTAGCGCATCACACGAGTTCCAGGTGCTGGCTGACAGCGGTGAAGACGATATCGTGTTTTCCACCGGGTCCGACTTTGCCGCCAACATTGAACTGGCCGAAGCCGTTGCCCCTGCGGAGCCGCGTGCTGCTGCCAGTGAAGAACTGCGCATTGTGGATACGCCAAACGCCAAAACTATTGCCGAGCTGGTAGAGCAATTCAATTTGCCGGTTGAGAAAACCGTCAAAACGCTGCTGGTGCGTGCTAAAGAAGAAAGCGGCCACAAGTTGGTTGCCCTGCTGGTTCGCGGCGATCATGAACTGAACGAAATTAAAGCCGAAAAACTGCCGCAGGTTGCTGCTCCGTTGGTCTTCGCCACCGAAGAAGAAATCCGCGCCATCATCGGCGCTGGCCCTGGTTCTCTTGGCCCAGTTAATCTGCAGGTTCCTGTCGTGGCCGATCGCAGCGTAGCGGCAATGAGTGATTTTGGTGCCGGTGCCAACATCGACGGTAAGCACTACTTCGGTATCAACTGGGAGCGCGATCTGCCGCTGCCGCAGGTTGCCGATATCCGTAACGTTGTGGAAGGCGATGCCAGCCCGGACGGTAAAGGTACGCTGTTGATCAAACGCGGTATCGAAGTGGGCCATATCTTCCAGCTCGGTACCAAATACTCTGAAGCGATGAAAGCCACGGTTCAGGGTGAAGACGGTCGTAACCAAGTGCTGACCATGGGTTGTTACGGCATCGGGGTGACCCGTGTTGTGGCTGCGGCTATCGAGCAAAACCATGACGAACGCGGCATCATCTGGCCAGATGCTATCGCTCCATTCCAGGTGGCGATTCTGCCAATGAACATGCACAAATCTTTCCGCGTGCAAGCGCTGGCGGAAGATCTGTACAACACCCTGCGTTCACACGGCATCGACGTGATCCTTGATGACCGTAAAGAGCGTCCAGGCGTGATGTTTGCTGATATGGAACTGATTGGCGTACCGCACTCTATTGTTATCGGCGATCGTAACCTCGACACCGAAGAGATTGAGTACAAAAACCGCCGCGTCGGCGAGAAACGCATGATCAAAACCGGTGAAATCGTTGATTTCCTGTTAGGCCAGATCACGCGCTAATCCGCGACAGCTGAAAACAAAAAACCCGCCGAGGCGGGTTTTTTTATGACGCTTATTTACTGTCGCAATTTTTGCTGCGGTCGAAAGCAATTTTGCCGTCAGGCACCAGCGCTTTCTCCGTTAAGCCATCTTCCATTGAAGGCTGAACGCTGAAGTGACCATTCAGGGTCAGGAACACCGGCTCACCCGGGGTTTTATAGGCTTTGGCATAACCTTGCTCCAGGGCGATAGTATTATCAACCGGGAAAGTCTGGCCTGTGGCGCAGTCTTTAAATACTGCCGCATCTGCCATATAGGTGTAACTGCCTTTCAGCGACATCGGTGTCTTAGGCAGTGCCTTCTCTACGGGATCGAGACGGTAATTCAGCTGAGACTCAATCACAGCACCGGTTTGATCCAGCATTTCCAGGCTTTTACCAACCGGACGGAAATAGCGTTTATCACCACGGCTGTCAGTCAGCACCAACTTATCCGCTGTACGCGCCCACTTGCCGTAATCAGCAAAGGTTTGATCGCCATCTTTGGTACCGCGGTAAGTTTCCTGCAACACGAAAGTGCCATCTTTATCCAGGAACAACGAGGTATCCAGGCCACCACAATCAGCGCAAGGCAGAATGCCTTGGTAGCTTTGTTGCATCGCCTGAAGTGGTTGTTCTTTCGGCTGGTAGTGGTTATTACATCCCAGTAACGAAAGTGCCCCTGCCGCTAAAAACAAGGCCAGTGTTATTTTCTTCACAGTTATTCTCCTACTGTGTTTATATCCTTTATTCTTGCCGCTGCCTCTGAGTTGCCAGTGCTCCCTTATCCGAATCACTTACCACGCAAGCGCATTGGAATTCGTTCACTGGCCGACTCGGTGCAACGCCAATTATATTGGGTGTATGTATCCTTAAGTGCGGATCTTACCGCGCAGCGCTTTAGTTGCGCCTTTACGTACCTTGCCTTCCAGCCGGCGTAATTTTGATCCTTTCGTGGGCTTGGTCGCTTTGCGCGCCTTTTCCACCACCATCGCCTGCTGAATTAGCGCGACCAACCTGGCCAGCGCCGACTCGCGGTTTAATTCCTGGCTGCGATATTCCTGCGCTTTAATAATCACGACGCCATCAGCGGTAATTAAATGATTATTCAGGGCCAGCAATCTTTCCTTGTAATACTCTGGCAGGCTGGATGCCCGGATGTCAAAGCGCAAATGGATAGCCGTTGAGGTTTTGTTCACGTGCTGACCACCCGCACCCTGCGCACGGATCGCCGTTAATTCCAGCTCGTTATCCGGTATGGCTACGTTTCTTGACAGTTCTAACACCAATCACACCTGTGCCTGTTGCCACTCGGCAAACTGGATTTCCAGACTATTCTGAACGTCAGAAAGCCAGATAGTTCCCTCTTGCAGCGTAGCCTGTAGCGTCATATTTCGACTGGCCAGCGCGGCCAATTTGCCCAATTGTTCATCATCCAGAAAACGGATGCTTAGGTTTTTGTGGTTTGCCACCTTATTCTGAATCGACTGCCACCACACATGGCCGGCGCGTTCACCGTAAGCATACAACACGACCCGCGGTGACTGATTGCAGGCTTTCTTGATCCGCTTTTCATCAGGCAATCCCATTTCGATCCACATTTCCAGCCCGTTATGGTCGTTCCGCTGCCAGATTTCCGGCTCATCGTCAGCGCTCAGGCCTTTAGTAAATACCAAACGCTCATCCGCGTGGCAGATCCAAGCCAGCAAACGCAGCATCATGCGCTGTTCAGTTTCGGAAGGATGCTGGGCCAAGGTGAGCGTGGCGTCGTGGTAGAAGTGACGATCCATATCAGCGATATTGACCGTGGCTTTATAAATTGTAGCTTTCAGCGCCATGGGTGACCTCATAATTATAAGGCGACAGTGTACTAGATTTGGCCTAACCGCTGCCAGCGCGGCCGGGAAAAGCACGGCACGAAAGCCACGCGGAGGTGCTAATAACTCCACAATAGCTGTGCTATAGTCGTCTAGGATAGAGTCAAGCTCCGAGAGCCTGCGCCTCATCGCTGTAGGGCTTCGATGACGCAGAGGTTCTTAAGGGAGGAAACTGTGCAACAATACTGTGAGTTAGTACGCCGTTTTTACGCTGAGATCGGCAGTGGTGATCTCGGCTACGTGCCTGATGCGTTAGCATGTGTATTAAAGGCATTGGACGAAGTTGCTGCGAATAACGCGCTACCGTCCTCCGTTAGGGAACAGGCGGCCTTTGCCGCCGCTAACTTATTGGTGAGCGACTATGTTGATGAATGATGAGTACCAATCCATCAATTGCGATGACTATGAAAGCCTGGAACTCGCCTGTCAGCATAACTACATTCTGAAGCTGGAGTTACGCGACGGAGAAAAACTCGAAGGCAAGGCCACCGAGCTGAAGTTTACCAAGGGCGTTGAGTATCTGATTATCGATCAGGCCGGCAATGCTCTCAGCTTGCGTCTGGATCATATCCTCAGTTTCAGTCATCCGGAAATCGGTACCGTGGTCGTCAGCCTGTCTGACTGATTAAACGGTAACGCCATCCCAACAGGGCAGCCCAACGGCTGCCCTCGTCTTTTATGGCTTCTGCTAGGGTTTAAGACTGGCATAGTAGGCCGCCAGATCGGCAATATCATCATCAGACAGCGCTGAAACGTAGGCCTTCATCACTTCTGCCTGCCCGCCATTACGCTCGCCTTTTTTATACGCCTGCAATGCATGCTCCAGATACATGGCGTTTTGCCCGGCCAGGTTCGGGTACATGGGCACGGAGACCTTCCCTTCCGCACCGTGGCACGCCATACAACTGGCAGATTTATCCTTACCCGCCGCCGCATCGCCCGCAGCCATCGCTGGCAGGCTGCACAACCCCAACATCACCGCCACTGCGCTCACAAATTTCATCATTGCTCCTTCGCTATGCCCAAAACCATTGGCGTTGCATCGAGGTGGCAACCAAACGCCCCCTGGACGTACAAATCGTACGTGACTGGAGCAAATACAGGTCGCCAACAAAAAGACAACGTCAGGTAGGTTGGGTCTCTTATTATTTTTTATGCCAGTGCAACCGCAGGGGCTGTTGCCCTTCGGGTATTTGAGCGTCCTCGCAGACAAAAACCCCCAGCGCAGCGATAAGTTGATCATCATAATAGACCATCGGGATACGCTCACGCTGCCAGGGAGGAATCCCCAACTCTTGCCACAATTTTTTGATCGGCCGGGAATGCGTTCTACCAAGAATGCGGAGTTTACCTTGGGCGGCAAAACGTATGCTCACTTTTTGTTGTGGCTGTGGCGCCCGCAGGCAAATATCCCCCTCCCCACTGACCAACGTGCCTAATCCGTCCGGCAATGTGAGTGGCTCTGCCAATGACCAATTTAGGCTGAGATCCCGCAGATCGGCCATTAGCGGCAACAGGTATAAACGCCGGCGGAAACGGCGGATCTGATATTGTCGCAGTAGCAGTTGCGGTTCGGCATCGTCGCGGCTGAGTGCGACCTCTTCCCATAGCCGTTGCAGCTGTTCACGTGAGGGCATGGTAACGTCGAATGACGCAATCCAACGGCGTAACACAGCAAAACGCCGGGCTGCTGAACACGCCAGCAAACCCTCAATAGCCAGCGCATTGTCTTCATCCAGCAACGCGTGCAGTTGCTCTGCCAATAACTCGTCCAGCAACTGCTCTTGCTCGGCACACAAGCTGGCGCTACGCGCCGTTGCGGCTGCAAAATGCGGCCAGCGCTGATTCAGCAGCGGCAACACTTGAAGACGCAGGAAATTACGGTCAAAGCGCGGGTTCTGATTGCTGTCGTCGTCAACCCAGGTGAGTTTATGCTGCTGCGCGTAGGCTTCCAACTGTTCGCGTGAAATCCCCAACAACGGGCGC
>NZ_JBIVAL010000034.1:0-30462 GCF_044745505.1 Streptomyces sp. NPDC086989
ACGAACGCAAGGCTGAACACTTCCTCGCCTTCGTCGGCATAGCCGCGGCCCTCATCTGCCACCGCCGCCTCACCAAATGAAACGACGTCTTAGCCGCATTCCTGCTCAGTACCGCCCGGAGCGTCGTTACCCGACTCTTGTCGCGGTCCATGCCCGGCACCGGAGCATGGACGAGGTGATCGCTTCGATCACGGTTCAACTGACTCCCGAGGACGCGGAGCCAGCCGGCGCTAGCAGTGAGCAAGCTCTGGACGACCTCAAACGCATCGCCCAGGACCTGCCGGAACCGGTGGTACTTATTCTCGATGCCGTTGACGAAGCCCTGGAGAGCGGCCGTGTCGTCCGCGATCTGCTACCTGAGCTCCTGGGCACGCTCCGCTCTGACGGCCGCTCCGCCTTCCGGGCGCTCGTAGGGATGCGCCCGCCGCAGACGGACGGCCACCAATTCTGGGAGGGGCCCGGTACCCACGGGATGGCGCTCGACCTGGACACCTCCTCCGGTGTCGAGAACCTCGCGGACGACCTCACGACCTACATCGCCGACATCCTGTACAGCGCACCCGGTTACAGCGACCAGGCCCTTCGTGAGTCCGTAGCCCGGGCGGTGGCTACCTCGATCGCTCATAGCCCCGATCGCAGCACCTTCCTCGTCGCAGCACTCTTCGCCGACTTCCTGCGAAGCGGTATAACCCTGAATCCCGCCGAGGCGGTCGCCCGACTGCCGCAGAGCCTGCCGCACCTGCTCGAACTACACCTGCGGACCACGCTGGACGGCGACCCGTGGATGCGGCACTTGATGGTGGGGCTGGCACAGGCGCGGGGGCAGGGTATGCCGCTGGAGCTTGTGGCGGCAGCGGCTACCGCTGCCGCCATGGCCGCGGGTCAGGAGCTTCGCCCGCTGACGCCGGGCGAGGCCCGCGAGAAGCTGGCTACCGCCCGTTTCTATCTACGGACGAACATCGATGCGGACGGACGTCAGCTCTACCGGTTCTTCCATGAGACGGTCACCGAGCACTTCCGTGACGCAGGGGCCGAACTCGACGGGCTCGCCGACACGCTCTTCCACGAGCTGTTGTCGGCCGTCCCCGGGCGGTGGGCCGCTGAGGGGCCTCGGTGGGACCTCGCCGCACCGTATCTCCTGCGACACCTTATGGAGCATGCCGTCGCTGTACCGGGCGGTTCCGCGGTCGACCCCTTGTTCCTGGACCCGGAGTACCTAGTCCGCGCCGACCACAGCAGCGTCTGGGAGGCCGTCCACCGGACGAGGACCCCGGCGGCGCGGCGGGCCGGGGTCGCGTACCGGACGGCCTTCGGTCGCTTCGATATCGGCAGCCTCTTTGGCCAGCGCGTGCCGTTGGAGACGCGTCGTGCCAGGCTTCAGCGGAGCCTGGCGACCTACCAGGCGGCCGGGCTCGCACGCCGTCTCCACGACGAACAGGCCGCGCTTCGCACGCAGTGGAGCACGGGCCTGCCTGAGGAGTCCCTGCTGCACGTCATCGGCGAGGACGAGTTGGGCGCCACGGTGTCAGCCCTGGCCCTGGGCTCCGTCGATCGTCGGCTTCTCGCTGTTTTCGCCGGCACCGACGGCTCCCTCCAGGCGTGGGACATCACGCCGAGCCCCGACGACGCGTTCCGGTACTTCTCGGCTCCCCGGACAGACGAGGGTGCCATCACCCAGGTGGTGATCGCGGATCTGGATGAGCGGGCGGTCATTGCCTCGGTTACTGACCAAAACGTACTGCAGCTGTACAACCTCGCGACGGGTGCGCTCGTTGCCGACACGCGCATCGACGGTGCGAGGGTCTCAGCCCTGGCGGTGGTCGGTACCGGGGACGAAACTGCTCTTGCAGTCGGTCGGGTCAGTGGCGAGATGAGCCTGGTCGGCCTGCTGGGCGAGTCCTTCGGCAGGATCCTCGCCACCGTCGAAGCCGGGGACGCCGCCATCGGTTCGCTGCTCGGCATGGAGTCCACAGACGGCTCCCTCGCCTTCCACTGCGTTGCCGCCGAGCCCCACGGACATGGGCCGAAGGTGCTGCGGAATCTGAACGAGCGGCCCGTCACCATCTCATCGGAGGGACCGCTCCAGGAGGTGCGGATCCAGCCCACCAACGCGCGCACCCCGCTGTTCTCCCTCATCGCCTACCACCCCAGCATGCATGCGGTAAGGGGAAACGGTGAGACCGTCCACGTCGTCACGGGGGCCGAAGACCGCGGGCTGACACTCGCAGACATCCGTCATGTCGACCGCTTTCAGCTCGCGCTGACCGCCCATCGCGACGGCAACGTGCGGGTGTGGGACCTCGACGTTTGCCCGCGGTTCGGTCACGGCCAAAACCACTGGCACCCCGCCACAATTCTCGGCTCCATGTGGCTCGGCGGCTCAGAGTTCGCCATCAGCGCCGAACTCGCGTCTGGCGAGATCAAGGTGTGGGACCTGAGCACCGGCGCCGAAGCTCACGAACTGACCGACGTGGGCGGGCTCAGCCATGCCGCCACCGTGACAGCTGGGGAGGTGCCCTACGTAATCACGGTGACCACGGAGAACGAGCTCGACACCTGGAATGTCCGTGAGGATGCCCTGGAATCGACGGTCCGCCTCCCCGACCCGGCCACCGCGTTGGCCGCTGTGCCGCACGGCGAATCGGTATGGGCCATGGTTGGCGGTGCCGACGGCAGTATCCACGTGTGGGACACGAGCAAGGAGTCGCTTTCCCACGTCCTCGCCAGCGTGGAGGGGCCGGTCACGGAGCTGGTCGCGGGCGACGTGGGCGGCGAGTCTCTCCTGATCAGCGTCCACAACGAACGCAGGGTCTGTCTTTGGTCCCTGGCTGACAGCACCCTGCGGCAATCGATCACGCTGGACCGGATCGGAGCGGTCGCGATGCAAGGCGGGCGCATGTTCGCTGCCGAGCAATCGTCGGACGTCGATCAGGTGCGGATCTGGGACCTTGTGACGGCCTCGCTCGTGGGCTCCGTCCCCGTGGCCGGCCCTCGGGTGATGACTATCAGCCAAGTGAACGGCAGGCCGGTACTCGTAGCCGCTGTCAGCGAGGCGGAGGTCCAGGCATGGGATGCCGAATCCGGCGATCCACTCGGAGCTCCGGCCCCAGTGCCGGATCGAGTGCACACGATCGCCCCCTACGAAAGTGGCGTGCTGGTAGGCAGCAAGGCTGGCCATGTCACGGCCCTCGGCTGGGCCTGCTCCGCAGCGGCGTCGGCACTCCGACCGACGCGGCCGGCCGTCAACGTCACCCACGTCCTGGCTTGGTTACCGGGCGAACTGCTATGTGGCGATGCCCGCGCAGACGGATGGGAGTTATACACCGTCAGCGAGTGGGAGGGAGGACTGCCGCCTTCCTTCGGCCTGATCTACGCTCGCCCCATCACTGCGACGACGGCCGAAATCCACGATGCTCTCGTTGGCGTACTGAAGCCCGGCGGATTTGACGTCGTGTGGCTGGAGGCACGCTGGTACGAGATAAGCAAGGTCGACGGCGTGACCACCGGTGGCCCGTGGCGATTCCCGGCGTACTCCGTTCATTGTTACTCGGAGCAAGGAGCAGAGCAGTGACGATCGTCGCAGTGCACGGCATCGGCAACCACCTGAGCGGCCGCTCGCCGGAACAGGCGGCCACCGAGCTAGCAGGACAGTGGCAGCTCAAACTTCAGCATGGGTTCAAGGCCGCCGGACTGGACGACCACCGGCTCCCTGCCCTGCACGCCGCGTACTACGCTCACCACACCCGAGCCGCGGAGCGGCAGGCTGTCGGGCCGGATGTACTTGCCCTCGACGAACGAGAACAGTCCGTCGTCATCGACTGGGCGCTGGCCCTAGGTTCACCCACCATCCAGGAACGGCAGGGACTGATTACTGCACCACTGCGGCAGGTCCTGTCCTGGGTTTCCCAACGCCGCAACCTCCCCATTGGGACGGTCATTCGGCTTGCCGTCCAGCTGGCGGGCGAGGTCCGCCGCTATCTCCACGTTCCGCAGGTACGGGCTGCCGCCCTATCTACCGTGGCCGAATCGATCCGACGGGTGCGCCCCCGTGTGGTGCTGGCGCACTCCCTCGGCTCCGTTGTCGCGTACGAGGCTCTCCATGCTCACCCGGAACTGACCGTGGACTGCTTCGTGACCTTGGGCTCTCCCCTTGGCCTGCCGAGCGGGATTTTCGATCACTTGGTGCCCGCGCCAATCGCCGATCGGGGTGCCCGACCTGCCGGGGTCCGCTACTGGGCGAACCTCGCCGACACAGGGGACCTGGTGGCGATTCCTCATCGGCTTGGCGACCGATTCCCTGTTGACCAGCACGCCGACACACCGATTGGCCGTATCGACTTCCACACCTTCGGAGCGTACTTGTCCTCCCCGCTCACCGCTGCAGCGATCTCTCCCTTCGTCCGCAACCCGACAGTCCCGGACCAGATCGCCTGAGATTTCGGCAGTGCGCGTCGTCTCAGATGATCCGTCGTCGCAGGTAACGCCCCTACAATCAGGAGCGTGCTCACCTCGCACGACCAGATTCACTGTCAAACGACTCGATTGGTTGGCAGAGGAAAACGACGGGGCGGACTTTTGTCCGCGGACAAAAGTCCAGCTTGCCCCCGACGCTGGCGGGCATGGGGTGGCCACTGTGGCCGAACCTGCGCTGCTCTGGGACAGACGCCGAAAGGTCACGCCACCGCTGACGCCGACCGATACGAATCCACCGCTCACCGCCGGCGCCCCGAAGCCCACGGCGCTTGAAGCCATGCCTCCCGGCGGTGTCGCGAAGGCGCCGTCGGGGGAGAGGACTCGGCCTGCGCTCCGCGTGCCCCGCCTTGGCGACCGGTCCGATCGGAGCGGAGCCGCGGCGGCCCTCGACTTTTGTCCGTAGATAAAAGTCGGGACAGCTTCTCCCGTATGGACGATGATCCACCAGAGATCTGCAGTCGACAGGAAGCCGGCTCTGGCAAGGTAGTGGTGAGGGAGCGGTGGGCACGCGTAGAACTGCAGGGCGTGCCGCGGCCCACGGTCAGGTCCATGAGGGCGGCGGACGCACCAGGCAGCCCCTCGATGGGACGCCAGTTGTCGGCCTCCCCTGCCATTTGGTGTGGTCGAGGGTGAGCCACGGCTCGCCGGCAGCCCCGCACTCCGCCGTCATCACACCAGCCACACCAAGATCATTTCGGGCCGGTTAGGGTTTCTTCTTCGAGCCGACAGTCTGGAGACGGATGATCGAGCAGGACGAAGCCCTGCAACTCGCGGTGGCGCTTCTCGCACACAGCCAGCGCGAGAACGAGCCGCCTCTCGCCATCGAAGCAGAGCAGGTTTGTGAGAGCAACGGGCTCCTGATCGTGCCCTACAACTCTGTGCAGTACCTCGCCTCGCGTGAAGCGCGAGAGCAGCTGTTGGACTGCTGGCCTATCCTCGTCGACCTTGAACGCGGAGAGGCGCGATTCGGGACCCTGGACGAGCGGCATCTATGGAGGAACCCGAGCACCTGACGGCTGCCCGTGCCCAGAACCGGTGACGGGGGCAGACGCCTTCGCGGGCGCTGGTGCTGCTGCGGACCGCGAGTCCGTGGGTTCCGCGATGGGCCAAGCAGAGCCGGCAGGCCAGCAGGCCGGGTGGCGGTGCGGTTCGGATGCTTCCTCGACCGCCAGGGGCGCTCGGCGGAGTCCGGGTTCCGCACTGCAGTCGCCAAGGGCTGATTCCGGCGCCGGGTCGGCGTTGTGGTCGGGGGCCGGCGGCGCTTCGATGCCTGGTCACTCAATCCAGTCCACACTGGTCAACGCGACCTCGGAGGGCTGGCTTCGCTGCGGCAGGTCAGCGCCGCATCCACCAAGGGCGGTCCGGTTCTGCGACGGGGTGTTGAGCATGCGCCCGAGGAAACGTTGGTCTGCAACCCTTACGGCGCCACCTTTTGTCGGCGGACAAGAGTCCGCGCCGCCGGAGTTACAGACGTCGGCCGGTCTCCGATGCAGCGACAGCGAGGCTACGGTGTCACAGTCTGCGCAGCCCGGTCTGCGGGTCGTAGTGGACTTGGCCGGCCAGGCCAAAGACGCATGTGCCCTCGGCGTCGAAGAGCAGGACGTTCCAGCGGTCGAGTGGTTTGTGCGGAGAGCGGGGCCATAGGGTCGGGTCCGGCAGCCTGCCGTCCCCCTCGAACCACTTCCCCGGCACGGACACCGTGTGCAGCAGGAGCTTTCGCTTCACCCGCCGCTCAGTGGCCGAGGGCAGCCCCTTCTTCAACTGCCGATCAGGGTAGAACTCGGCCCGTAGCGTGCCTGCAGCGTCGTAGGTCAGCTTTCCGTCGTCCTGTCGGTAGAGACATACGGCGTTCACCGGGGGGACGCTGAGCCGGGGGAGTGCCCGGAGCCCTTCCGCGCCGCCCTCTTCCCCGGAGCCGTTCAGTTTTCCGGAGACGAGCCAGGCCATAGTCGCGGGGTGGCCCTCCACGTAGGGGCGTACTCCGTTGTCGTCTGCCGCGAGGCGCTCCCGGGCAAGGGTCACCAGCCAGTCGTCCCATGTCCGGTCCAGGAGTGCCGCCCACGCCCCTTCGCCCGTCTGGCGCGATGCGTACACGCTCGCCATGAGTCCGGCTACGTCCCGGGGCAGACGCAGGTGGATGCGGTTCTGGTCATCCCACCGGTTTCGGAGGGTTCGGAAAGTTGCGGCCAGGGTGTACGGGGCGTAGGCCGGCGCGTCGAGGTTGCCCGCGCGGCGTGCCGGACGTAGCCGGGGAGGTTCGACCAGCGGCAGGTCGGGCTCTTGCGGATCGGGCCGGAAGAGGACGTCCAGTTGTGGCAGCTCGCACCAGGCCGGGCGGCGTCCGGTGTTCTCGGGGTGGCGATGGAGGCTGCCCATGCGTTCGATGAGTTGGTCGACCGGGGCCAGGTCGGACACCATGTAGTCGAAGTCCACGGCCTGGGCAGCGCCTTGAGTGGTTATCACCAGAAGTCTGTCAGGCCGGGAAGGGGCTTCGTGCCCGAGGAGGAATCGGATCCGGTCTTCGGTGGATCTCTGCCGGTGCGTGCGGAACTGTTCGTGCAGCAGCAGGATTTCCGCCTCGTCCCAGCCATGAGCCGCTGCGGCGGCGAGGGCCGCTCGGTACAGGGTCACGGCCTTTTCGGTCCGATTGCGGACCACGCCCACACAGCCGCCGTCCCGCGCCTTGTCCAGGAGCTGCGAAGCGAGGCCTGCCGGATCCTTTTCGTGCTGAAGGCGGACCGTCGTGACACGTTGCGGGGCTTCGGCGGGCAGGGGGCCGCCTCGTCGGAGGTGTCCGTGTGCGTCGACGACCGTAACGGGACCTTCGCCATCCCCATCCGTATCCGCGGAGGCGGCCTCGATCTGCAGGCCGGCACACCAGGACGCCGTGAGCGCCGTCCGTACCGCCGCAGGCAGAGCGTTGGACAGGACGACGACGGACGCTCCCGCATCGGCGAGCCATTGCACGGTGGAGCCCAACAAGTCCTGCTGG
This sequence comes from Streptomyces sp. NPDC086989, assembly GCF_044745505.1. NCBI lineage: Bacteria > Bacillati > Actinomycetota > Actinomycetes > Kitasatosporales > Streptomycetaceae > Streptomyces > Streptomyces sp. NPDC086989. Next base: position 7,466 of record NZ_JBIVAL010000034.1, read on the forward strand.
TAGAGCTCATATGCGTGAGCGTCGTCGATGATCACGGTCTTGCACGACAGCGTAAAGAGTCTCAGCATCCAGTGCTTGGACGGCTGCGCGGCGAGCATGACCTCGTCGATGGTGCCCACGCCGAAGGTGGCCATGAGGCCCACACACCGGTTGAGGTACCAGGGGTCCATGACGGCCCTGTCGCGCCCGCGGTGCTTGTCCCCCGGAGCGCCTGCGGGATCCCGTTCGTCCTCGTCGGACTCCAGGGTGGTGCGGATACCTGCTGCCAGCGAGTCGAAGGGCGTCGCTTCCTCCTGGGCCGATTGCTCCGGGTCGGTCATGTCGTAGACGATTTGCTGCTCGATGGCGTCGGCGTGGACCACGGCGAGGGTGGCGGCCCCGTCCGGCACGGCCGCGTGCATGAACTGCCGGACCTCTTCGGTGATCCGGCTCGTGTCCGCCTTCGTGGGCGTGGCGACGTAGAGCCCCTGGTAGCCGTTGCGGGACGCCAGGTGGTGGGCGCACCACAGGGCGAGCCGGGTCTTGCCCGATGAGGGAGGGGCCTCGACGATGACGAGGGCCTGCCCCGTGGCGGGCATCAGCTCCATCGCCGCAGCCTGGACGGGATGCGGCTCGGTTCCGGGCCACAGCTCCTGCCACGTCACTTCGGTCGGCTTCCACCGGTCGAGGCGCAGGGCGTCCACAGCGTCCTTGGCGCGGTTCTGGGCCGCCTGCCACCACGCCTCGTCCGAATCGGCCAGGTCAGCGTACGGGTACCTGTCGTCGTTCGAGGCGATCCAGTCGCTCATGATGACCAGCCCCGTGAGCTGGATCAGCGCCGCGGGCCGGACCGGGGCCACCAGTGCCGCGAGGCGCCGTAGGTCGACTCCCAGCAGTACGGCGGTCACTTCGACGAGTTCTGCGCGTACGCCGTCCCAGTCCGCGCCTCCGCGGGCGATGGTCGCCGTTCCGATGGTTTCCGGGCCGGGGACATGGCCGTGGTGTCCGCCCAGCGCATACGCGGCCGCGTACAGCCCCTGGTGTTCGGGTGCCCTGCAGCTCTGCCCGTTCGCCACGGCGCAGTCGCAGCCCAGCAGGCGGGGGAGCGTAGCCGCCGTGATGTGCTGGTGGTGAGCCCAGTAGAGCCCCTCCCACGCAGCAGGCAGCGGAGCGCCGTGGGAGCGCGCTTCCTCCTCCCACTCCAGTCTCGCCTTGCGCAGGTGGGACCGGGTTTCCCCCTGGTCGAACTGGTCGAGGAAGGCGGGGGCCGCCTTGCCGAGGTCGTGGAGCGCGACCAGGAACGGCACGACCGCGCGGGCCGTGGCTGCGTCACCGCCGCCGAACGCCTCCGTCAGCACCGCGCGGACGTTGTCGGGCAGGTAGCGGTCCCAGAGCTCCCGTGCCGTGGCGCCCGTGTCGAGCAGGTGGGCCAGCAGAGGGTTCCAGCCTCGCTGCCCGTCGCGGTACCTCCGTCGGTCCGGCGTCTTGCCCCACACCCACCGGTACGCTCCGCCACCCGACTTCGCCATTCACGTCCCCCTCGCTCATCTGTGGTGTTAGCTTCGCTTCGATCACGGCATCGCGTCATGACATCGGGGGAATGTGCACGTTGGCTGAACCATCCGCCTTACCGTCGGGAGAGGCCGTCCCCTCGTGGGATCCGCGCGTCAGTCCCTGCATACCCGTGGTGACGACCGGGGGCAGGACGGAGTCGCGGACGCTGCTCCAGGTCTTCCGCACTGCCGACGAGGACCTCAAGACGCTGGCCGGCAGCACCCCGGGCGAGACGGTCGCCCTGTTCGAGTTCCTGATGGCCATCTGCTACGCGTCGAAGTCGAACCCACCGGTTCCCGAAAGATGGCTGGACGCGGTCGAGAACCGGCAGCCTTTCGACCTGGCCGTGAAGTGGCTGGAGGACCAACCAGGCAGCAGCTGGGACCTCTTCCATCCGACGGAGCCCCTCGGGCAGAACTCCTTGCTCGCCCCGTTCATGGACGCGCACGCCGTGGGGCCCGCACAGCTCGTCATCGAACACGTCGGTGATTACAACCAGTTCTTCGACCACCATCATCTCGCGCACACGAGCCCGCTGACAGCCGAGCGGGCCTTTCGCGCCATGCTCACCCAGCACGCCTACGGCCTCAGCGGCCGCGCCCGCATATCCGGCAAAGCCACCCTGGGCGACACCATCACCAACCTGGCCACGGGGCGTCTGGGGGCACGCATCCGCGTGATCGCGCTCGGCGAGACCCTCGGTGACACCCTCCGGCTCAACCTCGCACCCACCACCCGCCGAGGGACCTTCAACCACACGTGGACGGTGTCAGGCCTCCCACGCAGGGGTTTCCAGGCAAAGCCCGACGGGCGGCCCGTGGACGGACCCGCCGACCTGCACAGTGTCCTGGGCCGCTCGATCCTGCTCAGCCCCTGCACACTGGCCAACGGCGAGACGGGCGTGGACCGCGTCCTCGTAGGAGCCGGAGAACTGCTCGCCCCGCTCCCCGACTCCCTCGTCCTGGACGCCGTGTACACGGGCACCGGAACCACCGCCAAGCCCCTGGCGCCGTCGCCGGCCCGGGCGCTGTGGCGCGAGGCGCACGCCCTCTACGCGGCCGTGGCAGACCGCAACAAGCGCCTCGACCTGTACCACCGCCTGGCCACGCTCGCCGACCGGCCGGTCTCCTTGTGGGCGGTGGGGCTGATCGCCAACAAGACGGCTCCCCTGAGCTGGCTTTCGGACAGTTTTCCCTACCGCCCCGGCCGCGAAGAGGACCTCCGGCACGCGGCCCACACCGGCTCCCAGCTCGCGGAGTACGTGGCGGCATCCCTGGTGAAGGCTGCGGAGGCCGCCTGGAGGATCGCCTACCCGAATCCGAAGCCGGCCGACAAGAAGCTGCAGACCGCCCGCTTCGACGCGCGGCCGGACCACTGGGCGGCTACCGAGCAGCCCTTCCACATCCTGCTGGACAAGGTCGTGGCCGGAGCCTGCGTGGCGGAGAGCCTCCAGGACTACGGAGCGACCCTCGCCCAGTCCGCCACCGTCTTCCTCGAACGCCGCCTCGACTCACTGCCGGCCAACGCGCGCGGATTCCAGGCACGAGCCGACGCCCTGCGAACGCTCACGTCGGAACTGGGCGAGGCGAAGGCACCCGACCAGCTCAAGCCGAAGGAGAGCGGCCGTGAGCACCACGACCGACACCAACACCAGCGCTGACGCCGAGCCCGAGAGCGAGCAGGAGACATGGGCTGAGCAGGATCCGGAGTCGACCCGAGCCGCTCCTCCCTCCGAGCACCCGCCGGCCGAGCAGCTGGCCCGCTGGCTCGTCAGCCTCGTCCACAACCGGGACAACGGGACACTCGCCGAGCTGCGCCGACCGCGGGCGAAGGAGGACGCGCACATCCGGGCCGGCTGGTACGCCCCGGTCGAGGAGCAACGCGAGATCTACGAGCGGGTCGCGTTCCTCTTCGCCGTCTACCACCAGGGAGCGGACCGGCCCCACAAGGGCTACGACACCCTGGGCGGCGCGATGCGCAGGATCGGCAGCCGCGTGGGACGCGGCCCCAAGGACGCCGGCGCCTCCCGCCTGAACGCCCGCATCGTGTCGAGCCGGAGCATCCCGTGGCGGCACCTGCAGCACGCCGTGGCCCGGCTGCGCTCGTGTGAACAGGGCCCGCCCGCCTGGTCACTGCTCGTCGACGACCTGGTCCGCTGGACCGATCGTGAGGCCAAGGTCCGCTACCGCTGGGCCGTCGACTTCCACACGCCGTGGCGAGCCACCAAGACAGCAGCGCGCAAGACCGCTGCGCCCACGAAGGCCACGAGCGAGACCTTAGCGCGCAAAACTTCCGCGCCCACCGACCAGAACGCCCAGAAGGACGCGACAACGTGAGCACACAGCCCAGCCTCTCCGGCCGCCAGTTCCTCTCCCTCCACCTCTTGGAGACCGTCGCCGCGGTGCTGCCGGTACGCGACGAGAACGGCGCCCCGAAGGCGATCGTGTACGGCGGCGTCGAACGCCACATGATCACCAGCCAGGCCCGGCGCCGGGCCGAACGCGTCCACGCCCGCAACCGGGCGAACTCGGGGGTCGGACCGCTGAAGGGCCACACCATGGGCGTCCGCACCCGGGAATGGGCACTGATCACCGCCCGGAGCCTGGAGAACGACCACGGATGGGAGTACGAGACGGCCCTGCGCACGGCACGCGCCGTGCTGGAAGCCCTCAACCTGAAGTTCGGTGACCCGGCGAAGAAGACGGTCGCCAATCTGACCAAGGTGCTCGTCTTCGCACCGGAGGACGCCGGCACCCGCATCGCCGCGCACCTCGCCGCCGAAGCGGAACCCATCACCGCCTGGGCGCAGGAATTCTTTGCCGCACAGCAGGCGGAGGCGGAGAAGCGCAAGAAGGGCAAGAAGGCTGCGGACGAGGAACAGGAAGGCGACACCGCCGAGAACGCCGCCAAGAAGGTGCCCCTCCCCAAGGCCACCCGCACCGCGGTCCTGACCGCCCTGGCGCCCCGGGACGCCATCGACATCGCGCTGTACGGCCGCTTCCTCGCGGAAGTCGCGGATTCCCCCAACGTGGACGGCGCCGTCCAGAGCAGCCACGCCTTCACCGTGCACGAGGCAGAACAAGTGGACGACTTCTTCGCCGCCGCCGACGACGCCAAACTCGACCGCAAGGCCAACGCACTCGACTTCCTCGACGCCGCAGACGACGCGGGCGCAGGCATGACCGGCTACCAGTCCCTGATCTCGGGCACGTTCTACCGCCACGCGGTCCTCGACAGGGTCAGGCTGCGGCACAACCTCGAAGCGGCCGGCATGACGGTGCAGGAAGCCGAGGCGGCCGCCGTCGCGGCCGAGGAGGAGTTCGTGAACTCCTTCGTCGATGCCTTCCCGGAAGCCAAGAGGAACTCCACCGCCTCCACCGGAACCCTGCCCGCACTGGTCCTCGCCTTCGACGGCGACCGCCCCTTCAACTACGCAGGTGCCTTCCAGCGGCCCATCGATGAGCTGACCGACGGACCGGCCGGCGCAGCCGCCGTCCGACGGCTCCTGAAGCACCACCGCTTCGTCACGCAGCGCCGCCCCGACATCCGGCCCGGGAACGTCCTCACCTACGACCTCGACATCAACGCCGTGCTCGGGGAGCTCAAAGCCGAGGGGGAGCTCCAGGCCAAGGAAGTCGTGAGTGTCAGGGAGCTGACGGCGTGACGCACGTCCTGCTCATCCGGCTGGCCGGGCCTCTGCAGTCATGGGGGCTGGTCTCCCGCTTCACCCGCCGGGACACCCACAGCCGCCCCACGAAGTCCGCGGTGATCGGCCTGTGCGCGGCCGCGCTCGGGCTGGACCGGACAGCCGACCTCGCGGCCGAGGACCTGCCCCTCGCCGAGCTCCGCTTCGGTGTGCGCGCAGACCGGCCGGGCGTGCCCGTGCGGGACTACCACACGGTCGGGGCGGGCAGGTTTCCCCTCCGGCCCCGCGACCTCATCACCGACCACCGCAGGGCGGCTGCCGTCTCCCGGTCCGTGGAGGCCCAGACCGGCACGGCTTTCGGACACCACGACCTCGCGGACTGGTACGGCGCTCCGAAGAAGATCGTCAAAGACCCCGTTTCCGCGGGTCTGATCTCGGAGCAGCTGTCCCGCGGCGCACTGATCACCGAGCGCTGGTACCTGGCCGACGCCGCATTCCTGGCGGCTCTCGAACACGAGGACCGCGGGCTGCTGGAGAAGATCGCACACGCCCTGGAGCAGCCGCAGAGACTGCTGTGGCTGGGCCGTAAGTCCTGTCCGCCGTCCGGCACCCTCGCGTGCGGGGTACATGAGGGCACCATCGAAGAGGCGTTCTCAGCCAAAGCCCTGCTGCCCGATGCGGCAGAGGAACCCCGGCCCTGGGCCTGGATCCAGGCCCCGCCGGACGCCCCGGAAGCGGCGCCGGTCAACGACCAGCCCGTCACCTTCGAAGCCGACGAACGCGCCCACACGCTCCGCTGGGAAACCCGCACCCGCATCACCATCGCCGAGACCGCCACCGGATGGGACGTCCTCCTGTGACCCGGAGCACCGCTTCAGCCCGTTTCGTCGCCACCCACAGCGTGCTCACACTCGATGCACGCCATCCGTTTGCCGCCAAGTCCCTCGTCGACGCCCAGGACATGCACCGCACCGTCATGAGCGGCTTCCGCGGCTGGGTGGCTGACGGAGACGCCGACGCGCGTGCGCAGATGGGCGTCCTGTCGACCTGGTCGGTGGACCTGAAGGCCGCCGCTCTCGTCATCGTGGTGCAGTCGCGCGTCCCGGGGGACTGGTCCCGCATACCGCAGGCCGCCATGACCAGCAGGCCGCGGATCATGACCGTGGACCGCACTTTCAGGGTCGGCGACGTCATGGAGTTCCGCACCGTGGTCAACCCGGTCCGCAGCGTTCCGACGGGAGCACCGCCCTCGGGGAACGTCCGGGGCAAGCGCGTCGCGCACACGAGGCCGGACCACGTCAAGGAATGGTTCGTGCGCCGGCTCCAGCCCGAGGGAGAGCCCCGGACCGGGCCGAAGGGCGGTGTCCGCATCGGCGCCACCGCCGACCCGGGCGCGCTCGCTGTGCGCATGCTGCCCACGGTCTCCAGCGCCGGTTCCCACAGGGGTCTGCGCATTGTCCGTGCGGAGCTGCGAGGGAAGCTGACGGTCACGGATCCGCAGGCGTTGGCCGAGACGCTGACCGAGGGAATCGGGCACGCCCGCGCGTACAGCTGCGGGCTGCTCCTCACCCGTTGAGGACGGCGTCCAAGACGGGCGCTGCCGCTCGATATCCGTTGGCGTTCGAGCGGCGGCACACGGCACAGTGGCGGGGTGAGTGAACTGTGGGTGCATACGCTGACCTGGGCGGACGTGGATCCTGCGCGGTGTCCTTTCGAGCTGGATGATGCTGCAGCGAAGGAACTGACCGCTCTTGTGGCTCCCCTGCTTCCCGGTGCCGAGGTCGTGCAGGACGACAGGTGGGGTTCGATGGATCCGGTCACCTCGTTCCTGGTGGGCCGGTACGGACGGTGGGCCTGCGGATGGAATTGGTCAGTGGGCGAGGGTGACATCGACGGCGGGGTGGTCCAGGCGTGGTGCTGTGCCTCGCATTCCGTGACGACGGAGGAAGCAACCGCACCGCTTGTGGTCGCTGCTCTGCTCGAATGGCGTGGCTGGCTTGAGGACCTGGCGGAGCGCTTCTCAGCCCTCGCGCCGCCGGCGCAGCCCGCAGGGCAGGCGGTGGACCCCTGGCACTGGGAGCGCGCGTGCACACGCCTGGTCACCGCGGTGGCCGACCGCACCGAGGCCGAAAGCGGCTGGTACGGGCACTGTATGCAGGTGCTGGGGTGGTTCCTCGCCTACAACGGCATCGACGAGGAACGCGCCCAGCAGATCGCCGAGACTGCGGTCGGCGGCCGGTTCGACAGTTGGATCGCACCGGCCGTCACGGTGGTCGACGAGGTGAGCTCGGGGTTCGCCCGGACCATCGGCGAAAGCCGATGAGCTCCGGGCCCGACCACCAGAACGACGCCCTTGCCGACTGGCTGCACATCCGTACGGAAGTCTCCTGGCCGCGTTGGAGCAGCGAGCCCGCCGTCGCTGCCCGGCCTCCGACGCCCGACGGCTTCCGGGATTTCTTCACCGTGACGCGCGGCGGCCGCGACCCCGAAGGAACAGCAAGGGTCCTGACCGCCCTCGAGGTGGCCTTCAGCGACGCGCAGCAGGGCGCCCGGCTGACCTTTCCCCTCATGGCGAACTGGCAGCGAACCGTGCTGCACCGCAAGACCGTCGCCTTCCGCACGATGCCCGCCTTCGCGAAGGGCGGACGAGAGCGCTACGGACTCTCGCCCAAAACGCCCGCACAGTTCGGGCAATGCCTGGCCGAGAGCAGCAGCCTCGGCGTGCCGCTTCCTTCACGCGCCGCCCGGACCTATCTCGACGTCCTCTTCTTCCATCCCTTCGAAGACGGCAACGCTCGTGCAGCAATGCTCGCGCTGGCCTTCGTTCTGGCCAGAGAAGGCGTCTCCCTGGGCGACGCACGCCCGCTGCAGACCACCCGCTGGGCCGACGACGCCGACGGCGCGGCCGATCTGGCGATGCTGCTCGGAATCCTGATCACCGCGGCTGCGCGCCGCCCCTCGCATGGGAGCCGTTCATGAGCGGACGCGATGTCCTGCTGAACGAACTCGCCCAAGGGCTGCGCCCGATGGCGCAGGGCCTTGAGTGGTTCGACGGCCTCAGCCCACAGGAGCAGTCCGAGATCCTGCTGGCTTTGTGCCACCACTGCATTCAGGCCCGTGCACGCAGCGAGGACGGGCCTGAGGCCATCCGGCGCTCAGGCCTGCGCCCGACCCATACGCCGGCGGTCCTGATCACCCGCGGCCCGGTTTTCCAGCAACTGGGCAAGATCGCCGGCCTCGTCCCGGGCGACGAACGCCGCAAGGCATTCCGGCTGCTGGTCGCGGTCCTCGCGATCGCCGACGAACGCCGCCGCGCCCGCTACTGCTCTGACGGGTGCGGGCACTGGTGGCACGACCTGTCTGCAGCTGACCGCACGTGATCGATCAGAGCGAACTGGCTTACCGGATTCCGGAGACATGGGAGTCCGCGTCACCGTACGCTCACCCCATCACTTCCTGAGCTGGGGCGCCTGCGCCCTGCGATAGGGACCAGAACCTCGCGACGTCAGAGGTCGGTCCATTCGCACAGCGAAGGGGGGTGAGGGGCGTGGAGAAGCGTGAGCAGACCACACCCAAGGCGGCGTCGAAGGCAGGGACCAGTCTTGGTCGTGCCGTCCTGGTCAACGTCATCGGCAAGGCCATCTGGTCGCTGCTGGTGGCGATGTTCGGGGACGACGACGTCTAGCAGGTGGGGGTCCGGCAGCACGATCGCTGCTGGACCCCGACCGTTCTCCAACAGCCCCTCCAGCGATGGTTCGAGACCAGGTCCGGTGGCTCGACCGTCGGCGGACTGCACGGTCTTCGCCACATGCCGTCAGACGGCATGCTCCAGCCCGCCCCCCCGCCGTAACGCGTGAGACGCAGAGCCTCGAGAGTCGTGAGTGTCGGGCGGCATGATGGTCCCCATGACCTCCGATTCCAGCAGCGCACCCGTTGAGAAGACCCAAGTCATGGCCGTGACCGATGGTGTCGGGTTGGTGTTCGCGTGGGAGGCGGATGCGCGAATCGAGGTGCGGGGCCTTGGGGGAGAGGTCGTGATCGAGGCGAACGCTGAGGGTCTCAGGACGCTTGCCCGCCATCTGCTGGTGCTCGCCGGGGAAGGTGTTCCTGATGGGAGTCACCTGCACCTCGAAGACAGCAACGGGCTGGAGGACGGGTCCCTCGGCTTGGTCCTGGAACGGTGCGACGACGAGTGAGGCTGGCCGGCGGACGTAGTGAAAAGCTGGGCGCGAGGATGACGTCCATGGCTGACATCAACGAAGGCGGACAGCAGCAGTTCCCCGCATCTAGGACTTGCCGGCCGATCGTGGTCGCCGTCGACTTGAAGTCGATTGCCCGAGTTCCGTTGGCGCGCGACCATCTTCGGATGGGTCAAGTCGAGAGTCTGATGCTGGTGCGGGTCGTGCAGACGTGTCCCGCCTACTACCCGGCCCAGGGATGCCTGGACAGCGGAGGGCCAGTACCTGTCCCTCCGTTACCGGCACGGTGCCGGCCGCGTCGAGCATCATCCCGGCCCTGACCTCGCCACATCCGACTCCTGGAATGAGGGTCTCTCGGAGCTCCTGACCGAATGGGACGACGGAACCGGCAGCGGAGTCATCAGCCTTGAAGCCTTCCTTGACGCCTCTGGCCTGGCGCTTGCTCCCGGTGCATCCGTGAGCTGACGCCGTCAAGCCCGGTCATGTCCGGGCCCGCGTCGAGCACGTCTTCGCCCGCATGAAGACCTGGAAGATCCTCCGCGACTGCCGCCTCAAAGGCGACGGCGTCCACCACGCCATGCTCGGCATCGCCCGGATGCACAACCTCGCCCTCGCCGGGTAAGAGACCGGCTCGCACCTCGGGCGACCGCAGCCGAGACCGCGCAGAGATCGTTTACGGGACAGCCCTTAGTTGAGGCGTCAACTCCGGTAGCCGTACCGAGCCCGGCCTCGGTACTGCCCGTAGCGCTTCTGTGCACGCTACCCACTTTGCTTGCCGCGGCCTTACCGGTGGGATCGGCAGACGAGTACGCCACCCAGGCAAGTGATGCGAAATGCACCCTTTGCCGCAATGACCTCATTGACCCGCTCTCGCGCGCGCTCGATCGTCTCCCGGAACGGCACGCCCATCTTGTCCGCCCACGCCTCGTACGAGGCCAAGTGCGCGACGACCGGTTCGGCGTCGGTCACCTCGATCACCCCGGGGAGGGGGATCGTGCGGATCTCACCGAAGACCGTACCGAGGATCGTCGGCGCGTCCTCCAGGGTGAAGCGGGCAGAGAGCTGGACTCGGGCCGGCCCCTCCTGGACGCCGAGCACATCGCCCGCGGCCTGACGCCAGAGGTGCTCCAGTTCCCGCTTGTCGGTCTGACTGTTCGTGGAGACGATCGCGATGCCGCCGGGGGCCAGCACACGGCCCAGCTCCCGTACGGCCTGGGCCTGGTCCTCGACGTGGTACAGCATGTGCAGCGCTAGAACCGCGCCGAGGGCTCCATCCGTGATGGGCAACTGTTGGACGTCCGCGACGACTGCTCCGGGGATGGCGCCGAGGATGCCGTGAGAGACGTCCATGGGCAGCACGCTCAGGTCGGGACGGTCCTCCCGCACCCGGGCGACGAACTTCCCGTTTCCGCACCCCACGTCCGCGACCGCGCCGCGTACGTCGGCCAGTTCGTTCACAACGATGCCCGGCAGGTCGTGGCTGGGGGTCTGCCACTGGTAGAGGGATTGACGGGCAGCCAGGTGCTGACCCGTGCCGTACGCCTTGGTGGAAAGGAGGCTGCGGTCGGTGACCAAATGATCAGGCGTGGGTTGGACGGTCATCGGGGCTCCGTGGGGTTGCTGGCGAGAGCGGGCCGGACGGTCACCTCGTGAATGTGCGCGCGGAGATCGACTGCCGACTGTGCGCCACGGTATGGCTCGCTTCCGAGGAGCGCGGCCAGATTGCGGAGCCTGATGGTGATGCTCGCCGTGAACACCTCGGCGGTGAACACCTCCGAGACGTTCGCACCGGCTCTCTCAACCTGGCCGCTCGCAAGGTAGGCCGTGGCCAGGTCCAGGTGGGCAGCTTGTAGGTCGCCGGGGGAGCGGTCGCCCTCTGGACCGGAGTGGTACAGCTCCACGGCGCGATTGGAAGCGCCTATGGCGTGCCGGGTCTGCTCGTCGCCCCCGACGGCCAACAGGGTGGTACCGGCGTAGGCCCACTGTTTGGCCTCAGGAAACGAGAAGACCCCGGGCAACTCGTCGGGTCCCGCAGTGCTCCGTGCCTCATGTGCCAACGCGAGTACCCGCAGCGCGCTGCGATCGTCCCCTTCGGCCGCACGGGCTCGGGCCTCCAAGCTCAGCAGCCGGGCCTTGATCGTGCCTGCGCCGGGACCTCGGCCCGCGCTATGCCCGGCCTGCGCGAGGTCTCCCGCCCGCCGGTAGTCCCCCGCCCAATAGGCGGCCAGGGACTGGAACGACCGTGCCCATGCGCGTAACGGTGAGTGCTCCGAGATCTCCGCGCACTGCACCACGGTGCGGGCGTGAGTAGCCGCGCCGGAGCGGTCCCCCAGGTCCAACGACACATGCGCCGCGAGACCGGATAACCACCCCGCGACCACGTAGAGGTGACGGGTCTGGCTGGGGTGCTGGCGGCCCTCCAGCAACCGAAGCACCGCACCCCGAGCCGTGCGAATCTCCGGGATCAGGAGAGGCAAAGGCCGGCTGACGAAGTCGCGGGCAAGTCGTTCAACGTCAGCGTCGAACTGCTCCAGTACGAGCGCGTTGACGTTGGTCTCCGCCGCGTGGCGAGCCAGCCGGGCTGATAGCTCCGTGTCGGCGACCAGGGATGGGGCACCATCAGACGGAGCCTCTTCGGCCGGCCTTTCATCCGGTGTGGCGGACCCCTTTGGGTACAGGCCCAGCTCCTCTTCGCTGGCTACCTGGAACACCGTGCACAAGGCGGCCCTGTAATCACCGGAAGGCCACGTGATGGCTCCTCGCTCAAGGCGGGAGACCCAGTTCGCATCAAGCTCCGGATCGCGCCCGGTGGCTGCCTGGACCTGAGCGCACACGCGCTCCGCGACCTGGGTCTGAGTCCATCGCTGGGAGTTTCTGTGTCTGCGAAGAGCTTCGTTCGCCATGATCCCGCCGTCCGCTGGTCGAGCCGGGCGCCGAAATCGTAGCGGGAATCTGCCTTCTGAGTGCCTACAACGTGCCTAGTGGAATGCCCTGTTGGGGGCTTGGCCAGCGGAGTTGACTGGTCTCAGCCGCCCGGAGAGGCGGCCTCCCCCTCGCAGCGGGTCGCAGGGCCGTCCGCAACGTCACACCTGCGGCCCGCTGCGTCCCCCGGAGTGCAGTGCCTGACCTAGACCGAGGAGAGGTGCAGTGTCCATCAAGAGCCGTTTTCGTCAGCGTCAGGCCGTGCCCGGCTGGGTCAGCGAGGGCACCCGCATCCGCGACCCGCTGAACGGCCGCACCGGCATCGTCCAGTTCATCGGCGAATTCGAGGACCCCAAGTCCCGCGTCGTCATGCAGAACGCCGTCTTCGTTCGGCCGGAGGGCGGTGGGGTGGAGTGGGTGGTCGAGGACCCTTCGAGCCTGGAACGCGGCTGACCGCACGCGCCCCCTGGGGTTGGCGTCAGCAGCTCGCCGTCCTCCTGTACGTCGTCGCCCGTCAGCGTCCTGGTGGTCGCCCTGGCCTTGGCCGGAAGCCCCGGGAACTGACTCACAGTTTTCCCTCCGGGACCCCGGCGGGATCCATCGAGATCAGGAAGGAGTACGGAATGAACGAGAACGCTCCCACCGAGCAGAACAGTGGCCTGCTGATCGGTGTTCGCCGCATCGCAGCGGCCCGCTCGCGTGCCGAGGAAGCCTCGGACAACACCGGCGGCAAGTCGGACATGAACGACACCTGATCGACCGAGGAGACCCACGGTGATTGATTCCGCATCGTGGGCCGAGCGTCTGGGTGGGGACACGTTCCTCGCCCAGACGTGCTTCCGGGCCCACAAAGTGATCCGCTCCAACGGCACCACGTCCCCCTCGCCACTGACCTGGGGCGACCTCAACGAGATCGTGGCCGCTCACCGGCTCGAACCGCCCCGGATGCGGCTCTCGCGTGCCGGGGAGGCTGTCCCGGTCACCGCGTACTCCATCCTCCGGACCAACCGTCGCGGGGTGTCCTGGTACCAGCCCCAGCCTGCCGACTTCCACACCCGGCTCGCCGAGGGCGCATCCCTCGTCATCGACGCGATCGACCAGATCCACCCGCCCGTCCGCGAAGCCGCGGCCGGCCTCGAACGGTTCTTCTGTACCCCCGTGCAGGTCAACGCCTACGCCTCGTGGACCGCCGAGGAAGGCTTCGGCACCCACTGGGACGACCACGACGTAGTGGTGCTCCAGCTCGAAGGCTCCAAGCGGTGGAAGATCTACGGCCCCACCCGGCAGGCCCCTGCCTGGCGCGACGTGGAGGCCCCCGAGGTCCCGACGCACGATCCGATTGCGGACGTCGTGATGACGCCCGGCGACCTCCTCTATCTGCCGCGCGGCTGGTGGCACGCCGTGAGCGCCGACCAGGGCACCGCATCCCTCCACCTCACATTCGGACTCGCCACACAGACCGGCGCCGAGTTCCTGGGCTGGCTGTGCGACGACCTGCGGGCCAACGTGACCGTCCGGGCGGACGTACCGCGTTTCGGCACCCCGGAGGAGCGTGTGCACTACCTGGCTGCCGTACGGAAGGAGGTATTGGCCGCCCTGGACGACCCTGCGGTTCTGGACCGCTGGGAAAGGTCTCTGGACGCGACGCACCCCGGGCGGCCGCGCCTGTCACTGCCACACCTCACCGCCGTGCCTGCCGAACCGGGCATCACGGTGCAGGCCACGGTGCCCCGTGCCCGGATCGACCAGGACGACCAGGTCGTGACCTTCGCCGGAGCGGGGAACGAGTGGACCTTCGCCCACCGCGTCGCCCCGGTACTCCACCTCCTCGCCGGTGGTCCGCCGGCCACCCTCGCGGACCTGGCCGCCGAGTCCGATCTCACCCTCGTCCAGGTGGCGGAAGTCGTCTCCGCGCTGGTTGCCGGTCAAGCCGTCGCCGTGGTCGGGGGCTCCTCGTGACCGCCTCCCTGGGTCTGGGAACGTACCGGGTGCGCGCCGTCGAGCAGGCAGCCCTCACCGCGTGCGCCGACGGGCTCGTGTGGATCGACACCGCCCCCAACTACGGCAGCGCCCACCAAGCACTCGGCCCCGTCATCGCAGACCACCCACGCGCCATGGTGGCGACGAAAACAGGCTTCTTCGACCCCGATGAAGGCGCGGCTGCTCTTCGGTCCGGGCTCCTCACTGACGCCCAGGTACGGGCCGGACACAGCCTCGACCCCGGCTTCGTCCGCTGGCAGACGGAAAGGTCCCTGGCCGCTCTCGGCCGGATCAACCTCGTGTTCGTCCACAACCCGGAGCACGCCGGCCTCAGTCCCACGGAGCTGCATCCGACACTGCGTGACGTGTTCACGGTGCTGGAGGAGTTCGCTGCTGCGGGCAGAATCGGCGGGTACGGCGTGGCCACCTGGTCGGGGTTCCAGCACGACGCCTTCTCGGTGTCCGAACTCCTGGGCCTGGCCATCGAAGCCGCTGGTTCGGGTGAACATCATCTGCGGGCCGTCCAACAGCCGGTCAGCCTCGTCATGGCAAGGCCGATCGCCCTCGCCCTCGATGGCCGGGGTCCCCTCGTCCTGGCCCGCGCGGCTGGGCTGATCACCTTCGGGTCCTCGCCTCTGTACGGCGGTGAGCTGCCCGGCCTCGTCACGCCCGAACTCGCCGAGTTCATCCGGCCGGGGGCCTCGCCGGGTACCGCCTGTCTCCTCGCTGCGGCCTCCTGCCCGAGCCTGGACGTGGTACTGCTGTCTGCCGGCACCGCCCACCGTTGGGCCGCTGCCAAGGCCACCGTTGCCGCCCCGCTCGATCCGGGCCACCTCAGGAAGGTCACCGATGTACTCGCCCAAGGATGAGACCACCAGGGCACGCATGGAGGACGCCCTGGCCTACGCCGCTGCCCACCTCTCCACCACGACGACGGGGGCGCCGGCCTGGGGATGGCTCGGCCGCACCATCGGCAGTCGCACCGCAGGCGGTCACTGGCTCCGCGTCCACTGCGGCGAAGCAGCCAAGGCCCCCGCCACCCGGAACGAGGGGATCGCCCTCGCCGAGGAACGGGTGTCCGACAAGGTGTCCCGCCCTCACCTCCACGACCTGTACCGCTGGGACGGCGGCGAGTATGTCTTCGAAGCGGAGCTGATCGATTACATCGCCCAGCCCGTCATCTCGCCGGAGACGCCCGACCTCACCGAGGATCCGGGCCTTCCGGACTCCTGGTGGACGACCCTGCGAGAGAGTCTGGATGCCCTCAGCACCGCCGAACCGCCCCGCGAGACCATCCGCCAATCCTGGGCCGATCGGGTGTTCCCCGAGTTCCTGGGGATCCCCGCCCCGGCCATCACCGAACGCGTCACCGGGCACGCCGACCTCCAGTGGGCCAACCTCACCCACGCCCCCCTCGTCATCCTGGACTGGGAGCGCTGGGGCGCCGTCCCCGTCGGCTACGACCCCGCGATGCTCTACGTGAACAGCCTCCGCGTACCCGCCGTCGCCGACCGCATCCGCGCCGAGTTCGCCCAGGTCCTCGACACCCCCGCCGGCCAGATCGGCGAACAAATCGCCCTCGCCGAGATGCTCCAGGCCGTCGGCCGCGGCTGGTACGTCGAGCTGGCCCCGCTCCTGCGGCAGCGCTCAGAGGACCTGACGGGGGTCCGCCCTCCGGCTCCGTCCCCCGCTCATCCGACCGCCCCGGCCACGTCGGGGTGAAGAGCAATCCGCAGTGACCCGCGCGGGCCTGGCGTACGTCCCGTTGCTGTCGGCCGTGCTCTCCGTGGGGCGGCTGGCGGGGTTTTTCCCGGGTCTGACTGCCCCGCTTCTCGGGCTTTGGCGGCGCGAGTCGGCAGGGGCCGTCGTGGGCGGTGGCGGAGACATGGAGCCAGCGGCGGCCTGGGGCCGCCTTGATCTCGTCGACCCACTGGCTTCCCTCCTTGCGGACGAGCGCGATCGGCTGCTTCACAGCGAGGCGAAACTGATCAGATATCTCGAGAGCCGTGGCGGCGGTCGGCAGTGATCGATATCCACCGGGTGGCCGGTGATCGGTGACGGGCTACTTCTTCGTCTGCTGCTGCTGGTCAGGACGCTGCGGACGTGTCAGGAAGGCGGCTGAGGGTCACCCTCCGCCCAGGCCGCCTGCTCTTGGCGGTAATCCGCTGTCCTGGTGGAGTGGTGCTTCCGTAGGATCACGTCATGACTGCTGATGCCCCGCTCACCCGAGAGTCGTTCCGGCGCCTCCATCCGATCAGCGTGCCTCAGCCGGTGTCTCAGTTACCGGGCCGTGTCTGGACCGACGAGGACTGGGAGCGGATCCGGCGCGGATATCACGCCCGGGACATGGATGAGAAGTGGAACGTTTTCGCTGAAGGCGATGTCCTTTTTCTACATCGGAGTTGGACCGGCCGCGGCATCTATGAGGCGTCCTTTGCCCCCGCGACTGGGGGTGGGAGGAGGATCATCTCTGCTGTCGTGGAGACCGACAGGGAGCGCTATCGGAGCAGGGGCGACGAGTACGACTGTCTGATGATGGAGCTGATCATCAGCGCGATCGTCCTTGGTGAGCCCGCCGTCGAACTCCGAGCTGGCCTTGTGGAATTGACTGCCAGGGCTTCGGAAAAGAGTGATCTTCCCTCGGGTGTGGTGGAGCACAGTGCTCTGGGGTTGCGCTCTGGATCGTAAGTTCTACAGCCCGGAGAGTGCTGTCACAGCCCCGTGCCGTATGACTGGATCGCGCGTTGCAATCGCAGGATCTCACCATGTGCAGCGGCCAGCCGCTGTTCGAACTCCTGGACTCGCTCGCGGTGGGTGGTGCCCTCGCGACGAAGGGCTTCGGTACGGGTATGGATGACCGTTCCATCGTTTGCTGAGGGAGGCCGGTCCTCGGTCGTTCCTCGTGGGCCGCTCCGCGTAGTTCATCACTGGGCAAACCGTCCACGTCGACGGCGGCTGGCTGCTGCACTGAGATACCAACAGGCAAAAAGGCGGAACGCAATGAAGGAACGAGTCCGCGCTGTCCTCGTCACCGCTGACGACACGATGCTGGTCATCCGCCGCACCAAGCCCGACATCCCCGAGTACTGGGTCCTCCCCGGCGGCGGCGTCGAGCCCAGCGACGAATCCCGGGAAGCCGCCCTCCACAGGGAGATCGATGAGGAGATCGCGGGGAAGGCGGACATCATCCGGCTCCTCCACACGCTGGAAACCGACGACGAGCGCCAGCTCTTCTACCTCGCGCGCATCGCGACCTGGTCCTTCGAGGACCGGACTGGTCCCGAGTTCAGCGCTGAGGGCCGCGGAGAGTACAAGCTGGAGGAAATCCCGCTGACGGCGGAGGGGCTCGACGCCATCGACCTGAAGCCTGAGGAAATTGTCCGCGTTCTCAGGAACGGCATCGACGCTGGCGCAATCGGGGCGGGGACATTTCATAGCCCTTCGACAATGTGAGTATGGCGGCGGGGCCAACGCTAGAAGCGTTGGCCCTTGCGGCTTCCACTATGCGGCTGGTGACAGCAAGATCTTCTCAGCGTCGTCCAGACGTGACTTCGCTTGGCGGACGGGCAACCTCCCCGCCACAGCCTTTCGGTCGGCGGCGGTCCACCCCCACAACGGCTGGGAGCACCTGGTGGTCTCGGTGTCCGACGGCGGCGATCGGCGGTCCACCCCGCGTCGGCGGGGAGCGCCCCGGACAGGGGTACCGGAGCGATGTGAAGGACGGTCCACCCCTGCGTCGGCGGGGAGCGCTCTGCGTGACCTGCAAACCTCTCAAGGACGAACTTCCCGTTACCGCAACCCACGTCCCAGACCGCACCGCGTATGCCCGCCACCCGCTTCCCTTCAGCGCCACCGTCTCGGCCATCACCGACCTCGGCCGACGGCTCACCTGACACCACCCGTGGCGCAGTCGGGCCTGCCCCGGCCACGTCACTAGGCTGGCCGGCGGACCACCCGCGGCCGTACGACGATCGGGAGACCATGACCACGCCCTCCACCGCCCGAATCGAAGACCTCCTGCAGACCGGCGTGCGTGAGGAGGTCTACCCCGGCGCGGTGTGGGCGGTCGGTGACGCCGACGGCGTCCGCGCGAGCGGAGCCGTCGGCCTCCTCGACCCCGACCGGCCCGACGAACCGATGCGGCTGGACACCGTCTTCGACGTGGCCAGCCTCACCAAGATCCTCGCCGTCTGGTCCACGATCGGCACGCTCACCGAAGAGGGCAAGCTCGACCTACACGCCCCTCTGGGCACCCTCTGGGACGAGGTCGCCGGCCATCCCCTGGCCCGGGCCACGGCCCACCACCTCCTGACCCACTCCGCAGGCCTGCCCCTGCGCGCCAACCTGAAGAACCTCTACGGCACCGACCCCCAGGACATCCGCGACGGCGTCCTCCACGAGGCTCTCCACCGCCCGCCGGGCGAGGCCGTCGAGTACACCGACCGTGCCGCACTCGTCCTCGGCTACCTCGCCGAACACCTCTCGGGCCAGCCCCTGGACCGGCTCGCCACGGACCGCGTTTGGCACCCCCTGGGCATGACCCGCACCCGCTTCGGCCCCCTCCCCGCCGCCGAGGCGGCCCGCTGCGCCCCCACCGAGTACGACGAGACCACCGGCACCCACCTCAAGGGCACCGCCCACGACTTCTCCGCCCGCCTCCTCGGCGGCGTCTGCGGCATCGCCGGCACCTTCTCCGTCCTCGACGACCTCGCCCTCTTCCTCCGCCACATGCTCGCCCCCACCCAGGCCGCCTTCGGCCCGAGCTGGATCAAGGACTCCCTCCGCCTCCAGACCGGCACCCTCACCCCCGCCCGCGGCCTCTTCTGGCATCCCGCCCCGGCGCCGACCCGGCCGAAGACATCTGGGTCCACTACGGCTTCACCGGCACGGGCATGTGGATCAGCCCCACCCAGGGACGCTGGGCAGTCCTCCTCACCAACAAGCTCCGCCTCAACCGCAATCGGGAGCCCCTGACGGAAATCCGCAACGCCTTTCGCGCGACCGAGTTCACGTCACCGGCTCGAGGAGCGTGTTTGAAAGATCGTGTAAGACCGTGATGTGGAAGCCCGGCCCGCCGCAGCGGAGAGCTGGGGGATGACGCGGCGCAGGTACTCCTCGCGTACGGCTTCGCGGTCCGCGGGCGGCTCGACGTCGGCGAGCGGGTCCAGGGCAGCGGTCATCTCCTTCCACCATGTTTCGGGCAGGCCGGGGTCCTCGTCGAGGACGGCCCGCGGGGAGACAATCGGGTAGGGAGCGAGGGTGTACAGGTCGGCCCGAAGATCTGCCGTTTCCCGGAGGAACGTAGCTGAAGTCAGCAAGTGTGGCGGCATGGGCAGGCCAGCCCCGACTCGGCAGGATCAGGTCGGCCAGGGATGGCATGGGCATCGGACGTGCCGCTCTGCCGGCGAAATCGAGACTTGCTCCCCGCACCCGCGTTTGACGGAGATCCCGATTAGTGCATAAGCCAGCTTCCCCAGCATTGCGTGAAGACCGCGCGCTGATGAATCGGCGCTGGATCAGGTCACCTCGCCGTCGATGCCGTGGAGGTAGCACGCGGCTCCGTCACCAGGGCCGCGGCTGCGGCCGACGCTTCGTAGGGGTCGGTGTTGACGCGTACGTCCAGGCGCCCCGCAGAGCATGCCGCCTTCCCTGGCGAGGACGCTGGTCCGCCAGCCCTCCGGCATCGCCGACAGCAGGATAGCCTCGGAATCCGGCCGAACCTGCTACTGCCATGCCATGCCATGCCATGACCGACCCCGCCGCAGGCTGCCCGAACCGGAGAGCTGTAGGTCTACAGGCCGGCACGGCTGAGGAGGTCTTCTGCTTCTTCTCGCGTAAGTCTGGGGGAAGCTGGTGCGGCTGGAGGGCATGTGTGGGCGTTCCGGCCGAAGGACAGGAACCAGTCGGCCACGGGATCGTCAGTTGCCAGGGTGGCCACGATGCTCTCACTCAGAGTTGAGGGAGTGTCCGCGCGGGCCGCGATCGCGTTGCGGACAAAGAGGTCTGGGTCCTGGGCCAGCACGTCTCGCAGATCAGCGGACAGGCTCGGATGGGCGGCTACAGCTTTGCGGACACCGGCATCCGGATCGGCGGCCAGTTCCGGGGAAGGGTCGACGTACCGTACGGTGACGGCGCGGGTCTGCGGATCGGCCAGGAGAACGGGTACCAGGTCGGCCGGTGGTGCATACGTCGCAGCGGCAGCGCTGCGGACGTTCGGATCGGAATCCGTCAGCAGAGCCCGGCGTACCGGCTCCGGGGCATCCCGCCAGTGTTGGATGACCGATGAGCGCACGCTCGGATCCAGATCTTCGGCCAGCATGGTGAGTAGCTCGGGCGGCAGATGATCGTTCATGGCGAGGAACATGCGCACGAGGGGATCCCGATCTGCCGCTAAGCGTGACAGGAGCCCAGGTGGTGCGTCTGTTACCGCCGCTGCGACCGCGCCTCGGACTGATGGTTCCGGATGGTCCGCCAGGCGGACTCTGACTTGGTCGGGCACAGAGGAGTTTGCGGCGAGACTTCGCGCGGAGCCGAGGCCGATGATCTCCTCCATCAACTCCGGGCTCAGGTCCCTGCGCCCAAGTGCTGCCGAGCGGCGAGCCTGCGGATGCTGGAGCAGCCGCCGTACGAGGTCGGCGGGGAGATCCTCTTGGACAGCAAGAGCGCTCAGTTCAACGTCCAGATGCATGAACGCAGGCTAAGCAGCGGTTCATGAGATGGTCAGCCTCTTAGCAGTCATGTCATGGACCGATCAGGCGGGGGCCGAAGGATAGGTTGGTCCACACCGGCAGCGCCGGGGCCTGCTGCTATGGAGCCTGACCGCCCTCGTCACCGGCGCCGCCGAGAGCCGCCGGCATCGACACGGAGATTGGACAGGCACGCACCCACCACCGTCGGCGTCGCGGTGGCCATTCCTGGACACCGCCCATACGCGGCCATCTTTTCCGAGTTCGCTCTCGTCCGCCGGATTCCGTCTGCCCGCTCATGCTGCGCCCGGCAACGGTGCAAGGCCGGCAACCTCCATGCGGACGAGGGGTCTGACGGCGGCCACCTGCGTAAATGCGCGGAGGTGGCATCGAGCGCCGCGTAGCCTGCCGGGGCATCGAGCCCTCGCCGCGACTCAGCTGTCACCGAGGGGTCATCGAACGCACGATGGCTTGGCCCGCTGGCAGCAATCACCTCCACCGCCGATACGAACACAAAGCCGAGCACTTCTTGGCTCACACACGCCCCGCTTCTACCGTCATCTCGTACCAGAGGCTCGCCCGTCAATATGGGCTCGCAACAACTGCACCGCCAGGCCGTGGCCGTATTGGTTGGCAATATCCAGGGGGGTGTCACCGTCTGGATCCGCGAGTTCCGGGTCAGCACCGGAGGCCAGCAGCACCGCTGTCGTATGCACCGTCAGCGGTCGGCCACTCTGCAGCGAGCCGTCGCCCTCGACATCGATCGCGTGCGTCAAGAGCGTCGTGTTCCCGAAGACCTCGTTGGGATCGGAACCGTCAGCGAGAAGCCGGGCCAGGGCCTCAGCGTCCTCGTTCTCGACCGCGTAGTGGGCGGGTGTCCAGTAGTCACTCACCAAGACATTCAACCGCCAACGCAGCTTGCCTGCCAGCGGCTATCTGTGCCGTCGGACAGTCGTTGAGACGAACTTCGAAGAGCCCGTCTCGCAGATCGAACTGGGCCTGTCTCAGGTTGCCGCGCATGGGCACCTTGCCCAGCACGTCTCAGGAGGCCAGCGCTCCGTGACTAGAGCCGAGTTGAGGGGGAAGGCGCCCCGCCTGATGGTGCGGCCGCAGCAATCGCAGAGCAGTGTGGTGCTGGCACCTGCGCCCTCAAGGAGGCGGGCCGCCTCAACAGCGACTTCGGGTCAGCCGACTACCGGGACGTCTACGGGTGCGCCTGCGAGCAGAAGCTTGCTATTCCAGAGGCTGAGGCCGGTGACCGTCCGTACCGCGCGGATTGCCTCCATCTCCCGGTCTCCGGCTTCCGTCAGTAGCACCCTGAATCCTGGCTCTTCCATGTGCCCTCCCCGGCCACCCACCAGCTGTCCGGTAAGTGAACCATCACCGCAACTCCTCAGTGCCATGAGCGGATGGAAGATAGGGCCCCCAAGCCACCGTCGGACCCCGACTCAGGATGGCGGTGACGTGGAGGACGCCTGGGGGGCCATGGAGAAGCTTGGGTGCGGCAGCAGTGGGGGAGTCGCTACACGGCACGGCGACTGACCCCCAGACCTCGACCTTGTGATCGCTGCTGTCCATGCGTGGGGCCCTGTCCGGCGGGCGAGGATGCCGACTGGACTGACCGGCCCGCGAACGGGCTGTCAGTCTCTACGTCCTGGGGGACACAGTTGGCCAGGACATCGGTCGGCTGGATGCCGCGAAGCAGTTCACGGCCACGCTGCTGGATGTACGGGTGAAGCGTCCAGCACCCGCGGTGTCCTGATCTTGCGTGATACACCGCACAGCAGGCCTCCCCGATTCCGGAGCGGTATCCGAACGACAACTAGCCGACGCACTGAAGTGTCTGCGCCTCACGCGGACACGAGTCTTGACTTGTAGCCATTCGCCGAAATGCCGCTTTGTGTGAAAGTGCTCGAAAACGCCTCCCTGCGGACTTAGAGGTCCTAACAAAGGCGTCGGACGTGGCGGTGGGTGATGAGGCAGGTGGCGAGGCCGAGGAAGGCCTCGTGGATGTCGTCGCGTCGTTCCCAT
>NZ_JBIVAL010000035.1:0-28888 GCF_044745505.1 Streptomyces sp. NPDC086989
ACCTGGTCGAGGCGTTCCGCTCCACCATGGAGGAGGTCGGCCAGTCCGACCTGATCCTGCACGTGGTCGACGGCTCGCACCCGGCCCCGGAGGAGCAGCTCGCCGCCGTACGCGAGGTCATCAGGGACGTCGGCGCGGTCGACGTGCGCGAGATCGTCGTGATCAACAAGGCCGACGCGGCGGACCCGCTGGTCCTCCAGCGGCTGCTGCGCAACGAGAAGTACGCGATCGCGGTCTCGGCCCGGACCGGCGCCGGAATCGACGAGCTGCTCGCGCTCGTCGACGCCGAGCTGCCGCGCCCGTCCGTCGAGATCGAGGTGCTCGTGCCGTACATCCAGGGGGCCCTGGTCTCCCGGGTGCACGCCGAGGGCGAGCTGCTGGAGACCGAGCACACCGGCGAGGGCACGCTGCTGCGGGCCAAGGTCGCGGCCGAGCTGGCCGCCGAGCTGGAGCGCTACGCGGTGGCCGTGCAGCGCTGAAGCACCGCCGTCGGTCCGCCGACGAACAGGCCGAAGGGTCCCGGGTCGCCACCCGGGGCCCTTCGGTCGTTCCGGGGCCTGGCCCTCACGGCAGCTGAGTCATCAGGGTGAACATCTGCCGGGCCTGGGCGTCCAGCCCGGGGCCCGCCACCCACGCCGCGGGCCGGGGGGCGCTCGGGGTGTTGCTGACCACGGGCCGCCGGCCCACCGGGCCCCCCGCCACCCACCCCCCCGCCCCCCCCCCCGGCCCCCAAGGCCGGTTCTGCCCGGGTCAGGCGGCCGTGCCGAAGCCGGAGGCGTCGGCTCCTTCGCGGAGCTGGGTGAAGTCGACGTTCAGCCTGGGGCCGTACGACATCACCGCCCGGGCCCGCGACGGCGGCCCTGGCCTGGCCAAGCCACCAGGAATCCTCGACCTGTATGCCTTCCAGCCCTCACGCCTCGTCCGCGCCGAACTCCACAACGAGTAGCCCCCGCACACGAACCCCAAGAACCCGCACGCTCGACGACCCCAGCGTCCGTCGAGCGTGCGGGTTCATGCTGTTGGGGGTTGTGGAATCTACGAACCCGCGCGCTTCCCGTAAGCCGGGGCGGAACTGGCGGCCGGTGCGCAGGTCCGGCACGAAGGCGTCCAGCACCACGCGGCGGAAGCGCCGGCGCTGGGCGGGGGTGAGGTGCTTCCGCCTCTGCTGGACTGATGCCCAGGTACTGGGCGATCCCTGCCCAGGAGCTGCCTCGCTCGCGTTCGTAGATCACGGCCGAGGCCAGAGCGCGCTCCGCGAGTTCGATGAGCTGGAATGCCTGGCTAACCCGGCCACCGGGGCCGGTGTCAGGGTCGTTCTCGGTGGCGACCAGACCGCAAGGTCACGGCCCCCGACACCGGCCGAAGCGATATCAGCGACGTCTGCAACGGGCCCTGTTCCTTGCAGCCATGAGCAGCATCACCTGCTGCTCAGAATCACGCCGGTACTACGGCCGCAAACGAGCCGAGGGCAAGAGGCACTCCCAAGCGTCCTGGCGCTGGCCCGCCGAGGAGTCAACGTCCTGTGGGCACTTCTCCGAGACCAGCGGCACTACGACCTCACGCCACCAGCAGCAACCACCCAATAGGGCTTCTCGCCGACCGCACACCTGATCGACCAAAGCCGACTTCTCAGGGAGGATCCCATGAGCATTGGCCCATGGCGCTGAGGAGATCTCTGTGATCACACAAGGAGTACAGGTCACAGGCCGGTGCAGTGCCTGCGGTGGCACGACCTGCGATGTCGGTCAGTTCTTCGATCAGGGCATGCTCTGTTGGGGCACCGAAGGGCGATGCGTGGACTGCCCGAATGGGTGGTGCGTGAAAGACAGCGGCCCCGTCACGCCCGAGAACATCCGACAGGCTCTGCTGCAAGTACACGGGCCAGTGCAGCTTCGCCTGTCTGGAGACGTACCGAGCCTTGTTCCCGTGCTGCAGGCTCTCCGCGGTGCACGGGAACTGTCCCTGGGCGAAGCACGAGCGCAAGCAACGGAACTCGCCGAGACCGGTCTCATCGGTACGCTCGTCGAGATGGAGGTCCTGGCGGTTCACCTTCGGAGACGAGCCATCGCGGTGAGCGTTGAACCAGCGGCGTAGCCCCGTCTGGACAGCACCCGCGCGGCTTGACAACGGCATCTCCATCAGGGGCGGCACCCGCCCGGGCAGAGAGGAAGAGAACCATGACGTACCTCGAGGACGGCCTGCGCGTACCGAACGGCCTCGCCGAAAGGCCGCTCGCCGAAGCGGCGCTGGACCGTGCGGCCCGCGCCATCGCCCCGCTCATCCGGCGCGGGGTACGCGTCGAGTGGCTCGTGGCCGACCGGCTCGTCTGCGCCTGACGTCCTGCCCCGCTTGAACGGGAGTGAGGGGCCCCTGACCGGGGGGAGGCTGGGGCTCCTCAGCGCGCTCCGCGCGGGACGGATCGTGCACGCCCGCGGACAACGACACCGGAGTCGGCCGGACACGGTGGTCCACGGGTCGCCCGCGACGTCAAGCTGCTGCAGCCGCATCTCACCGGCTCGGGAATGTGCTGACGATGGCCTTGTTCCCGTCCGGTCATCAGCTGCCAGTTACGGGTGATCGGATGGTCAGCGGCCACCCGGAATTCCCCACGGACGGCCAGTTGCGATGTAACAGCCGGTGACGAACATGTGGGCTGACCGAGGCGCACGCCAACCATCTGTTTCGGGCCGCACCGAAGCGGCCGCTCAACGAGCAGCGAGCGATGGATCCACCCGCGGGAGGTGTGTCTGGCGGTCGGGTCTACGTGTCCCGTTCTGCGGTGAGGCGCTGAAGTAGGTCGAGCAGGGTTGCGCGGTCCGCGTCGGGCAAGCTGGAGAAGCAGGCGGCGAGCACCTCGTCAGCAACCTTGTGGCCGACCGTCAGGACTTGCTCGCCGGCGGGCGTGAGGTGGTGCTCGATGCGTCGGCCGTGTCCCGGTCGGCGCTCCACGAGGCCCTGTGCTGCGAGGCGGCCGACGAGCGTGCCGAAGGCCTGACCGGTCTGAAATGTCGCCGCGGCCAACTCGCGGGCCGACGCCCCGGGTGAGCGGCTGATCGCACGCAGGGCATCCCACTGGGCCAGCGTCGTGCCGATGGCCGAGAGTGCGCCGTCGAGCGCCCGATGCTGTCGATACTGGGCTTGTTTGACCGCTCTGCCGAGTTCTTGCAGCTCACCATGCATGGAGCGAGTCTACTTCATAACCAAGCTAGCTTATATAAAGATGTTTAGTTATGTTGGTGGGCATGCTCACAGACGCATCAGCCGAGTCCGCTGACCTGACCCTCACTCTGTCCGAGGCCGGAGCTGGCAGGCCGGTCCTCATCCTGCACGGCGGCGGAGGCCCCGCCACAGTGGCCGGCATCGCCCAGCACCTCTCCCGCATCGCCCACACCATCACGCCTGTGCACCCCGGCTGGGACGGCACACCCCGCCCCGCATGGCTCACCGGCATGGACGACCTCGCCCTCGCCTACCTGCACACCCTGCGCGAACGCCGACTGCGCGACGTTCTCGTCGTCGGCTCCTCGCTCGGGGGCTGGATAGCCGCCGAGATGGCCGTACGCGACAGCGCGGGAAGCATCACCGGCCTTGTCCTGATCGACGCCGTCGGCGTGCAGGTCGAGACGGAACCGATCACCGACTTCTTCGGCCTTGACGCCCGAGGCGTTGCGGAGCACTCCTGGCATGACTCAGGCCGGTACCACCTCGACCCGGCCGACATCCCGGCCGAAGAACTCGCACGCAGACAAAGCAACATGGCCACCATGCGCATCCTCGCCGGCGACCCCTACATGCATGACCCCAAGCTGCTGCGCCGGCTCGGACATGTTCAGACGCCTGCCCTCCTGCTCTGGGGTGAGAGCGACCGCATCGTCACCCCCGCCTACGGCGCGGCGTACGCCGACGCCTTCGGCAACGGCCGACTCGAGGTCATCCCCAAGGCCGGCCACCTTCCGCAGATCGAACAACCGGAAGCCACCTTCGCTCTGATCGACGCCCACCTGCGCCGGACGAGCGACCCGTTCCATCAACAGTGAGTAACCGTTGGTGGCCAGTTACCTCCCCACCTACTGGCCACCAGTGGGGAATGACTGGCCGCTGGCACGGATCTCCCACGGGGAGTTGCACGGGTCGGTCACGCCGCTGAGCTGTGGGTTGGCCGATGACCGATGGCCGACCGGTCACGCAGATGCGGGTGATCGGCCACGGGTTCGGGCACCGGGTCGGGCAAGCCAAGGCTTCCCTGGGCAAGCTCACCGGCGGGAAGGCTTGCGCGAGAGGCCGGCAGCCACGACCGCCGAGAAGGCCCGCGGCTGGCGGGCCTGCTTCCGCCCCGGGCAAGCCCCCTGATGCCCGGGTAAGCCTCCCGCCAACGGCGTGGGCAAGCCGAAGGCGACCCTGGGCAAGCCCCCGCTGGTGGCGGCGTCTGAAGACTGGGGCACATGCCGCCGGGGCGGCGGGCCGAGACCACGACCACCGCCATCCTGATAAGTACGCCCCCTGTGCCGAGCGCGAGCGCTGTGAGTAAAAGCGGTCAGGACCGCGAAGGGAGGCATTGTCAGATCCTGTGGACTGACCCGGCAGCCCGATGGCCGGTCGATCAAGCAAGCGGCTTGCGGTAACGGACGTGCTCGTTCCGGCGCCGGAACCCCACACTCTCGTAAAGGTCGTAGGACCGGTGCGGATTTGCCGTGCCCGTGAACAGCCGAGCGGTCGTTGCACCCTGATCGCGAAGGCTCCGCAGTCCGTCCAGCAGCAGGACCCGGCCGATTCCGAGGCGTCGCTGGTCCGTGCGGACACTCAGCTCTTCCACCTCGCCCACGGTGTGGTCGTGACGGCGGATGGAGCAGAGGGCGACGCCGACCATGTCCTGCCCGTTCCAGGCAGCCCTCCAGCATGCCGGGTCGGCGGTGTCGACGAAGTCCTGGAAAGGCCATCTCTGAGTGAAACCTGGGTCCGTGTACGAATCGACGACCGTCCTCCACGCTGCACGGTAGTGGCTTGTCCCGATCGGCCCTGTCCGTATCCCGGCTGGCAGTTCGCCGCCCTCGGGCACCTGCTGCAGATCGCCCAGCTCCAGCTCGA
This sequence comes from Streptomyces sp. NPDC086989, assembly GCF_044745505.1. NCBI lineage: Bacteria > Bacillati > Actinomycetota > Actinomycetes > Kitasatosporales > Streptomycetaceae > Streptomyces > Streptomyces sp. NPDC086989. Next base: position 5,086 of record NZ_JBIVAL010000035.1, read on the forward strand.
CCAGGCTGAAGACACGTCGGTAGCCGGCTGCGCGCAGAAGTGCCGTGGCGTCCTGCTCGGAGGCCATGGCGTTCGCGCCGATCACTGCCGTCCGCGTCGTTCCATGCTGTTTGACCACCTGGCGGATCCGCTCTTCGGCCCAGCTCAGCATGGCTGAGCCGATACCCTGGCCTCGATGCTCGGGCAAGAGGTAGCCGCGGTGCAGGTACAGCCACGTATCGTCCCGCTCTTGCCACCACCGGATCGTCGAGTAGCCGACGACGCTTCCGTCGAGCACCACCAGGATCTGGTTCTTGGACGGCTCCTCCAACTTGGCAGAAGCTTCGTCGATCTCGGCCGCGGTCGGGAGCCCTTCCACTACCGAATGGACATCGACCCGGTCCCGTTCAACACACCCCAGCCGCACCGCGGCCATGGCGTCGTGGTCTTCGTCGCCGCGATACGGCCGGAACCCGAAGCCGACCGGAAGGTCCTGTCCTGCCGTGCCATCCAACATGACCGGATGTTCTCGAACTTCGAGGCAGGTTCGCCACCCTATTCACGCTGCGGTCGTCTGCGGCCGTTCAGCGAGCTGGCCGCATTCAAAGCGGGGCCCCCGGCGCGGACGAGGGCAACGAGGTGGGGGGCATCACGGCGCGCCAGCGCGCCTGGGCGGACTCGACGAGCTTGAAGACCACCGCCAGGGCGGCGGCGCGGGACCCGGCGCCCTCAGCGGCGGACGGGCTCGCCGGTGGCGCGGTCGAGTGCCGCCAGTGGCGGCAGAGCGTGCCGCTGGAGGATGCGGTGAGCGGTCGAGGGTGCGATGCGGCAGCGGACTGCCAGCCGCAGCGGGCCGATGCGGTGCTCGCGCCGCAATCGGAGGACCTCGGCCTCGATTGCGGCCGCGGTCCTGCGGGGCTGGTGATGGGGGCGGCTGGAGCGGTCACTCATTCCGGCGATGCCGAGTTGGCGGTAGCGGCCGGCCCAGCGGGCGGCGGTGGTGTGGCTGACCTGGAAACGCTCCGCCGCACGTCTGATTGGGCCAGCCGTCGTCCACGACGCACCGGGCCAGGCGAAGACGTCCGGTCTCGGTCAGCGGGGCATTACGGTGGACCACGAGGGCCCCTTGGCTAGGCGGAGATGTCGCAATCCACACCGAACTACAGCCTGTGTCATGTCGTGATCAGCTCCCGCGTTTCGCCCCTTCGTGGGGGCGGGATGCGATCTTCTTCAGGGCGCGGTCCAGGCGCGGGGCGCGGGCGGCCAGCAGGCCGACGACTTCCCGCACCCACCGGGTCACGGTGGTGCGGTGCACCCCGTTCCCGCCGACCAGGTCGCCGGGACGCTGGTCACCGCGCAGCACCGCCAGCACGATGGCGGCGATCTTCCCCGCGGGCAGGGCCCGCCACCTGGATCCGGCCTTCTTCAGGTGGCCGCGGATCAGGTCGGCGAGCCAGTTCAAGGTGGAGCTCGACAGCGGCAGCCGGGCGGTGTAGACAAGACAGTCGGGGCCCTCGGCGTGAGGGTTGTCTTCTTCACACCAAACTCAACTGCCCTCGGGGGAGCTCAAGTTACGCCCCGGAGCAGCGTGCCGGGCCGGGACGGTTACAGGCGCGCGGTGAACCTCCCGTCGCCCAGTTTGGCAGCCAGCCGCGGTCCGCGAGCTTGACCAACTTTGCACGCAGCGGCTCCAACTTCCCGCGCGCCTCCACCTGAAGGCCCAGCGCCTCGCCCACCGTCCGTACCTGCACCGGCCCTCCGACGGCCCGAACGATCTCCAGGATCCGGCGGTAGTCGCCGGGCAGCGCGGTCTCGTCCGGGCTGTGGCCGCGGTGCGGGACCAGCAGCACCGCCCGCCCGCCGACCTGCACCGACGCCGGTGCGACGGCAGCCCGTTCCCCGGCGATCTGCTCGCTCAACCTCGCCAGAACCCGCTCGGCGACCGCGAGTTCGGCCCGCTCGGCCCCCACCTGGTCCAGCTGCTTGACCAGCTGTTCTTCCAGACTGTCCAGTTCCGCGCGGCGCGCGGCGATCCGTTCCAGCACCCCGGGGTCCACCATGCCCGGGAGCGTAGGAGCCCCCGGGCTGGAACGGACCAGAACCCGCGAAGACCTCCCTCCCCGATGATCTACACGGCAGACTGCCCCGAGCGACCACCACGAGCACCCGCGCGCAGAAGCACACCAGGCCCGTAACCTGCCACTTCACGATGCACGCCACTCAATGGCTGTGACCAGCACCCAAGTGCGTCCAAAACCAGTCCGCAGGTATGGATGTGCTCTCACTCCACGGCAGCATGGAGGAGAATCTGCGCCAGCTCGCGCGGCTGGGAGAACATCGGCCAATGGCCGGTGTCCATCTTGACCAGCCGCCAGCGCTTGCTTTTCAGCAGCTCGGCCACATCTTCGTCGGGCTCGGCGTCGTCAGGCTCGGCCCCCGGCATCACGCACAGGACGTATGTCGCCGGAAGCTCACCGAGCGGCCCCGACAGCACAGCGGGCTCGGTCAGCGTGGCACCTGGGTGAGGCGTCGACCCACGCACGAGGCGTGCGATCTGCTCATCGGTGAGACCTTCGCCGGCGTAATGAGCAGCTGGCGCGAGCGGCCAAAACCCTCCGTTCTCGGCGATTGATGCCTCCACTGCCGCCCCGCCGTCCGGCCAGGCGGAGACAAACGACTCGCCGTCAGTTGGAACACTCGAGTCGACGAAGACCACGCGGGCCAGTCGGTCACCGATCCGCTCCGCGGCCTGACCTACCGGGATGCCCGAGTAGCTGTGACCCACCAGGACTACGTCACGTAGACCCTGGCGTTCTACCTCGGCAACGATGTCCTGGACGTGGGTCGCTTGCCCCGCCGGTACACCCTGCTTGTCAGCAAGACCGGACAGCGTCAACGGATAGACGCCATGGCCAGCCGCGCGCAGATACGTAACCACCTCGCCCCACGCCCACGCCCCGAGCCGTGCACCTGCAACCAGCACGAAATTCACCATGCCCGCACCGTAGCCGGGCAGCCCGACAACCTCCTAGAAAACACTTTCGATGCACCGCCTAGTAGTGCTTTGTTAGCCGGTCTTGTCACGTCGGGTGTGTGGTAGTTCGCTGGTGGTATGAGGGCTGGGGAGCTTGCCGCTGTGCGGGTCCGGTTGGAGGAGTTCGCCTTCGAGGTGTTCGCGCCGTTGGTGCGGTGGGACTGGCTGGAGAAGGGTCAGTTGTATCTGCGGGGCCTGTTGCTGGACGGCCGGCGCAAGTCGATGCAGCCGATGACCGAACGGCTCGGGGTCGGCCACCAGCGGTTGCAGCAGTTCATGACGTCCTCGACCTGGCCGGTCGCCGACGTGCGGGCCCTGCTGGCGTGGCGGGCCGTGCGGGCGTGCGCCCGCAGGTGTGTGTGGTGGACGACACCGGTTTCCCCAAGGACGGCACGGCCTCACCCGGGGTGGCCCGGCAGTACTCGGGCACCCCGGGCAAGGTCGGCGACTGCCAGATCGGGGTGAGCGTCCACGCTGCCTCGGACACGGCTTCGTGCCCGCTGTCGTGGCTGCTGTTCCTGCCTGCCGCATGGCACGGGCCCGAGGCGGCCTCACGCCGGGCGGCCTGCCGGATCCCCGATACCGAACGCCACCGCCCGAAGTGGCAGCTGGCGCTGGAGATGCTCGACGAGCTGTCCGGGATCGGTCTGCGGCCCGCCGTGCTGGTCGCGGACACCGGCTATGGCGCGCACGCCGACTTCCGCCACGGTCTCGAAGACCGGGGCCTGGACTATGTCCTGTAGGCCAAGCCGAGATGACCGCCCACGGCGAGGACATCGAACCCCATCAGCCGGCTTACGGAGGTCTCGGGCTCCGCCCGGGGCCCCGCTACCGCACCAGGCCCGTGTCCTTACGCGACCACGTGCCGGCCGCCGGACGCCACCACGGGCGAGCCCTGACCTGGCGCCAGGGTTCCAGAGCCGCGATGAGCTCGCACTTCGTGCTCCTGCGGATCCGGCTCGCGGGCCGCCGTCCCAAGCCCGCCGTCGACGGCACGATCGGGCTGTCCTGGCTGATCGCGCAATGGCCCGAGGGCGAGGCGGAACCCACGAAGTACTGGATCTCGAACCTGCCCGCGAACATCCCCGCCAAGGACCTGGTCCGGTTGGCGAAGTCGAGGTGGCGGATCGAGCACGACTACCGTGAACTGAAAACTGCTCTGGGCCTAGACCACTTCGAGGGCCGTTCCTTCACCGGGCTGGCACCGGCACGTCACCCTCGTCACCGCCGCCCACCTGTTCCTCACCGAGCAGCGGACCTGCCCGAAAGCCCCTGCCAGGGCCTGACCCTCTACCGGGCCCTGGACCTCCTCCAAAACCTGCTGGCCACCTGGACCGGCACCTGCCCCACCTGCAAACGAACCGTCCCATGGCCGCCCTACGACACCGGCTAACAGAGCACTACGAGTCCGGAAGAACGGTTGACGGCTGGCGGCTGGCCGAGCATGCAGGGCACCGCACTCCTGACGGGTTCCAGAGACTGCGCCAGATCGGGGTGTTCGCCGCCTACGCCACCAGCCGCGGACGGCCCCTGGCGGTCCGGGAGTCGGGCAGGCGGGTCATGAGTGGGGGCGGGCCCGCGCCTCCCGGGCCCTGCGGCGCTTGACGGCGCGCCGTTCCTCCTCGGTGAGGCCTCCGCACACGCCCATGTCCATGCCCCCTTCGAGTGCCCACTCCAAGCAGCGCTCCAAGACCGGGCATCGACGGCACACCGCCTTGGCCTCCTCGATCTGGAGCAGGGCCGGGCCGCTGCTCCCGATGGGGAAGAACAGGTCCGGGTCTTCCTCGCGGCAAGCCGCTCGGTGACGCCAGTCCATCGTCATGCCTGTTCACGTAGTCGGTCGCTCACCCCCGCACCTGACCGGGATCCGCGGCTCTATGCGGCCGGCACGGGCATCAGCGGATTCCTCACCACGGCCCGCCCCGAAAATGCCGCACTGGTCCCTGTTGGTCATCGGCGTCCGGGGCAGGTTGTGCGCATGTTCAAGCATCGACGTGTACGTACGGCCGTGGTCCTCGTGGTGGCCTGGGGGGTCCTGACGGGAGTCGAGCGGTGGGGTGAATCGGCGGAGTGGCCAAAGGCCGTGCTGCAAGGGCTGCTCTGGGCTGCCGTGGTCACCGCAGCCTGGTGGTTCGCCGACTGGACCCGGGCGGGCAGCCCCCGGCGCCGACATCTTGAGGAGAGTCGCGGGGAGCGGTGAAGCCGGAGCGGCGTGGACGGCACGTATCCGGCCCTGCCTCCGCAACTCGGCTGCAGGCGCCGCCCGGCGCCGCGGTGCGTCCGGATGATCCGTCGGTGGACGGGTCACCGAAGGGCGGCCCGGGAGCTGATCGCCAAGGTGAGCACGCAGGTCGGCATCCCCCACCACTCCGGTGGCTACCGTCTGCGCGTCGAGACTGCCAACGGCCGCATCACCGCCCTCCACATCGATCGCGGGCCGCGCATCCTCGCGTACGGCTACAGGGGCGGTCGCCGCCGCGATGTCACCAACTCCTGCGGTCGGCCGCTGCGCTTCGCACCAGCGGGCCCGCATGACATCCCGGACCGGCACCAACGGCTGCGGCTACACGTACGTGTACGACGACCTCGACCGTTGCATCGGGCAGGGCGGACGAACGGGCACGCAACGCTGGCGTTCGCTTACGGTGAGCCCGCCCGCGGTCCGGCCCGGACGGCGCGACTACCGGTGGACGAGGCGTACCGCATCGTGCAGAGCCGCGATCCTCGGGGTTCGGTGACGCGTTTCCACGTACGACGCCGAGGCCGCTGGTCGCCCTCACCGATCCGCTGCAGCGGACCACCGTCTTCGGCCGTGACGACGAAGGCAGGCTGGTCACCGTCGTACGCCCGGACGGCCGGGAGCTCATCACCGAGTACGAGGAGGCGGGGCGCCCCGTGCTTCACACCGAGGCCGACCGCACCTCGTGGCGGTTCACCTACGACGAGCGCCACCCATCGGACCTCCCGTACCCGCCCGGTGGGGGCCACGGCCCGCTACCACGTCCCGAGCGCCCGCTGGGGTGATGGCATGGCCCGGGTATGCCTGATGGGCCTGCTGTTCGGTGGCCGCGGCAATCAGGTGTCGGTGATCGGGTGAAGAGGGTGTCGGCGCCGGTGAGTTCCAGCAGGCGCAGGAACTGCGGCTGCGGCCCGCGCAGGCTCAGATGTCGGCGGACCTGGGCCCCCACTGGGGCCGGGGTACGGTGCGGTGCGGGTTCGGCCTGCTGGAGCGGTCGTGCAGACCGGCCTCGCCCTCGGCCCGCCTAGGCCGCGGGGCCTGGATTGTTCACGCGTGGTGGGTCTTGATCCGAAAGGCGACCGAGTCGCTCGGTGAGGGCTTCGATGTGCTCCGGCTGAGCCAGGACGGACATCGCCGCTTCCTGCATGCGATGGAGTGCGGCCGCGTCCTGACGCAACGCGCGAAGGCGCGCATGCATCCGCAACCGCGTCTGCCATGGGTGCCACAGAGCCCGGAGCAGGTGTTGAGCCGTCGCCTGCCGGTATTCCTCACACTGCGTCATGAGTTCTTCGAGTGACTCACCCAGGACACCGCCCAGGTGGAGATCGACCACTCTGATGGCCTCGCATTGCAAGGCGCGTTGTTCACTGCCTCCGGCGAAGTCCAAGATCCTGCGGGGTATGCCCGCCGTGAGCGCGGCCACCACAAGATCTGAGATCGCTTCCCGCTGGGCGTGCTCGGCGTCACGGCCGTCCTCCAGGACCGCCGTGACGCCAAAACGTGCCGGGGCGAGCAGTCGTGCCCCGGCTAAGTGCCGCGGCGGACTCTCCCCCCGCCTCGGCACGATGGCGCACACCCTCTCGCGCACCGCTGCGACGCGGAGGAGGTGTTGCATGACCGCTGCTCGCTGCTGCCGACGTTCCTGGTTCTTGGAGAGGTAGTTGGTCACCGCGGCGCCGACGACACCGCCGGCCGTGGTGTACGCCAAGTCCATCCATCCAGGCATGGAGGCCGCCTCACTGTGCCGGGAGCCAGATCATCACTTTGTACCGAAACGGTCTGAGCGTAAGCGCGTTGCCGGGTCCAGCGGAAGACCGAGATCACGCGAAGGCGGTGTGGACGCGGGCTCACCGGTCACAGCACTCGTATCAGCAGTCGATGGGGACGCGGCGCGCGCCCCGGTGTCAGGCGGGTATGGGATGCCGGGCGTTCGGGAACCACCGTGACGCCCGCTCACGGGGTCCGCGGGGTGGGCAGGGGTGGAGTCCAGTATGCCGGGCACAACGCGGATGCACCGACCGGTGCACCACCAGCGTCGCCTCCGGTCAATCGAGCGGGACGGCCGCGAGGCGGTCGACGGTCTGCGGGTAGAGTCGGTTGCCGCGCTGGACGATCATCGTCGGGCCGTCGGGCATGTTCAGGGCCCCCGCGGCGAGCGTCCACGCGACCCGGTGGCCCGCGACGTCCACCGCGACGACCGCCTGACCGTCGCCGCCGACCGCCGCGTAGAGCTCCCCGCGGAACGGGGCGGGAGCCGCCAGCATGGAGACGTACGCGCCCGGGTCGTGGGTCCACACCTTCTTCCCGGTCGACTCGTCGAATGCCTGGAGCGCCCCGTCCGCAACGTACACGGCGCCGTTCACGCAGACGGGCGCGCTCAGCAGTTTCGTGCCCTCCGGCTCCAGCTTCCAGGCCACCGCTCCCGTCACCAGGTCCACCGCCGTGATCCGCTCCTCGAAGTCGAAGACGTGGCGGTCCGAGGCGACCGGTGGGTTGATGCCTCCCGACTGGTTCGGCGACGCGGCCTCCTGGTCGGTGCGGACCCGGCAGGCCCACAACACGCGGCCGTCTCGCAGGTCCACGGCGAAGACGCGTGCGGGATCCGAGCAGATCAGGCGGCCGCCGGAGATGACGGACGACATCATGAGGGAGCCGAGCGAGTCCAGAACGGCGCCCTCGATCCGCGTGCGCCAGCGCAGTTTCCGGGCGCCCAGTTCGTAGGAGAGCAGCCACGCCTGCTCCTGCTGTTGCTGGTCGCCGGATCTGAAGTACGCCTTGAAGTAGAGGCATTCGGCATCCGCGGCCAGGAGTTGGGTGGTCTGGGCGAGATCGCCCAGGACGGCCGGGTTGGCCGCGTCGGGGGCGAGCCGGCCGGTGCGCGGGTCCAGGTATCCCGCGCTCGCGTTGCCGTCGTCGTCGAAGGCGGAGCCGACGAGCTTGTCGCCTGCCACGGCCACGTCGACCTTGGCGGTCTGCGTCTCCCACAGGATCCGGCCGTCGGCGGTCGAAATGCCGCGCAGGACGTCGCTCGTGTGGATCAGTACCTCGTCGGAAGCGACGGCCTGGGCGGCGGAGAACGGGGAGGGGACCGACCACAGCGGGGCCGGAGGGGTGCCGGGCGGGCGCGAGGACCGCCCGGGGCCGGGCGCCGCAGTACGGCCGCCGGTGCCCGAGCCCGAGCCGGGGAGGTTGCCCGTGGCCCAGAGCGCCGACGCGCCGCCCGCGACGGTGAGCGCGGCGGCCGCCGCGCCCGCCATCAGGGTGCGCCGGGAGAGCGCGCGGCGCGGGGCGGGGGCGCGCAGCGGGGCGGGGGCCACGGTGGCGACCTCCCCGATCCGGCGGGACAGGTCGGCGAGGAGCGCCTGCGGCAGCAGCTCGGCCCACTCCCCGGGGTCGAAGGGCCCCCACTCGTCGCGCAGTCGGCCGGGCGCGGGCCGGTCTCCCGGATCCGGTGCCAGGCAGGCGGTGAGCGTCCCGCGCAGCCCGTCCGGCAGACCGGTCAGTTCGGGGTCGGCCCCTTGCCGCAGCAGGTCGAGCGTGCTCTGTCGGCCGCGGGCGTCGTACGGGCCGTGTCCGGTCGAGGCGAACACCAGGACGGCCGCGAGGGCGAACACGTCGCCTTCCGGGCCGGGTGGTCCCCCGCGTGCCTGCTCCGGCGACATGTACGCCGGTGTGCCCGCGAGTCCCCCGGCCTCCGTGAGTCGGGGGCTGCCCGGGGCTTGGGCGAGCCCGAAGTCGATGAGGCGGGGGCCCTGCGCGGTGATCAGGATGTTCGACGGCTTGATGTCCCGGTGGACGAGCCCGGCACGGTGCAGGGCGGCGAGGGCTGCGGCGAGTGCGGAGCCGAGTCCGCGGACGACCGGTTCGGGCAGTGGCCCTCCGGCCGTCACCGCCTCGGTCAGCGAGGGTCCGATGAGGTACGCCGTGGCCAGCCAGGGCCGCGCCGTGTCGGGGTCTGCTCCGAGGAAGGCGGCGGTGTGCTCCGCTCCCAGGACACGCGCGGCCTCGGCCTCCAGCATCAGCCGCTGGCGGTAGCCGGGCTGGTCGCGCAGGTCGGATCGGACGGTCTTGACCGCGGCGAGGCGGCCACCGGCGGTGCGGGCCAGGAAGACGGTCCCCATGCCGCCGCCGCCCAGCCGGCCGAGGAGGATGTACTCCCCGAGCCGCTCGGGATCGTCGGGCAGCAGGGGCAGGAGCGTGGACATGACCGGTGGACTCCTTCGGGGCGGCGGTCGTACCTGTGCGTGTGGTCGTGGCTGTGCGTGCGTGCCTGTACGTGCGTGCTTCGGCGGGCGTGGAGGGAGGGCCCGGGGTGTCAGTCCGCCGGAAGGGCGACGACGGCGGACGGCCGGGCGACGAGCAGGGCGCCGGGGACCGCGGCGAGTTGGAACGGTTCCCGCGCTTCCACCCCCGCGAGCCCGGTCTGCCACAGCCGTTTGCCCGAGGGGATGCCGGTGGCCGTGACCTGGTGCAGCGTCGCGAGGTAGAGAGTGCGTCCGGAGGTGCTCGCGGTCATGCTCCCGAGCATGTTCCACGCCAAGTTCTCGGTGAGCGTCTGCTCCCACAGCGTCCGCCCGGTGTCCGGGTCGACGGCGACGATGGGGCCCGTGCCGTCGTCGGCCAGGTACAGGGTGTGGCCGCTGAAGAAGGGCGGGGCGTTGGTCCCGGCGACCAGGGCCTGCGATTCCCACAGCCGGGTGCCGGTCTTCAGGTCGTAGGCGTGGGCGCGACCGCCGGAGAGCAGGAACAGCCGTCCGCCGCCCGCCGGGTCCACCACGGAGGCCGGCCCGCCGTGTACGTCGGGGTAGGAGCGGTTCCAGAGCATGCGTCCGCTGCTCCGCTCGAAGCCCGCGATAGCGAGGGTCCGGACGGCCGTGACATCCCGGAACATCTGCCGGGGTACCTGTACCTCCACGACGACCGTCTCGGGGCCGACGGTGGTGGCCAGTTGGGCGTTGCCGAATCCGCTCGGCAGCGGGGTGCGCCACAGCTCCTTGCGGTGGTCCAGGTCGAACGCCGCCAGCAGGTATCCGCCCGTCGGACTTCCGTCCGCCGTGAGCAGCCACCCGGTGGCACCGTCGACGGCGAGTACCTTCGCGAGCTGATCGTTGCGCTGGAGCCACTGGGTACGGCCGTCGCGCATCGAGCAGAGCGACAGTCCCTCGCGCGTGGCCGTCAGGAAGCGGTCTCCGGGCACTTGGACGGGAGGGGCGTTGCCGTCGACGGGCAGTTGCCACACCTCCTTGCCGGTGCGCAGGTCGTGCCCGTACAGGACGTCGCCACGCATCATCAGGCAATGGTCGGCGCTGCTCACCGGGAGGAGCCGGGTGCGGGCCGTCGGGTCGTCCAGGCGCCACAGGGCGGCCGGAGGCATGCCGGGCACGCGGGGGCTCGTACCGGGACCGCCGCCCGCCGCGGACGGCCCGGTGCGGCTGTCCTCGCGGGTCAGGGCGGACCAGGCGAGGGTCCCGGATACCCCGAGGGCCGCTCCCGCGGCGCCGGTCAGCAGGCCGGACAGGACCCTGCGGCGGGTGGGCGGGGCTGGCGTGTGGGGGGTGGCCAGGGCGGGTACGGGGCCGGGGGCCGGGGGCGCGGCCGCCGGGGTGACGGGGTGCGGGGGCGCATCGGCGTCAGCCGGGACCGGGTCGTCCGCATGCCCGTCTCTGTCCCCGCCCCCGTCCCCGTCCTCGTTCGCATCGGCGATCTCCAGATCGACGATCGCCTGTGTGCGTGCGGCCAGTGCGGCGATGACCCGGCCGGGCAGCGGGTCCGGAGTCCGCTCCGCGTCCTGCCCGCCGGGGGCTAGCGTCTGGCACAGCTCCGCGGCGGTGGGGCGATCCGCCGGGGAGGAGGCCAGGGCCGCGGCCACCACCTCGCCCAAATCACGTGGCAGGTCGGCTAGTTCGGGCCGGTCGTGGAGGGCGCGGTAGGCCAGCACGGGCGGCGGGCCGTCCCCGAAGGGCAGCCGCCCGGTGGCCGTGTGGAGCAGCAGCACCGCCAGGGAGTACACGTCGGCGGCCGTCGAGGAGGGCCGGCCCGCGGCCACTTCCGGGGCCATGAAGGCGGCGGGCACGGTCGACACGCGGCTGTGCGGTACGGACCGCCCGGGCCCTGCTTCGGGCCGCGGCCCGTGTCCCTCGCCCCGGCCCGGTTCACGAGGCGGTGTGGACGGCATGCGGCAGGAGTGCAGCGCCATCAGCAGCGGGCGGCGCGTGGTCAGCCAGACGCCGTCGGGTGCCACGGCGCCGTAGCTGATGCCCCGGGCGTGCAGGGCGGCCAGGGTGCCGGCGATCTCCGCGGCGAGCTGCACGGACTGTTCCAGCGGCAGGGCCCCGGACTCGGTGCCGGGCCGCCGCCCCACGTCGGAGAGGGACACGGCTGGGGTGTGCGCAAGGGCGACCCACGAGGGCTCGGTCCCGGTCCGCAGGTCCAGTACGCGCGGCACACCCGGCACGGGCCCACGGTGCAGCGCCTCGGCCGCCTCGTACGCGGCCGGGGGCAGCAGGCACACCACGGCGTGCCGGTGCCCCCGGTCGCGGCCCACGTACATCCCGCCCCGCGGCGGCGTCGGCCCGGGGCCGGGCCAACGGGCCAGCAGCAGGTACGGCCCGGCCGACCGCGGGTCCTCGGGGCGCAAGCCTTCCCCCAGACGTCCGCCCCCCATGCGTTTCCCCCTCACCTCGTGGCCCCGCCCGGGGGCCGGTCACATGCCCGGCAGGGCGCGGACCGCGCTGCCGCGTTGCCAGACGGCGCTGCCTCCGGCGACCGCTCCCCGCCAGGGAACGTCGGCCGGTATTTCCCCGGCCGGGGCCGGTGCGAACACGTACTGTTCCGCCGCCCGGCCGCCGTGCACCACGAGGATGCCGAGCCCGGGCTTCCGCAGCGGCACGAAGATCCCGGATCCCGCCACTAACGGCGCCTGGTCCCGGGCCAGTTCCTCGGAGGCCGGCACGGTCCAGGCGGGGGCTCCGGTCTTCACGTCGATGCTGCGGAGCTGGCGGCCGTCGGCGACGTACACGCTGTCGCCGGCCTGCGCGGGCACGCCGAACCCCGCGCTGTCGTCCGCTGGCAGGCTCCACAGCTGCTCGCCGCGCCCCCGGTCCAGGCAGGTCAGCGTCCGGTCTCCGGCCCCGCCGAGCAGCACTCCGCCCGCGGACAGGACCGTCCGCGCGCCGTCGGTGCCGACGGGCCGCCGCCACACGGGGCCGCCGTCGGCGGCGGACAGGGCCACCACCCCGCCGGCGGCCGAGGCCAGGAGCAACCGCCCGTACCCGGCGGCCGCCGAGAGCGCCGTGCCCGGCACGGGGACGGGCACGCGCCAGCGCACCGCGCCGTCCGCCAGCTTGAGCGCGGCCAGGCGGCCGTCGGCGTCGAGGACGTACACCTGGTCCTCGTCGGCGGCGAGCAGCGCGGTCACCCCGTCGCGCGCGCGGCGGCGGACCGAACCGCTGCCCGGGTCCAGGAACAGCAGGGCGCCGTCCGGGTCCAGGGCGACGGGGCGGCGGCCACCGACGAGGTCGCGCACCACCGGTCCGCGCCAGCGCCGTTCGCCCGAGACCGGATCGTGGAGGAGGAGCTCGCCGCCGCCGTCCGCGAAGCACACCCGGCCGTCGGCCTCGACCGGCCCGAAGGCCGGCTGCGCCGCGGCGCCGTCGTACGACCACAGGGGCTCCGGCACCGTGCCGGGCGGGCCGCTCCAGCGGGGGGCGGGGGTACGGCCAGCGCCGTCGTCCTCCTGGAGGGTGCGCAGGGCGGTGGCACCGGTCGCCGCGAGCAGTACGGCGGCGCCGGCGCCGGCCAGCACCCTGCGCCGGGTCGGCAGCCGCGGGCCGGCGCCCAGGGCGGCTGCGGCCCGTGCGATCCCGGCGGCGTCGGCGAGTACCGCTGGTGGCAGCCAGCGGGTGGCTGCGCGCAGGGCGGCGCTCCGCGGGTCGAGTTCCGCGGCCACCTCCGCGGCGGCGGGCCGGTTCTCCGGCCGCTTTTCGAGGCAGCCGCGGATTACGGACGCCAGCTCGGCCGGAACGCCGGTGAGGTCGGGGGCCTCGTAGGCGATGCGGAAGTCCGAGCGGACCGGGTCTCCGTCGTAGAAGGCGTGCCGACCGGTCAGCGCGAAGACGAGCAGCGCGCCGAGGCAGAAGACGTCGCTCGGCGGTCCGAGGGGTCCTTTCACCACCTGTTCGGGCGACATGTAGCCGGGCGTTCCGGGGCGCTGCCCGGTCGCGGTCAAGGTGACGTCGCCGGTCACCCGGGCGATGCCGAAGTCCACGACGCGGGGGCGGTCGGCGCCGAGGATGACGTTCGACGGCTTCAGATCTCGATGCACCACCCCCGCCGCGCCCAGGGCCGTCAAGGCCCGGCCGAGCGCTCCGGCCAGGACGCGCACGGCGGGCGCGGGCAGGGGTCCGTGCCGCAGTACGGCGGCGGCGAGGGTCGCACCGGGGACGAACTCGGCCGACATCCACGGCACTTGTTCGGCGGTCGAGGAGCCGAGCACGTTGGCGACGAAGGGGCTGCGGACCGCCGCCGCGGCGGCCGCCTCGCGGGTGAACCGCTCGCGCAGGTCCGCGTCGCGGAAGAGTTCGGGCCGGATGGTCTTCAGGGCGACCGGACGCCCCCGGCGGCGGGCGAGGTAAACCGTCCCCATGCCGCCGACCCCCAGCACCCCCAGGATCCGGTGACCTCCGAGCTGCGCGGGCGTCCCGCCCGGCAACGGGGCGATCACTGGTGTCATGCCGTTGATCGTATGCGCGCGCTCCTCAACCATCTCCGGAATCCGCAAAGTTGATGTATCCCAGGCCGGGGGGGCGGCCGCACCTCGGCTGCGCCGGGCGCACGGCGGTGGGCAATCCATTGCGTTGGACCTGGTGCGGTTCGCGGCGCGCGGACGGCTCGGCTCACCCGGCTTCTGGTCGTGTCGGCCGTGGTCGGCGCGGCCGAGAACGCCTTCGCAGCGTAGGGCGGCGCGTTCACGAAAGCGCTCCATGTCTGCTGACCGGCGACGCCCGTGAAGTGACGCCCGGCTGCGAGCGACGGGCGCACCCTTGCCTGCTTTCGCGCGGTTCGTGACTGACAAATTCTTGCCATGGCGAGGACTTGTCACCCCTTGGTCTTCACTGCGGCGCTGCTCCGTCGATAGACCCATGGCATGTTCTCCTCCTCTCAGCCTTCCGTCTTCGGGCACAGGCACAGGCGCAGGTACAGGCGCTGGCAGTTGATCTCTGCCGCCATCGCGGTGCCTCTGCTGACATCGGGGCTCGCAGTCCTGCAAGCGCCCGCACAAGCCGCCCCGAGCAAGCCCGCCGTTTCCGTCAGACCTTCGACGACCCACAAAGTCACCTTGGTCACCGGCGACGTCGTCACGGTCACCACGATGGCCGACGGCAAGCAGACCGCCGAGGTCGACCGGCCGCAGAGCGCTGTCGGCGGCGTGAAGATCCAGCAGGTCAAGGGCGACCTGTTCGTCGTGCCGGACGAGGCCGTACCGTTGCTGGGCGCGGACAGGCTCGACCGGAGGCTGTTCAACGTCACCGACCTGATCGAAATGGGTTACGACGATGCGAAGTCGGCCGCGGTTCCGCTGATCGCGATGTATGCCCGGACGAGGTCCGGGGCGGCTGCCGAGCCAGCGCCGCCCCGGGGCAGCCGACTGACCCGCAGGCTCGATGACATCGGCGGTGCCGTGCTCAGCACCGACAAGGGGCAGGCCCGTACGTTCTGGAGTTCCGTCGCGCCGCAGGGGAGCGCGACGTTGGGCGCTGGTGTGGCGAAGCTGTGGCTCGACGGCCGGGTGAAGACCAACCTGAAGGAGAGCGTGCCGCTGATCGGCGCTCCCGAGGCATGGGCGGCCGGATATACCGGCAAAGGCGTCAAGGTCGCAGTCCTCGACACCGGCATCGACGTCAACCACCCCGACTTCGCGGGCCTGATCGACGGCACGGCCAGCTTCGTGCCGGGGGAGGCCGTCACCGACGTCAACGGGCACGGCACGCATGTGGCGAGCACGATCGTCGGCTCGGGCGCCGCCTCCGGAGGCGCCCTCAGGGGCGTCGCTCCAGGTGCCGACTTGTACGTCGGCAAGGTACTCGGCGGCGCGGAGGGCTACGGCCAGGACTCCTGGATCATGGCCGGCATGCAGTGGGCCGCCGAATCGGGGGCGGACGTCGTCAACATGAGTCTCGGCGACTCGTACCCGACGGACGGCAGCGACCCGATGTCGCAGACCGTCGACGTGTTGTCCGCGCAGTACGGCACGCTGTTCGTCATAGCGGCCGGCAACTCGGGACCGGAGAGCATCTCCGCCCCGGGCGCGGCCGCCTCGGCGCTGACCGTGGCCGCCACGGACAAGCAGGACCGGCTCGCGAGTTTCTCCAGTACGGGTCCGCTGACGCACTCCGGCGGTATGAAGCCGGACATCGCAGCGCCGGGCGTGGACATCACGGCGGCCCGCTCGTCCCAGATGGCCGGCGGCGGCGAGGGCTCCTACCGCACCCTCAGCGGCACCTCGATGGCCACCCCGCACGTTGCCGGCGCGGCGGCGATCCTTGCCCAGCAGCACCCGGACTGGACCGGGGCACAGCTCAAGGAACACCTGATGAGCACCGCGAAGGGGCTGGACGGCGGATACTCGCCGTACGAGGTCGGTACCGGCCGTCTCGACGTGGCCGCTGCCGTGCACAGTACGGTCCGCGCCACCGGTTCACTCTTCTTCGGCAACTACACCTGGCCGCACGAGCCGAGCGATGTCGCCGTCACGAAGGACCTGACCTTCACCAACACCGGCTCCGCCGGCGTCACGCTGAAACTTGCGCTGACCGGCGGCGCCCCGTTCACGCTGGGGGCCACCGAGGTGACCGTCCCGGCGGGCGGCACCGCGGCCGCCCCGGTGACCGGTGATCCACAGGCCGCCCCGCCGGGCCGGCACACCGGCTACGTCACGGCAACGGACGCGGCGACCGGGCGGGCGGTGACCCGTACTTCGGTGGCGCTCCTCGAGGAGGAGGAGCGCTACGACTTGAACGTCAAGCTGGTGGGAAGGGACGGCAAGCCCGCCGTCGGCTGGGTCGGGATCAACCTCGCGGGCGACGTCTGGCCCTGGTCGCTCTACGTCGACGGATCGACGACCGTGCGCATGGCACCGGGCACGTACACCGTCGCCGGGTACCTCGATGTGGCGGGCGAGAAGGCGGACCGCTCGGGTCTGGCCGTACTGGTCCACCCGGAGACCCTGCTGGGCGGCCGCTCGGCCGAAGTGGTGCTGGACGCGAGCAGGGCGCACCTGCTGCAGACGGAGGCGCCGGAGCGTACCGAGGACCGCCAGCGCAAGGTCGACTTCAACGTCCACTACAAGGGGCTCGACCCGTCCCTGGACTACCGCAGCGCGTATGTGCTGCCGCCGACCTATGACGACGTCTACGTCGCGCCGACGGAGGCGATGAAGCAGGGCGAGTTCATGCTGACCACCCGATGGCGCAAGGGCCAGCCGAAGCTGGGCCTGAGCACGTCGGGCAGTCGGCTCCAACTCGACGCGCTGGTGCAGGCCGGGAGCGCCCTGGGCACCGCCACGGACAGGCTGGACGCCGTCTACGCGGGCAACGGCGGGGCGGCCGCGTACAAGAAGGTGCGGGCCAAGGGCAAGGTGGTCGTGGTCGACCGCAGCGACGAGGTTCCGCCGCAGGAGCGCACCGCGGCTGCGGTCGGGGCCGGCGCGAAAGCGTTGATCGTGGTCAACGACGGTGTCGGCGCACTGATGGAGTATGTCGGAGAGTCGGCCATCCCCGTCGCCTCCGTGCACCGCGACGCGGGCCGAGCCCTCATCTCGATGGCCAGGCGCGGCCACGACGAGCTGACCGTCAAACAGACCGAGTACACGCCGTTCGTCTACGACTTGACCAGGGACTATGCCGGCCGGGTGCCGGACCGGGCCCTGGTCTACCGGCCGGCCAAGGGTGACCTCGCACGGATCGACGCCCGCTACTACTCGGCTGCGGGCGGCCGGCTGGCGGAGGGCTACCGGTCCGACTTCACCCTCAGCCCGTCGTTCAACCTTCCCGATCAGGAGTGGCACCCGGGCACCCGCACCGAGTGGGTGACTGCGGGACAGGTCTGGAGGGAGTTTCACACGCAGGGCGTCGACGGACCCCTTCCGTGGTCGATGGTGTCGGGCGACAACACGTACGCCAAGGGCAGGAGCACCCGGCTGGACTGGTTCGCTCCGGCGACCCGGCCCGGCCAGAGCGAGTCCTTCGGCGTGTACAACTCCCGCTGGCAGAACTACATGACGTGGAACGTGCAGGCGTGGGCCTCCGCCAGCGACACCATGCGATTGGGAGGGTACCTGCCGTGGGGTGGGACGCCGTCGCACCTGCAGGTCTTCCAGGGAGACACGCTGATCCACGACAACCCGGTCAGCGCAGACATGCAGTGGCAGGAGGTGCCGGCTGGCAACTTGCCCTACCGAGCCGTCCTCGACGCGGAGCGGCCCGGTGACCTCTTCCGGCTGTCGACGCGCACCCATACCGAGTGGACGTTCATGTCGGGCACCGTCGATTCGGACTCCTTCGAGCCGTTCTCGGTGCTGAACCTGGACTACGAGCTGGAGTCGGACCTGCACGGCGACCTCAAGGCGGGTTCGAAGCAGCGGATCGCCCTCAAGCCGGTGTCCATGGACCTCGGCACGGTGCCGGGCGCGGTTACCGGGGTGGCGCTGGAGGTCTCGTACGACAATGGCGCCACCTGGCGGAAGGTGACCCTGGTCAAGGGTGCCGACGGCACTTGGACGGGCTCGTTCACGGCGGCCGGGAAGCCCGGCAGCTTCCTCTCGCTGCGCGCGAGCGCCGCGACGGACAGCGGCTTCAGCGTCAGGAACGAGATCATCCGGGCGTACGGCCTGCGATGAACCGAAGTGTCGGGCCCCGGGGCGGCGATGCCCCGGGGCCCTTCCCGTCAGGCCT
This sequence comes from Streptomyces sp. NPDC086989, assembly GCF_044745505.1. NCBI lineage: Bacteria > Bacillati > Actinomycetota > Actinomycetes > Kitasatosporales > Streptomycetaceae > Streptomyces > Streptomyces sp. NPDC086989. The sequence continues at coordinate 23,288 of NZ_JBIVAL010000035.1, forward strand.
GCTCCCGTCAGGCGCTATTCAGGGTCTGCCGCCATGGCGCATACTCTCCCCGCTGCGGCAAGCGGAAGAGAGTCGGTCGCCGATGCTGGATGTTCTGGGCCTCGAACCCGTTGACGAGCGCGTCTACCGGGCGCTGCTCGGTCGGCCGGACGCCCGTGCATCCCCGCTTGCGGACCAGCTCGTGCTGCCGCAGGCCGACGTCGACAGGGCGTTGTCCCGTCTCGTCGGGTGGGGCCTCGTGACCAGGGCGGCGGAGGAGCGGTTCACCGCCGCGCCGCCGGCGGTGGCTCTGGGCGCTCTCATCAGCGAGCGCCGGGACGGGTTGCGCATGGCGGAGCACGCGTTGGTGACTTTCGCCGAGGAACACCGGGCGGCGATGACCGGGAACAGCCTCAGCGATCTGATCGAGGTCGTCACGGGTGTCGACGCCATTCGCCACCGCTTCCTCCAGGTGCAGCAGGCGGCCCGCTCGCAGGTCCGGAGCTTCATCACAGCGCCGTTCGTTGCTCTGTCCCCCGGCGAGAACACGGCCGAACCCGCGGCAATCGGCCGTGGGGTGCAATTCCGGGCGGTACTTGACCGGGCTGTTCTGGGAGAGCCCGGCATCATCGACGATGCGATCGATTCACTGCGCAAGGGCGTCCAGTTGCGCGTCGCCGACCGGCTTCCGATGAAACTCGTGCTGGCCGATGCCGATCTCTGCCTCGTCCCACTGGCGGTCACACCGGACGGAGAGCCCGGAGCCGTGCTGCTGCACCGCAGCGGCCTGTTGGACGCGTTGGACGCGCTGTTCGAGACGGTATGGCGCACCGCGCAGCCGCTCGAACTCTCGGACACCGGCGCAGACGCCGAGCCTGCCGTCGAGTTCGGTGCGACCGGCCCGACCGATCTGGACCGGAAGATCCTCGGGCTCCTCCTGGCCGGACTGACCGACCAGACGGCCGCGGCGCAGCTCGGTCTGTCACCGCGGACGCTGCACCGACGCCTGCGCCACCTCACGGACTTGGCCGGGGTCCGCACCCGGATGCAGCTCGGCGGTTACGCCGTCCGGCACGGCTGGGTAGGGCTGCACCGAGACCGCGAGGGTCAGTGCGGGCCGGCGTCCCCCACGCCCTGAGCGGCCTGTCGGCGCACGTCATGGTCGCGGTCCTCGACGCCGCCGCAACCGACGCCACGGCCCGACCCTTCCCGACCGCGTACGGATACGGCATCACGCGTCCCGGGGCGAGCGGCGGAAATTCCCTTCCGCCGACTGCCGGCTTACTGATCGTTTCACAATGAGGTGCGAGAGGGACGGGACGCTGGGGCGCCCGGCTTCGTCCGTAGGATCACTGCATGCCTGCTGACGAACGCGTAACCCGGTCCACGTTCGCCGGTCGTATCCAGCCGATAGCGGCTCCTCAGCCGATGCCGGAGCTGCCCCAGCGGATCTGGTCAGATAACGACTGGAAGAGGATCCAGCTCGGCTACGCGTCACGGGACATGGACGAGAAGCGGGACGTCTTCACGGAGGGCGAGGTCGTCTTCCTGCACCGAAGCTGGACAGGTAACGGAACCTTCGCAGTGACCTTCGCGCCCGTCGATGGCGGTGGATGGCGGATCGACAGTGCCGTGATCGAACGTGACGCCGAACGCTATCGAGGAACGGACGATGCCTACGACCGCGTCATGCTTGAGTTGGTGATCAGCGCCGTCGTGCTTGGCGAGTCGGCGACAGACCTCCGGACGAAGTTGGTCGAGTTGACGCGTCGGGAGTCGGGTTCCGATGCTCCGGCCGGGCTGATTCAGCACAGCGCCCTGGGGCTGCGCTCGGACTCGTAAGGGCTGTCCCGTAATCCCCGGCGGCGCGCGACGCCGGCCACGGCACCTCGCTGCGTTGTCGGAACGCCCGGATACGCCCAGTATGCGGACGCCCCTCCGCCTTGCGATGCACCGCATCCGACGCCGCGCGCTGATCCACCGGGGGTTACGGGACAGCCCTTAGCCGATGAAAGTGCGTCCCGCGACCGTGAACTCGAATGGGGGCCGCCGGTACGCACAGCAGGGGCTTCGCCTGCGAGCAGGAAGGAGCGATCCGCCGCCCCCGCGACAGGGACGTGGCTGGCGCCGCCCATCCGCCTGACGGGAGGTAGGGCACGGTAGCTGGAGCCTGTAGAACGATCCTGCCTACCGCTACGACGAGAACGTTGGGCTTGTGATGACCGCGATCAGCGGCGTGGGGGTGGCTATGTGGCCGCAGCCTAAAAACCCAGCACCGTCCCTCGCACGGCTTGGCGCCGCCGGGACGGGCCGTACCGACGGCTTGGCCATAACTCCCAGGCGCCCCGCTTACTCCGGCCGGCGCCGTCGAGGCCCCGGGCCCCGGTGGGGAGAACCGGCTGCTCCCAAAGCGCGGAAGCGAAGGGCTTGTCTCACGTCTCTGTCGTCGCGGGCGGCGGCTCCGAAGAGCGGGGACGTTTGAAAACGCCGTCTCGGTGCAGGCGTGCGCTGACACGAGCTTTATACATCGAGGTAGGAGACGCGTCATGGGCATTCTGGCTTGGATTCTCATAGGGCTGCTCGCGGGCCTCATCGCCAAGGCGATCATGCCGGGCAAGGACCCGGGCGGCCTCATCATCACCATGCTCATCGGGATCGCGGGCGGCCTGCTCGGCGGCTGGCTCGGCAAGGTCATCTTCGGCGTCGACTCCATCGACGGGTTCTTCGACCTCTCCACCTGGATCGCCGCCATCGCCGGCTCCGTCATCCTGCTGGCCCTCTACCGCCTGTTCACCGGCAACAAGCTCCACCACCACAGCCGCGCCTGACCCCACGCTCCCACCGCATACGGCAAACGGCTCCCCTTCCCGAGGGCGGAGCCGTTTCGTTTTCGTCGCGGGAACCGCAGCGCACAGCCCGGTAGGGGGGCCGGCCTGCCCTTGGACGACGTGGGGGAGGCCGATCGGTACCGGGCTGTGCGCTGCAGCTGGTTCACACGGCGCTCTGGGGTGACGGCGCGGAGTGCGACGGGTCCAGGGTCTGGTGTTTGTCAGTATTCGCCGTGCTGCTGGCCCTTGTAGTGGCTGTCCTTGTGTCCGCTGGCGTTGATGCAGGTGTTGCCGAAGGCGGGGTTGAGGATGCCGACGACGTTGACGGTGTTGCCGCAGACGTTGACGGGGATGTGGATGGGGACCTGGACGACGTTGCCGGACAGGACGCCCGGGGAGCCGATGGCGGCGCCTTCGGCGGTGGCGTCGGCGGCGGCCATGCCGGCCCCGCCCGCCAGGACGGCGCCGGTGGCGGCGGTAAGGGCTACGGCCTTGGCGATACGGAACATCAAAATCTCCTTGCGCTCATGGGTTGGGGGGAAGACAGCACGGACGACGCAGCCCATATCCGCCCGAGCAGCCAGCCCGTCACGGCCGCTGGGCCGAATCGGTGATCTGACACCCTTGCGGCTGGCGAACGGCCCGCCCGCGCCCGCGGGTCTCGTCCTCGGCTCAAGAACCGGTAGCGCGTGCATGCTGACGTCGTTGCCATCGCGGGCCTCCTGCGCGATCTGCTCGACCGTCCCGCCTACCGACGCACCGATGCCTGCCGGACGGTCGTGGTCCAACCGCGGAGTGGACCGCGACCAAGGTCCCTTGGGGCCTGACGGTGGACGAGCTGGAGCGCGTCCGGCTCCTGGACACCGCGGCCGGCTGCGGCTCCACTGATGTGGTGTTCACCCCCGCTCCGTAGCGCCGACGGAGCGGGTAGGACCGTCACCCGTTCCTGCGGAGCACGGCCCGGGCACCACCGTCGTGCCCCAGCCCGTGGACTGCCCCCCGATGTAGTCCAGCCCTCCCATCGATGGGGCGCTGCACCGATTGGGCGTTCTCGGACGTCCTGTGCCCGGTGCGCGGCTCCCGGCTGGAGGTGCCGCCCGGTCGCCGGCATGGCCGGCGCGGTGGACTTGCCCGAGGGCTTTGACAGCACGGGCAAGGGCGCACTAATGACGGTGACGGCGCTCATGCTGGTGGTGGGAGCAGTACGAGCATGTGGTCGTCCTGGATTTCGGTGGTGAACCCCGCCCCACAGAGCGCGGCGCCCAGGGCGAGACCGGTGGCGTGGTGCAGTCCGGCCAGCTCCGTACCGGCTGCCTCGTCCGTCGGGTGCTGGCCACTGGTGCGGGCGTTGCAACTCGTTGATTTCTGCGGGCATCCAGCCCACCATCACGCCGCGGGCGTGGCGGACCAGGTACACGCCCTCGCCGCCCTCGCTGCCCGGGTCGAACCCCGCTTCGCGAAGAGCGGCGCGCACCGCGTCCAGGAGCTCCGTCTCGTGATCGTCCGCAGCCGCACTGTAGAGCGCCGGGCAGGGCGTGGGTCGACCCACGCTCCAGGAGACGTAGCGCCCACATCCAGAGAGCCTTGCGCGTCGCGGAGATGCCCGAGTCGAGCCGACGGTCACCCTTCGGTCCGTCAGCGGTCACACGGACGGGTCCGAAGGGTGACTGCGTTCCCTGCACGCATTTCGTCGCCCGGATGTCACACCAGCAAGGGACCGCCGCAGCGTTCGGCGCCGTCCTTCATCGCGATCAGATTGGCCACCACGTAAGAGATCTGGTTCCGGGCGTGCCAGTCGGTCGGGAAGTAGGTGACCAGCCGTGAGTTCTGGAACCTGGCCTGGATCTCCGGTACGAAGGCACGGTATTGATCGTCGGTGTAGTACCAGAACGAGTTCTCGTTGTAGTAGGCGACATGTGTCGGGTCCTGGTAGGCGCCCCGGCCGTCGGAGCTGGGAGTGAGGGTGAGGAGCATGCCGCCAGGTGCCAGCAGGCGGTACAGCTCATTGATCAGCGGAACCTTCGCGGGCACGTGTTCCAGGAAACCCACCGCCCTGAGCAGACCGACCGAGTTGTCCGGGAGGTCCAGGGGTGCGGGCAGCGTGGCAATGATGTCGACTCCGTCCCGTGCGTACTGGTCCACTCCCAGGTAGCCGGGCGGCTTGCGGTGCGCGGCGCCGAGGTCCAGTGCGAGCAGCCCGCGCCGCTTGGTCCAGGCGAGCGCGTTAGGCTCGATGTATTTGTCGTACAGGGCGACGGTCTCGCACTGAATGTGCGCGTTGATCTCGGTGTCGCGCTGGGTGTTGTCGGGATGCATGCGTTGCATGTACAGGCATCGCGGGATGCAGTGGAAGTCACCGGCCTGGAAGAGACGGCACATCAAGTCCTGGTCGTCCAGCACCGTGCGCGTGGCGTCGTACCCGCCGACCTGCTCGTAAGTGTCCCTGCGGAACGCCCGCACGTGGTTGGGGGCGTACCAGATGTAAGACACGTTGTGCGGCGTCGGCGCCATGGCGACCGCTTGCAGGAGACGGCGACCGTCGACGTCCACCTCCTCGTACTGCCAGCCGTTCGCCTCGTTGAACCGCGTGTCGTCCCGGTTTCCGTCTTCGGTGATCTGAGCGGTGTGGCTGTAGACGAAGACGGCGTCGGAATGCTCGTCGAAGGCATTCGCCAGTTCCGCAAGGCAGTCCTTAGACACCGTTTCTTATGGCGTGGTCGTTCGTTGAATCGTGCATGACGGATTTGGTTGAGCGGCTGGTGCCGGATGAGTTGTGGGTGTTGTTCCGGCGGGT
>NZ_JBIVAL010000036.1:0-24829 GCF_044745505.1 Streptomyces sp. NPDC086989
CCCTCCGCTTCGCTCCGGGCAATGGAGGGCCTCGCTGCGCTCGGCTTCGCCGAGCCAGAGTCGGCCCTTCGGGCCGGTGTCCTGCGCTTCGCTGCGGACTAGTTCGGGATTCTGCTTCGCTTCATCCCGAACGGCCTGCTTCGCAGGCCTGGGTGACCCCGTTTCACGGGGTCCGGGCCTTCGGCCCGTTGGGCGGGTCCGCTTCGCTCCCCCACCAGGTCCTTCCGGCTTCGCCTCCAGGACCAGCCCGCTTCGCGGGCGCTGGCAGCAGTGACAGGGGGGTCGCGGTCGGCTTCTGGCTTGCAGAGCTCTCGGGGCTCTGCAAGGGATGATCTCCGGGGGCCCCGCTGCACAGGCTCCCGGCTGTGGTGCATAGGCTGTGGCCACCGCGGCGGGGGGACTGTAGCGCAGAGGTAGACGCGCCCTCTTGTCAGGAGGGGATGACGCCGGTTCGAATCCGGCCTGTACCCCCCGCCGTGCGTATTCCAGGCTGCCAGTTCAGGCCTCACCGAGGAGCAGGACGCACACGCTTGTCGGCCGGCCAAGAGTCGCCTTCTCGTCTTCCAACAGCGTCACGACATCCTGAAGGACATCAAGCGCGGCCCGAACGTCCCCGTGCGGCTGGTTCACCCAGCACTCCCCCCGCAGGACGATAGCCACACGCGTCTCCTCCAATCGGTACACGCCCTCCCAGAGCGAGTCGGAGAAGGCGTCCCAGCTCCGCCCTGACGTCGGCGGATCTGTTGGCACCACACTGGCGAAGGCCTGGATGATCGCGGTCTTCTCCGTCGCTCCACCGGTTTCCACCTCGAAAACCCGCACCCCGGAGTCAGCCCATGCACTTAGCGACAGCCTCGCATCGGCTGCCGTCATGTCATGGATCCCGGCCGCGAACTCCATACAACCCTCTGTTTCTATCTGATGCAGCATGTACTGTTGGTGAAAAGAGGCTACACGTTCCAGGGGCTTGGAAGCGGGTGTACAGATGCCTGTCTACGAATATCATCCGGATGAATTGGCGCAGATTTCTGTGGTCAGGCGGGCCACCGGGCTGACTCTGAACGAGGTGGAGGAACGGCGCCGGGCTGCCCAAGACCGCGAAGACCGGGCGCGCGCTGCACCCCCCGAGCCGCGGAAGCCGACCGAGCTGGACATCGCCTCGTGTCAGAGGCTCGAATGGACCCGCATCGGACGCCTCATGACGGAGCAGCGGATGGCCGCGTACTCCCCGGATGAGGACCGTCGAGTCGCCCGCCGGGAAGAGCAGCGCGCGCAGCGGATGGCTGCTGAGACTGCCTGGAGCGAACAGTCCGATGGCGGGCAGCCGGTGGAAGTGCTGCAGCACCGCGTCTACCGCATCACCGCACGGCCGGCCACCGCCCCCACGGGGGAAGAAGCCTTGGTCCGCCACGTCTTCGCGGCCTCCGCCGGTGCGGCCGTCGAGCACGCGCGGCGCATGTTCGGCCGGCCCGGCAGCATCTACCAGGACAGCGAGTACCGGATTATCTCCGTCGAGCAGGTCCTTCCCGAACCAGGGGAATTCTTTTGATCCAGCTCCGAGAACACCAGGTGGACCAGAAATCCACGTTCCGCAAATGGGTCGGATTCCCTGCAAGATCGGCAGTGCCCTCGCAGGGGGCCCGGGGCACCATCGTGTCAGCAACCGGATCGGGCAAGACGATCACGGCCGCCGCGAGCGCGCTGGAGTGCTTCCCCGGCGGCCGGATCCTCGTCACCGTCCCCACCCTGGACCTGCTCGCGCAGACCGCCCAGGCATGGCGCCTGGTGGGCCACCGGGCCCCGATGGTCGCGGTGTGCTCGCTGGAGAACGACCCCGTCTTGCACGAGCTCGGGGTCCGCACCACCACCAACCCGGTCCAGCTGGCGCTGTGGGCCGGGTCCGGGCCGATCGTCGTATTCGCCACGTACGCCTCCCTCGTGGACCGCGACGACATCGACGCACCCGAGGGCCAGAGAAAGGTCCGCGGGCCCCTGGAGGCCGCGCTGGCCGGCGGGGAGCGGCTCTACGGGCAGCAGATGGCGGGCTTCGACCTGGCGATCGTCGACGAGGCCCACGGCACCGCCGGCGACCTCGGCCGGCCGTGGGCGGCGATCCACGACAACGCCAGGATCCCGGCGGACTTCCGGCTCTACCTGACCGCGACCCCGCGCATCCTCGCCGCGGCCCGGCCGCAGAAGGGAGCCAGGGGCCAGGAGGCGGAGATCGCGAGCATGGCCGATGACCCGGACGGCACGTACGGCGCGTGGCTCGCGGAGCTAGGGCTGTCCGAGGCGATCGAGCGGGGGATCCTCGCCGGGTTCGAGATCGACGTCCTGGAGATCCGCGACCCCTCCCCCATCCTCGGGGAATCCGAGGAGGCCCAGCGGGGCCGGCGCCTGGCCCTGCTGCAGACCGCCCTCCTGGAACACGCCGCCGCGTACAACCTCCGTACAGTCATGACCTTCCACCAGAAGGTCGAGGAAGCCGCCGCCTTCGCGGAAAAGCTGCCGCAGACGGCCGCCGAGCTGTACGCCACCGACGCCTCCGACGCCGATCTGGCGGCCGCGGCCAAGCTGCCGAAGTCCTCCATCGACGCGGAGTTCTACGAGCTGGAGGTCGGCCGCCACGTCCCGCCGGACCGGATCTGGTCGGCCTGGCTGTGCGGAGACCACCTCGTCACCGAGCGGCGCGAGATCCTGCGGCAGTTCGCCAACGGCATCGACGCCAACAACCGGCGCGTACACCGGGCCTTCCTCGCCTCCGTACGCGTCCTCGGCGAAGGCGTCGACATCACCGGCGAACGCGGCGTCGAAGCCATCTGCTTCGCCGACACCCGCGGCTCCCAAGTCGAAATCGTCCAGAACATCGGCCGCGCACTCCGGCTCAACAAGGACGGCTCCACGAAGATCGCCCGGATCATCGTGCCCATCTTCCTGGAACCCGGCGAAGACCCGACCGACATGATCGCCAGCGCCAGCTACAAGCCCCTCGTGGCCGTCCTCCAGGGCCTGCGCTCTCATGACGAGCGCCTCGTCGAACAGCTCGCCTCCCGGGCCCTCACCCACGGCCAGCGCAAGATCCACCTCCGGCGCGACGAGGACGGGCAGATCGTGGGAGCCGGCGGCAAGGGTGACGGCGAGGACCAGGAGGACGGCGCCGACGTCGCGGCCGAGTCGGCGCTGCTGCACTTCTCCTCGCCCCGGGATGCCGCCACGATCGCCGCGTTCCTGCGCACCCGCGTCTACCGGCCCGAATCCCTGGTCTGGCTGGAGGGCTACCAGGCCCTGATCCGGTGGCGGGCCGAGAACGAGATCACCGGCGTCTACGCCGTCCCGTACGACACCGAGGTTGAGGTCGGCGTCACCAAGGGCTTCCCGCTCGGACGGTGGGTGCACCAGCAGCGCAAAGCCCTGCGCACCGGAGAACTCGAGGACCGGCGCAAGACCCTGCTGGACGCCCCAGAGGCCGGCATGGTGTGGGAACCCGGCGAGGAGGCGTGGGAGGCCAAGCTCGCCGTGCTCCGCTCATACCGGAAGGCCACCGGGCATCTTGCGCCCCGGCAGGACGCCAGGTGGGGCGAGGACGACGCGATGATGCCCATCGGACAGCACATGGCCAACCTCCGCAGGAAAGGCGTCAAGAACGGGCTCGGGAAGAACGAGGCCACCGCCACGACCCGGGCCGCGCAACTCGCCGCGATCGACAAGGACTGGAACTGCCCCTGGCCACTCGACTGGCAGCGGCAGTACCGCGTCTTGGCCGACCTGGTCGACGCCGACGGACAGCTGCCCGACATCGCCCCCGGCGTCCTCATGGACGGCGACGACATCGGACACTGGCTCCAACAACAGAAACAGCCAGCCACCTGGACGCGGCTCCTGCCCGAACAGCAAGAGCGGCTGACCGCACTGGGCGTGGAACCCGCCCAGGCGCCGCCTCCGGCCCCCGCGGCCGGACGCACGGCCAAGGGGCCGAGCAAGGCGCAACAGGCATTCCAGCGGGGCCTGGCAGCCCTCACACAGTGGGTCGAGCGGGAAGGCGCGGACCGGCCCGTACCCCGCACACACGGCGAAGAGATCACAGTCGACGGCGAGGCGGAACCGGTGACCGTGAAACTGGGCGTATGGATCTCCAACACCAAAACCCGACGCGACAAACTCACCCAGGAGCAGCTCGCCGCCCTCGCGCAGCTGGGCGTGGACTGGGCGTGAGCCATCACCAGCGTTGAGCTGGGAGCAGCGAAGTGAAGCCCCCGGGGCGCCGCGGCCCCGGGCTGCGGTGCTGCGGTGCTGCGGTGCTGCGGTGCTGCAGTGCATGCGAAGACTCCTGCGGTCCATCGGCCAGACGAAGCTCTGCACACCCATCCGACAAGAACTCGGCGATGGTGTGCAGCGCGCTGGGCACCTCACACCTTCCGGATTTATCTGAACGGACCGTTGCGATCCGCATTCACTGGGTGATCTACTGCACTTTCCACACGTAGTTGGGGGGCGTCGTGCGAATAGGAACGTGCATCGCTGCTGCGGTTGTGGCCGCTCGGCGACGCAGCAGGAGCGCCGGTGACGCTACCTGCTGATGGGGGGCGCCGGAGTCGGCGCGGCTTCCTCTACCAGGACGCGGTAACCCTGCTGGACTGTCTTGACATGCTGGATGGCCACTGGACGGAAATTTCCTGGGAGGATTTGGAAGACATCCTCTGCTATCAGGGGGACGTGCCTTTCTACCGTCAGGTGAAGACGGTAGAAGGTCCCGGAAAGCGCCACAGCATCGCCGACGTCTGCCGTCCCGACATGTCCAAGAAGGAAGGGAACAGAACAGCGGCGTCGAGCTACCTAGGCAAGCTGTTCATGGGAAAGCCGCTCCCCGAGGGCACGCGGTTCGCCCTCATCGTCAACGAGACGCCCTTCGCGGACCTGTACCCCTTCGCGTGCGAGCGCGGCGGCAAGCGTGAGCCAGTGAGTAGGGCGACCCACACCAAAGTCGTCGGGAAGCTCGCGGGGCTGAGTCTGCGCGACGGTCGGGACGTCGGATGGTGCGTCGACCGCCTGGATGTCCTCATCACCGCCCGAACAACGGAGCACGTCGAAAGTGAGGCACACCGGCGCTTGGTCCCGCTGATCAAGGACTACCTTGAGCAGGAACCTCTGGTGACTGAGGTCGACGAGGTACTGAGCGGTCTGGCTCAGTACATCGCGCGAAGCGCAGCCGAGCTGCGCCCGCGAAGTCACACCGCTGAGGACTTCCGAGCCATCCTGAACGGCTGTATCCGCAAGGTCACCGGCTTGCGCAGTGACGGCTCCACCGAGCGCCTGATGACCCTCCAACAGAAGCTCCGTCCCGCCGGCGTACTTGAGGCCGAAGCCGAGCGCCAGCATGAGGCGATGCTCGCCTTCCGCCAGGCCCAGCGCAGCACCGTAGGACTTGGCCGTCAACGCCTCGCCGCCTTCGCAGACAAGGTCTACGCCATCTGTCAGCTGACTTCGGCCCGTAGACGTGGCGGCTCCCTCGCAACTGGTCAGCTGGCATACGCAGCCATCCTGGAGGCGATCGTCCAGCTTCCCGAGGTGCAGTCCGGGGAAGTGGACTTCAGCCAGGCCGTGGCGGTGCTGAGCGACATCACTGCACGCTGCCAGAACAGGTACGAAGATGTCTCATAAGATCGGCAGGCAGGCCGTGCCGCCCGTCCACAGGGCCTGGGACCCCGACGACTCAGTCGACTTCCACGCCTCTAGGCTGCTGCTCCTCATCCACCTGTGCGGAGAAAGCCCCGGTCCCTACATCGCGGGGCGGACGAAGTTCGCGAAGCTCGACTTCTTTCTGCGCTACCCGGGGTTCCTCGAGCGAGCCCACGCTGCCCTGCCAGGGATGAATGACCGGCAGGGCAGGTACGTCGCCTCGGACGCTGCTGAGATCGAGGCGCCGATGGTGCGCTACCGGTACGGTCCTTGGGACCACCGGTACCGACAGTTTCTTTCTTTCCTTTCCGCACGCGGTCTGGTCTCCATCACCGTGTCCTACACCCCCGAGCGTGTGAAGCTCACCGCGGCTGGCAAGGCCGCAGCAGCACGCTTCGCGGCGATGGATCAATTCGAGCCCCTGGTACGCCGCTGTGAAGCCATGCAGGGCAACCTGGCGTCGATGTCGGGCACCGATCTGAAAGAACTCATCTACGACCTGTTCCCCGACGAGGTCGGCAAAGCGACGTTCCATCAGGAGATCCGACCATGAGTGAGCCCCGTACCTCCGAGCGCGGCCTGCGGATCGAGAAGGTCTCCCTGGTCCATCACAGCGGCGAACTGGACGAGTACGCCTTCGAGTCGGGCAAACTCAACATCCTCACCGGTGTCCGGAACAGCTCGAAAACCACGACCCTCAACGTGATCGACTACTGCCTGGGCGACCGGGGAAGCCCAGCCGACGCCCTCAAGGCCGCCGTAGCCAGTGAGCACGTCGAGGTCAGTACGGATCTCCGGGTCGACGGTCGGCCGTACAGACTCACGAGGTACTTCACCCATGGGCGTATGGGCAAGATCGGCATCAACGGCGACGAGATCGCGGCGGCCGACTTCTCCGACTGGATCCTGAACGAACTGGGCTGGCCCAACCTGCTCATCCCCAAGGGCCTCCACCCGACCTCAGCCACCGAGCAAACCCCTTTGTCCTTCCGCAACACCTTGCGGCACTTCTACCGAAACGAGGACTCCTGGACCAGCTTCGCCGACAAGGAGCAGCCGTTCACACGGCGGGCTGTCGTCAGCCAGCTCCTGGGCTTCGCCCGGGTTCGGACTGCTCAAGCGAACAGGGACTTCGATCTCGCCCGAGCGAAACGGCGCCTCAACGAAGCGGAGGCCGTCGACCGAGAGGTTCGCGAAAGCACGCTCCAAGCTGTCACAGCAATCTCCCAGAACCTGGGCCTTCCCCTCGTCCGCTCCGCTGATGAGGTTGCCCGCGCGCGGATCGAACTCCGCCACGCACTCGATGCCGTGTACGAGCGCCGTCGGCTCCTGACGGACGAGATTCGGGGCCTCACCGACGGGAACCCCCCGGCCGGCTCCCCTGCCGGGTACGACCCCTCGCTGACGGACATGTACAGCGACATCACCAACCGCCTCCGTCAAGCGACCGAGGAGGTAGCCAATCTCGGACATCTCCTGGAGGAGCACCAGCGTTCGGCTCGGACGGTCACCGCGGAGATAAGCCGCATGGAGCGCCTGGCGACCTCCATCGAGGTGTTCGATACGCTCCCGGTCCGGCTGTGCCCAGCGTGCGAGCAGAACGTCGACCCGCACCGCGACCACGACGAGGATGCCTGCTATCTCTGCTTCCAGCCCGTGGACGACGACAAGCGTCAACGCAGAGCACAGGTGGAGATCAGGTCCCTGAAGTCAGAGCTGGACGATCTCGATGACGTCATCGCGCGCTCCCGGGCCGACCTGGAGTCCGCGCGAACCCTTCAGCAGCACTTGCACGTGCAGCAGGCTCAGCTGGCCCAAGAACTCAACCAGCGCCGCGCGGCGGAGCTCGCTCCCTTCATGGCTACGTTGGAAGGTCTCGCCGCGCAGATCGCTCAGCTGGAACACAAGCTGACCGCCTTCCCCGCGATGGAAGAGATCTTCCAACGGCGTACCGATGCGCATCGCAGCGTGCTCTCCGCGCAGCAGATGGTCGAGCGGATCGAGAAGGAACAGGCAAACTCAACGACATCGGGCCTGAGCCCCATGGACCGCTGCTCCATCTTCGCCGATCGCATGAACGGCTTTCTCGACCGTTACAGGGAAACGCTGTGGGTGGCCGGACAAGTCTCGATCAGAGACACCGACCTCACCTTCTACGTCGGCTCGAAGCCGTGGGATCAAGGTCTGGGCGCAGAGGCGAAGGTTCTCTTCTTCCTGGCCTACAGCTACGCCACCCTCTTCCTCGAGTCGGATCTTGACGAGGAATGTGCCTTCCCCGGCCTGCTCCTGCTCGACAACCCCTACCAACAAGGCATCGCCGGCAGCGTGGTTCACCAGGCCCTCACAGAGCTGGCCGAAGCGGCCCACGCCACCGGGACACAGGTCATCAGCACCCAGACGGTGCGGCCACCGAGTGCCCGGCACATCCTCGAGATCCCGATGCTGCAGGTCTACGACACGCCGTAGAGGAGGTGTCAGCCTCATCGGGCCGTCCCCGGCCGGGGCCACGCCGCTCATGGACGCGCACGGTACCCCGCTGAGCCTCGGATCGTTGCCTCAAGGGTCGTAACGTTCAGAGGCGCGTACCCGTCCACGATCTCCCTAGCGCGGTCCACGACGAGGGGCCACCGGATCCGTTCACGAGCCATACCGGTACATGTACCCCTGCGGCGCCGCCGGCCCTGGACACGGGACAGACCTCTTCGTCCGGCTATCGCGGACAAAGACACCTCATGTAGTTAAGCCGTCAAGCCGCCGCCCCATCGCCCCCGCAGAACCTCGGCCCAGTCGCCGGCTTCGGGACCCGGATCTTCCCACTGTGGTACCGGGTTGGGAGCCGTCTCGATCAGGTGAACGAGCGTCCAGGCGACGCCGTAGCAGTCGTCGGGACCGAAGCAGGTGGCCAGGGCAGTCGCCTCTTCGGAGGTGACAGGACGGGAGATCGTCCTTAGCTGGCGTTCACGCCGGTCGATCTCTTCCTCGCTCGCGTCCCAGTCGGGAAGCGGTCCGTCGGCAACGAACGTCTGTACTTCGGGTCTCATGGCCGAATGATCGTCTCCCCTGCCGCCCGTGGACAAGCTGCCCCGTTCTGCTTCACGCAGTGGCTGTTCCTGCTGGCTGGGGCTCTGCAGGAAAGGACGACGTCGCGCTCGTCGACGGCACCGGCAATGGCAGGGCACGGGACGTCACAAGCAGCACAAGCCGCGCCGCGAGAACAGCGTCCGGCCGTCCACGGAGTGGTTCGGCACCGCGTTCCCCTCCGTCCTGGGGATGGTGCACCTGGACGTCCGCCAGTCCGGCAACGGCATCCTGATCACCTCCTCCCCCGCCGAGATCGACGGCGCCCGTTTGAAATGAAGTGGCGTCACTGGTGCCCTGTTGCTTGGATGCCCGGCGTGACTTCTACTGATTTTGACGATCATCCTGAGCGGGCACTGCTGGACCAGCTCGAGGAGTACTACGACGCGGTCCCGCGCCACGGCGCCCGAGTTGAGGACCACGGGCCGCTGATCCTGTTCGTGCGGGAGGGCCAGGGCTGGCCGTTCTACGCACGTCCCGCACGGGGATGGACCGGACCTCTGGAGGCCACCGACGTGCAGAAGGTCCGTGCCCGCCAGCGGGAGCTGGGGATCCCGGAGAGTTTCGAATGGGTCGCGGAGACCACGCCCACGCTGCGGGCAGCAGTGGAGGAGTCGGGACTCGTGGTCCACGAACATCCGCTGATGGTGCTCGATCCCGGTACTCCCGCAACTCCATTGGAGGAGTTGTCCGGCAACATATCCGTGCGAATCGTAGGCGCGGACGATCCGATACTGCCCAGCGCCCTGGCCGTTCCTCACCTCGCCTTCGCCGAGCCTGGAACCCACGTCGGTCACGCGGGAGCACCACAACTGGCGGAAGCGATCGACGCCCGGGTCGCCGACGGATCGGTGGAACGCACGATCGTGCGTATCCGGGCAGGTCTGACGGCGGTCGCCGCAGCTGTCGAGCATGGATCAGCGCTGTCCGCAGGCCAGCACCAACCACTCACAGGAGTCAGCGAGATCGTCGGCGTCGGAACACTCCCCGCAGCTCGCCGTCGCGGTCTCGCACTCGCGGTCACCGAGGCACTGGTGGCCGACGCCCGATCGCGGGGTGCGGCAACCGTCTTCCTGTCGGCAAGTGACGACGACGTTGCGCGGGTCTACGCCCGACTCGGCTTCCGCAAGATCGGTACGGCGCTGATCGCCGAACCCGCCGAATAAGTCGGCTCCGTCCACTTCGCAGTGGCGTTACTTCTCACCGACGTTTTCGGGCTCTGTTATCGACAAGTGGTGTCCGAACTCGGATACAGACGGTGCCCGTTTTCACCTACGAAGCCACCGGGGAGAACCTCCTGCGGATCGTGCCGCTGCTCAACCCGGACTCCCCGCCCGGGGACGAGGTAGATGACTGTCTGCCGTGCCCCGGCTGCTACCGGCCCGTCTACGACAGCTCCTCCTCGCACACCCGCATCGGCGCCACCCCGTTCCCTCTGGCCGGGCTGTGCAGGCTGTGCGCCGACGGGACCACACTCCGCTCGCTACGCCAGACCGACGGCGTCCCCGTCGACCCGGAGCAGCTCGTCGTCCTGGAGACCGTGGCCCCCGCGATGGCGTAATCGGCCCCTGGGCAAGCCTCTGTCACGGATGGCTTGCCCAGGGTCGCCTCAGGCTTGCCCGGCCGCCGGCCAGCGGGCGGGCCAGGCCGGTGCCGTCGCAGTGGAAGCACCGGCCGCCGCCGGGCGTGCTGGGGGCGCCGATGGTGCCGACGGCCTGACGCAGGAGCTGGGTGAGGCCGTGAACGTGGGCCGGGTGCAGCGTGAGTTCGTCACGAGCGCCCACCACGATTTCCAGCGTCTCCCCGGAGAGAGCCTGCCTGTCGTCCGATTCTCGGGCGGGGACCACATGCACCGTGCAGTGATGCGCGGCCTTGCCGGCATCCGTCCCCGCCCAGAGCTCGGGCACCCGAGCCTCCCTCGTCGATCGGTTGACTGGTCCCTGCAGACGACCACGCCGACGTGTCCTTGTGAAGCGATCTTGGTTCGCTCATCCCAATGAGTGGCCGTGTCGTCGCGGGGCACTGGGCGGCAATCAGTCAATGCCACAACCACGGCATGAGCGCGCTAAAGCCACACCCAGGCCCCTGGGTCTCCCGATCGTACGAAGGACCGGAATCAACCCGCCAACACGGTAAGGAGCGTCGTAGTTGGCCAGCCTGGCCAACCGGCTACTCAGCCGCGAGTCATCAGCCAGGTGGTCCGGTGCACATCGTGGGGCCGCCGCAGCGGCCCCGGGGAGGATCCGGCCGGGTTTTGGCGGTAGATCCGCGATCTTCATACCGGTTCGGTGACTGGGGCTGTATTGCTACGTCAGGGGTTTCCGTTCCCGATCTGCCAGTCCTCTCTGATGACCAGGTTTCCCGCTTCGGCCGGTTCGCCGCTGATCCGATCGGCAACCCGGCCCCCACGCCGCGCCCCGTGCCGCTCACTGCTTCGTCAGAAGCAGCCCGGGAAGCGCGATGACCGGAGCCGCCCGGTTGCCGTCGACGATGTGCACCTGGGTCGCGGGTCCGCCCGGGATGCACGCGAGCGCGCCCTCGCGGTGTAGCCACAGCTGAACCGAAGTCGACATCTGCGGGTAGTCGAAGACCCATCTGCCCTGCTCCGTGCACGTCCCGACCCGCAGGGTGTACTCACCACCGTCCCCGTGCTCCATCTGCTCGGCCAGGGTCAGAGACGCAGTGTCGTTCGAGGCGGTCCACACTCCCGGATAGTCCGTGTAGGGCCCGGAGTAGGAGCCGCAGACCGACGCCACCAGCACGACGACGGCGATTGCAACTGCGGCGCGGGGCGGCTGGACCGACAGCCTCGTCGGGCTGCCGGCGCACAGGACAGTGGCCGCACTTGAGGCGGCCATCGCGACGGCGCACCAGACGACCCAGGGCCCCGAGCCCGCCCTGACCAGCATGACCAGGAGTGCGAGCGCGAGGATCCACGAGGCGGCTGCCCGCCAGACGGCAGTGGTGTTCCGGGCATTGCACAGCGTCAGCACCACGACCACGATCGGCAGGACCGCCAGGGTCATGGCGAGGAGCATTGCGCACACCAAGACGAGAGTCCCCTCGAATTCCGGCATCAGCCTGGTGGTGTCCGCCAGAGCGAACGTTCCCACCAGCCCCGCGACCTCCACCGCGAGCGCCGACCACAGCACGACGGCGAGCCAGCGGCCCGTCGTTTCTTCCCCCACCAAAGCCCCCAGGATTTGAGCACGTTCAATTAGTGGGGTGCATGGTACTGGACCCTGCCATCCCGTCAGGGAGCGGGTGCACGGAGCCGGACCTGCCCACCGCACGGAGCAGTGGCACCGCGCCAGACAGCGGCGGCAGCGGTCTGCAGGACCGACGGGTCGACGATGTCGGTGGTGACGCCAGCGAGGAGGAGGCCGAGGAACGCTTCGACGCCTGGCTGGTGCCACGTGTCCGCAGCAAGCCCCATGACCCCGCCCCGGCAGGTCCGTCCCGCGCGGTCCTCGAGCGCCGGCTGCGGGCGGCCGAGGCCCAGGCTGAACAGCTGCGCACCCAGCTGGCACAGCATGCCGAAGATCTGGGTGACTGACGCTGCCCTCTGCCGGACCGGCACTGCCAGGACGTGCGCCTGTCCAGAGCAGACTGGACCACGACCAGATCCAAGAACGGTGCGGGATCGGCGCACCGGCGCATGCCGGGCGCGAGTCTATGCGGCCCGGGTGGTGGGCCGGCCGAAGACGTCGTCGAAGCAGTGTGCTCGGTCGGTGCGGATGAGGCGGTAGGAGCCGGTACCGGGTTGGAGGGCGTGGTCGGTGTAGTGAAGGACTTCGACTGGTGTCAGGACCTTCATGTCGCCGAGGACGTAGTAGAGCGGGGTGGGCGCGTGGGCGGCAGTGTACTGGAGCCCGGCGGTGAGGGTGTCGTTGGCGATGGCGTAGCGGTGGGTGTGGGTGCTGGGCAGACGGTGTTTGGCGTCGAAGGCGCGTGACCTGTCGGGGGCGTGCGCGGGAGCGTAGGGGCGCACAGGGAAGCGGATGCGCCCGCTCCACAAGTTTTTCCAAGATGTTCTGAACGTTCGCGGGGCCGGTTCGCTTGGCTGGTGAGAAGGAGCCGCCTCATGGTGGCTGCCCCGGCTGCCGGAGTGGGGGAGGCAGGCCTGGATCAACCGTCGCAAGATCACTTGGAAGGACTTCCTGCGCCGTGTGGCCCGCTTGCGGGCGCTGCCGGGCCCGGCATCCTGGAAGGGGGCAGGAGGCGCCCATGAGTTCCCGCTCGCGGATCCGTTACGGCCTTGCCGCAGCTCTTCTCGCTCTGGCGGGCTTGCTGGTCCCGCCGTCCGCCGCGGCGTCGACCGCTCCGCCCCCTTCGCCCCGCCCTTACGTCTACGTCAGCGGCAGACCGTACGGCGTCGCACTGTCTCCGGACGGCGGCCTCGCGTACGTCGCCACCGGGTGGCTCGGCCCGCTGAGGGTGATCGATACGCACACGCTGCAGCGAACCGCCCGCATCTACCTCGGTTCGGCGCAGGACGTCGCGCTCAGCCCGGACGGGCTCCGGGCCTACGTCACCAGCCCCGGGACGGTCTATTCCTCGGTGAACGTGGTCAACACGGTCACGAACACGGAGATCGGCTACGTCGGTGTCGGCGACGGTCCGCTCGGCCTGGCGGTCACCCCCGACGGCCGCCGCCTCTACGTCGCAAACTCCTTCTCCGACTCCGTGTCCGTGATCGACACGGCGAGCGAGAAGGCCGTCGGCAAGATCGAGGTCGGCAGCACCCCGGCCGACGTGGTGGTCTCCCCCGACGGCCGCCGGGCGTACGTCACCAACTCCGGCTACGGGACCCCCACTTCCCTGTCCGTGATCGACACGGCCACGGACAAGGTCATCGGCTGGCCCGGCCGCCTCGGCAACTTCGCGTACGGCCTCGCGGTGACACCCGACGGACGACGGCTCTACGTCACGGACCTGCAGGGCACCGTGTCCGTCATCGACACGGCGACCGGCAAGGTGATCGGCGCGCCCATCCCCGTCGGCCAGCGCCCGATGGACGTCGTGGTGAGCCCCGACGGCCACCGGGCCTACGTCACCAACCAGGGCTCGAACAGCGTGTCCGTGATCGACACGAGCACGAACAAGGTGACCGGCACCCTCGACGTCCAAGGGCCGACCCGTATCGCGCTGACGCCGGACGGCCGCCACGCCTGGATCACGCAGAACTGCTGCGGGACGGTGTGGGTGATCGACTTCTGAGCGGACGGCCCGCTCAGGGCATTCGACCCGCTACCCTGCGCGCTCAGTCTCAGCTGTGACTGATTCCCAATCATGCTTGTCAAGGGCACCGGGAACGTGGGCTGCACCCGGCACTCCCCCCAGCGCGGGTGACACCCTGAACGGATGAACGAGACATCCGCTGCTCGGGCGACCGCCCGCTGGCCGCTGGCCGCGGCTGGGGAGACCGACTGGCTGCGGGAGCTGGCCGACGATGACGGGCTCACCGGCTTTATGCCGCCGGCACTGCCCGACGCCGCCTGGGTGCTCCACTCCATGTACGAACACGAACTCGGGCCGACCGACATGTCCTATGTCGCCTATCAACGAGCCGTGCTGAATGGCGGCGGGCCCGAGATCATCCCGGGCCTCGATCCCGCGGACGTGTTCGGGGGGACGCCGGGTGAGCCCCGCGGCCCCCGTTGGCGCCGGCTGCGCTGGGCGGAGCTCTCGCGGCGGACCGGTGATCCCGTGGCGCCCGAGGGGCGGCTGCCCTGCTACCGCTCCTTCCCTTCGCTCCGGGAGCCGAGCGGCTGGCCTGTCGGCATCGACGGGCCGTCCGAGGGCAGCCTGGACCGGACCGACTGGAACCGCCTAGTCGACATCCTCATCGGGCACAGCCCGCAGGGTGCCGAGACCCGCTGCCTGGCCTACTACAACCCGCTGTTGCAGAGGGCCGAGGACTTCGACAATTTGCACGTCCGGGCCGGCACGCTCGCGGATGCCAAGGCGTTGTACGACCACCCAGAGGAGGACGGTTGGACCCCGTCCAACCTCTGGTCCCAGGACCGGTCCTGGGTCCTCTGCACGGACTACGACCTGTGGGCCACCAAAGTGGCGGGCCCTGCCCCGCTCGTCGAGGCACTCCTGAACGACACGGAAATCGAGGCCCTCCGACTGCCCTGGGCCCTCTGATCCCTACCGCCCAACCTGGGAACGACCAGGTGCGGCCAAGAGGCCACATGAAGCGCAAAGTCACAAGAGCGCTATGCCGAGGTGAGATCGGGTTGGGGCGGCTCGGTGGTGAAGGTGCGGTGGTCGCGGATGAGAGCATAGGACGTCGAGACGGCGGCGGGCCAAAGCGAGGATCGCCTGCTTGTGGCTCTTGCCCTCGCCTCTCTTACGGTCGTAGAAGGCCTTCGAGGTGGGGCAGAAACGGGCGGCGATCTGGGCGGAGAGGTAGAAGACGCGCAGGAGTCGGCGGTGGTAGCGGTGTGGTCGGCGCATGTTGCCGCTGATGCGACCGGAGTCCCGTGGGACCGGAGCGAGACCGGCGACGCCGAGCGAGACGGTCCGCGCTGCCGAAGGCGTCCATGTCGCCGCCGGTGCAGGCGATGAACTCCGCCCCCGGCAACGGGCCCATACCGGGCATGCTGAGGACCACTTCGGCGTGGCGGTGTTCTCGGAAACGGACCGCGATCTGCGCGTCGATGGCAGCGATCTCTTCGTCCAGAGCCAGCACGGACCGGGCCAGGGCGTTGACCACGGCGGCGGCTGTGCTCTCCCCTGCCACGGCGGTGTGCTGGGCCTGCGCCGCGGCGACGGCTGCATCGGCCATGGCCTGGGCGTCACGGACTTTGCGGTTCTTCAGCCAGGTCGTGAGGCGGCTCGGGCCGAGCCGGCGCAGGCCGGCTGGGGTCTGGTAGCCGGTCAGCAGAATCAGTGCGGCTTTGGACGCGGCGTAGTCGAAGGCCCGTTCCAGGGCGGGGAAGTACTCCAGGAGCTGGGCCCGCATCCGGTTGATGGCGCGAGTGCGGCTGACTCGTAGTACCGATTCCGAGCACCTACTTGGCCAAATGGGCCAACTATCGTGCACGGTCACATGACCACCCCCGACACCCCCGTCAGACCCCAGCCCGTCACCTGGGCCCCGAGCCAGACCGGACCCTGCGCCCGCTGCCACGCTCCCACCTGCCGTTACGGCGTTGGGGCGTCGCCGCTCTTCCCGGCGTGCAAGGCCGCGCGGCAGGCGCAGGACGGGGGCTGAGCAGTGTCCGAACTCCCGCCCGACCTGCCGCGCCTGCGCACCGTAGCGGGCGGCGGGCGGCGGGCGGCGGGCGGCGGGCGGCGGGCGGCGGGCGATGGCCGCGCAGCAACCAAGCTCCGCGGCCCCGTCCAGGAGCCCAGCTGGACCTGAGCGTACGGCCGCTGACACGACCCGGCGGCCCAGCTGCACCACCGCACACAAAAGCTCCAAGGTCTTGATCCACTCCTGCCACCACGGCCCCGGCCATCGCATAGTGGTCGGCATGGGAGATCAACAAAACGACGACCCCGGAACGCTGCCAGAGGACAGTCGCCGGCAGGTCGTGGTGAACGTCGGCGGCGAAATGGACATCGACCGGGCCCCCATGCTCCGCGCCGCCCTGCACGCCGCCATCACCCAGGAGGGCGGGTCGGCCGAAATCGTCGTGGACCTCACCGAACTGTCGTTCTGCGACTCCGCCGGCCTCAACGCCTTCATCAGCGCCCGGCGCACCGCGGGTGAGTACGGCCGCCGCATCAGCCTGCGCAATCCCCAACCCCAGTTCCGGCGCCTGCTCGCCCTCACCGGAGCCGAAGACCTCTTCCCCATCACCCACACCTGACCCCACCGCCCCCGGCCGCCCCGGGCGGGCGAAAAGGGGTGTGCACGATGTACCTCACCTGGGCAGCCCACACGGCGGGCAGCCCGGACACGTGCGTGGCACCGTGACAGAGCGAGGTCCACGCACCGGTGGGCCCGGCCGGACGAAAGCCACGCCGGCCTGGCCCCGCCACGCACACCCCGCCCATCCGAAGGCGAGAGGTCCGGCCGGGTGAGCCCCCGCCACCCACGGCCCCGCGCACGGCGGCCGGCCCTCGCACGGAGCAGACTTCCCGCACCCCGACGACTCCTCACGGATGGAGATCTCCCGTGCTCGAACGCAAGCGGCAGGGCAACCGGACCGAAGTCACCTTCGTCCTCCCCGAAGACACCCCCGAAGGACCGGTCAGCGTCGTCGGAGACTTCAACCACTGGAACCCCGCCACCCACCCCCTCGCCTCCCGCGGCGACGGCACCCGCGCCGCCAGCGTCGCCCTCCCCGCACACACCAGCCACTCCTTCCGCTACCTCGCAGCCGGCGATTACTGGTTCGACGACCCAGACGCCGACCACCACGACGGCACCAACAGCCACCTCCACACCTGACCCGGTCAGGGAAGTTCACCGGCGCCGGAGAAGGCGAAGGGGGCCGGCACCCCCCGAGCGCCACCGCCGCACCCCGCCACCCACTCCGCACAGCGACAAGCTCCGCCCGCACATCCACCCCCGGCCCCTCCCCGGCAGCCGCGCATGCCCGTGCCGGCGCCCGCCGCCGCTCCTGAGTGGCGGGAGAGGCCTGGGCACATCTCCGGAACCGGCCTGACCAGCACATCAGCGGCCCCGGCCGCTGCCCCTCAGGCATCGGGAACGTCCCCCCACCCACGCCCCACCCGGCGGGACTATTCTCTTCGCTGCCTGTCCATGCCAAGACGCCCAGCAGTGGCAGGCAAAGGGGCTGACCCGGGCGGCCGGCAGGGGTGGACGCGGGAGACGTCCAGCTCGTCGCATACAGGATGAAAGCGGGGGAAAGTGCACGATATGGACGATGCGCCGCCGCCTCGGCTACTGGCGGAACCGCTCGGAGCGGGCCTCAGCTGCGCGCAGGCCCGGGAAACCGCCCGCGCCGTCCTTGACGGCCTGGACCTGCCCGCCCCGGGCGTGGACGACGTGCTGACCGTAGTGACGGAAATGATCTCCAACGCCGACCGCCACGCAGGCGGCGCCACCGCCCTCCAGATCACCGCCTGGACCGGAATCGTCACCGTCGAGGTCCGCGACCGCTCCACCATCCCGCCACAGACCAAGCCCTGGGCCCCGGATACCCCCGGCGGGTTCGGCTGGCGACTGGTCAACCAGCTCGCCACCACCGACGTCCGCATCCACCACGACGGCAAAACCGTCACCGCCACGCTCAACGCCGCCCAGACCAGCCGGCCCTGATCTCACCGGCGCTCAGCCGATCTTCCCCGGGACCACTGCGCTCACGCCGCCCCCACCCCGCACCGCGCACCCAAGCCCACGCCCACTGCTGCGCGGCGGAGCCAGCCGGCCCGGTGGCGAGGGCAGGCGGTCATCGGGGGTGGCGGTGCCGGCCGTGCTTGTGGTCTTCGCCGGTCGTAAGCAGCACGAGGGCCAGACCAAGCGGCAGCAGAAACAGCAGCAACAAAGTCATGCCACCGCATGTGCCCACCTGAAAGCAGCCGACACAGGAACCTCCAGGCGCCCGCAGGGCATGCCGAGGAACCAGCCATCCAGGAGCCCACCCGGCATGCACCGAGCGCACGGGCGCGGGACCGGATCCAGCCTGACCCACGCCGCGTCAGACCTCAGGCCACGCCGCTCTGGCGCACCTCGAAAAGAGGGAGCGCCCCGGTCAGCTCGAGCAGGCGGTGCAGCTGGGCCGGCAGCGGCCCCGCCAAAGCCAGCGGGCGGATACGGCGCAGGCGGATCAGGGTGTTCAGGAACGAGGAGTCGGCGAAGGCCACGCCTTTCACGTCGAGCACCAGCAGCTGCGCGCCGGCCGTCTCGCGTTCACAGGCTTCGTGCAGCAGGCCGACCGTGTCCTGATCGAACTCTCCCGAGCAGGCCACCACAGACACGCCGTCCGCCTCGGCACGAACGGTCACCCTCGGCGACTCCATCCAACCCTCCGGTCCCGCTCTTCACCGACCCAAACCATCCCCACCTGCACCGTACGGGGAAGCCCACCGAAACGACAGCAAACCCGCAGCCAAGCTGCGGCATCCTGGAAACCGACGCCAGGCCGCGGCACCGGCGGGGTAGGAAGCAGAGAGGGCCGGCGGCGACGGCACCCGGGCCGCCAGCGTCGCTCTCCCCGCACACACCTTCCACTACCTCGCCGCCGGCGACTACCAATTCGACGACACAGACGCCGACCACCACGACGGCAGCAACAGCCGCCTCCAAACCGCCCTGCCCTGCTGGATGAGGTCGGGCGCAGGCACTGGCCCCGGATCTTCTTCCTCAGTGGCGAGGAAGAGCCTGGGGCGGAGCTTCTTCCGGGCCCAACGACTCATTCCATACGTGGTTCGAACGGGAGCCATCGACGCGGTCCTCACCCGCTACGGCGAGACCACCTTCCACTCCCGTCTGGAAGCCGCGGGTGAGGGCACCGGTGAGCAGGAAGACGCCGACCTGGATCCAGCCGAGCGGGCCGAGGCGGCAAGTGGTCCTCGTGGCGATTGGCTGGGGGCTACTCCTGGCCGGCGCAGGGGTCGCAGCAGGAGGGGGCCGGTTCGACGCAGACGCTGACGGTGTCGGTGTTGTTGGTGGTGTCGGGGTCCTTTTCGTTGCCGGTGGCGGTGGCGGTGTTGCCGATCAGGCCGGCTTTGGTGGCCTTGGCTCGCAGCACGAGGGTGGCTGTGGCGCCGTCGGCCAGGTCTCCCACGGTCCACTGCCCGGTGGCCGGGGCGTAGCTTCCGGGGCCTTCGGCGGAGAGGAAGGTGAGGCCGTCGGGGAGCCGGTCGGTGGCGGTGACGCCGGTGGCGTCGTTGGGGCCGGTGTTGTGGACGGTGATGCGGTAGGTCACCGTCTGGCCGACGGTGACGGTGGTGGCGTCGGCTGCCTTCGCCACGCTCAGGTCGGCGGCCGGCTTGACCTGTGTGACCTGCTCGTTGGAGGTGGACGTCAGGGGCTCCGGCGTGTCACCGAGCCGGTTGTCGTAGGAGGCGGTTGCGGTGTTGCGGATCTGCTTGCCGGCGCTAGCCCGGTCGATGACGGCCCGGTACTCCACCGTGGTACCTGCCGGCAGGGTCTCGGTGCTGGGCAGGCTGCCCCCTTCCACGGCGGAAGCACCGTTGCCGAGATGGAAGACGACCTTGTCCGCCTGGACGTCGTAGTACGCCTGGTCGTCTCCTTGCGCGTCGCTCTTCGCTCCGGCGTTCGGGCCGTCGACGATGCGCAGGGAGCCGGGCAGGTACGTCGTGCCCTGCGGGATCACGTCGCTCACGATGAGGTTCTCGGCCCCGCCCCCGCCTTCGTTCTTCGCGGTAATGCGGTAAGTGACGACGTCGCCCACCTCCAGCGGCCCCGCGGGAATGGCGGTCTTGGCGAGTACCACGTTGGGAGCGGTGCCGAAGAAGATGCCGTCCAGGAAGTTGCCGACGCTCCGGTTGCCTCCGGCAGCCGAGATGGAACGGAAGGCGAAGCGCGTCAGCGTCTGGCCTGCCGGGACGGTGTAGGTGCCGGTGTAGTAGCCCCAGGCGGTGTTGCCGTCGGTGAAGCGCCTCTGCTCCACCGCGGAGCCCGGCGCGCCGATGTCCAGTGCCATGGTGTCGTCCCCCTGGCGGCCGCGGTGGTACAGCCGCCAGTACAGCTTCGTACCGGGGGTGGTCGGCAGGTCCTGGTAGAGCGTGGAGACCTCGTTGGCGTTGAGCTCGGCGAACTGGGCACCGTCGGCCGCCGGTACACCGTTGAAGCCCGAATGCCACAGCTCGATCTTGCGGTCGGAGGCAGTGGTGAGCCAGCCCGGGACCCGCTTGGCCGCCTGCGTCTGTGAGGCGTCCGGCAGGATTTCCACATCGGTCACGGCAGGCTGTTCGAAGCTGCCGTTGGCCAGGGCGACGCGGAGCGGAGCAGCGGGAGGTGTGGTCATGGTTCTTTCCCCTCGGGACGCTTCTGGAATGCGCCGCCGGCCGGCTGCACAGTGCGTGCCGTGGCGGAGCCGAACATCCCGTAGCGCACCGCATTCGACCGAACACGTAAAGTGACAGACGGAAGGGTTTGGCCAATCCCGCGAAGTACGTTTGCGGAATCCGCCCGCGGGACCACTCCCCCGACACCGTCATGGATGAGGCCAAGGCCACCGCAGCCACCACGCACGCCTCCCGCCCCTCTCCCGCCCGCCCCGTCATGACCGAAAGTCCCCGTTGCACCTTTGCAGCCATCCCCGACAAGAGTGAATCCGCCACCCTCGAAGTTGACGCACCCGATGCAGCGGCGCGGCCAAGCAGGAACGGCGCAGCAACCGGGGCTAAAGGTGGTAGTCGGCGTGAGAATGGCCTGACCAATCGTCACTCGCGTCAGCGGCAGGTACACGCCGACTGTCAATGTTCTCGATGCCCCCGCCTACAGGGCGTCCATCAACGAGTGAGCAACAACAAGCCGCCCGAGCCCGCCTCCCCCTGCCCCGCCCGCCCGCCCACACGGCACCACACCCGGGCGCCTCCAACACCCAGTGAAGTTGGGTACCGGGCTCCGCGACACATCCCGAAACACGAGACCCCATAGGGTTAAATCCAGCATTAGCAGCCTGGTCAGCAGCGTCCTCACCGGCCTGGCCTCGGCCTCGGCCTCGGCTAACGAAGACGCAACCCACGACGGCAGAAATGGCCGGTACCTCCACAACACCGGCCATCCCCCTATCTGCCGCACTCGATCGCTCCGTAAGACAACGTCGGCGAGGTCGTCTGCGAGACCCGTGCCTACAGCACCCCGAGGATCATCCCCCGGCCGCAGCCTGCGACGTCGGCTCCGGCTGCGGCTTGGTCAGGAAATCGCGGACTGCACTGCCGGCTACCAGGCCGCGAGGCGGGATTCGTCCGTTGAGCCGTGAGACGGCCTCCAGCACGTTGATCAACGCCCTACCGCACGTCGGGTTATGCACCCCAACAACCACCCGGTCCTCCCATCGACGCACCCGGCGGTCGATTCCGCTGCGACTCAACAAGTTCGTTGCGGGCGGCGGCCCCGGCGCCGGCTCCGAGAACACCCCGCCCAGCCCCGCAACCCCCTCTGACCGCGCCGGAATCCGGTCAGCCGGCTGCGGCGGGCGGCCCCTGCCCGAACCGGGGAACATCCTCCACACCCACGTCCAGGCGCAGCCGTTTGAAGCGGAGCGGGTGGCGCCATACGCCGCCCCGGTCGGTCGAGCGGTCGGCGCTGATTTCGGCCACCAGGTCGGGGCGGACCAGGCGCACGTCCAGGACGTCGCGGCTCCCCCAGATCGCGGCGAACGTGACGCCCTCCCAGGGGTGTCCGGGGTCGGCGGCCGTCAGGTGTTCGGCGACCAGGCGGGCCGCCTGCGTGCGCAGCGGGACGGTGCGGCCGACCGCGTGCAGCCGGCCGTCTGGGTCGTGGCGGCCGAGGAGGAGGAGCTGCGGGCGGGTGAGGGTGCCGGTGATGGCGCCGATGATCGCTTCGGTGGTGTCGCGTCGTCTGACCTTGGTCCACGCTCCCCTGTGACCTGGGATGTAGCGGCTGGTCTGGGGTTTGACCACAAGGCCTTCGACGCCGGACACGTCCGTCCATGAGTCGAGCCATTCTCGGGCCTTGGCCGGGTCCGTGGTCATCGGACACAGGGTCCAGGGGGCCGTCAGGGCGTGGTCGGTGAACAGGGTCTCCAGGCGGGCGCGGCGCTCCACGTAGGGCAGGTGCAGAAGCTCGCGGCCGTCGATCTGCAAGACGTCGAACGCCACGAAATGGGCCGGCTGCTTCGCGGCCAGCGCGGGAGCGCTGCGGGCGCGGGCGGCAGCGCGGCGCTGCAACCCCTCGAACGACAGGGCGCCGGCCTTGCTGTCCCACACGAGGAGTTCGCCGTCGAGGACCAGGCCGTGCGGCAACTGCGCCTCGGCAGCCGCGACGAGATCGGGGAACGCGCCCTGAATGAGGGCGCCGCGGCGGGTCTGGAGCAGCACCCGACCGCCCGGGGCGGCCGGGGTGAACACCAGCGCCCGGTACCCGTCGAACTTCTGCTCATACGCCACCCCCGAACCGAGCGGACGCACCGGCGGCATCACCTCGGCGGCCTGCGCCAACATCGGCTCCACCGGCGGGCGCAACATCACCTGGCCTCCCTCCTCGCCGCGGGTCGGGTAATGCACCCCCAACAACCACACCCCTCTTCCAGGGTCGGCCAGGCCGGCCCGCTTCGGCCCGGCGACGCGGCGGCCGCATCCACCATCCGAGGGGCCCGGCGGGGCCGGCAGCACCGGTGCCGGGGCAGGCTGCGGCACGGTGACGGCATGCGCCGCTGGCCCCTGCTCCTCGCCGCGCTGCTCGCGGCCTCCGGATGCGTCACCGTCCACCCCGCCCCCACCCGGCCCGCCAAAGCCTCCCCCGCCGCAATCCCGGCGGACCACAAGCAGCCCGCCGCCCCCGGCCGGACACAGTGCCGGGGCTGCCTCTCTCCCGTCTGCCCGAGCCGTCCACGGCCCCTGAGGACGACCATTCGCCTGCCCCCGCCGGCCGCGCACCGGCCGCCCGCAAGGCATCCGACGAGAGCCGGCACGCCCGGCCCACACCCCGGCGCAAGGCCGCCCCGCCGAGGCACGCCGTGAAACCCAAGCCCACGAAAGCCAAGGCCCGGCCGGCGCGGCCAAGCCGTACACCCGCCACCCGGCACGAACGGCGCCGGGTGCCGGGACAGGCGACATGGCGGCCCTGTGCCGCGCCGCGCACGACGTGACCAGCACCGCCATCACCGCCGCCAGCGAGGTGATCAGCCTCAACAGGACCCCTGGTCGGCGGCGCGAGTGGCCGCTGAGCGCCCTGGGTCACCAGACCTACGGCCGGTGACCTGCACAGACTCGCGCAAAAAATCGAACATGCGATCTAATGGGAGGGGCGTCCTCCGCATCCCCAGGAGCACACGATGACCACCCCCGAACGCCCGCCAGACCGCAGCCCGTCACCTGGGCACCGAGCCAGACCGGCCCCTGTGCCCGGTGCCACGCGCCCACATGCCGTTACGGGATTGGGGCCAGCCCCGTTTGTCTGTCGGCCCGCGTGTCCACGGGACCGGCG
This sequence comes from Streptomyces sp. NPDC086989, assembly GCF_044745505.1. Taxonomy (NCBI): domain Bacteria; kingdom Bacillati; phylum Actinomycetota; class Actinomycetes; order Kitasatosporales; family Streptomycetaceae; genus Streptomyces; species Streptomyces sp. NPDC086989. The sequence goes on from NZ_JBIVAL010000036.1 coordinate 23,822, forward strand.
CTGGCGGGTCTAGCCTGCCTCGGCGGGGGTACGGCCCTTCGCCTCGTGGCGGGCACGGGTCTCGCGGACAATCTTCCAGAGCGTCACCGGGAGGAGCAGGGTCAGAGCGGCGAAGACGACGGCCGGGTGGTCGCCCCCTGCGGCGAGAGCGCCGATCAGCACCGTACCGAGCGCATGGTCGAGGGCATCGAGACCGGGGCCGGTTCGGTGGCCCGGACCGGCCCGGCGCATGCGATGCAGCGCCTTCAGCGCGAAGAAGAGGTTCAGGCTGGCGCAGGCGAGCAGGGCCCAACGAACCGCCATGGGTATGTTCACGGGCGCGACTCTAGGCCACTCGCGCCACCCCAGACGTTCCGGCCCCATGCAACGGCATTGCGGCTGTCTAACGTCCGACGACGTCTAGACAGTCGGCACGACTTTCCGACGGTGGGCGGTGCCTCCCAAAGTCAGGTTCTGGCTCACTTTCCGTAGAGGGCTGACTGACCGTAATGTCATGTGCTCGCGACGCTGGCCGGTATGACCAGCAGGGAGGGGCTGCATTGAGCCAGTACTACGACATGGGTGACCAGACCCTTTGGAACCCGTCCAACGGGGCCTCCCGGCTGTTCATGAGCCAGGTGAGCGTCTACCAAGCCGAACTGGGTCTGCCGTCCGGCATCGGCCCCATGCAGGCTGACGACCCTCTCGTGTTCAAGGAGTTTGTCGACGCCCTGCTCGCGTGGCGCCGGAGAACGAGTCACGCAATCATGGTTGCTCTGTCCGAGGGCTTCGTCGCCACGGTGCCGGTCTTGGCGGAGAGGGCAGGCATCGAGGTGAACTGGCTGCCAGCGGGCGTCGCCGAGGACGGTGGCCTCAAGGATGTTCAGGTGCCGACGGCCCCGGTTTCCTCTGAGGGGGCTTGGGCAGCCGCCCTTAAGACGCCGTTTCTTATGGCGTGATCGTTCGTTGAATCGTGCATGACGGATTTGGTTGAGCGGCTGGTGCCGGATGAGTTGTGGGTGTTGTTCC
>NZ_JBIVAL010000037.1:0-24490 GCF_044745505.1 Streptomyces sp. NPDC086989
TGTGGGAGAGTAGGACGCCGCCGAACAATCATTGTGGGAAAGCCCCGCACCAGCCCTTACCGGCTCGGTGCGGGGCTTTTCTGCGTTCAGGCGCGGTGCGTGTTCCTGTAGGGTCAGGAGGCATCGTTCGTACGTTCAACAGTGGAGGCCCCCGGGTGGAGGTCCAGGAGACTCGGGTTCAGACGGACCGAATTTTCACCATTCCGAACATCCTGAGCATGGCTCGCCTCGCCGGCGTGCCCCTGTTCCTCTGGCTGATTCTGGAGAAGCACGACGGCTGGGCGCTGGCCGTCCTCATGCTCAGCGGGGTCAGCGACTACCTCGACGGGAAGCTGGCACGGCGCTGGAATCAGATCAGCAGCCTCGGGCGGCTGCTGGATCCCGCCGCGGACCGGCTCTACATCCTCTCCACGCTCTTCGGCCTGACCTATCGAGACATTCTGCCGCTGTGGGTCGCCGGGGCCCTGCTGGCCCGTGAGCTGATGCTGCTGGTGATGGTCTGGATCCTGCGCCGGCACGGGTATCCGCCGCCGCAGGTCAACTTCCTCGGCAAGGCCGCGACCTTCAACCTGATGTACGCCTTCCCTCTGCTGTTGCTCAGTGACGGTACGGGGTGGTTGGCCTGGATGGGGGCAGTTTTCGGATGGGCGTTCGCCGGATGGGGTACAACCCTCTACTGGTGGGCAGGAATCCTTTACGTGGTGCAAGTCCGCCGGATCGTGAAGGCGGACACCGCGGCCGATTGAGCTCGCTCGGCGCCCGGCTGACGCGGAAGAGTTGCGAAGTCACCGTCCGGGGCGGGTGAGGTCGGCGAGAACGTCGTCTCTCTAGGAGGACTCTTCCGACATGAAGGCCGTCGTGATGGCCGGTGGTGAAGGCACACGCCTTCGCCCCATGACCTCGAGCATGCCCAAGCCGCTCCTGCCGGTGGCCAACCGGCCGATCATGGAGCACGTGCTGAGGCTGCTCAAGCGGCACGGGCTCAACGAGACCGTCGTCACCGTCCAGTTCCTGGCGTCACTCGTCAAGAACTACTTCGGGGACGGCGAAGAGCTCGGAATGGAGCTCACCTATGCCAACGAGGAGAAGCCACTCGGCACTGCCGGCAGTGTGAAGAACGCCGAGGAGGCCTTGAAGGACGACGCTTTCCTCGTCATTTCCGGCGATGCACTCACCGACTTCGACCTCACCGACCTCATCCGCTTCCACAAGCAGAAGGGCGCACTCGTCACGGTGTGCCTGACCCGGGTGCCGAACCCGCTGGAATTCGGCATCACCATCGTGGACGAGGAAGGAAAGGTCGAACGCTTCCTCGAGAAACCGACGTGGGGGCAGGTGTTCTCGGACACGGTCAACACCGGTATCTACGTGATGGAGCCCGAGGTCTTCAATTACGTGGACCCGGATGTTCCGGTCGACTGGTCGGGCGATGTCTTCCCGCAGCTGATGAAGGAAGGCCGGCCGATCTACGGATACGTGGCCGAGGGCTACTGGGAGGACGTCGGCACGCACGAGAGCTACGTCAAGGCGCAGGCCGACGTCCTCGAAGGCAAGGTCCAGGTCGATATGGACGGCTTCGAGATCTCGCCCGGCGTGTGGGTCGCCGAGGGAGCCGAGGTGAGCCCCGACGCGGTGCTCCGCGGTCCCCTGTACATCGGGGACTACGCCAAGGTCGAGGCCGGTGTGGAGATCCGCGAGCACACGGTCGTCGGCTCCAACGTCGTCGTCAAGAGCGGGGCCTTCCTGCACCGGGCCGTCATCCACGACAACGTCTACATCGGGCCCCACAGCAATCTGCGCGGCTGCGTCATCGGCAAGAACACCGACATCATGCGGGCCGCCCGGATCGAGGACGGGGCCGTCATCGGTGACGAGTGTCTGGTCGGCGAGGAATCGATCATTCAGGGGAACGTGCGCGTCTACCCCTTCAAGACGATCGAGGCGGGCGCCTTCGTCAACACGTCGGTGATCTGGGAGTCCCGCGGTCAGGCGCATCTGTTCGGCGCCCGCGGCGTCACCGGCATCCTGAACGTGGAGATCACGCCCGAGCTGGTGGTCCGGCTCGCCGGCGCGTACGCCACGACCCTGAAGAAGGGGGCGACGGTCACCACGGCGCGTGACCACTCCCGTGGTGCGAGAGCGCTCAAGCGCGCCGTGATCTCCGCGCTCCAGGCCAGCGCGATCAACGTGCGCGACCTGGAGAACGTGCCCCTGCCCGTGGCCCGGCAGCAGACGGCGCGAGGCAGCGCCGGCGGGATCGTGCTGCGGACCTCGCCGGGAGTGCCCGACTCGGTCGACATCATGTTCCTGGACGAGCGCGGGGCCGACCTCTCGCTCCAGCAGCAGCGCAAGCTGGACCGCGTGTACGCGCGCCAGGAGTACCGGCGGGCGTTCCCGGGCGAGATCGGCGACCTGCAGTTCCCGGGCAGTGTGTTCGACGCCTATACGGGTTCGCTGCTGCGCGGGGTGGACACGACCGGTATCGCCGATTCCGGGCTCAAGGTCGTCGTGGACGCCTCCAACGGCAGTGCCGGACTGGTCCTGCCCAGCCTGCTGGGCCGACTCGGGGTGGACGCCCTGACGATCAACCCGGGGCTCGACGAGTTGAGGCCGACGGAGACCGCGGAGTCCCGGCGGGCCGGGCTGGTGCGGCTCGGGGAGATCGTGGCCTCGGCGCGGGCGGCGTTCGGCGTGCGGTTCGACCCGGTGGGAGAGCGGATCTCCCTGGTGGACGAGCGCGGGCGGATCATCGAGGACGACCGGGCGCTGCTGGTGCTTCTCGACCTGGTGGCCGCGGAGAAGCGCAGCGGCAAGGTGGCCCTGCCGGTGACCACGACCCGCATCGCCGAGCAGGTGGCGGCGTACCACGGGACCCAGGTGGAGTGGACGACGACGTCGCCCGACGACCTGACCCGGGTGGGCCGGGCGGAGAACACGATCTTCGGTGGGGACGGCCGGGGCGGGTACATCGTTCCGGAGTTCAGCAGCGTGTTCGACGGATCGGCGGCCTTCGTCCAGCTGATCGGACTGGTGGCGCGGACGCAGCTCACGCTGAGCCAGATCGATGCGCGGATACCGCGAGCCCATGTACTCAAGCGGGACGTACCGACCCCGTGGGCCGTGAAGGGGCTCGTGATGCGGCGGGTCGTGGAGGCGGCAGGGGACCGGCAGGTGGACACCACCGACGGTGTGCGGGTGGTCGAGGCCGACGGACGGTGGGCGCTGGTGCTGCCGGACCCGGCTGAGGCGGTCACCCACCTGTGGGCCGAGGGGCCCGACGACTCGTCCGCGCAGGCACTGCTGGACGAGTGGGCCGCGGTGGTGGACGGCGCCGGGCACTGAGCCGGAGCCGTGGTGGGGCAGTTCCGTCCGGTGGACGGGGAGCGGTATCCGTCGCTCCCCGTCCACCGGACGGGCGCATTCGGTACGGGCGGCTGCGACATGCGACGATGAGCGGCATGTCGCAGCCGCCCCACAACCGGAGTCCGGTGCCGGCGCCTCCCGCGCGCCCGGACGCCTCCATGTCGCTGCTGACGCACGTGATGGACCACAGTCTCGACGAGGGCTATGCGGAAGCGTCGGCCCGGCGCGAGGCGGAGGGTACCGCGGGTCTGCCGCGCACCCTCAAGGCCAAGCTGGCGCTCGCCGCCGGGCTCGTGCTCGCCGCCATGGTCGTCACGCTGGGTGCCGCCCAGGCGCGGATAGCCGCGCCGGTACTGGCCAAGGAGCGCCAGGAGCTGATCGACCGGGTGCAGCGGGCCGACGAGCGCGCGGACGGCCTGGAGCGGGACATCGAGCGGCTGCGGGAGGACGTCGCGAGCCGTCAGCGCGCGGCGTTGAAGCAGCAGGGCGGCGACCAGGGGCAGCTCGTGGCCCTGCTGTCGGGTGCGACGGAGGTCCGCGGGCCGGGGATCAAGCTGGTCGTGGACGACGCCAAGGGCTCCTCGTCGGGCGGTGGCGGCAAGCCGCGCGAGAACGCCGGCTTCTCGGACACCGGGCGGCTGCGCGACCGGGACATGCAGAAGATCGTCAACGGCCTGTGGCAGTCGGGGGCCGAGGCCGTCTCGATCAACGGGCAGCGGCTGACGGCGTTGTCGGCGATCAGGGCCGCGGGTGACGCGATACTGGTCGACAACAGGCCGCTGGTGCCTCCGTACGAGGTGTTGGCGGTGGGGGACAAGAAACGGCTGGGGACCGCGTTCCAGGACTCCGCGGACGGCCAGTACCTGCACGCCCTGCAGGAGAACTACGGGATCCGCGCCGCCCTGTCCCCGTCGGACGACCTGCGGCTGCCGGCCGCGTCGAGCCTGACCGTACGTACAGCTACAGCAGAAGAGCCGAAGAAGGGTGCATCGTGATCGCGGTACTGGGCCTGGTGGCCGGAGTGGTGGTCGGACTTCTGGTCCGGCCCGAAGTGCCGGCCGTCGTAGAGCCTTATCTGCCGATCGCCGTGGTGGCGGCGCTGGACGCGGTGTTCGGCGGTCTGCGCGCGATGCTGGACGGCATCTTCGTCGACAAGGTCTTCGTGGTGTCGTTCCTGTCGAACGTGGTCGTCGCTGCACTGATCGTCTTCCTCGGTGACAAGCTGGGTGTCGGCTCGCAGCTCTCCACCGGTGTGGTCGTCGTCCTCGGTATCCGCATCTTCTCCAACGCCGCGGCCATCCGCCGGCACGTGTTCCGGGCGTGAGGCCGATGAGTACGAACGACAATCCGCCCGAGGAGCCGATGGGCTCGGAGCTGCCGCCCCAGGACGAGCCGGAACAGGACGCGCGGCGGGAGGCGCAGCCCGGCGGGCCCGCGCAGCCCGTCCCGCCGGTACGGCCCGCCGGTTCCGCCCCGCCCGTACGGCCCGCCGGTTCCGCCGAGCCGGGTGAGGCCACCCCCGCCGTGGCGCCGGCCCCGCCCGCCGAGCCCGCGCAGACCGGTCGGCAGCGGCTGGCGCAGGGGCTGTGGCCGCCGCGCGTGAGCCGGGCCCAACTGATCGTCGCGCTGCTGCTGTTCGTCCTCGGGCTGGGGCTGGCCATCCAGGTGCGGTCGAACAGCGACTCCAGCGCGCTGCGCGGGGCCCGTCAGGAGGACCTCGTACGGATCCTCGACGAGCTCGACGGGCGGACCAAGCGCCTGGAGGACGAGAAGCAGCGGCTGGAGGACCAGCGCAAGGAGCTGGAGAGCAGCTCCAACCAGGCGGAGGAGGCCCGCCGGCAGACCGTCGAGAAGGAACGCCAACTGGGGATCCTGGCCGGTACGGTGGCGGCGCAGGGGCCGGGCATCACGCTGAAGATCACCGATCCCAAGGGGCAGGTGCAGTCGGACCAGCTGCTGGACACCCTCCAGGAGCTGCGGGCGGCCGGGGCCGAGGCGATCCAGATCAACGGTGTGCGCGTCGTGGCGAGCTCGTTCTTCTCGGACGAGGGCGGTGGGGTCGGCATCGACGGTAAGAAGATCACACAGCCTTACGAGTTCAAGGTGATCGGCAAGCCACAGGATCTGGAGCCCGCCCTGAACATCCCCGGCGGTGTCGTGCAGACGCTGGAGAAGGAACAGGCCACCGTCGCCGTCACACGGTCGGCGAAGATCGTTGTGGATGCCTTGCGGGCTGCGAAGCAGCCTGACTACGCTCGGTCGTCATCGTCGTGACGCGGGACGGGGCGCGGAACGTCTCACGCGGGCTGATGCCTGCGGGGGGTCGGCGCACTGAAGTCGTGCCGCGTGGTGGAAACTGTCTGGTGGTTACGGACGTTGTGAGAATGTCCGGGTCGGCAGGTGTGTGCATTCGGAGTTCGTCCTGCCCCACGGGCGGGTCTGTTTCGTTCAAGGGGAATCGCCCGTGAAGTTGTTTGAGAAGTTGTTCGGCAAGAAGAACCGCGAGGAAAGCGGTGCGGCCAGGCACCGTGCGGGACAGGGGGAGGCGGAAGGTCCGGGCGACCGGCCGCTCTTCCGTGACGAGGTGGCCGGCGCGGGGGATGTTCCGGGCGCGCCCGGCGCGTCGTCTGTTGACCCTGCCGGTTCCGGACGCATAGGTTTCGGTGAACCATCAACCTCAAGTTCGGGTGGAGGGTTTGCCCCCGACCCGTATGCCACCAATGCCTCCGCGGGGCAGCCGCGGCGCGAGGAGCCGTCCATGTCGGCCGAGCAGGTTTGCAGCAGGTGCGGACACCGCAGCGATGCGGCCAGCCGGTTCTGCTCCAACTGCGGCGCGCCGCTGCGGGCGGGTCTGACGCCTGAGCGTGCCTCGGAGACCACGTCCACGATCTCGATCTCGGGCCTCGAGGCCTACGAGGCCGAGGTGTCGGGACAGCAGCACGTGTCGTCCTCTCTGTCCCCCGAGGCCCAGGCCGCGGTGGAAGCTCTGCCTCCGGGCTCCGCCCTGCTGATCGTGCGGCGTGGCCCCAATTCCGGCAGCCGCTTCCTGCTGGACGGTGAACTGACCACGGCGGGCAGGCATCCGCAGAGCGACATCTTCCTGGACGACGTCACGGTCTCCCGGCGGCATGTCGAGTTCCGCAGGAGCCAGGACGGCGGCTTCACCGTCTCCGACGTGGGCAGCCTCAACGGCACGTACGTCAACCGTGAGCCGATCGACTCGGTCGCCCTGCACAACGGCGACGAGGTGCAGATCGGCAAGTACCGGCTGGTCTTCTACGCGAGCCTGCGGGGCGTCTGACCCTTCAAGGGAAGGTCCCATGCTGCGTCCCCCCACCGGCGGTGCCCCGAAGAGCGGCACCGCCGGCAGCGTCGGCTCGGCCGGGCGGCTGGTGAGCATCGGTACGGTGCTCACCCTGCTGCGCGACGAGTTCCCCGAAGTCACCATCTCGAAGATCCGCTTCCTGGAGGCGGAGGGGCTCGTGGAGCCCCGGCGCACACCTTCCGGATACCGCAAGTTCAGCACCGAGGACGTCGAGCGGCTGGCCCGCATCCTGCGGCTGCAGCGGGATCACTACCTGCCGCTGAAGGTCATCCGGGAGCAGCTCGACGCACTCGCCCGTGGCGAGCAGATCCGGATCCCGGCGCCCACGGCGCACGGGGACTCCGCCGACCCCTCCGGACCCGCCGCCGTGTACGGCGAGGTGGGCCGGGACCGGCCGGGCTCGGCCCGGGTGGGCCGCTCCGAGCTGCTCGCCGCCGCCGAGGTGGACGAGGTGCAGCTGGCCGAGTGGGAGTCGTACGGGCTGATCGGTGAGGCTCCGGGCGGCGGATACGACGCGGAGGCGGTCACCGTGGCCCGGCTGGTGGCGGATCTGGGCCGGTTCGGGCTGGAGCCGCGGCACCTGCGGGCCATGAAGGCCGCCGCGGACCGCGAGGCGGGCCTGGTGGAGCAGGTCGTGGCACCCTTGCGGCGGCACCGCAACCCGCAGACCAGGGCGCACGCCGAGGCCACCCTGAAAGAGCTCGCAGGGCTGTCCGTACGGCTCCACGAGGCCTTGGTGCAGACCGCTCTCGGGGTCCGTCTGCCCTGACCCGGGGACCCCTCGACGGGGGCCCGACTACCCAAACCTGCCGAGCAGGTCCTAGGGTTGCTGTGTGAACGAGCTCGACGTTGTGGGTGTCCGGGTGGAAATGCCCTCCAACCAACCGATCGTGCTCCTGCGTGAAGTGGGAGGCGACCGGTACCTTCCCATCTGGATCGGACCCGGGGAGGCGACCGCCATCGCCTTCGCGCAACAGGGCATGGCCCCTGCGCGGCCGCTGACGCACGACCTGTTCAAGGACGTGCTGGAGGCGATCGGCGAGGAGCTCACCGAGGTCCGGATCACGGATCTGCGGGAGGGCGTCTTCTACGCGGAGCTCGTCTTCGCCAGCGGGGTCGAGGTGAGCGCGCGGCCTTCCGACGCCATAGCGCTGGCCCTGCGCACGGGGACGCCGATCTACGGGAGCGACGGCGTGCTGGACGACGCCGGAATCGCCATTCCGGACGAGCAGGAGGACGAAGTGGAGAAGTTCCGCGAGTTCCTCGACCAGATCTCTCCGGAGGACTTCGGCACCGGGCCGCAGTGAGCCGTCGGCCGCACCGTCCACGGGCCGTGACAGCCCATTCGGTTAGCCTTTCCCCGTCCCAGGACACGGGAAACCACTCTCAGGGTGATTATCACTCGGCGTGCCGAGTGTGGCGATCGTTGACGCACCCCTGGTGACTGCCTACCTTCGAGGGGGCAGGTCAAGGACGGAGGGTCGGCGTGAGAGTCACGGGCGACGGTACGACCGGGGGCATCCCCGTGCGGAGTGACGGTGGGCCGTACCCGCTCCACGGCAGTGCGGCCGGTTCCGCGCGCCGTCAGCCGGAAACGGCGCCGGTCGCTCCGGTGGGCACGGATCCGGCCCCCGAGCAGGTCGGCTACCGGGGACCGACCGCGTGCGCCGCGGCCGGCATCACCTACCGCCAACTCGACTACTGGGCGCGCACCGGGCTGGTCGAGCCCACGGTGCGCCCCGCGTACGGCTCCGGGACCCAGCGGCTCTACAGCTTCCGGGACGTCGTCGTCCTCAAGATCGTCAAGCGTTTCCTGGACACCGGGGTGGCGCTGCAGAGCATCCGGACCGCGGTCCAGCACCTGCGCGACCGCGGCTTCTCGGACCTGGAGCGCATGACGCTGATGAGCGACGGCGCCACCGTATACGAGTGCACCTCCCCGGACCAGGTCGTCAGCCTGCTCCAGGGCGGGCAGGGCGTCTTCGGGATCGCCGTGGGAGTCGTCTGGCGCGACGTCGAGAACGCGCTGTCGCAGCTCCACGGAGAACGGGTCGACACCGGCGAGACGGTGGTCGGCCACAACCCGACGGACGAGCTGGCGGCCCGGCGCAACAGGGCCGGTTGAGCGGGGTCCGGAGCCTGGTCCCGGAGCGGCCGGGCGCCGCCCCGGCCGATTGTCGGTGGCATGAGGCAGCATCAGGGCTGTGAGAGCCGCGCCGACCATCCTGCATCTGGACATGGACGCCTTCTACGCCTCCGTGGAGCAGGCGTCGAAGCCGAGCCTGCGCGGCAAGGCCGTGATCGTCGGCGGCCTCGGACCGCGCGGGGTGGTCGCCACCGCCTCGTACGAGGCCCGGCGCTTCGGGGTGCACTCGGCGATGCCGACGGCCCAGGCGCGCCGGCTCTGCCCGAACGGCGCCTACCTGATCCCGCGCTTCACCCTGTACCGGGCGGTCAGCGACGTGGTCATGGCCCTGCTGCGGGAGCTTTCACCGCTCGTGGAGCCGCTCAGCCTGGACGAGGCGTTCGTGGACCTGGAGGCCGGCGGTACCGCCTTCGACGCGGAGACGGCCCTGGAGACCGGACAGCGGCTGCGGGCGGCCATCCTGGCCGCGACCGGGCTCAGCGCATCGGTGGGGCTGGCGGGGTCGAAGATGCTGGCGAAGGTGGCCTCGGAAGAGGCCAAGCCGGACGGGCTGCTGCTGATCGAACCGGGGACGGAGCGGGCCCTGCTCGCGCCGATGTCGGTGCGGACCCTGCCGGGCGTGGGGCCGGCGACCGGCGAGCACCTGCGGCGGGCCGGGATCACCACCGTGGGGGAGCTGGCCGAGGCCGGTGAGGACGAGCTGGTCCGGATGGTCGGCCGTTCGCACGGGGTCGGGCTGTACCGGATGGCGCTGGGGCTGGACGACCGGCCGGTGGTCGCCGAACGCGACGCGAAGTCCGTGTCGGTCGAGGACACCTTCGACGTGGACCTGCACGACCGGGTGCGGATCCGGGGCGAGGTGCAGCGGCTGGCAGACCGGTGCGTGGAGCGGCTGCGGGGCTCGGGGCACTCCGGGCGCACGATCGTGCTGAAGGTGCGGCGCTACGACTTCTCGACCCTGACGCGCTCGGAGACGCTGCGCGGGCCCACCGACGACCCCGCGGTGGTCCGCGAGGCCGCGGCACGGCTCCTGGAGGCGGTGGACACCACGGGTGGGGTGCGGCTGCTGGGCGTCGGTGTGACGGGCCTGGCCGACTACACCCAGGAGGACCTGTTCGCACAGTCCATGGCTGCGGAGGCGGCGGCAGAGGCGGCTGGGGAGGGCGTCGCGGATGCTGCTGCGGCGGGTGCGTCCGCCGCGGCGGACGCGGAGGCCGAGGACACGGGAGGACCGGGAGGAGCGGGAGAGTCCGACGGGACTGCTGCTCAAGGTGGGCCTGCGGGGCCTGCGGGGCCTGTGGGGCCCGTGGGGGCCTCCGGGAGCGCGCTGCCGCCCCTCACCCGGGAGCCCGCCCCGGAACGGCGCTGGCCGGCCGGGAGCGACGTCCTGCACGCCGTCTACGGCCCCGGGTGGGTGCAGGGCAGCGGGGTCGGGCGGGTGACCGTGCGCTTCGAGCAGCCCGGATCACCACCGGGCCGGGTGCGCACCTTCCGGGTGGAGGACCCCGAACTGGAGCCCTCCGACCCGCTGCCCCTCGTGGGGAGGGCCGAGCCGGAAGCCCCGCCCGAGCCCGGAGCCCGGGCCGAGGCGCCCCGGACCGGAGCCGCCTAGGAGGAGTCGTCCCCGTTCGCGAGGCGGCCGAAGTCGCGCCGGATGTCCGACGGGAGGGAGACGTCCAGCCCGTAGTGGTGGTAGAGCTGCAGCTCCTGCTCGGGGGAGAGGTGGCGGCCGACGCCGAAATCGGGGGCGTCCTTGATGAGGGAGCGCTCGAAGGGGACCCGCAGGGTGTCGTCGACGACCTCGCTCGGCTCCAGGGGGACGAACGCGTCCCGGCTGAACAGGCCCGTCCGGACGGCGGCCCATTCGGGTACGCCCGTGGCGTCGTCGAGGTAGACCTCGTCCACTGTGCCGATCTTGGTTCCGTTGCGGTCGAACGCCTTGCGGCCGATCAGGCTGCGCGGATCGATGTCGGTCTGCACGGTCCCTCCATATGGTCGCAACTCCTCCGTAATGACTACAGAAAGGCATTTCCGCAGCGGAGGCCACTCGAAGGAGGACCCGGAAGGGCGCTGGTAGGCTGGGTGACGGCTGTTGACCCTGTGCGGGAGAGTCCTCCGAGTGAGCATGACGGAGGCGCCGAAGGAGCAAATCCTCCCCGGAATCTCTCAGGCATACGTACCGCACGTGGTGAGGCCACTCTGGAAAGCAGGTGCGGGTACCGGGCGTGCAGTGCCGGTTCCCCTCCTCACCGACGGTGAAAGCCGGAGTCCGCGGGTCATCCCCGTGCCTCCGGTGAAGCTCTCAGGTTGAGATGACAGAGGGGGAGGCCGTCCGGGTGCCCGCGCCGTGGTGCCCCTCGCAGGTCGTACGACCCAGGAGGCCTCCGTACATGACCGCCAACCGCATTCCGCTCTCCCAGCTGGAGCGAGGCATCCCCTTCGAGCAGCGCCACATCGGCCCGGACGCCGAGGCGCAGGCGAAGATGCTCGCCCACGTGGGCTACGGCTCGCTGGACGAACTGACCGCTGCCGCGGTACCCGATGTGATCAAGAGCGCCGAGGCACTGAACCTGCCCGAGGCGCGGACCGAGGCCGAGGTGCTGGCGGAGCTGCGTTCGCTCGCCGACCGCAACCAGGTCCTGACCCCGATGATCGGTCTCGGCTACTACGGCACCTTCACCCCGCCGGTGATCCTGCGCAACGTCATGGAGAACCCCGCCTGGTACACGGCGTACACGCCCTACCAGCCGGAGATCTCGCAGGGCCGCCTTGAGGCCCTGCTCAACTTCCAGACCGTCGTCGCCGACCTCACCGGCCTGCCCACCTCCGGTGCCTCCCTGCTCGACGAGGGCACGGCGGCCGCCGAGGCCATGACGCTGGCCCGCCGCGTCGGCAAGTCCAAGGGCAACATCTTCCTCGTCGACGCCGACGCGCTGCCGCAGACCATCGCCGTGATCGAGACCCGTGCCGAGCCGATCGGCATCGAGGTCGTCGTCGCCGACCTGTCCGCGGGCATCCCCGCCGAGGTCGCCGAGCGCGGCGTCTACGGTGTGCTCCTCCAGTACCCGGGCGCCTCCGGTGCCGTACGCGACATCAAGCCGGTCATCGACCAGGCGCACGAGCTGGGTGCGATCGTCGCCGTCTCGGCCGACCTGCTGGCCCTGACCCTGCTGACCTCCCCGGGCGCGCTCGGCGCCGACATCGCCGTCGGCACCACCCAGCGCTTCGGCGTCCCGATGGGCTTCGGCGGCCCGCACGCCGGCTACATGGCCGTCCAGGACAAGCACGCCCGGTCGCTGCCGGGCCGCCTCGTCGGCGTCTCCGTGGACGCGGACGGCAACAAGGCGTACCGCCTGGCACTGCAGACCCGTGAGCAGCACATCCGCCGTGAGAAGGCCACCAGCAACATCTGCACCGCGCAGGTGCTGCTCGCCGTCATGGCCGGCATGTACGCCGTCTACCACGGCCCGGACGGCCTGCGGACGATCGCCCGCCGTACCCACCGCTACGCGGCCCTCCTCGCGGCCGGTCTGACGGCCGGCGGGGTCGAGCTGGTCCACGGCTCGTACTTCGACACCCTCACCGCCCGGGTGCCCGGAAAGGCCGCCGACGTCGTCGCCGCCGCCCGCGAGGGCGGGGTCAACCTGTTCCAGGTCGACGCCGACCACGTCTCCGTCTCCTGCGACGAGACGACGCTGCGCTCCGCCATCGAGGCCGTCTGGGCCGCCTTCGGCGTCACGGCGGACATCGAGGCCCTCGACGAGGCCACCCCGGACGCGCTGCCCGAGGGCCTGCTGCGCTCGGACGACTACCTGGCGCACCCGGTCTTCCACAGCCACCGCAGCGAGACCGCGATGCTGCGCTACCTGCGCAAGCTGGCGGACAAGGACTACGCGCTGGACCGCGGCATGATCCCGCTGGGCTCCTGCACCATGAAGCTCAACGCGACCACCGAGATGGAGCCGGTCACCTGGCCCGAATTCGGCCAGCTGCACCCGTTCGCCCCGGTCGGGCAGGCCGAGGGGTACCTCCAGCTCATCACCGAGCTGGAGGAACGTCTCTGCGAGGTCACCGGCTACGACAAGGTCTCCATCCAGCCGAACGCCGGTTCCCAGGGTGAGCTCGCCGGCCTGCTGGCCGTCCGCGCCTACCACCGGGCGAACGGCGACGAGCAGCGCACCGTCTGCCTCATCCCGTCCTCGGCGCACGGCACCAACGCCGCCAGCGCCGTGATGGCCGGCATGAAGGTCGTCGTCGTCAAGACCGCCGACGACGGCGAGGTGGACACCGACGACCTGCGCGCCAAGATCGAGCAGTACCGCGACGAGCTCGCCGTGCTGATGATCACCTACCCCTCGACGCACGGTGTGTTCGAGGAGCACGTCGCCGACATCTGTGCCCAGGTGCACGAGGCGGGCGGCCAGGTCTACGTGGACGGCGCCAACCTGAACGCCCTGGTGGGCCTGGCCAAGCCGGGTCACTTCGGCGGCGACGTCTCGCACCTGAACCTGCACAAGACGTTCTGCATCCCGCACGGCGGCGGCGGTCCGGGCGTCGGCCCGGTCGGCGTCCGCGCGCACCTGGCGCCGTACCTGCCGAACCACCCGCTCCAGCCGACCGCCGGTCCGGAGACGGGCGTCGGCCCGATCTCGGCGGCGCCGTGGGGCTCGGCCGGCATCTTGCCGATCTCCTGGTCGTACGTGCGTCTCATGGGCGGCGAGGGCCTCAAGCGCGCCACCCAGGTGGCGGTGCTCGGCGCGAACTACATCGCCAAGCGCCTGGAGCCGCACTACCCGGTGCTCTACACCGGCCCGGGCAACCTGGTCGCGCACGAGTGCATCATCGACCTGCGACCGCTGTCGAAGGCGACGGGCGTCAGCGTGGACGACATCGCCAAGCGCCTGATCGACTACGGCTTCCACGCCCCGACGATGTCCTTCCCGGTGGCCGGAACGCTGATGATCGAGCCGACGGAGTCCGAGGACCTCGCTGAGATCGACCGCTTCTGCGACGCGATGATCGCCATTCGCGGCGAGATCGACCGGGTCGCGGGCGGCGAGTGGCCCGTGGACGACAACCCGCTGGCCAACTCCCCGCACACGGCCGCGGCGCTGGGCGGCGAGTGGAACCACCCGTACAGCCGTGACGAGGCCGTCTTCCCGGGCGGGGTCACCGCTGCGGAGAAGTACTGGCCGCCGGTGCGCCGTATCGACGGTGCCTTCGGCGACCGCAACCTGGTGTGCTCCTGCCCGCCGCTGGACGAGTACGACAACTGAACCGCACGCGCCGCCGAGCCCGCTCGGCGACCTGACACATCCGTGTGAGGTGACGGCGTGACGAAGGGCCGGTCCGGGAGAATGGTTCCCGGGCCGGCCCTCCGTCGTTGCGTACTGCTTCGCTCCCTATTGCTTCGTTCCCTTCCGTGCTGTCGCCGGCTAGGCCGCCTTCATCACGTGCGCCGCCGCGAGCGGGCGGTGCGGGGCGATGATCTGGCCGTCCGGCAGCAGCTCACCGGTGTCCTCGAAGAGCAGGACTCCGTTGCACAGCAGGCTCCAGCCCTGTTCCGGGTGGTTGGCCAACGGCTTGGCGGCCTCCCGGTCGGCGGAGTCGGCTGACGGGCACGCTGGCTGGTGCTGGCACATGGATGCGTTCTTTCGCTGCGGTGTGGTCTGTGTGCTGCGGCTCGATGCCTTGTTCATGGCCGCCCCCCGTATCAACGTCTTGGTTTGGTCAGGATCCCAGTGTTGCCCTACGGAGTTCCGTCCGCAGGGATTTCCCGGCAGCTGTCCTCATACATTGATGACGCATCACTCGTGCGGGCGGTTCAGGTCAACTCCCCTGTCATTTCGGGTGGTTCACGGGTGGCCCGAGTGGGCTAGGCCGAATGGGTCGTTCGGGTCAGCGACGTGGAACGCACCTGCTCAGACCCCGTTCCTCCGCTGCGCGGGCCCCGCTCAGGCGGCCGGCGCGGCCAGTGACGGTGGGACCGGCGGACTCTGCGGAGTGAGCCGGTGCGTCATCACGGGCAGCAGTTCGGACACCGGGTGCGGCCGGTACGGGGCGATACCGGGCGGGGCCGGCGCCAACGGCACCAGCAGGTCCGCGGCGGCCGGCAGCCCGGAGGAGGCGTCGGCGCCGACCGCCCCGTGCAGCCAGAGCGTCATCATGTACAGCTCGGGTACGGAGAGCAGCCGCGGCTGGTAGTTCTTGCCGAGGGATTCCGCCTGGCGCAGGGCGCGTTCGGTGGCCGCGACATAGGGACCCTCGAAGAAATGGGAGAAGACCCAGCCGTCCGGGGTCAGCCGGGTGTCCGCGGCGGCGACGTAGCGGTCGCCGCTGCGGATCAGGAACCGCCAGGCGGTCAGCCGGGTGCGGGGCGGGCGGCCCCCCGCTGCCAGCTGGGAGATGTTCAGCCGGTCGAGGACGTGGACCGGCAGCGGCAGTTCGGCGGTCACCGGGCCCTGCAGCGCGCGCAGGGCCGGAGTGTGCGCCTCATGGACGGCGGTGGGGGAACCGAGTGCCGCGAGGACGCTGCGCAGGGCGGGCGCGGGAGCCGGAGGGACATGCAGCGGCATGGTGGGTCGCCTCTCACTTGGGAGACCTGTGGAACGGGGCAGGTGCGGACGGCGCTGTCGCATTCTGGGGCCAGAGGGGGGCTGAGGGGCAATGGCCGCGCGCCAACTCTCTGCCTCGTTTGCGGAGTTTATACGACATGTGTTCACGCAGTGTTTCGGCTAGCTGTCCCGCCTATTGCCGACAAGGCGCTTACCGGTCCCGCTGACATGGCTTTCATGCCGGTTGCGCGCGAACAAGTCGCGCTGACCTCGGAGGTTACCGGACGGGGGCTCGGCTGGAAAGCGTCTATTATCCGGGACCGGCAAAACGCACGCGGAATTTGCATACGGTGTCTTGCCAAGTGAATGTGCCATAGCGCCCTTCGGCCAAACCGGCGCGCGCTCCCCGCCATGCACGCCCCCTCGGCGTTATCGATCACGCCTCCGGGGCATCATCGACCGTACATGCGCGCCTGGGCGTTACTGGCCAGGCCCATTCGAGGAGGGAAGCTTCGATGGGGGAGAAGGTCGTGGCGGGCGGATTCGACCTGTCCGATCGGCAGAAGTACCGGAGGAAGCTTCACGAGTGCCTGGAGGGGCTGGAGCGGCTTCTGGCGGAGAAGAGGTTCGATCGCCCCAAGAACATGATGGGGCTGGAGATCGAGCTGAATCTGGCGGGCGCCGACGGGTTGCCGAGAATGGTGAATGCCCAGGTTCTGGAGCGGATAGCGAGCCAGGATTTCCAGACCGAACTCGGAATGTTCAATCTGGAGGTGAACGTCCTTCCGCACCGGCTCGGCGGCCGGGTATTCGACCAGCTCGCCGAGGAGCTGAGCGCGGGGCTCGGCTATGCCCACCGGCAGGCCGCCGAGATCGAGGCCGGGGTGGTGATGATCGGCATCCTGCCGACGATCACCCGCGCCGACCTGGTCACGGCCAACCTCTCCGCGGTGGACCGCTACTCGCTGCTGAACGAACAGATTCTGATGATGCGCGGCGAGGACTTCATGCTGGACATCGACGGGGTCGAGCGGCTCACCTGGAGCACCGGGTCGATCGTGCCGGAGGCCGCCTGCACCTCCGTACAGCTGCACCTGCAGGTGACGCCGGCCCGGTTCGCCGACGTGTGGAACGCGGCGCAGGCGGTGACCGCCGTACAGATAGCCGTCGGCGCCAACTCACCGTTCCTGTTCGGGCGCGAGCTGTGGCGCGAGTCGCGGCCGCCGCTCTTCACCCAGGCCACAGACACCCGGCCGCCCGAGCTCCAGGCCCAGGGGGTGCGGCCGCGGACGTGGTTCGGGGAGCGCTGGGTGGAGTCGGCGTACGAGCTCTTCGCGGAGAACGTGCGCTACTTCCCCTCCCTGCTGCCCATCTGCGACGAGGAGGAGCCGCTGCGCGTGCTCGCCGAGGGCGGGGTGCCGACCCTGCAGGAGCTGGTCCTGCACAACGGCACGGTCTACCGGTGGAACCGGCCCGTGTACGGGATCGCCGACGGGATGCCGCACCTGCGCGTGGAGAACCGGGTGCTGCCGGCCGGCCCGACGGTCGCCGACGTGGTGGCGAACGCAGCCTTCTACTACGGGCTCGTCCGCACGCTCGCCGACGAGCAGCGGCCGGTGTGGACCCGGCTGCCGTTCGCCGAGGCGGAGGCCAACTTCGACGCGGCCTGCCGGTACGGGATCGACGCGCGGCTGCGCTGGCCGCGCCGGGGCCGGGGCGGCGGGCTCGCCAGCGTGTCCGCCGTACGCCTGGTCCTGGACGAGCTGCTGCCGATGGCGGCGGCCGGCCTGGACGCGTGGGGCATCGAGCCCGCCGACCGCGACCACTACCTCGGGATCATCGAGGAACGCTGCCAGCGGCGGGTGAACGGCGCGACCTGGCAGGTGGACACCTACCACCGGGCGCTCGCGTCCGGCCTGGACCGGGACGCGGCGCTGGCCGCGGTCACCCGGCGCTACAGCGAGCTGATGCACAAGGGCGACCCGGTGCACACCTGGCCGGTCGGACTGGCCGACGAGGAGGTGAGCGCCACGGTGCGGGTGCAGCGCTGAACCGGCCGCTGCGCGGCCGTTCCCGGTCCGGTGATCCCGTTCCCCCGCGGAGGAGGCAGTATGGGGTGGACGGAGCGGAACGGCGGGACGGGAGTCGGACGTGCGGGCGGAGCCGGAACCGGTGGTCAAGGCGTTGCCCCCCGAGAACGAACGGGGGATCCTGCGCACCGAGACGCTGCTCGTCCTGGCGCTGTCGCTCGGCGCGAGCGCCGTCGCGTCGCTGATCAGCTTCATCGGATCGCTGACCAAGCCGGGCGGCCTCAAGGACCAGGCCGCGACGCTCAACGGCTCGCACGCCCCCGGCCGGCCCTGGCTCGACCTGGCCTGGCAGCTGTTCGGCATCGGCACCGCCCTGGTGCCTGTGCTGCTGGTCGCCCACCTGCTGACGCGGGAAGGCGTGCCGGGATTGCGCGTCCTGGGCTTCGACCGCACCCGGCCCGGCTGGGACCTGGCACGCGGAGCCCTGGTCGCGGCCGGGATCGGCAGCGCGGGGCTGGCCTTCTACCTGGCGGCGCGGGCGAGCGGGGCCAACCTGACGGTGGTGCCCGAGGCACTGCCCGACGTGTGGTGGAAGTTCCCCGTCCTGATTCTCTCCGCGCTGCAGAACGCCGTGGTCGAGGAGATCATCGTGCTGGCCTACCTGCTGCGCAGGCTCGGCCAGCTGGGCTGGTCGCCGATGGCCGCGCTGCTGGCCAGCTCGGTGCTGCGCGGCTCGTACCACCTCTACCAGGGCATCGGCGGCTTCCTCGGCAACATGGCGATGGGCGTCGTCTTCGTCCTGGCGTACCGCCGCTGGGGCCGGGTGGCACCGCTCGTCGTCGCGCACGCGCTGCTCGACATCGTGGCGTTCGGCGGGTACGCGCTGCTCGCGGGCAAGGTGGGCTGGCTGCCGACCCCGTAGAGGGGTCCTCCCCGTCAGGGCCGGGTGAGCAGTTGGCCGTCGATGACGGTGACCGCCTTGCCGGTCAGCAGCGTACGGTCGCCTGCCAGGCGGACCGCGACGCGTCCGGTGCGCGCTCCGCCCTGGAGGCCGACCAGTGAGGTACGGCCCAGCCGGGCGGCCCAGAACGGGGCGAGCGCGGTGTGGGCGCTGCCGGTGACCGGGTCCTCGTCGATCCCGAAGGCGGGGAAGAAGCCGCGGGAGACGAAGTCGTAGCCGCGGGAGGGGTCCTCGGCGGCCGCGGTGACGATCACCCCGCGGCGTGCGTAGCCGCG
Organism: Streptomyces sp. NPDC086989; assembly: GCF_044745505.1. Taxonomy (NCBI): domain Bacteria; kingdom Bacillati; phylum Actinomycetota; class Actinomycetes; order Kitasatosporales; family Streptomycetaceae; genus Streptomyces; species Streptomyces sp. NPDC086989. The sequence continues at coordinate 18,655 of NZ_JBIVAL010000037.1, forward strand.
CAGGGCCGCGATGTCGGGGGTGAGCTCGCGTACGGCGCGCTCGTCCGCCAGCTCGACGAGCAGGTCGCCGATGTGCCCGGACGTGTCGTGGACGGACCTGATCGCCGTGCCCAGGGCGCTCTGCACCCCGGGGTCCGCCTCCACCGGGGTGAGGGAGGACGTCGGGAAGTCCATCGTGATCGTGCCGTCCTCGGCGGTCTCCGCGGTGAGGATGCCGCACCGCGCGGAGAACCGGATCAGGCCCCGGGCCAGGCCGCTCGCCGCGATCACGTGCGCGGTGGCGAGCGTGGCGTGGCCGCACATGTCGACCTCGGTGGACGGGGTGAACCAGCGCAGGGCCCAGTCGGCGTCCCCGCCGGGCGGCAGCGGTCGGGCGAACGCGGTCTCGGAGAGGTTGACCTCGGCGGCGACCTGCCGGAGCCAGGCGTCGGGCGGGAACTCCCCGTCGAGGAGCAGGACCCCGGCGGGGTTGCCGAAGAAGGGGCGGTCGGTGAAGGCGTCGACGATTCGGATGCGCATGCGCCGACCGTAGAGCTCGCGTTCGAGCGGCCACAAATGCCAATCCGGGACGATTGGCATGATGATCACGGCCGTCGTTCACGCGCGGGGCGGTCTTCTGCGGGCCGAGTCCGCGAGGCGCGCGGCGCATGCGGTGACGAGCGCGCGGAGCTCGTCCGGTCGGTCGATGACGAACGGACGGTCGAGCGAGGCGAGTACGGCGGGCAGCCAGTCGAGCCGGTCCACCCGCAGGTCGACCCGGGACCAGCGCCCGGACGCCGGATCCGGTCCGGCCCCGGGCGGCAGCTCCTCCACGATCGCGATGCCGGCGGGAAGCCGGGCCCGGACGTCCTCGGCGCTCCCCTGGACCCGGACGGTCACCTCGTGCCGGTGGGGAGCGCCGGCGAGCCCCGACAGGACGCGCTCCGCCGGATCGAACCCCTCGGGCGGGGCGAACGAGCCGGCCAGCACCCTCGCGCCGGCCATGCGGTCCAGTCGGAACGTGCGCTCCCCGTCCGCCTCGGGATCCATGCCCGTCACGTACCACTTGCCCGCGTGGGCGACGAGCCCGTAGGGGTGCAGCGTGCGCTCGGTGCGCCGGCCGTCCGCGGCGACGTACCGGAACGCAACCGGCCTGTGGTGGCGCACCGCGTCGGCGACCGAGAGGAGGACCCCGGTCTCCGGGGCCGTCGAGGTGCCGGGCGGGGCCGTGCCGGGCGGGGCCGTGAAGGCGAGCGAGCCGAGCAGCGCGTCGAGCCGGCGGCCGAGCCGTTCGGGCAGGACCCGTCGGATCTTGGCCGCCGCCGTCTCGCTCGCGGTGCCCGCGGCGGCCATCAGCCCGGCCCGCCGGCCGGCCAGCAGACCGAGCAGCACGGCGAGCGCCTCGTCGTCGCTCAGCATGAGCGGAGGCATGCGATAGCCGGGGGCCAGCCGGTAGCCGCCGTGGCGACCGCGGACCGACTCGACGGGTACGTCGAGGTCGAGGAGGTGGCCGGCGTACCGGCGCACCGTCCGCTCGTCGACGCCGAGCCGGTCTGCGAGTTCGGGCACGGTGCGCAGGCCGCCCGACTGCAGGAGTTCCAGCAGGGTGAGGACGCGTGCGATGGGTCGGGGCATACCCGGAAGTCTCTCGCGGATACCGGGCGGGTTCTGTCCGGTATCCGCTCTAGCGTGAGGCCGACCGGAGCCCCACCGACCCAGGGAGAACCATGGACTTCGTCTCGATCCGCATCATCACGGGCGACGTCGCCCGCCTCGTCGACTTCTACGAGCGGGCCACGGGAGTGGAGGCGAGCTGGTCCACCGAGGACTTCGCCGAACTGAGGACCGCCTCGGCCGCGCTCGCCATCGCCGGCACCCGCACGGTGCCCCTGTTCGCCCCGGGCTCTGCGCGCCCGGCGGACAACCACAGCGTCATCGTCGAGTTCCTCGTCGACGACGTGGACCGCGTGCACCGGGAGCTGGCCGGCGACCCGGCGGGGGACCTCGTCCAGGCGCCCACCACGATGCCCTGGGGGAACCGCTCGCTCCTGGTGCGGGACCCCGACGGCACCCTTGTCAACTTCTTCACTCCCGTCACGCCGGCGGCCAGGGCCAAGTTCGCCCGCTGACGGCGTGCGGCCGGCGTCCGGCCTGCCTGGTCAGGGCCGTGTTCGGTACGAGTTTCCGATATATCGTTGACGCATCGCGATCGGTCAGCGATAGTTGAGGCATCGCAGGAGCGATGACAGGGAAACGAAAGACGGAAGGAGCGCAGTCATGCGTTCACACGGACAGCACGGTCACGACCACGGACACGAGCACGGGCGGGGCCACGGACACTGCGGGCCCGATCGTCGGGAGGAGTTCAGGGGGCTGCGCGCCGCCTTCGGGCCGTTCGGGCCGCCCTTCGGCGGCGGGCCCTTCGGTGGGCGGGGCGGGCGCGGCGGACCGCGCGGCCGGGCGCGGCGCGGAGATGTGCGCGCCTCGATCCTGGCACTGCTGGGGGACCGCCCGATGCACGGCTACGAGATGATCCAGGAGATCGGCGAGCGCAGCGGCGGAGCCTGGAAGCCCAGCCCGGGGTCGGTCTACCCGACCCTCCAGCTGCTGGAGGACGAGGGGCTCATCACGAGCCAGAGCGAGGGCGGCAAGAAGCTGTTCACACTCACCGACGCCGGCCGCACCGAGGCCGAATCGGGCCCCGAGGCCCCCTGGGCCGACGCCGGGCGCGGATTCGACTTCGAGGCCCTGCACGAGGTCCGGGCGGCCGGGATGAGCCTGTTCGAGGCCTTCGGCCAGGTCTACAAGACCGGCTCGGCCGAACAGCGCGAGAAGGCCCTCGCGGTCATCAACGACGCCCGCAAGAAGCTCTACCTGATCCTGGCCGACGAGCACTGAGCCGGCCGGCGCAACAACGGCGCGCCCCGCGGGTCCTCCCGCGGGGCGCGCCGCCGCGTTCCCGGACCCGCCGCCGGGGGAGGGGGTCAGGCGACCAGGCCGGCGAGCCTGCGGAGCGACTCGTTCAGGGCGGCGGTGGCCGAGTCCTTGAGCTTGCCCGCCATCAGGGAGACGGCCGCCCCGTTGAACTCCCCGTCGATGCGGACCGTGGTGGCGCCGCCGTCCGGGATCAGCGTGTACCGGGTCAGGATGGCCACGCCCATCGGGCCCTTGCCGGTGATCGCGAAGACGCGCTCGTCCTCCAGCTCGGAGATGGTCCAGGCGACCTCGGCCGGGAAGCCCATCATCTTCATGTTCTCCTCGAAGGTCGTCCCGACCGCGAGGGTCCCGGGGCCGCCCTTGGGGAAATTCGTGTGGGTCATGCTCCACTCCCCGTACGCCGCCCAGTCCGTCAGCTGGGCCCAGACCTTCGCGGCGGACGCCTCGATCCGTGATTCCGCGGTGACTTCGGCCATGCGACCACCCCTTCTCGTCGGGTACGTGCGGCGGAACGTAGCCCCGGCGGGCGGAACATTCAATACTGACGACCTGTCAGAAACAGTCGGCGCGGTCACGCCGGGTCTCGGATCCGTCTCAACAGGCGTCACGCCTGTGACGGTGCTGACCGGCCCTGCCATGATGGCCCGATGCAAGCGACAGGGAAAAACGCCGGACTGGGCCTCGCCCTCGTCTCGGCGTTCGCGTTCGGCGGTTCGGGAGTGGCGGCGAAGCCGCTGATCGAGGCGGGTCTGGACCCGCTGCACATGGTCTGGCTCCGGGTGGCCGGGGCGGCCCTGGTGCTCTCCCCGCTGGCCTGGCGCCACCGGGGTCTCGCGCTGCGCAAACCCCTGCTGCTCGCCGGCTTCGGCCTCGTGGCCGTCGCGGGCGTGCAGGCCTTCTACTTCGCCTCCCTGTCCAGGATCCCGGTCGGCGTGGCCCTGCTGCTGGAGTACCTCGGCCCCGCGCTGCTGCTCGGCTGGATCCGCTTCGTACAGCGCAAGCCGGTGACCCGGGCCGCCGCAGCCGGCGCCGCCGTCGCCGTCGTCGGGCTGGCCTGCGTGGTCGAGATCTGGTCCGGGCTGAGCCTGGACCCCCTCGGCGTGCTGCTCGGCCTCGCCGCCGCCTGCTGCCAGGCCTTCTACTTCGTGTTCGCGGACCACGGCACCGACGGCGACGCCGGCGACGACGTTCCGGACCCGATCGGCGTGATCGCGTACGGCATGCTCGTGGGGGCACTGGTGATGACGGTGATCGCCCGGCCCTGGAACATCGACTGGCAGGTGCTGGCGGGCCATGCCGCGATGGGCGACCTGAGGGTGCCCGCGTGGGTGCTGCTCGCCTGGGTGGTGCTGATCGCGACCGCCTTCGCGTACCTCACCGGTGTGGTCTCGGTGCGCAAGCTGTCGCCGCAGGTGGCTGGTGTCGTGGCCTGCCTGGAGGCGGTCGTGGCCACCGTGTTCGCCTGGATCCTGCTGGGCGAGCACCTCTCGACCCCGCAGATCGTCGGCGGTGCGCTGGTGCTGGGCGGGGCGCTCATCGCGCAGACCGCGCGGCCGACCCCGCCGGCGGCGGTGGATCCGGAACCGGCCGTTCTGGACCGGGAGACCACGAAGGCCTAAGGTGGCGGTCATGCATTCGACCGTGCTTCCGCCGCCGGCCGCGTAGCCGCGGGCAGCCGCCCCCTGTGACGAAGACCCGGCCCGGGCAGTTCCCGGGCGGGTCGGCGCTGCCCGCGAGGAGATGACCTTCCCCTTCCTCCTTCACGCATGCGCGGAGCACACTCGTGTCGAACCTCTCGCCCGCTTCAGGGCGCAGTCTGCTGTACCTCGTCGTCGCCGGAGCCGCCTGGGGCACTGCCGGGGCGGCCGCCTCCCTCCTCTTCCTGGCCAGTGACCTCGGCCCGCTCGCCCTGTCCTTCTGGCGGTGCGCCGGCGGGCTGGTGGTGCTGCTAGGGGTGCTCGCCGTACGCGGGCCCCGGGGCGCGGCGGCGGCCCGGCCGTCGGCGGTGTCCCTCGTCGGGACCGGGCTCATGTTCACGCTCTTCCAGGCCGCGTACTTCGGTGCCGTGCGCGAGACCGGCCTCGCGGTCGGCACGGTGGTCACCCTCGGGGCCGGGCCCGTGCTGATCGCGCTCGGTGCGCGGTACTGGATGGGCGAGCGGCTCGGCCGGGGCGGCGTGGCCGCCGTCGTGGGGGCACTCGCCGGGCTCGCCGTACTCGTCCTGGGCGGTGGGGGCGCCGACGTGCGGCCGCTGGGTGTCGGCTGGGCGCTGCTGTCGGCCGCCGGATACGCCGGGATGACCGTGCGGGCCCGCTGGCTGGGGCGGCGCGGGGCGGGCGGCGACCCGCTGGTCACCACCGCGTGGTCGGTCGCGGTGGGCACGGTGTGCCTGCTGCCGCTCGCCGCGGCCGAGGGGCTGGTGCCGCACACCGCCGAGATCGGGAGGGTGCTCTGGCTGCTGGTGTACGTGGCCACCGTGCCGACGGCACTGGCGTACGCGCTGTACTTCACCGGCGCCGCCGCGGTGCGGGCCGCCACCGTGTCCGTGATCATGCTGATCGAGCCCGTCAGCGCCGCGGTGATCGCCGTGCTGGTGCTCGGTGAGCGGCTGACCGGCGCCGTGGTGCTGGGCACCGTACTGCTGCTGACCGCGGTGGGTGCGCTGATCGCGGCCGAGGCGCACGGGCCGGCGGGCGGGCCGGTGGTCCGGCCCGCCCGTGGGTCCCGTGGGAACTGCGGATCTCCTGAGCCCCTTGAGCCCTGCGAGCCCCTTGAGGCCAGCGAGCCCCTTGAGCCCAACGATCCCTGTGAGCCCCGTGCGGCTCAGAGGTCGTCTGGTTCGCGTAGTTCATGGGTGATTGTGGTTTATGCGTCTCGCCAGGTTGGGGTGGTTTCGCCGGTTGCCCGTTTGGTGAGGGTG
>NZ_JBIVAL010000038.1:0-21798 GCF_044745505.1 Streptomyces sp. NPDC086989
TGCAGCTCAACCGCGAAGTGCTGGCTGTGTTCTGGTGACAGACGACACGGGTGAGGCACACACGGTTAGCGACCACAAGATCAGTGCCAGAGCCCGGGAAAAGCAGCACCAGCTCCGGCCTCCACTGTGCGGCGAGCGTCATCTCTGACTCGTCTAGGTCGCGCGTCAAAGTCCCGTCTGGCCGGGCCGGTTCAGCGGTCCTCGAGGAGTGCGCAGGCGAAGTCCTCCTGGGCCGTGCGGAGCCGGGCGAGCAGCGCGGGCTTGTTGTCCTTGTTGACCTGGGTGTTGATGGAGAACGTGAGGGAGCGGGTGCCGTCCGGGGTGGTGGCGGCGAGCTGGGTGTAGCCGGGGAAGTTGCCGGTGTGGCCGTAGAGGACGCCGCAGCGGGTGGAGTACCGGTAGATGGCGAGGCCTGCGGCGTTGGTGCCCGGGCCCGCCGGTTCCGAGGAGTCGCCCGGGCGGAAGGTGAGCTGCTCCTTGCGGGTCTTGTCCGACAGCAGGCCGGGGCCCCCGTAGGCGCGGATGAAGGTGCCCAGTTCCCTCGGGGTGGAGACGATGCCGCCGGAGGCCCAGACCCCCGAGGCGCTGAGGGCCTGGCTGACGTCCTCCGGTTCGGCCGGCGGGGTGACGTCGTAGCCGTGCAGGTACGGGCGGGGCAGCCGGTAGCCCAGGGGCAGGCTGGTCCGCCGCAAACCGAGGGGGTGGTACACGAGGTCCCTGAGGAGGTCCTCGTAGCGGCGGCCGGTGGCCTGCTCGGCCATGAGGGCGACGGCGATGTTGTCGGAGTTGGAGTACTGGTACAGGGTGCCCGGGCGGAACAGCAGCGGCTCGTCCGCCACGAAGTCGAGGAGGGCGCGCGGGTCGAACAGGTGGCGGGGGTCGGCCTGGAGGATGCTCAGGAACTCGGGGGCGGCCGAGTAGTCGGGCAGGCCGCTGGTGTGCTGGAGGAGCTGGCGCAGGGTCACCGCGTGCCAGCCGGCGGGCCGGCCGGGCAGCCGTTCGCCCATGGTGTCGTCGAGGGAGAGGAGCCCCTCGTCCACGAGCCGCAGTGCCACTGCACCGCTGAACGCCTTCGCGATGCTGGCGATGCGCATGTGGTCGTCGAGGTCCGGCCGGCGTCCCGTGGCGACGTCCCCGACACCGGCGGTGTACACCTGCGTCCGGTCGCCCCTGGTGAGCACGGCGATCGCTCCGGGCGGGCCGTCGTCCTGGGCGACGAGCTGTTCGAGCCGCCGCTGGAGCCGCTTGTCGTGGTCCTGGGGCCCTCCCGCGGCGCCCGGTCCGGCCCCGGCCGCCTGCGCGGGCGGAAGGAGGACGCCGAGCGCGGTGGCGGTGAGGGCGGCGGCGGACAGACCGGTGCGGAAGCGGCGTACGCGGGTGGGCACGGGTGTCTCCCGGTGTGGGGGGGGCGGCGGACGGCCGGCCGGTGCGGGCCGGCCGGTACCGCCTGCCTAGCAGCCGTGCGGCGTTCCGGGCCCGCGGCGCGCACGGCCGGGTCCGGTCGGCGGACACGCGGTTCCCCCCTTGCCGGGCGTGTCGCACGCCCGGCCGCACCGGGCGGCGTTGCGGCTCCTGCGGCTCGCACCGGCGCCCGGCGGCCCGGGTCGGGCGGCCGGGCCGGGCCGGGCGCCTGGACCGTCATTCAGCGCCCTCGTGGGTCCGTTCCGCTACGCCGCCGGTTGCGGTACCCAGACGGCCGCGTGGAACGGGCCGTTCGCGGTGGCCGGGTCCCCGGGGGGAAGGGCTGCGCTGCCCGCGACGATGCCGTTCCGGTTGGCCTGAGCCGCATGGGAGTTGAGGCCGCCCAGGGAGGGCAGGTAGGTGAACTCGCCATCGTCGGCGTGGGCGACGAAGGCGAAGGAGTTGGGGGCGAAGTTGTCGCCGACCATGAGGTTCCCGGCGATCTGCCTGACCTCGGTGACGCCGCGCCCGGAGCCGATCACGGCGCTCGTGTGCGTCGTGAGGTCGAACGATCTGGCGAGCATGCCGTCGCCGCCGACCACGGTGCTGCCGCTGATCAGCTGCCTGGTCAGCAAGTGGGAGCCCAGGTCCGTGCGGGTGCCGGTGCGCAGGTCGTAGGCGTATCCGGTAAGGGTGTTCCCCGCCGTCCGGGACTGGCCGACCACCGTTGAACCGCTGATGTCGTTGGCCGTGCTGGAGCTTCCGCCGAGGGTTCCGAGATCGGTCATGGTCCGGGTGCGCAGGTTGTACGCGAACCCGTGCGTCGTGGTGGCGGGCAGGTTCGGCAGGGAGGAGCTGCCCACGACGACCGAACCGCTGACGGCCGCCGCGCTGCTCTGGCCCGACGGGCCTGCGAGGCTGCCGAGATCGGTCATGGTCCGGGTGCGCAGGCTGTACGCGAACGCGTGGGTGACCGCGTCGCCTGACAGCGAGGACGTTCCCACCACGGTGTCACCGTTGAGGCCGGTGATGTGGGTGCTGCTGCCGCCGAGAGTGCCGATGTCGAGGAGCCGGCGGGTGCGGAGGCTGTAGGCGAATCCATGGGTCGGGCCTTCGGCGGAAAGGTCCGACTCCCCGACGACGTAGTCGCCCTCCACGTCGGTCGCCCGGCTGGAACGCCCCAGCGTGCCGAGATCGATCATGGTGTGCCTGTGCAGGTCGTACGCGAAGGCGTGCTCGGCGGCGTCGCCTCTCGTCAGCGAGCTCCCGACGGCCGTGTTGCCGTCGACGGCGGTCGCCTTGCTGCGGGTACCGCCCAGGGTGCCGAGGTCCTGGACGGTGTACTGGGCGGACCGTGCCGCCGACTCGGCCGACGGCGTGCCGGCCCCGTACGCCGGGCTGGCGGCTGCGGCGAGCAGGCCCGCGGCGGCCAGAGTCCAGGCACGTGAACGCATGCGCATGATGCCCCCTGAAGTGAACGATCAAGACGAACACGATGCGGCAGGCCGCTGTGCCCCTCCTCGGGCACCGGCCGGCCGGATGCTGCACGGCCTTCACTTGTACGCGAGTTCAGATCGGTCAAACAGTGGGCGGTCGGCCACAAAGCGGGTGTCGTACTGTCGGTTCCTTGGACCTCGTACGGACGGCTTGCATCTGTGAGTACACCCACCAGCACCGACCTGGTCGTCGGCGCGCGCCCTGACCACCTCATATCCCCGCACGGAGTGCTCGATCTGCGCGGGTCGGCCGGCCGGGACGTGTGGCTCTCGTACCCGTTCGACGCGGCGGTCGTGGTCTGCGGGCTGCCCGGGAGTGGGAAGAGCACGCTGCTGCGGGCATGGGCCGCCTCCGCCACCGTGGTCGACCCCCGCGTCACGCGCACGTCGTTCGAGGCGCGGATGCCCGCATGGCTTCCCTATGCGTCCTACCGGCCGTGGGCGCGGCTGAGGCACATGCACTGGTTGCGCGGCGAGCTGCGCCGCGGTGGTCCGCTGCTGATCCACGACTGCGGGAGCAGGAGCTGGATGCGTGGGTGGCTCGCCCGTACCGCTCGCCGGGCCGGGCGCCCCTTGCATATGGTGGTCCTGGACGTTGGTGCCCCCGAGGCGCTGTCGGGTCAGCAGGCTCGCCGCAGGCTCGCGTCACGCCGGGTGTTCGCGCTGCACCGGCGTGGGCTGGCGAGGTTTCTGCGGCAGGTCGAACGGGGTGGCCAGGCCCAGGTTCCCGGCATCAGTTCCGTGGTGGTTTTCGATCGCGGGCAGCGGGATCGCATCACGGCGGTGAGGTTCGGGTCCCGTCCATCCTGAGCGGAGCCCAGAGCACCATTTGAAACCTAAACGACATTTTTTGCATATTTTTGCAACCTGGGCGTCGGGAAACGCATCCCAAGAGGAAGACCCACCCGTTCTGCCCGCGCAGGGCAGCCGCACCGTTCGGAGCGAAGTTCGTGCACGAGTACCCGCAGGCGCAGCAGCCCAGGCGATCCCGCAAGAAGGTCTGGATCGGCTCCGCGGTGGCCGTGACGCTACTCGTCGGCGCCGGCGCCGGGTTGGCCCACTGGAAGGCGGACTGGTTCGACGGGAACGGCGAGGCCGTCAGCTACGCGAAGCCGCCCGCCGGAGGGGACAAGAACAAGGACACCGGCGGCGGGACGCAGGCCTCCGCGCCGAGCGCGGACCCGGACGTCTCCCTCCCCACCGGCCCGTTCACCGAGTTCAAGCAGTCGGTCAAACTGGCGGACGGCACCCGCATATCCAAGGCCCGGGTGAAGGGCGCCAAGTCCGGTTTCGAGGGCAGCGTGTGGGTGTGGACGCCCAAGGAGTACGACCGCCCCGAGTACGCGAAGAGCGCCTTCCCGGTGATGATCGCGCTGCCCGGAGGCAACGGGAACGCCGACAACTACTGGGCGACCATGCCGCAGCTGGGCCTGCAGAAGGCCGTCGCCGAGGGCAGCGCCGCCGGCAAGAGCCTGCCGTTCATCCTGGTCATGCCGCTCCTCAACCCGGACAGCAAGTACTACTACGACGGCTCCGACATCCCCGGCCAGGCGAAGATGGGCACCTGGCTCGGCGAGGACGTACCCGACCTCGCCCGCGCCAATTTCCGTACCTACAAGTCCCGTGACGGCTGGGCCTACATGGGCAACTCCTCGGGCGCCTTCGTCGGCCTCAAGCAGCTCCTGCAGAAGCCGGACCGCTTCCGGGCCGTCATCGCCAACGGCGGCGAGATCGTCCCGGACTCCCCGCTCTGGAAGGGCCACCAGGCGGAGATGGATGCGAACAACCCGGAGAAGCTCGCCCCGAAACTGATCGCCGACAAGGGCCCCGAGGTGAACGTCTTCTTCCAGTACGGCACCAAGGAGGGCGGCCGCGACCGGATGGAGAAGTTCCAGCAGCAGTTCGGCAAGGGCCCGATCAAGGTCACGATCCACGAGATCCAGGGCGGCGACCACAACGGCTGGGACTACGTCCGAGGCATGCAGGAAGGCCCCCTGGAGCAGCTCAGCAAGCTGATGAAGGGCCCGAAGCCGCAGTAGGGGCAGTGCCCGGAGCCGCAATGGGGGCGGTGGTGGGGCACGCCCCGTCGGCGGGTCAGTTCAAGGGGATGATGTCGGGCGCCCCGAGCCGCACGGCGTCGGCGGTCCGGTCGTCCGGCTGCTGTTGGGCCTCGCGCTCCGCGGCCACGCGCTTCAGGTAGTGGTCCACCTCCCGGTCCTGCTGCGCCTGGTTCCACTCCAGGTGGGGCGCCATCAGCCGGGCCACGGTCTGCGCCGCGTCCACCCCGCGGTCCCAGGACTCGATGGAGATCCGGGTGCGCCGGGCGAGGACGTCCTCCAGGTGGCGGGCCGCCTCGTGGGTCACTGCGTACACGGCCTCGACCCTCAGGTAGTCGTCGGAACTGGGCAGCGCCTCACCGAGCGAGGGGTCTTCCGCCACCAGGGCGAGCAGTTCGGGCGCCAGGGAGCCGTAGCGGTTCAGCAGGTGCTCGATGCGCGCGACGTGGAGCCCTGAGCGCTCGGCGAGCCGGTGCCGTGAGTTCCACAGCGCCGGGTAGCCGTCGGCGCCCAGCAGCGGAACGCGGTGGGTCACGCAGTCCGGGACCTTCTCGTCCAGGCCGCGAACGGCCTCGTCGACCGCGTCCTTCGCCATCACCCGGTACGTGGTGTACTTGCCGCCCGCCACCACCACGAGCCCGGGCACCGGATGGGCGACCAGGTGCTCCCGGGACAGCTTGCTGGTCTCCGCCGCCTCGCCCGACAGCAGGGGGCGCAGGCCGGCGTAGACGCCCTCGACGTCCTCGGGGACCAGTGGGGTGGCCAGGACGCTGTTGACGTGTTCGAGCAGGTAGGTGACGTCCTTGGAACTGAGGGCGGGGTGTGCCTTGTCAAGGGTCCAGTCGGTGTCGGTGGTCCCGATGATCCAGTGCCGGCCCCAGGGGATGACGAACAGCACGCTCTTCTCGGTGCGCAGGATCAGGCCGGTCCGGGAGTTGATGCGGTCGCGGGGGACGAGCAGGTGAACGCCCTTCGAGGCGCGGACGTGGAACTGGCCGCGGGTGCCCGCCATGGCCTGGGTGTCGTCCGTCCACACCCCGGTCGCATTGATGACCTGCTTGGCCCGCACCTCCGTCTCGTCGCCGCTCTCCAGGTCGGTGATGACGGCTCCCACCACCCGCTCGCCCTGCCGCAGGAAGCGGCTGACGCTGGTGCGGTTGGCGGTCAGTGCGCCGTACGAAGCGGCCGTCCGGGCGAGGAAGAGGGTGTGCCGGGCGTCGTCGACCTGGGCGTCCCAGTACTGGATGGCGCCCACCAGGGCGTCGGAGCGCAGGGCGGGCGCCTCGCGCAGGGCCCGTCGCCTGCTCATGTGGCGGTGGTGGGGCAGGCCTCCGGAGGTGCCGGAGGCCCGCGCCATCGCGTCGTAGAGCAGGACTCCGCTGCCGACGTACGGGCGTTCGGTGACGCGGTGTTGCAGGGGATAGAGGAACGGCACCGGACGCACCAGGTGCGGGGCGAGGTACCGGAGCAGGAGGCCGCGTTCCTTGAGCGCTTCGGCGACGAGGCGGAAGTCGAGCATCTCCAGGTAGCGCAGGCCTCCGTGGATGAGTTTGCTGGAGCGGCTGGACGTACCCGAGGCCCAGTCGCGGGCTTCGACGAGCCCGACGCTCAGGCCCCGGGTGGCGGCGTCCAGGGCGGCCCCGCTGCCGACGACTCCGCCCCCGACGACGAGGACGTCGAGCTCGTCCCGTCCCATGGCGGCGAGGGCCCGGCTCCGGGCCCGGGGTGAGAGGGCTACCGGATCGACCATGGTCTCCTCCTCGGTGCTGCGGGCCCGCGGCCGGAACCTATTCGACCTTGGCCCAGTCGAGCGTGCGCTCCACCGCGCGCTTCCAGCCCTCGTAGCCCTCCGTGCGCCGTTCCTCCGACCACGCGGGCTCCCAGCGCTTGGACTCCTGCCAGTGGGTGCGCAGTTCGTCCGTGTCCCGCCAGAAGCCGGTGGCGAGCCCGGCCGCGTAGGCGGCGCCGAGCGCGGTCGTCTCGGCGACCACGGGGCGGCTGACCGGTACGCCGAGGACGTCGGCCTGGGTCTGCATGCAGAGGTCGTTGGCGGTGACCCCGCCGTCGACCTTGAGCACGTCGAGGTGGACGCCGGAGTCCTGCTCCATGGCTTCCACCACGTCACGGGTCTGGTAGCAGATGGCTTCCAGGGTCGCCCGCGCCAAGTGACCGTTGTCGTGGTATCGGGCCAGCCCGACGATCGCACCGCGGGCGTCGGAGCGCCAGTACGGGGCGAACAGGCCGGAGAAGGCGGGGACGAAGTAGATGCCGCCGCTGTCCTCGACCGTGCTCGCCAGACGCTCGCTCTCGGCGGCGTCACTGATGATCTTCAGCTGGTCGCGCAGCCACTGCACTGCGGAGCCGGTGACCGCGATGGACCCTTCGAGGGCGTAGATGGCGGGGCTGTCGCCGAACTGGTACGCCACCGTGGTCAGCAGGCCGTGCTGCGAGCGGACCAGTTCCGTCCCGGTGTTGAGCACCAGGAAGTTGCCGGTCCCGTACGTGTTCTTCGCCTCGCCGGGCGCGTAGCAGACCTGCCCGACGGTGGCCGCCTGCTGGTCGCCGAGTACGCCGGTGATGGGAATGGCCCCCCGCAGCGGGCGGGAGGTGCGGGTCTGCCCGTAGGCCTCCGGGTGGGACGACGGGTTGATGGTGGGCAGCATGGAGCGGGGGATGTTGAAGAAGCCGAGCAGTTCGTCGTCCCAGTCGAGTGTCTCCAGGTCCATGAGCATGGTGCGGCTGGCGTTCGTGACGTCGGTGGCGTGGACGCCGCCGTCCGGCCCGCCGGTGAGGTTCCACAGAACCCAGCAGTCGGTGTTGCCGAAGAGGGCGTGACCCTGCTCGGCGGCCTCTCGGACGCCGTCGACGTTCTCCAGGATCCACTGGATCTTGCCGCCGGAGAAGTAGGTGGCCGGCGGCAGCCCCGCCTTGCGGCGGATGACCTCGCCCTGGCCGCCGCGCTCCAGCGCAGCGGCGATGGAGTCGGTACGGGTGTCCTGCCAGACGATGGCGTTGTAGTAGGGGCGGCCCGTGCGGGGGTCCCAGACGACGGTCGTCTCGCGCTGGTTGGTGATGCCGACGGCCGCCAGGTCGGAGGCGTCGAGGTTTCCGTGCCGCAGGGCGTTCTGCATCACCGAGTTGGTGCGTTCCCAGATCTCCACGGGGTCGTGTTCGACCCACCCCGAGCGCGGGAGGATCTGGTTGTGCTCCAGCTGGTGCCGCGCCACCTCGTTGCCGGCATGGTCGAAGATCATGAAACGGGTGCTCGTGGTCCCCTGGTCCACTGCGCCGACGAAGTCAGCCATGGGGTGCCGCCTTCCTTTGGGATGCCGTGTGTGGGGGCTGCCGTCCGGGACGGGCGGCGTCCGCCCGTCCCGGACCGGGTCAGCTCTCGTCCGGTGCCGGTACGCGTCCGGGAGGCTCCGGTTCGGCGGTGGGCAGGAACCTGCCGATGAGCAGCTTGTAGATGCCCGCTCCCAGCAGACCGCCGATGAACGGGCCGACGATCGGCACCCAGAAGTACAGGTTGCCGTACTGATCTCGCCATGCCGTGCCGTAGCCGGTCACGAAGCTGGCCAGCCGGGGGCCGAGGTCACGTGCCGGGTTGATCGCGTACCCGGCGTTGGTGCCCCAGGCCATGCCGATGGCCACCACGATCAGGCCGACGATGAAGGGGGCGAGGTTGGCGCCGGGAGGCGTTCCCAGCAGGTCCGTGACCGCGAAGATCAGCAGGAGCAGGATCGCGGTGCCGATGATCTGGTCGCGCAGTGCGCCCCACTCGTGCACCGGCAGGTTCGGGTTGCCGTTGGCCGGGAGCGTGGAGAAGACGCCCTGCGTCTTGATGGTGTGCCCGGGGTCGGCCTTCGCCAGCGCCTCGGTGTAGTTCCAGCGGACGATCAGGGCCGCGACGAAGGCTCCGGCGAGCTGGGCCAGCGCGTAGGGGGCCACCCTTTTCCACGGGAAGCCCTTGAAGGCGGCCAGCGCGAGGGTCACCGCCGGATTGAGGTGGGCGCCGCTCAGCCTCGCCGCGACGTAGACGCCCAGGGTCACGCCGAGACCCCAGGCCCAGGCGATGCTGTCGTGGTTTCCGAGGCCGCCCGCGGGGTCCGTCAGGGCTCCGCCGGCGACCACCTGGGCCACGACACCACAGCCGAAGAGTATGAGGATCATGGTGCCGGCGAATTCAGCCGAGAGTTCGCCGATCAGCCCTGATGCTTTGAGGCGCTCCTTCATGGGTGCCCGCTTCCCGCCGGTCCGCAGACCGGCATTCGACTGCCCCGAGCCCCCCGTGATCAGGGTAAGTCGGGTCGCCCGTCCCGGAAAGGCGGGCCGGTGGCGTCCCCCGTTCGGACCAGTACCGCGGCAGCGGTGTCCGGCTCCCTCTCGGGGGCGTCGTCCGAGCTCTCGCGGATATCCGGGGCTCGGCAGCACACTGTTCGTAGGGCGTGCCCGCCCGGACGCGCCCGCCCGGCACGCGGCGCCCGGTGACCCGATCCGTGACGGCGCCCGGGCCGCTCACCCGCCGGCTCCCACCGGGAGGCACACGATGAAGATGCTGATCAACAGTCCGCAGACCGTGGTCGCGGACGCCCTGCGGGGGCTGGCCGCGGCACATCCGGAACTGGAGGTGGACGCCGAGGCGCGGGTCGTCGTACGGCGGGACGCGCGCCAGGGCGGGCGGGTCGGTCTCGTCTCCGGTGGCGGCTCGGGACACGAGCCCCTGCACGCCGGCTTCGTCGGACCCGGCATGCTCTCCGCCGCCTGCCCGGGCGAGGTGTTCACCTCCCCCGTGCCAGACCAGATGCTGCGGGCGGCCAAGGCCGTGGACTCCGGGCAGGGCGTGCTGTTCGTCGTCAAGAACTACACCGGGGACGTGCTGAACTTCGACATGGCCGCCGAGCTCGCCGAGGACGACGGCATCCGGGTCGAACGGGTGCTGGTCAACGACGACGTCGCCGTCACCGACAGCCTCTACACCGCCGGGCGGCGCGGCACGGGTGCCACGCTGTTCGTCGAGAAGATCGCCGGTGCGGCGGCGGAGGAGGGCGCGCCGCTGGAGCAGGTCGCCGCAGTCGCCAGGCGGGTCAACGAGGCCTCGGGCAGCTTCGGCGTGGCGTTGAGCGCCTGCACCACCCCCGCGAAGGGCAGTCCCACCTTCGACCTGCCCGACGGCGAGCTGGAGCTGGGCATCGGGATCCACGGTGAGCCGGGCCGGGAGCGCCGTCCGATGATGCCCGCCGGCGAGATCGCGGAGTTCGCCGTCGGTGCCGTACTGGATGACCTGGCGAGCGCCGCCCCGGGTGACGGGCCGGTGCTGGCCCTGGTGAACGGGATGGGCGCGACGCCGCTGCTGGAGCTGTACGGCTTCCATGCGGAGGTGGCCCGGGTGCTGGCCGACCGGGGCGTCCCGGTGGCCAGGGTCCTCGTGGGGAACTACGTCACCTCGCTGGACATGGCCGGCTGCTCCGTGACGCTGTGCCGGGCCGACGAGGAGATGCTGCGGCTGTGGGACGCGCCGGTGCAGACGGCGGCGCTGCGCTGGGGCCGCTGACCCCGTCGGAGGATGTGCGTGCTCGCTTCGCAGGGCGTCGTGGGAGCGCCTCGTGCGGACGGCGTCGTAGGGGCGCCTGGCACCGGCGTCCCGTGAGCCGTCGCGCTCAGACGGGCTGTGTGGCGAAGAGCTCCAGATGGCCGCAGTTCGGACAGCGGTACGCATCGATCTGGCGGCGGGGCCGGCCCAGCCTTTTCGCGCCGCCCAGCAGGCCCCGCTCCAGCGGCCCGGCTATCCAGCGTGCGTAGCCGCGGGAGCCCTCGCCGTTGTCCTCGACGAAGCCCTGCTCGATGCCGATGGTCCCGCAGTACGTGCACCTGACTTCGCTCACGGGCCGATTGTAGGGTCGTCGTCCCGGTCCGTGGGCGCGATGCCCGAACCGGGCGTTCGGCCTCCGGGGCGCCCTCGCGAAGCGGAGGTCCGTCACTCCTGGCGCACCGGGTGGCGGAGCAGGTAGACGGCCGCGGCCGACACCAGGGCGGTCATACAGGCGAGGAACACCAGTCCGGCCCCCTCCAGGCCGAGCGGGTCCGTCAGTACGCCCACGCCGATGACCGGTACCGAGATGCCCGCGTAGGCCACGACGAACAGCGTCGAGATGACCGCCGCGCGCTGGTCGTCCGGAGACGCCCCGGCCACCGCCGAGAGCGCCCCCCGGAAGGCGAGGCCCTGCCCGGCGCCGCCGACGAGCGCGCTGAGGACCACCAGCGCCAGCAGATCCCAGTACAGGGCGCCCGCGAGCAGCGCCAGCCCGGCGAGGAGTGCCGTGCAGCCCAGCGGCAGGGACCTGCCGACCCCGAGGCGGCCGACGGCCAGTTGTCCGGCGGTCGACGCGAAGAAGGCCAGGGCGACGACCAGCCCGCTCACGGCCCGGTTGTGCACGCCCAGGGATTCGACGAGGAAGGCCGGGCTGACGGACGTGAACACCCCGAACAGTGCGAAACCCACGAACGAGGCGGCTGCGGCGGGCAGGAACACCCGCCGCACCGACGCGGGCAGAGCGGGCCGCTGCGGCCGTACCGCCGCGAACGGCCGCCGTTCCCGTACCGTCTCCGGGAGCCGCATCAGGACGGCTGCCGAGCCGGCGACGAGGGCGAGGTGCACGACGAACGGCAGGTATAGCGGCCAGGGGGCGTACTGGGCGAGCACACCGGCGAGCAGGGGGCCGCAGCCCAGACCGCCCATGTTGGCGGCCGTCGCCACGAACGTGGCGTGTGAGGAGCGGTTCTGCGGCGCCAGTTCGATGACGTAGGCCGTGGCGGCCCCGGTGAACAGACCTGCGGACAGACCCGACAGCAGCCGGCCCGCGTACAGCCAGCCCAGCCCACTGGCACACAGGAAGCAGCCGGCGCTGGCCGCTGCGAGTGCGAGGCCCGTCATCAGTACGGGCCGCCTGCCCACGACGTCCGAGGCGTTGCCGGCCAGCAGCAGGACCCCCATGACGCCGAAGGCGTACACGGCGTACACGACCGTCACCTGCAGTTCGGAGAACCCGAACTTCTCCTGGTAGAGGCCGTAGAGGGGGGTGGGCAACGTGGTGCCGGCCATGCACACGGCGAACACCGCCCCGGCGAGCAGGCACTGGCGCCACCGTCTGCGATCACCGTCCATGGCGCCGACGGTAATCGCGCCCGGCGCTCGGGGCGGTGCGGCATGCCGACGGGGGCAGGGGTACAGTCACCCGATGCCGCACATCGACTTCCCCCTCGTCACAGACCGGCTGATACTCCGTCCGTTCCGGCCCGGGGACGCCGAGGACGTCTGCGACTACCAGCGCCGCCCCGACGTCGCCCGGTTCATGCGGTGGGAGCCGCGCGGACCGCAGGAGGTCCGGGTGGCGGTGGAGCAGATGGCACGGGAGACCGAACCGGCCTCGGAGGGGGACTGTCTCAGCCTGGCGGTCGTCGAGCCGGGCACGGGGAAGGTCATCGGGCAGGTGGAACTGGTCCTGCTCAGCGTGGAACACCGCCAGGGCGAGCTCGGCTATGTCTTCCACCCGGCCCACCAGGGCAAGGGGTTCGCCACCGAGGCCGCGGCCGCCGTCCTGGGTGTGGCATTCGACGTACTGGGGCTGCACCGGGTGATCGGCCGCTGTCACGCCTCCAACACCGCCTCCGCCGGACTCCTCGAACGCCTCGGCATGCGCCAGGAGGCCCGCTTCATCGGAACGGAACTCTTCAAGGGGGCGTGGCGCGACGACCTGGTGTACGCCATGCTCCGGCGCGAGTGGCAGACCCTCGGCCGGTCCGCCTGACGCCCGGAGCCGTCAGGCCACCGGCGTACCGGACAGCTCGATCACCTGGACCGGACCCGCGCGGAACGCCTTGTTGGCCGCGTCGGCCTCCCGCATGTGCGGGGCGACGTCGTACTGAAGGCAACCGTCGAGGGAATCCACTGGCCGCCGTACAGGCCCGGATGCCCGCGGGCGGGGCACGACTGCGGTCAGAGCACCTTGGAGAGGAAGGCGCGCGTACGGGCGTGGCGCGGCTCGTCCAGGACGGCTGCGGGCGGGCCTTGTTCGACGACGGCTCCGGCGTCCATGAAGACGACGGTGTCGGCGACCTCGCGCGCGAACCCGATCTCATGCGTCACGACGACCATGGTGGTTCCGGCGCGCGCCAGGTCCTTGATGACGTCGAGGACCTCGCCCACCAGCTCCGGGTCGAGCGCCGAGGTCGGCTCGTCGAAGAGCAGCACCTTGGGTTCGAGCGCCAGGGCGCGGGCGATGGCCACCCGCTGCTGCTGCCCCCCGGACAGCTGCAGCGGGTAGGCGTCGGCCTTGTCGGCGAGGCCGACGCGGTCCAGCAGCCGTCGGGCCGTCGTCTCCGCCTCCGGCCGCGGGCGGCGCAGCACGGAGACCGGGGCTTCGACGAGGTTGTCCAGGACGGTGAGGTGCGGGAAGAGGTTGAAGTTCTGGAAGACGAACCCGATGCTGGTGCGCTGCCTCAGTACCTCCTTCTCCTTCAGCTCGTACAGCTTGCCGCGGGAGCTGCGGTAGCCGATGAGATCGCCGTCGACGCTGATCCAGCCGCGGTCGGCCTTCTCCAAATGGTTGATGGTGCGCAGGAGCGTGGACTTTCCCGAGCCGGAGGGGCCCAGGATCACCGTGACCTCGCCGGTGCGGACGTGCAGGTCGACACCGCGCAGCACTTCCAGCGGCCCGAAACTCATGTGGACGCCGCGCACTTCCACCATGACGTCGTTAACGGCCTCTCCCTTCACGAGTGCTCGGCCGGGTTGATCTGCGAGGTGTCGATCGCGGAGGCCGTGGTGCCCCACTTCTTCAGGATGCGGGCATAGGTGCCGTTCTTGATCAGCTCGTTGACGGCGGCCTGGAGGGCGGCGGTCAGCGGGGAGCCCTTCTTGAAGGCGAAGCCGACGTCGAGGCGGTGGTACTCGCCGAGGAAAGTGGTGTGTGCGGCGGGCTGCGCGGCCTGGTGGCGCAGGC
The DNA here is from genome assembly GCF_044745505.1 of Streptomyces sp. NPDC086989. Classification (NCBI taxonomy): domain Bacteria; kingdom Bacillati; phylum Actinomycetota; class Actinomycetes; order Kitasatosporales; family Streptomycetaceae; genus Streptomyces; species Streptomyces sp. NPDC086989. Next base: position 13,954 of record NZ_JBIVAL010000038.1, read on the forward strand.
CGTTGATCGTCGACATGACGACGTCGATCCGGCCCTGCTGCAGGGCGGTGGTGACGGCCCCGGTCTCGGCGAAGACCTTCACGTCGTACGGCTTCTTGCCAGCTGCGGCGCAGACGCCCTTCTGTGCGGTGAGGGTCTTCTCGAACGTCGTGCCCGCGCCGGTGCCGATGGTCAGGCCGCACAACTGGGTGAGGTCGGAGACCTGTGTGGTCAGGGTGGTGTTGCCGGTCTTGACCGCGAATCCCTGCCCGTCGTTGATGTAGGTGACGAAGTCGATGGTCTTCAGGCGTTCGGTGGTGACGCCGAAGTTGCCCGTGCCGAAGTCGTACTTGCCGCTGCCGAGGGCGGGCAGGATCGTCTCGAAGGAGGCGTCCTGGCGCTCCAGCTTCACGCCGAGGACCTTGGCCACGGCGTCGGCCATGTCGATGTCCTGGCCGACGGGCGGCTTGTCCTGCCCGTTCGGGTGGTACGCCGAGGGCGGGGATCCGACGGAGCTGCCGACCCGCAGGGTGCCCGCCGAGCGGACCTCGGCCGGCAGCAGGGCGGCGACCGAGTCCACGGTCCGTACGTCGGCGACGGGATCGTCGGCCGGCGTGGAGGACACCGGTGCGCCCGCACCGGCGGGTGCTGCGTCACCGGAGCCGCAGGCGGTCAGCGCCAGGAGGGGCAGCAGGGCGAGGGCCGCGGCGGTGCGCATGCGGGTGCGGATCCCGTTCCCGGGGAGGTTCACGGCGGGAAGGCCTTTCCGTTGCGGGGCATGGGTGGTGTTTCGAAACGGACGGGGGATCACGCGTCCGGGCATGACTGAAGAGCCGTTGGTGCGTCGGGCGAGGACGAGACGGCACGGGAGATGTGCGGGGCGGTGCGGGCGTGACGACGCGAGGGGCGTCGGAAGGAGATCGGGGCGGCGGCAGCGCACGTCCGGACGCGCGGCGGCGTGCCGAGTACGGCTCGCCGTCAGCGCCCGGTGGTGGCGCGAAGGAGGATCTCGGCCCGCGACGGGGTCACCGAGGGAGGGAAGGGCCGATCAGACAGCCCGCTGCCGCCTCAGGCGCAACACGCCGCGGACCACACCCGACCGAAGTCGATGTAGTCGCGCGAGACCAGGCGCTGATGGGCAGTCATGCGACTACTTGACCAGTACGTGCGGCTCTTCGTCAAGCAAGGGCCCGAATGCCGGACGCCACCGGCCGGCCGGGCCCTGCATGGTTGACACGGCCGGGCCCTGGGCACATACGATCGGCGTCGGAGCGGCTCCGCCCACGCGGAAGCCCCTCCGCCCGCGTTGAGGGACGCGGTGAGCGTGACGACACGAGTATCCGATCCGGCAGCACGGCTTCCCCGCGGAGCTCGTGCCGTACTTCCGCGCACCGTGCCGCCGGGTGGTCACCCACACCCACGCCCCCTCCCTGGAGAGCCTTCCCATGGCCACCCCGCCCGACGTCTCCGCCGTACCCGACACCACCACCGCCACCACCGCTCGCGATGCGGCGGTCACCTCACCGCCCGGGCGCACACGGGTGCACGACACCCTCCGAGGCGAGCCACCGCTGATCGTGCCCCGCAGGCGCATCGGCCGGCTGGTGTCCGCTGCCGCCGCCCTGCTGGTCTTCGCGATGGTGCTGGCCTCCGTCGTGCGCAACGAGGCCTTTCAATGGGACGTGGTGGGGCGGTACTTCACCACTTCCGCCGTGCTCGACGGACTGCTGTTGACCCTGTGGCTCACCGGCGCGGTGATGGTGCTCGGCTTCCTGTTCGGCACCGTGCTGGCGGTGATGCGCCTGTCCGCCAACCCGTTTCTGCGGACGCTGAGTTGGGGGTACGTGTGGATCTTCCGGTCCACGCCCCTGCTGGTGCAGCTGCTGTTCTGGTTCAACATCGGCGCGCTGTACCCCACGCTCGGCCTCGGCATCCCGTACGGGCCCCAGCTCTTCTCCGTCAAGACGGTGAACCTGCTGGGCCCGACCCTGACCGCCGTCATCGGTCTGACCCTGCACGAGTCCGCGTACGCGGCCGAGGTGGTGCGCGGGGGCATCCTCTCCGTGGACCCCGGCCAGACCGAGGCGGCGCAGGCACTCGGCCTGAGCAGGCGCCGCACCCTGCGCCGCATCGTCGTTCCCCAGGCGATGCGCTCCATCGTGCCGACCGCCGGGAACATGCTGATCAGCACGCTCAAGGGCACCAGCATCGTCAGCGTGCTGGCCGTGCACGACCTGCTGTACTCGGTGCAGCTGGTCTACAACCAGAACTATCAGGTGATCCCGCTGCTGATGGTCGCCACCCTCTGGTACATCGCGACGACGACCCTGCTGAGCGGGGGCCAGTACTACGTCGAGCGGTACTACGCCCGCGGCACCACCCGCAGCCTGCCGCCCACGCCGGCGCAGCGACTGCGCATCCGGCTGACCACCCTGCGCGCCCGACTGCACACGCTGACCGCCGCCGGCGGCTAGTACTGCAATCACAGTTATGTGTGGTTGAGTTGGTGTGTGGCTGAGCTTGGGGTGGGGTTGGTTGAGGAGTGGGACGGGGTGCTGGCGGGGTTGCATGCCCGGTTTGCGTCGCGTTTCGTGAGGTCGGAGCCGTGGGTGCGTGCGCTTGCCTATATGCGGGGGCTGATCGCTCCGTTGGAGCGGAAGAACGGCTGGACGCTGGCGGAACGGGCCGGTGACCGGCTGCCGATCGGGATGCAGCGCCTGCTGGGCGAGGCGGACTGGGACGCGGACAAGGTCCGTGACGACGTGCGCGACTACGTGGTCGAGACGATCGGTGACAAGAACGGCGTTCTGATCGGGGACGACACCGGTTTCCTGAAGAAGGGCCTGCGCTCGGCCGGCGTCCAGCGGCAATACTCCGGCACCGCCGGACGTACCGAAAATTGCCAGGTCGGCACGTTCCTGGCCTATGCCTCGAGGAAGGGGCGGGCGCTGATCGACCGGGAACTGTATCTTCCCGCCTCGTGGACGGACGACCGCGAGCGGTGCCGGGCCGCGGGCGTCCCGGACGAGGTGTTGTTCGCGACGAAGACCGAGCACTTCAAGTCCATGCTCATCCGTGCGGTGGAGGCGGGTGTGCCGTTCGCGTGGGTCACCGCGGACGAGGCATACGGACAGTCGAAATCACTGCGCTGCTGGATGGAACAGCGGGCCATCAGCCACGTGATGTGCGTGAAGACCAGCGACACCGTCATCACTCGCGGCATGGGCGAACGCCGTGTCGACGACCTCGTCGCCGTCCTCGCGCCCCAGGCCTGGAAGCGTCTGTCCGCCGGGAAAGGATCCCACGGCGAGCGCATGTACCAGTGGGCGCGGATCCCGATCCGCATCTGGTGGGAGAATGGCCACGGCCACTGGGTCCTGGCCCGCAGAAGCCTGAAAGACCCGACCGACCTCGCCTACTACGTCTGCTACGGCCCCGTCACCACACGGCTGAAAGACCTGGTCACAGTGGCCGGCGCCCGCTGGGCCGTCGAAGAATGCTTCCAGACCGCCAAGGGCGAGTGCGGCCTGGACCACTACCAGGTCCGCCTCTACCACGCCTGGTACCGGCACATCACCCTCGCCATGGCCGCCCTGGCCGCACTCACCGCCGTCCGCGCCCACGAACTGTCAAAAGGGGAAACAACGGTGGCCTGATACCGCTGTCCGTAGCGGAGATTCGCCGCCTCATCGGTCACCTCCTCCACCCCGCCCACCTCACCATCCATCACCATCTGCACTGGTCATACTGGCGAAGACTCAGTCAGACACGAGCCCGCGACAGCCACTACAAACAACGCGGACACACCCCATAACTGTGATTGCAGTACTAGGCGGTGACCCGGCGCCGGGCAGCCGGAAGCACCGCCCGGCCCCGCGGGGGGCGATCGCCGTGACGGCGGGCGGTGCGACGGGCGGTGCGACGGGCGGGCAGTCGGCCGCCGCCCGGGCTCCCCATTCCCGAGCGGGCGGCGGCTGACGGTCAGTTCCGGTGATCGGGAACGTACTTGTAGCCGACGCGCCGTACGGTGGAGATGCGGTCCCGGTAGGCGGGTCCGAGCTTGCGGCGCAGACGGGCCACGTGGACGTCGACCGTGCGGCCGTCGCCGATGTGCCCGTATCCCCAGATGCCCGAGATGAGGGCGTCACGGGTGTGAACCGTGTAGGGGTGGGACACGAGGTGGGCCAGGAGGTCGAACTCCAGGTACGTGAGGTCCAGTTCGCGACCGTCGAGCTCGACCAGCCGACGCGCCCGGTCGACCCGGATCGCGTCCTCGTGCCTGGCGGGGTCGGGCTGAGCGGCCGGTTCCGGCTCGGGTGCCCGGGGCAGTCCGGGCCCGAGGGGATGGACCTCCGGGCGTATGCCGTGCGCGTGCATCAGCGCCACCGGGTCGACGTCCGCCGGCAGGAACACGAGGTATCCGACACGACCGCCGTCGGGTTCGCCGACGGGGGCACCGGGCTGGCGGTCACCCACCAGCTGGAGTCGCGGGGCCGGGAAACGACGGACGGCGGGTGCGGGAATTGCGGTGGTCACGGTGAGCCCCTTCGGCTGCGCGGAGTGAGGTACGGATGCCGGGTGTTCGGGCACGACAGGGCGCGAGGGTCTCCGCGACGGAGCCGACCGGAAGGATCGGCACGTCACGCGCCGGACAGACCCGCAGGGCCCACAGGGCCGGGGTCACGAAAGGCACGACGCGCAGAGGGGTGCGACGACGCCGGAACACCGGCGCGCATCGGGGAAATGCCCTGACGGAGAAGCCCTAGAAGGGGCGGCAGACGGCGCTGGCGACGCGACGGAAGTCGACGTGCCTGCGGCGTACGAGCAACGGCTGCGACGGGGACATGGGCACATCCTGAGGTGCGGGGCGGACCCGCGTCAATACTTTCCTACCGGTTACATAGGAAACAGGCGGAGACAAGAACCCGACCCCGTGCGGGTTGCACGGTGAACTTCGCAGGCACACAGCACTCCTGACGGATCGCCACCTGAAGTGTGATGGCTTCCCGGCGAGCTGCAGCGTCTTTCATTTCGAGATTGTCATGTCCATCATTTGGTCACGCTCTTGCCGGGAAGGTCGCTTCGGGCGAGTATCCCTATCAATCCGATGGGAAACGTGGGGATTGAACCGCCGACCGCGTCCACCATCCGGTCGCGGACGGCTCGCGCACCCCATCGCCTTCCAGCGCTCGCACGCCTCCCCCACCCCTCAGCAACCGGCCGAGGCCGCCCAACAACCTCCGGAGTAGCCGACATGACCGTCGCCAGCCCCCGCCGCACCGCTGTCCGCCCAGCCCCCGCGTCACCCAGCCGCACGGGGGCCTGCCGGTGACGCCCACGCGGACGGCACCCGGCCCCGCCGGCCACCGGTCGGACGACCACCGGTCGGACGACGATCGGCGCCGCGCGCTCCTGCGCACCGCCCGCGATGTGGCGGACGACCTGGCCGCGGACGCCATCGCCCGCGACCAGGCCGGCAAACCGCCCACCGACGAGACGACCCGGCTGCGCGAGGCCGGCCTGCCGGCGGCCCTCACCCCGCCCGGACCCGGCCGCGGGGCGGACTGGCACACCGGGTGCGCCGTCGTACGGGAGGTCGCCGCAGCGGACGGCTCGGTCGGTGAACTCCTCGCCCGTCACTACGTGCACGCCTGGAGCGGACGCTTCTACGCTGATCACGAGCACGCCACCGCCCTCGAAGAGGAGTCGGTCCGCGAGCGGTGGCTGTGGACCGGGGCGGTCCGCACTCCCTCGCACCACGACACCGGGGGATCCGACCTCGCACTGAGGCCGCGCACCACCGGCTACGCACTGAGCGGGCGCCGGTGCGTGGACACGGCGGTGGCGGCCGCCGACCAGATCGTGGTGGATGCCGTCTGTGCTGCGACCGGCGACGTCCTGGTCGTACGGATCCCGGCCGACGTACGGGGTGCGACCGTCGAACCCGACCACGATCGCCTGGGGCAGCGGGTCGCCGGCGCGGGCCGGCTCGTCCTCGACCGGGTCGCCGTCGCGCCCGCGCAGGTGCTGGGGCGCCGCCCACACGACGAGGAGTCGACCGCACCCGTCACCGCGCTCGCGGAACCGGCGCTCCGGCTCGCCCTGTGCCACGTCGGCCTCGGCGTCGCCGAGGGCGCCCTCACCGAAGCGCGCGACCTCAGCAGGGGCGGCCACGCCCACCGGATGCCGGGTGAGGACCCGGACCTGTTCCTGACGTACGGGGAACTCGCCTCCGCCATCCAGACGGCCACCGCAGTGGTCGACCGGGCAACGGAGGTGATGGCGCGGGCTCTCGCCACGGGCGCGCACCTCGATGCCGAGGTACCGGCGGATGTCGCCGCGCTGGTCGCCACGGCCGAAGCGGTGATGTCGAAGGCCGCCCTGCACGTCACCGCCCGGGTGCTGGAACTCGCCGACACCCCCGGCCTGGACCGGTTCTGGCGCAACGCCCGGGTGCTGACGGCCCACCGCCCGGTCGCCCAGCGGCTGCGCTCCATCGGCGAGCACTACCTCAACGGCCCCCACCGCGCCGTGGCGGCGGACTTCCACTGACGCGGGGTCCACGGGGGACGGACCGGAGTGCCTTCGGCTGCCGGGCGGGCGTACCGGCCCGGCAGCCTGCGGCGACCCATGAGGACGTCGGCCGGATCCGGGCCTTCCGTGCCGGATAATGTCCTCATGCGGATCTCAGCCAGGGCGGACTACGCGGTACGTGCCGCACTGCAGCTTGCCGCGTCGCAGGACGACGAGCCGGTGAAGGCCGAAGCCATCGCCGATGCCCAGGACATCCCTCACAAGTTCCTCGAAGGCATTCTGAACGACATGCGCCGGGGTGGTCTCGTGGTCAGCCAGCGGGGCGGCAACGGCGGCTACCGGCTGGCCAAGCCCGCCCGGTCCATCAGCATCGCGGACGTCATCCGCGTCGTGGACGGACCGCTCGTCTCGGTGCGCGGCGTCCGGCCGCCGGACCTGTCCTACACCGGCCCCGCCCAGTCACTCCTCCCCTTGTGGATCGCGCTGCGGGCCAACGTGCGCGAAATCCTCGACGGTGTGACCCTCGCCGACGTCGCCTCCGCCGATCTGCCCCCCGCCGTATCGGCACTGGCCGAAACCCCCGGGGCTTGGACCAATCCCTAACCCCCCGCCCAATCTCTAACCCCCCGCCCACCTGCGGTTTCCCATATAGCGAGATGTATACGTCCACCATACGGTCACCCTCTTGGGCCGGATGTCGCGCTCTGCCAATATGCCTACCAACCAGGTGGGAAAACTAGGGATCCAGGGAGGTGGCCGTGCGAACACTGCACCACGCGGGCCGGACGCTGCCGCTGACCTCCCGCCGGCACATCGACCTGGTACGTACCTCCAGCGCCATCTGTCAGCCCGGCTGACATCCTTCGCCGGGCCGGCTCCACGCCCCCTGCAACGCACCAGCGGGCGCCGCCCCACCGTGCTCACCGTCGTAGGCCGAGCAGATCCCACCCCCGACCTGTCTCCCGCCCGCCGGCTTTCGTGCGCCGGCGTCCGACGGGGCGCGCACACGTCATCCCCCGCCAACGGCCAGGGGTGGATCCCCTGCGTGCCGACGGCTCCACGCCGCCCGTTCCCGTCCCCCTCCGACACCGGTCAGACCCCGGTCAGACACCCGTCTGGCATCCGTCTGGCAACCGTCCCGTTCCCGTGAAAGGACACCTCCGTGTCTGCCGCAAGACCGCTCACCACCCTGCGCGCCCTCGCCGTCACAGCGACGCTTCCCCTGCTGCTCTCCGCCTGCGGCTACGGCTCCCAGGCCGAGAAGGGTGACGCGAAGACGTCCGCCTCCCCCGCCGCGGACACCAAGAAGCTCTCCGCCTCCGAGGTCCGCAT
>NZ_JBIVAL010000039.1:0-21629 GCF_044745505.1 Streptomyces sp. NPDC086989
GATCCACGGCCGCGACTGACGTTTCCCCACGGCAGGACCAACGACCACCCGAACCGAAAGTCACATGATCAACGGCTTCTGTTAGGACCTCTTAGGGCCTGTGTGATGTCGTGATCATTCGGCGGTCTTGATGAGGTCGTCGATCCAGATCATTGCGGCGCGGAGGTGGAGGCCGGCGAGGTAGCTGTCTGGGCTCTTGTCGTATCGGGTGGCGATGCCTCGCCAGGCCTTGAGCTTGTTGATCAGGCGTTCGACCGTGTTTCGTTCCTTGTAGAGGTCGGCGTCGTAGGTGACGGGCCGGCCGCCCCTGGAGCCCTTCTTCTTCCGGTTGGCGGCCTGGTCCCGCTTTTCCGGGATAACTGCCTTGATTCCGCGTCTGCGCAGGTAGGAGCGATTGCCGCGAGACGAGTAGGCCTTGTCCGCGGCGACCGCGCCGGGCCTCGTGCGCGGACGGCCGACAGGCAGCCGGACCTTCACCCGCGCCAGCACGGGGATGAACTGCGGGCTGTCCCCGGCCTGCCCGGCGGTCAGGACCAAAGCGAGCGGACGGCACCTGCGGTCCGCGGCAAGATGAATCTTGCTGGTCAGGCCACCCCGGGACCTCCCGAGCAGGGCTTCCTTCAGGCGGAGCTTGCGTCGGCGTCGGATCCGCCGTCGCTCGGCCTGTCCGTTCTGTTCCTCCGGTCCGCCCCCTTTTGCCGGGCTGCCTCCTGCTGCTGCCGGTCGCCCGGTTCGCCGGCCTGCTGTGGCTGATCGCGGCCGGGTTCCTGCTGCCGCGCCGCCGCGTCCGTACGGAGGGCTGACCGCCATGACGAGTGCCACCGCTGCCGCCGCCCACGACCCGGCGGAACGCATGCTCCGCTTCCACCAGCCCGAGAAGGTCCTGCGCCACCTCGGCCCTGCGCCCGACGAGGCGGCGCTCGGGGCCCTGTTCGGGCTCGGCCCGGCCGGATACCGGACGCGCCTGGACCGATTCGAGGCGCGCAACCGGGCGGCTGCCGCCGCTCTCGTGGCCGAACCGGGAGCGGCCGCACGCCTGGCCGCCCTGCCGTTCCGGCCGGGTGAGCACGTCGTGGCCGTGGGGGAGAGCACCACCGCCGACCGGCTGTCCTGGTTCGAGATCCTGCGACACCTGCTTCCCGAAGGCGTGCGCTGCACCAACCTGGCCGTGACCGGCAGTACGACGACCCAGGCCCTGGCGAACCTCCCGACGCTCGCGTTCCAGCGGCCTGACTGGGCGCTGTGCATGCTGGGAGCGAACGACGTCCAGCGGCTGGACGGGGTCCCGCTGATCTCCGCCGCCGAGACCCGCCGCGCCCTGCGGGCTCTGCGCGACCTGACGGTCCGGCGGACCGGGGCCCGGTGGGTCTGGCTCACCCCGACCGGCGTCGATCCCGGGCGGGTCGCGGAGTACGTCCACTTCCGGCGGGCCGGTCTCGGCTGGGCCGGGGCGGACCTCGACGCCGTCGCGGAAGTCCTGCTCGCCGAGCCCGAGGTCACGGTCGACACCCGGGCCGCCGCGCACGGCCACTGGGAGGAGGACGGCGTCCACCTCACCCCGGCCGGTCAACAGCACGTCGCGGCGGCGGTGCTGGACGCGCTCGCCACGGAACCGGGCCTGCCGTGACCACGCGGGTGGGCTACCTCGGGCTCATCGTCACCTGGTACGCGGTTCGGCTCCTCCCGTGGGTGCTCACGGTGACGGTCTGGCCGTGGCCGTCCCACTTGGCGCTGTGGCCCTGGACCGTGTCGCGGTACCCGTTCCGGTAGGTGTCCTTCGGCACGGTGATATGCGTGGGTCCGGCAGCGTTGTCGCGGGTGGGGAAGGTGAGGGTGTGGGTGCGTGTGGCGGGGTCGTACGCGAAGCCGAGCGGATCACCCGCGACGGCCCGCGCTTAGGGCTGGGGAGCAGCCGGGCGTTGGGCTTCTCCGCGCCCGGCTGGTCGAGGAAGCAGTATGTGAACGGGTGTCCTGGTGGCATGGGTTGGTCGTCCCTGGCCGAGCACGGTGACAGCCCAGACGATCCGATACCGGTGGCCATCGAGACCAGCACACGGCCTCCTGGTCGCGGGCCTGCGCACCGGCAGCCGTCGGGTCTTCGCGATCGACCCGCTCGCCGCCGCCCGCTACCGCGACCGCCACGGCGTCAGCCGCAAGTAGTCCGACCCGGGCGACGCCCTGGTCCACCGGGAGTGGATCGCCCTTGGCCCTGGCCGGCGGCGCACCGCCGGCCAGGGCCTTGTCCGGGCCGGTCATGCCTGCTGTCAGGCCGTCGGGCCTGAGGAAAAACCGGCTGGTCAAGGCGAGGAAGTACGGGCCGTCGCAGTCGCCAGGCCTGAACCCCGGCCCACCCCTCGGCGCGGGTGCCCGGACCCCGGTCCGGGCGCGCCCGCCCATGCATGTCCTGCCCCGTGTCGCCCCACTACGCCGAAGCCTCGGCCCCTGCGCTGGGGGCGAACCCGCTCCCCTGCTCCGCGAACACCTTGATCGCGGCGCACAGGAACTCCACCATCCCGGGGTGGTAGGAATCGTGGAACGCCCTCATGGCCTCGTCCTCGGCGTAGAAGAGCGACATGCCGACGTAAGCCTCCCTGGAGGGGATGTAGAACCGGCTGACGATGTCGAAGTGCCTGCGGACGAGCTCCTGGATCTGCCGGTCTCCGGGCAGGGAGCCGCCGTCCAGGAAAGCCGTGATCTCCCGGTACAGGACGTCCCAGTCCTGGTGGACCCGCTCCCTGTCCACATGTTCCCAGTCGTTGGTCGCGGCAAGGCTCTTCGCCTGCTCCTCGGCCATCGACCGGCGACACTCGTCCTCGTAACTGTTTCCCACGGCACCGGTTCCCATCGTTTCTCACCTCTCCGGTGGATCCCCAAGAGGCCGCCGACATGTCGACATCGACAGGCTGCCGATGATCAACTGCCGGTCCAGGCCGAACGGTGACACACCGCCACCGGGTCGGCAAACCATTTCTTGGACCCTCCGGCGCTCCGTCCCGGTCAGCCGGTGGCGGAAAGGCGCAGCTCGGACGGTGAGCCGTCCGAGTGGGGCGTCCAGCCGCTCGACCGCGTGGCCCGGATTCCCGCGGCGACCTCGCGCAGCAGGACGGGCTCGGCCGGCAGCGGTCCGGTTCCATGACGGCCGGTCGACCGGTCTCCACGACGAGTGTCGTCCCGAGGCGGGCAGTGTCCTCCACCACGTAGCCTCGACGCCGTCGACGACGACGCGGCGGGAACCCTTCTTCGGTAGTGCCGCTCTCCGCCCGCGGTGGTTCTGTGGGCGTCGGCCATCGTCGATGTCGAGGAATCCCTGTATCGCAGGGGTGCCTCCCAGTGGACTCCAGCCGGAGGCTTTCGCCCGGTCCACAATGCCCTGGGTGATGGCCGGTGTCGCTTCCTTCCCGGTCAGGCCGGTGAAGGTGAACCCGGCGAGGGCCAGACAGGTGCGTAAGGAGGCGGCGAGCGTCTCGGATTCGATGGCTGCTGTCGGTTCCTGGGGCATCCGCCAATTCTCCGGACGACCACCGACATCGGCCCGAGGCCGGCTTTGTTTCCGTTCTCGTGACCAAATCCCCATGCCCAGTCCAGGGCGACGTCGTTCTGGAGATGTGTCCGGTTTGATCAGGTGATGCCCAGTGTGGAGAGCGGGCGGCGTCCCGGGCGTGGTGGCGGATGCCTGCGGCGATGTTGTCGTGGCCGGTCAGTCGCAGCGCACCGATGGCGAGGTCGCGCAGGGTGGCCATGGCGCGGGGCGCGGTGCCGGTGCGGACGCGGGAGGCGTCCTCGACGTATGCGGTGTCACGCACGTGATGGATCTTGTTCTCGATGCCCCAGTGCTCTCGGACGCGCTGCGCGATCTCCACCGGGCCGGCCTGCTCGGGCGCGAGGCTGGTGACACCGTAGACGCGTTCGAGAGTCACCTTGCCAGTGGTGATGATCCGGCGTCGGCGCACGATCTGGACGGCCTGAACGGCATGCGGGAAGTCGAGGCCCGCGGTGACGGTGCAGGTCTTGACCCGTCGGATCTCGTCGCGGCCGTGAGCGGTGGCCCGGGTCCTGCCCTGCAGCGGCACGTCCCGGCAAGGCAGCTTCTTCAAGTAGTGGCGCAGGGTCGGGTGGTTGGCCTTGATCAGCGCGATGTAGTGGGCGCCCTTGTCCTCGACCAGGAAGCGGGCGTGGCCGGTCTGCGAGTGCAGAGCGTCGAAGGTGACGATGGTCTTGCGCAGGTCGAGTGGAGCGGGCAGAGGCTGGAAGACGGTGATCTCGTTGGTCTTGCCGTCGACTTCGCGCTGGGCGATGACCTGGCCGGTGCCGGTCATCGCCGCGAGCAGGTGAACCTGTGTGCCGTCGGGCCGGTAGGCGCCCCGCACGGTCTTGTCGTCCACCGCTAGCGAGGGGCGGGGCTGATCGGCGTCGCGGTCGGGGTGGTCGTCTCGGTCACGGTCGGCGAGCCAGGCGCCGACGGCCGTGTCCAGGGCGTCGCCGTCGATGCGCTGCAGGACGCGGCGGACGGTGGCCTCGGCCGGGGCGGTCGGTTTACGGTCGGGCTCGCGGCATGGGGCGCCGAGCCGGGACAGGACCTCGGCGGGGGCATCGGCCGCCCACTCGGCGATCGCGGCCAGCGAGCGGGCCCCAGCCAGGACAGCGCAGGCGGCCATTGCCAGGACCAAGGCGACGGGATGCCGTCGGCCCCTGGCCCGGCGCGGATCGGGGACCGCGGCCAGACGGACCAGCAGCCCGGCGGTCTCGTCCGTAGTAGTGGGTGCAACATCGGCGAGTTGTCCCAGGCCAGCTGGGATGGGCGATGATGAACAAGCAGGCGCCCGGTGACCTGCAACTCAAGATGGACACAGCTCATTGGGCTCCGGGCTCCCCGCTCGGCCCCAGGGGCAAGGCAGCTGGCTGGCGAGGCTTGTGGTGGCCCGGCAGCGGGTCTGCCGGGCCACGTTCGGTCAGTGGGTGTTGGTGCGCTTTTCGAGGCGGGTGCCGTGGCGAAGGGTGATCGACATCAGGTCGCTGGGGGCGTCCAGTTCCAGGCGGTGCCAGCGGCCGCGGGGGACGATCACGGCGGTGCCTGCCGGTAACCGCACCATGTCCTCGGTGGCGCCGGGGGTGGTGGGGCGGAAGTAGAGGCGGATACCGCCGGTCAGGCAGCACACCGCTTCCTCGGCCTGCGGGTGCATCTCCCAGTGGTCGGCGTGAACGTCGGCGTCGGTCTCCACGTGGAACGTGGCGATCTGCCAGGCGCCCGAGTCGCTGCTCGTCATCCGCCGTTCGACGGCTCGGACGTCGCCGTCGGGGTGGAAGCGCAGCGCCGAGGCGAACAGGTCGATAGGGATCGTCGTCATGATGGTGTTCCTTCCAGTCGGTTGTCTGCGGGGGCGGCGGGGCGCAGGTCGGGTGTTTCGGCCCGGCGGCGGGGCAGCACGCCGATGGCCACGACCGCCGCGAGCACGAAGAGGGCGGCGGCGATGGCCAGGCCCAGGGCGTAGCCGTCGTTGAGCGCGGCGGGGTCGGTGGCCGTGCCGATGTGGTGTGCGGCGATAGTGGCCAGGGCGGCCAGGCCGATGCAGCCGCCGAGTTGGCGGGAACTGTTGAAGAGGCCGGAGGCCATGCCGGCCTCGCGAGGGGTGACGCCGGTGGTGGCGGCGGCGGCGACCGGGGCCAGCACCAGTCCGGTACCGATGCTGGTGACGAGGGACGGGCCGAGTACGTCGGTGAGGAAGCTGCCGCGTGGGCTGATAAAGGCGAACCAGGCCAGGCCCGCGGCGGCCAGCAGGGCGCCGGGCACGAGGGACACGCGGGGGGTGCGTGCCGCGGTGATGCGGGTCGCGGCGACGGTGCCCGTGACCAGGCCTGCGGAGAAGGGCAGGAACGCGGCGCCGGTTGCTGCGGCACCCATGCCCAGGACCTGCTGCATGTACAGGGATACGAAGTAGAACGCTGTGAACTGCCCGGCTGCGGCCAGGAGCACCAGCGCGTTCGCGCCGGCGACCCAGCGGTTGCGCAGCAGGTCGAGGCGCAGGAGCGGTGCGGGGGCCCTTGATTCGGCGAAGGTGAAGGCGGCCAGCAGCACGGCCGCGGCGGTGAGGGTCGCCAGCGTGGCCGGGGAGCCCCAGCCGAGGGTGTCGGTGCGGACGACACCGAACACCAGCAGTCCGATGCCGCCGGTCGCCAGGACGGCACCCAGCACGTCCAGCCTCTCGCGCCGGGCGGGATGTGCTCCGGCGGGCACGCCTGCGGGAACCAGCGCGAGAGCCGCCGCCACGATGGGCAGGTTGACCAGCATGACCCAGCGCCAACCCGCATATTCGGTCAGCAGTCCGCCCGCCAGCACGCCCAGGGCTCCCCCAGCGGCGTTCACGGCGCTCCACACTCCGAGCGCGCGGACGCGCTGGGGGCCTTCGGCGAAGGTGGTGGTGAGCATCGCCAGCGCGGCCGGCGCGGCGGCAGCGGCGCCCAGGCCTTGCCCGGCGCGGGCGGCGATCAGTTGCCAGGGTGCCTGGGCCAGTCCGCCCGCCAGCGAGCACAGCCCGAAAACGGCCAAGCCCAGTACGAACAGTCGACGCTGGCCGTACAGATCGCAAGCGCGGCCACCCATCAGCAGTAACCCGCCGAACGTGAGCGCGTAGAGGTGCACGACCCACGACAGGTCGAGCGGTGCGAATCCCAGCGCTGTGCGGATCGCGGGCAGTGCGACGTTGACCACCGACATGTCCAGGGCGAGGACGAACTGGGCGACGGCCGCTGCTGCCAGCACCGCTCCGGGGCGCCCCCGTGAGTTTTTATACATGTAAAGAAAGTAGCGCGAAGGGATCGCCGCTGTCGACACCTGGGGGATGATGGGAGGCATGCCGCAACCATCCGCACCACGCAAAACCCTCGGCCGACCTCCCCGTATCTCCCTTGAGGAGATCGTCGAGACGGCCAGCCGGATCGTGGCCGAGGAAGGCGTGAACCGGCTGACCATGCGGCGACTGGCCACAGAGATCGGCAGTACGCCGATGGCGCTCTACCACCACGTCCGCGACAAGGAAGACCTGCTCGTCCTGCTGCTGGACGACTTCGCCACGCGGACCCTGCGCCGACCCGAACCACCTGCCCACCCTCGCGAGCGGATCGTCGCCGCTGCCGCCGCGATCCACGAGGCGCTCGCCGCCTGCCCCTGGATCACGGAGGTGCTGACCGCCGACGACTTGATGTCCACGTCCGCACTGTGGTTTGTCGAGCAGATCGTCGATGGCCTGGTCGAGTGCGGACTGACCCCCGAGCAGGCCGTGCGCGGTTACCGCGCGATCTGGTACTACACCGCCGGAGAGATCATGGTCCGTGCGGCAGCGGCCCAGCGCCGCGCAAACGATGACCGTGCGACCTACCGGGAGCGAGTCTTCGCCGATCTCGACCCGGGCGAGCTTCCCCGCTTGGCACAGGTCGCGGACCATTGGGCGTCGCTGACCGCTGAGGACACCTATCTGGAAGGGCTCCGGGCCCTGGTGGACGGCCTCCTCGCCACCCGCTGACGGACCGCCGCCGATGAACGCGTCAAGTCCCGCGCCGCTGACATTCCGTCAACACGCCAGTGCCCGTCTCCTCTGTCGAGCATGGTCGCCTTGAGCCGGGTGGGCAGCTGCCACTCCTCGCGGGTCTGGTCTTCCGCCGGCCAGGGTGCGGGTCATGTGGGCCTCGATGGCGCGGACGGTGAGTAGGTGCGCCAAGACGCCGTAGCCCATTCGGGCCAGCGCGGCGTCCTTCTGGAGATATGTCCTCGGGGCCACCAACTACCAAGTCACCTCACCGTGCTGAATCGGAATCAACCTGAACGAATCGCCTGAACGACACCACCCTGATGCCCAGTCGCTCAGGCGTTTGCTGGTTCAGTCGGTTCCGAGGGGTTCGATATTGCCCACTGCGGTGGGTAGTTCCCGGCCTCCGGCTTCGGGCCGGATGTATGCGCGCCGGGCCCAGCGGCGGCCGGTGTCGGGGATCTCTTCGGCGACGACGGCCATGAGTTCGGCCTCGGTGCCGGAGGCGAGGTCGCGGACCCGGCGGCCCAGCAGCGGATGCTCCTCGTGCCCGAAGCCGAGGTCGGCGCCGTTCTTCATGCCTCGCCTCCGTCCGTGGCGCTTTTTCGCTCCTTTTCCTGGTCGTCGAGGAAGTGGGCGAGGCCGCGGTCCGCGCGGGCCACAAGCTCGGGGGAAGGGTTGCCGTAATCCGGCCGGACCGGGCTCTGCCAGCCTGACTGTGCGATATCAAGTGCATAGCGGAGTGGGTCACCACCAGACCCCGGCCCCCTCCCTCGTAGCCAGCCGCCCGCGAAGCGGGCCCGGGGCCGGGGAGCTAAGCGAACCGACCTAACCAGTCGTGAAGCGGCCTGAGTTGAGACGCGAAGCGGCTCAACCGGGGGTCTGGAGCGAAGCGGAGGGCCCCGAGGTCAGAGCCCCATGGCTCCGCACCCGCGTCGCCCCGGGCCCCGGCGCGGCTTCACCCAGGGCAGAAGGCCACTCCCTTGCCTCCGCGCCGCGGATCCTTAGGGTGAGGGGGTGAGCACTCATGCGCCGAACGAGTCCCGCGTCATTTCCCTGCGCCCGCAGGCCCCGTCGCCTGGTTTCGGCGGGGCGGCCGGCGCCCCGCGGAGACCCGTGGGGGGTCCACAGCCACGCGCGCCGAGGGAGCCTCTGTGGCGTGACCTCGTCGGCGACGTGCTGCGGCGCGAGCGGCTCGCCCAGGAGCGCACGCTGAAGGACGTCTCGGAGGCGGCCCGGATCTCGATGCCGTACCTGTCGGAGGTGGAACGCGGACGCAAGGAGGCATCCTCCGAGGTGCTCGCGGCCGCCGCCCAGGCCCTCGGGCTCGGCCTCGCCGACCTGCTGCTGCTCGCCGGTGACGAGCTGGCCCGGCACGTCCGGAGCCGGGTGGTCCGGGGCCGCACATCACCCACGGCGCAGTACGACGGCTTCTGCCTCGCCGCCTGACCGGACCGGGCCCACGGCCGGTACGGCGGGGGCGCGCCCCGTCGTACCGGCCGGCTCGCCGGCCCTCGGCCACGGCCGCGCAGGCTCAGACGAACGCGAACCGTCGGCTCAGTACCTCGTCGGCGAGCCCGTAGGCCACGGCCTCCTCGGCGGTGAACACCTTCTCCCGGTCCATGTCCGCGCGCAGCGTCGCCACGTCGTGCTGTGTGTGCCGGGACAGGACCTCCTCCACCTGCGAGCGGATGCGGACCATCTCCTTGGCCGCGAGGCTGAGGTCGGAGACGGTTCCCTGCCGGCCGCCGCTGGCCGGCTGGCCGAGCAGCACCCGCGCGTGCCGGAGCACGAACCGTCGCCCGGGATCTCCGCCCGCCAGCAGCACCGCCGCCGTGGACGCCGCCTGACCAACGCAGAAGGTGGAGATCGGCGCCTGCACGAACGTCATCGTGTCGTAGATCGCCATCAGCGAAGTGAACGATCCGCCGGGCGAGTTGAGATAGATCGAGATCTCCTGCTCCGGGCTCGCCGACTCCAGGTGAAGGAGCTGCGCGATGACCACGTTGGCGACCCCGTCGTCGATCTCGGTGCCGAGGAAGATGATCCGCTCGTTCAGCAGCCGGCTGAAGACGTCGTAGGACCGCTCGCCCTGCGCGGTCCGCTCGATCACGTAGGGAACCGTGTACGACCCCATGTCACAGCCCCGTCCGTCGGCGCGGCGTGGCCGGGCGGATGTCAGCGAGCGAATCCACCACCCGGTCCACCATCCCGTACTCCCTGGCCTGTTCAGCCGTGAACCAGCGGTCGCGGTCGCCGTCCCGCGCGATCGTCTCCTCGCTCTGCCCGGTGTGCTGGGCGGTGATCCGCTCGACGGCTTTCTTGGTGAACTGGAGGTTCTCCGCCTGGATCTCGATGTCCGCGGCGGTGCCGCCGATTCCCGCCGAGGGCTGGTGCATCATGATCCGCGCGTTCGGCAGCGCGAACCGCTTACCGGCCGTCCCCACGGTGAGCAGAAACTGGCCCATGCTGGCGGCGAAGCCCATCGCCAGCGTCGAGACGTCGTTCGGGATGAGCCGCATCGTGTCGTAGATGGCGAGACCCGCGGTGACCGACCCGCCGGGGCTGTTGACGTACAGGCTGATGTCGGACCGCGGGTCCTGCGCCGACAGCAGCAACAGCTGCGCGCACACCCGGTTGGCCGACACCTCGTCGACCTGGGTGCCGAGGAGGACGATCCGCTGGTCGAGCAGTCTTGCCGCGAGGTGGTCGTCGAAGTGGCCGGGCGGTGTGTCGCCCTCCTCCGCGCGGGGCGCGAGCATGGTGAGGTGAGTCATCTCTTCTCCTTGTCGAGGCGGGATGCCGTCGACTCCACTCTTGACCTGGGAACCCCCCCGGACGCCGTTGCTCTGCCCCCGGCAGATCCGCCACGGGCGGACACGACGTCACGGCACTCGTATCTGGAAGCGGTCGGCGACCAGGACCTGGATTCCGACGATTCGGCCCGCAGCGTGGCGGAGTCCTCGGGGCGAATCCAGAACTCGATGCCCCGTTCATTGAAGGCCGGCGGTCCGATTCGAGGCCCGGGCCTGACGGGCCGTTCCCGTCGTGCAGGCCGTGCCCGTGCAGCTGCTGGGGCCCAACTGGCATCCTGACCGGCCGAAAGATCCGATCTTCTGTGCACATCTTGCATCTAAGTGCGAATAATTCCACAGAACGGTTGTTACCTGATCAACTACTCCGGTTGGGTGAGACGGCCCGGAGGTGCGCCGGGTGGTGCCAGCATCCGCGGGTGGAGATCAGCCGGGTCCAGGCCGACAGCCCCGGACGCGACGACCGCTCCAACCGGTCGCTGAACGCAGAGGGGGGGGGAGATCACCAACACCACCGGCGACGCCATCAACCTCCGCGGCTGAACCCTGCGCGACAGTGACAACATCCGCGTCGCGGGCCGTGCCACCATCCGCATCCACACCGGCAATGCCACAACACCCGCACTCCCCGGTCTGCCCCTCGCCGTACCGCGGGAGGAGATCCGCTGGCGCCCGGGCGGCCTGCGCGGCCCCGAGAGCCTGCCGGTGACCTTCACCCCGAGCGGCTGAAGGGCCTTCGCAGGGGGCCCTTGGGCCGCCGCGTCCCGCTGTGCCCGCAGGCACGGGCGATGCTGGAGCACGGCTGGCGGACCCAGGCCGCATGGCCCCGGTCCTGCCACTGGATTCGCCGACCGACTCACCCGGCCGGCAGGCGTCCCCCGGGTGAACGCGGCGGACGGCCGGTGCGTCGGGGGACCGGCAGGAGGACACGAGACGACCATGACAGGGCGTGTCCTGCGGGCAGCGTCGTCCAGTCGGAAGGAATGAGCCGTGTCCATCGAGGAGAACAAGAGACTGGTCCGCCGGTTCTACCAGGAGATCGACGCGGGCAACGTGGACGCCATGGACGAACTGGTGGCCGAGGACTACAAAGACCACTCGCCGCCGCCCTTCCCGGGGCTCGGGGCACCCGGCAGGGAGGGGCTCAAACAAGCCTTCCGGCTGTTCTGGGAGAGTACGCCCGGAACCCATGACATCGAGGACCAGATCGCGGAGGGCGACAAGGTCGTGACTCGCCTCACCGCTCGCGGCGTCTTCGAGAAGGATCTTCCGGGAGTCCCGGCCACCGGCAAGCCGATCACCATGACGGGCACGGTCATCCATCGGATCGAGAACGGAAAGCTCGCCGAAAAGTGGTCCGACAAGGATCTGTTCGGATTCCTCCAACAGATCGGCGTCATCCCTCCGCCGGACGGGGCAGCCTGACAGCCGAGGTGCGACGCCCGCCGAGGAGGGGTTTCTATCGGGTGGCTATCGGGAAGCGCTCAGCCGTCCATCGAAGGGTGCCCCCGGCACCGGGGTCTCTCTCACACCCCCGGCCCCGGGGGTGTGAGAGAGACCCCCGGGCGGTGCCGGACCGTCGGCTGACTCGGCCGCGCCGCGGTCTGACCTGAGGCACACCACTACCGCGCGCCGGCCGCACCGGTGTGCACCGTCCACCGAGTGGATGCGCACTGGATGGACGCGATGCGCACCAGGTGGGTGCGCACCACCGCACCGGTGGCACCCACCTGGTGCTGCGGTGGTGCGGTCACCGGCGCAGAGCCACCACGTTCTCCACCGCCGTGCAGGCCCGCTTCACCTGCTCATCGCGCAGCGCCTGCAGAGCCCGGACGACGTCCGTCGGTGCGTCGGCGAGGACCTGGCCGACGAAGGTGCGCGATGGTGCGGGCGATCTCCGGCGCCGCGGCTGCGGTGGCGGGTACGGCCCACTCCCAAGGAGCCGGTGAACCGGTTGCGGTGGCGGAACTCCGAGGGTGCCCCTGAGTACCGCCTTGGGCATCTTCAAGCGGTAGGGCCCCGATGGAGCGGAGGCCTGTCGCGGTCCGGCCGCCGACGGGCTTCCGTTCTCCCCGCCGCCACAGCCAGCCGGCCCCACCGTGGCCATCGCTTTGCCAGGAGGTGACACAACGACCAGGACGGGCCCGTCAGGCAGCGTGGTCACCGGCGGGAACGAGGGTCCAGGACTTTCTGGCTTGCCCCTCCCGTAGCGTGAGGCCCTATGGTCCCAGGTCATGAAGATCATTGTTCATGACACGGCCTCCTCCATGCTCGATCTCCTGCGGCGCCCGCTGGAGGAGCGGCCCGACGCCTTGCGGGACATGCTCAGGCCTCTGCACGGCGTGATGTCCGCGGTGGGCGTGGATGTGGTCCAGATGCACAGGATGGGCAGCGGCTTCCGGATCGACCGTGAGGACCCGCGGTACCTGACGGCGCTGCGTCAGATGCGGGACGCGGGGGTGTGGCACCGGATCGAGGACTGTCTTGCCGCGGCATGGGAGCGGCTGAGCGGCTCGGTGCCGGGAGCCAAGAGCGCCGAGACCGTGCATGTCGTGCTGGTACTCGGCGATCCCGATGACGACCTGCTGACGGTCCGCAACGCGGGCTATCTCGGTATGGGCGGTATCCCGGGGGCGATCCAGTTGACGATGTGGCCCACCGAGACCAGCCTGGCGAAGATCGGCTACGTCGCCGCGCACGAGCTTCACCACAACGTGCGTTACGCCAACGTGGTCTGGGATCCGATGACGGTCACGGTCGGCGAACAGGTCGTGGCCGAGGGGCTGGCCGAGGCGTTCGTACGGGAGCTGGCGGGCGAGCCGGCCATGGGCCCCTGGACGACGGCGCTGTCCGGCCCGGAACTGGACGATGTCTGCGAGAAGGTCGCGGCTGGGATCGATGTGGCCGGGATGCAGAATCTGCCCTCGTACGTGTACGGCGACGCCACCGCACAGCACATGGGGCACCAGCCGGTCGGACTGCCTGACTTCGCCGGATATGCGGCCGGCCTTCGGATCGTTGACGCCCATTTGGCAGCCTCCGGCCTCACCGCCGCCCAGAGCACGGTGCTGCCCGCACGCGACATCCTCGCGAACGCAGGGATACCGAGCAGCGCTTGACGTACATCGCTCTTCGCCGTCACCCACAGCCAGAGGTCCGACAGCCGGCCGGCCGGCCGCTGGCTGGGGAGGTCCAGCGAGCAGGCTGAGGCCACGTCCGAGTATCGGGCGGCCGATGTCAACGAGCGCCATCAGCGCCAGGCCGATCGAGGTAGACCTGCGTTCCCGCCTTCGAGCACCAACAGACCGACCATGGTGTTCGCGAGGGCCCGCAGGGCTCGTACTGGGGGACGGGCACCCATGCGCAACCGCCCCAGGGTCTCGTCGTCGGTGCCGGCGCAGCGGACGGTCGGCAACGCGGCGGCGAAGGAGCACGTCTCGACACCGGCCACGGGTGCGTCGGGCATACCGTCGCTCTTTCCCGCGTCGACCGCGTAGCGCGGTCGACGCGGTATTGAACTGGCCGCCGCCTCGTCAAGCCACGCGACCTGCGCGATCTCTGCGGGCTGTACGGAGTTCAGGATCAGCAGCGGGTTGACCATCTGATGCAGCCGGCTGGGGAATCGGGTCAGCATGGCTGGTGGAACTCCTACGGCGACATCCCGAACGGCGACTGCATCGGCCTGGAGGCCGAGGCGGCAGCGATCCGGCTCTACGAGCCGCTGGTGCTCGCCGACCTGCTGCAGACCCCCGCGTATGCCCGGGGGCGGTCATCGCAGGAACGATCCTTCATGCCACGGCCGCACAGATCGCCACACGTCTCCCGGTACGGCTGCGGCGCCAGGACCGGTTGGCAGCCCCGCGCAACCTGCTGCGCTCGTGGGCCGTACTGGACGAATCGGCACTGCGGCGCGTCGTGGGCAGCCGCGAGGTCATGCGCGAGCAACTGGACCATCTGACCCGCCTCAGTGCCCAGCCGCACATCACCATGAAGGCCCTCCCTCACGATTCGGGTGCGCACCCAGATGTCTCAGGACAGTTCTCGCTGCTCGAGTTCGCCGACGCCACCGATGCGAGCTTGGTGTACCTGGAAAGATTCTCCAGCGACCTCCACCGCGAGAAACGATCCGACGTGCGGCTCTACAGCGACATGTATGCGCACTTGCAGGCCCAGGCACTGAGCCCGGACAGTACCCGGCATCTCATCGACGAAGCCATCACGGCGTACGCCGGCCCGGAATTCCAGCCAGATGCCCGCGCACCGTCCCTGCCGAACCCGTGAGCGCGCTGCGTACGAACCCGTCCAGGTGCCGATTCGGCCACCCCGGGGCAATCCAGACCCGCTCGTCGTCGACCGGCTGTGACATCTCCGGCCAGTGCGTCCGTGGATCGGGCTGCCGGCTGATCCTCACCGACCACACCATTCATTGCGTGAAGCGTTCTGATGCGAGGTCAGATCTGCACTTTCCGGAGCGGTATGGGTTGCGACGGACCGGCCACCGCCGCACGCGACGGCAGTGATGGTGACCTCGATGACGTGGGGGCCGATCTCGGAGCTGATCACTCGCGAGCGCTACTGAGCCCCTGGACGGTGTGTCCAGGGGCTCAGCGCCGAACGGCGGACGGGACGTCCCACGTGCTTGACCGAGCTTCAGCCCCTGCCGCCGACCCGTACCCAGCAGTCGGTGACGGGAGTGCGGAGCGTTGGCCGATCCGGCCGAGTGCTCGAGACCCGAAGGGTCAGGGGCGTGACGCAGTCAAGTCTGCGATGGGGCTAGTCCTGTCGAGTTGTCGTACCTCGCCGGATTCTCTTCATGGTGAAGAGGGCCGAGCCTGCGATGAATGCCAGCGCTGCTGCAGAGGCCGCCATGATGCCGATACCGCTGCTCGAGCCGGCCCCCGCCGGCTGCTGGCCGGTGGCGCCGCTCACGTGGGCGAAATTGACGCTCCTGGCTGCGTGGCCGGGACCTTCGTGGCCGGGATCAGTGTCTTGGCTGTTCGGCAGGAAGTCGGCCCACGGCGGCTTGCCCTCGTCGTGGCCGTCCTGACGATTCTCGCCCTCGCCCTTGTCGTGGTCGCCGCCCTCGCCCTTGTCGTGGTCGCCGTTCTCGTCCTTGTCGTGGTCGTGGCGGCCGTTCTCGTCCTTGTCCTTGTCCTTGTCATGGCCGTGGTGCCCCTTCTCACCCTTGTCGCCGCGAGGTCCCTTGGGTCCCTTGGGTCCCTTGGGTCCGGCGGGTCCGACAGGTCCTGCGGGTCCGGTCGGGCCGGGGGCGCCGGGGGCACCGGTCGGGCCGGGCGCGCCCGTCGGGCCGGGGGCACCGGGGCTGCCGGTCGGGCCGGGGGCACCGGGGCTGCCGGTCGGGCCGGGCGCACCCGTCGGGCCGGGGGCACCGGGGGCACCGGGGGCGCCGGGGCTGCCGGTCGGGCCGGGGGCACCCGTCGGGCCGGGGGCACCGGGGGCACCGGGGGCACCGGGGCTGCCGGTCGGGCCCGGAGCACCCGTCGGGCCGGGGGCACCGGGGGCACCGGGGGCACCGGTCGGGCCGGGGCTGCCGGTCGGGCCGGGGGCACCGGTCGGGCCCGGAGCGCCCGTCGGGCCGGGCGCGCCCGTCGGGCCGGGGGCACCGGTCGGGCCCGGAGCACCCGTCGGGCCGGGGGCACCAGTCGGGCCGGGAGGACCAACGGCGCAGGCCGGCCTCGTAATGGTGTTGTTGTCCATCGTGACCGCGGCCTCACGCGCCAGGGCGCGGCCTTCGATCACGGCGCTGTTGTTCAGCGTGATGGACTGCATGGCCAGGATGGTGCCCTTGAACTGGGTGGTCGTGCCGAGGGTGGCGGAGCTGCCCACCTGCCAGAACACGTTGCAGGCATTTGCTCCGTTGATGAAGGCCACGGAACTCGACGAAGCCGTGGTCAGGGTCGAGGGGATCCGGAAGATGAAGACGGAGTTGGGGTCGTTCTGGCCGTCGAGGGTGACCGTCCCGGTGAGTTGCAGCGACGGCGGGGACGCCGGGGCCGTGTAGACGCCGGGCCCCAGCGTCAGTCCGCCGATCTCGTCCGAAGCGAGAATGGTCCCGGGCCCCCGGCCTGCCGCGTCGTCGTAGGCGACGACGAGGTCGGACTTCGCCTGAGCGGCGGCGGCGTTGGGGGCTACGCGCGTCACTCCGTTGACGATGCCGGGCGGGAAGCCGGTCACCGATGTGCCCGGATAGAGGCCCAGGTCGCCGTTGATGACGGTGGGGTTCGTGTTGGTGACCGTCGAACCTGCCAGGACCCCGTAACTGGCGGTGGTTCCCAGCAACACGGGGGCTTCTGCGGCGTGGGCGAGTGTCGGGACCAGGGCGGCCGACGCCACGAGCGCTGCGGGGAGCATTGCAAAGGCTCCCCGTTTGAGCAGATTGCGTTGAGGGCTTGAGTCGGGTGGAGCCGACCGGATGACATTCAATGCCATAGCAGGAACTTTCTTGTTGCTGGTCAGGGACGCCGGCCCGCTGCCTGTGCCGACATGCAGGCCCACCCCGAGCGGGGGAAGCAGATCTACTCCGTGCCAGAGGTGGTGACGGGTCGTCACGCGGGAGCATTACCGCATATTTCGCGGTGATAGGCCGCAAATAGGGAAAAGCGTCTGCATGGGTGATCGGCATCAGGAATGGCATACGTCGCACGTCTGTGTGTATCTGCTGCGCGGTGGAGGGCGCAGCGACTGCCCCCGCAGGCCCACGATGGTCACGCCACACCTAGGGCCGCAGCGGACCGATCCTTCCCCGCGAACGAAATCGAAGGCGGTCCTTCCCGCCCAGTGCACAGGCACGGCATGCCAGGAGGCGGTTCGGGCACGCGTTCTATCCCGGGTTCCACACCCGTATGCCCCACCAGTACGCCCCCCATGGCCACACCCTCCCCACCGCGCCCCGTGACCTGCGCCCCTTCCCAGACTGGGGCGACGTGGGCTCGCCCGAAGCGGGCACTGTGCGCGTGGCCCGCAACGCACACGCCGTCCGGCGGCTGGGTGCCGCGCAGGACCCAGATGAGCGACGCCTCCTGCCTGGTCGCCGGAGCGGGCGAGCATCAGTCCGCGGTGGAGTTCCAGGCGGGTGGCGAAGCGTGAGAGTCGGGCGGGAAGTGCGGCCATGGCTTGGTCCTGGGCGTTGATCGCGGCCCTTTTCCTTGCCGAGGCGGGCTCGGAGCAGCGAGCGGAAGACGCAGAGCCGCCGCCACGCAACGGCGTAGTCGGAGGTCTGCTCGTAGGAGCCGGGGGTGTCGGAGTTCGGCGGCATGTCCGACGTCCTGGACCAGGCGGACAGGGTGCTGAGCGCCCGCCTGAACGAGCGCCAGACCGCCGACGACGTGGAACGGGCCACTGCAAGGCATAGTCACGATGATCGACATGGGCCGCCGATCCGCAACCGAGGGCGATCTCACCCAGGCGGCCACGGCCCTCGGCTACTGCGAAACGATGGCCCGGGACCTGTAGCTCCCCGCTCACCGGCCGGCCTCGCACCCTTGCATCCAGCGAACCTGCGCCCTCCTCGAAGCCGGGCCGAGCGCACCACTCGGAGCCGGCCTCGCAGACCGCCTTGCACCCCGATGTAGGTAAGTGCTTGTAGTACCTATGTGCGGGTTGAGTTCTCTTCCCCTGCTCCTGTGCCCGATCGAATCGCTGTACGGCGTTGTGAGCGCTCCGGGCGGCCACAGCGCGCCGGGTGCCACGAAAAGTCCCGCCCGATCAGAGGACTGTGGCCTGACCTGGGCAACCGCCCGGGGCGAAGAAGGGGGTAGGTCGGCCAACGTGCCCGACCTACCCTGCCGAGTCCGGCGGCCGGGGGCAGGACGGCCAGCGCGGGCCGGAGGACACTCACTCTCCCGGCGGGGCGGCATTGCGGGGGTGAGCGACGGTGCGCCCGGCGGACGACGGCGTGTGCGCATCCATCGGTCGGCCCCAGCCGAAGCGCCCGGCCGAACGCGAAAAGCTGCCGTGCCGGCGTGGAGCGGGCGGCGGGCCGGAGCGGACCTGCGCCGGCGCGACGCCGCGCCTGAGCACCGCCCCCATCCTGCACGTCGCCGCACCTGTTTTTCTGAACCTAGAAGGCCAAGGTCAGTGCAGGACGTCATCGGCCAGCCTGTATGGGACGTTCGCCGAACGGCTACGGTAGCCGTTCGGCGAACGGCAGGCCTGAGGCGCAGGGCAGGTGATCAAGCCGTCGTACGGCACCTTGATCAGGGGCACCCGGGTGTCCTCCCGGCATAGAGGTCGTTTTCATCGACGAAGCCCGCCTGCTCCCGATTTGGGCCTGCTGCCAGACACCACTGGAGGGCATCGAGGTGTTCATGTGTTGATCGGTGCGCCTGGGAGAACCGTATTGCCCGTCTCATCCCGCAGAGTCTGTCTCATTCCAAGAGACGCTGACTCCATCCCTTTCGCCCCAGCTGAACGCCCTTGAAAGCAAGACGTACGAGGCGCCAGTAAGAAAATGGGGCACCAGAGGCGGCGCAAACTATCTGAAAACGACCTCTAAGCTTGCTCTTTAACCTTTGGCGGAGCCTCAGGGACACCGGTAGGTTCTCCGCGGTGACCTTGATGGAGACGCAGGGCCTCACGTCGATGACCGACGAGGTGCAGATACGTTGGATGGCGCTGGGGGACAGGACTCGGCGGACGACCGTGGTCATGCTCCATGGCGGTCCGGGTCTGCCGGATTATCTGGGCGATGTCGCCCCCATGGTCGCGGACCTCGCGCCTGTGTACCGGTACGACCAGCGGGGCACGGGTCAATCCCCATGGCGAGGGTGCCATTCCTTCGCCCGACATGTCGACGATCTCGTCGAGTTGCTCGACGCATGGGGCGTGACCAGAGCTGTGCTGATCGGGCACTCCTACGGTGCTGACCTGGCGAGCCGGTTCTGCCTGACGCATCCTGACCGGGTTGCCGCGATGCTTCTGATGTGCGGGCCGTTCGTCGGTGATTGGCGTACCGGGGACCGAGCGGAGCGAGGCCGCCGCATGTCCGCAGCGCAGTCGGAGCGGCTCCAGGCATTGGAGGAGTTGCCGCACCGGACGGAGGAGCAGGAAGTCGAGCTGCTCACACTGGCCTGGTTCACCGACCACGCCGACCCCGAACGGGGGTGGCACTGGGCCGCGCAGGGTGCCCGGCGGCGTCGCCCCGTCAACTGGGCTATGAACAGCGAGCTTGGCAAGGCAGGGCGCGCGGACCCGCTCGATGAGCATCTTGCCGAGCTGCGCGCATGCCTGCCCGCGCGGGCGATGCTTCTTGGTGGGGCCGACGATCCCCGCCCAGTGTCGGCTCTTGAATCACTCGCGCTCAGGCTCGACCTTCCGCTGACGCGCGTCGAAGACGCTGGGCACGAGCCCTGGTTGGATCAGCCCCACACCGTGCGTGCGCACCTTCGGCGATTCGTGCAAGGCACGGTGGGCTCATAGGGCTTCGACCGGATTACCAGCCGGCCTCATCCCACGCTGCCGACACCGCGGCAGGGCCGGTGTCGAAATGGTCCTCGAACTAGGCCGCTCACCTGGGTGTTCGCCGGACGCTGAGGCGGCCTTCGTCTGATCATGTGCTCCGACCAAGGACACACATGACCACGACGAAGGCCGTTAAAGGTGAGTTCGCTGCCTGATCATGTTCCGGGGGGCGTTCGCGAAAGCGTCACGCTTCCGGGAGGACTTATTCGCCTGCCTGACCGCGCGCGGGGACGAGCTGTTCGACCTCGCCGACGCGTTGCTGTGCGCGGACGGACCGGTGACGGCGCCGGTCGACCTGACGCTGGTGGCTGAGCACCGGCGCGGACACGGCGCGATGTACGACGCGCTCCGGGCCCTGCACGCCTACCTCCACTGGCGCAACCGCAACGCCCGCCACCCCCGCGTCCTCACAGCACAACGACGCGAACGCGCCCGCATCCGCGGCGAGAAGGGCATCCGCTGGGGCGGACGACCCCTCAGTGCATCCGCCTGGAGGACTACCTCGGTTGAAGCATCAGGCCGAATGCAGGGGTGGGACGTTCCTCGCGAGCGCGGCGGCTTGCAGCAGGATGCTCGGCTCGGCGCCGGGGTCCTCGACCATGACGACGCCCGCCGCCTGGATGTCGAAGCCTGTCGGCCAGATGGTGACGTCGCTTGCCAGCGCACCCTCCAGCTTCGCCCGTGTCAGGTCGGCACTGGTGAGGTCGGTTCCTCGGAGGTCAGCCAGTCTCAGATCCGCGCCGGTGAACTTGGCGCCATGGCCCCGCGCCTTGCGCAGATTCGCCTCCCGAAGGTCGGCCCCCGAGAAGTCAGCCTCGCGGAGGGCGAGCACCGCGCAGGTCGGCTTCGATGCAGCGGCTCTGGTGGAGAATCGACGTCCCGAGCTCCACGTGTCGCATGTTGGCCGCGATCAGCGATGCCTTGGTCAGGTTGACCTGGTAGATGCTCGCCGCTTCCAGGCAGGCGCCGTCGAAGTTGATGTGGTGCAGCCACAGTCCGTCGCAGTCGGCCCGACGCAGGTCGGTATAGCTGACGTTGAGCCAGTCGGGCTGGCGTTCCTGGCACAGGACTCCGAGGCAGGTGAGCGCCACCTGGGCATCCGGGGCACGTGTCTCCAGCGGAGGCACGGAGTTGATCGAGGCTTCCGCCGCCAGCGAGTCTTGCGCTTGCGGGGGCCATGGCAGGTGAGTCCGGAGGAACGCGGCCTTGATCGAGATGACCGCCTCCCGGTCGTGAGCCGACTGGTCCGCGATCCGCCGCAGTGCGTAGAGGCCGCCGATACGCACGTCCGTCTTCTCGCTGCCGAGCTGGTCGACCGCCCGGCTGAAGCGGTCGGTGATGTGTCCCTCCCGGGTGGCGTTCAACCCTTCCTGGTTGACCCTCAACTGTCGCCAGGTGGCGTACCCGCCGAAGAGGACGACAGCGCCACCGACCGCCTGCACGAGCGTCGTGCGTACGTTGTTCACAGCCGCGAGCCGTTCAGCGGCCGAGATCCTGGCCCCGCCGAGATCGCGCTCGACCACCAGCCCTGGCAGCACCACGACCACTACGGCCAGCGCGGCGAGCAGGGCCAGCAACGCCGCCACCGCGAAAAGAGCGGCCCTGACACGACGCTGCCGAAAGGTGCCCGGTACGCGCCGCCTATGAGTAGATCGCTCCGCAACCATGCGTACATGATCGCAGGGCAACCCGGAACCCGGTGTACCTATCCGGTCAGAGCACTAGTAGTGCTTGGTCAGGTTGGGGCTGGTGTGGGTATGCCGCGGTAGCAGGTGGGGCAGACGCCGGTCCATGTCGCGAGGAGGGTCTGCAGCTC
>NZ_JBIVAL010000040.1:0-20262 GCF_044745505.1 Streptomyces sp. NPDC086989
GTCACCCGCCCGGCGCCGACCGCCGCCCTGCGGGCGTATGACCTCCGTCGGCGGTACCACCCGCCGAAACAGCACCCACAACTCGTCCGGCACCAGCCGCTCAACCAGATCCGTCATGCACGGCTCAACGAACGAGCACACCAAAAGAAACGATGTCTAAGGCCTGGTTCGCCAGCCAGTAGGCCAGGAGGCCGAGACCTTCGACCATCGCAGCGTTCTCGAACTGAGGGTCGTCTGGAAGCAGGTACCGCCCACAGCGCCGATCCCGTCAAGGCAGTCGCCCCCGTGCGAGGCGTTGCGGAGAAGGCCTTCGCTCTGGCTGCTGCCGCATCAGGTTCTACCCGCTTGGCCGCGGGCGACATCAGGGCTCTGCAATTCCTGGCCTGGGCCGCAGGCCGCCACGCGTCCCGCCTGGCGGCCCCATGCCCCCGGGGAGAGCCGCCACCGCCGCACGCGGCAGTGCCCGCTCCTCAGGTAACAATGCCTGCGGCGCCGGCCGCCCGCGGTACGAGGGTCGTCATGTAGCGCTGAAGCGGCCACAGACCTGGTAGGGGCGTTTCGAGCCTAATAGATCGATTTGCCGGATTCTGTGAAAGTGCTCAAGAACAGCACGCGGCCCGCATAGAATCCCAGTTCAGAGAGCCTGCTCCCCGCACCCGCGGGGATGGACCCCGCGCTCGGGACATCGATGTCCCGCCGTTCCTCTGCTCCCCGCACCCGCGGGGATGGACCCTTCCTCTCCGCGGTCGCCTCGCTGCCCCAGGTCTGCTCCCCGCACCCGCGGGGATGGACCCGGCCCACGCATCGACGGAGTTGACGGTCTCGTCTGCTCCCCGCACCCGCGGGGATGGACCCGCCGAAGCAGACGGGATCGTCGGAGCCTGGTGCTGCTCCCCGCACCCGCGGGGATGGACCCTGTGGTCGAAGGAGATCCTGTTCCAGTCGATGCTGCTCCCCGCACCCACGGGGATGGACCCTTCGCCTTCCCGCTGTACGTCCCGATCGAGCTCTGCTCCCCGCACCCGCGGGGATGACCCCAAAGCCGGCGGCGCCGTCGGCGGACAGGAGTACTGCTCCCCGTCCACGCGGGGATGACCCCCACTTCTGGCTGGACGTGATCGAGGACTGCTCCCCGCGCGTCCGGGGATGACCTCGACCCCGGAGCGGGTTCTTGCCCGTCGGAGACTGCTTCCCGCACACGCGGCGGTTGAGCTTAATCTTTATGGTTGGGCGGGTTGATCGTTCACTGTCGCGACGGGCTGACTTCCAGAGTTCCCGTACCGTCTCAACCCTGTACCAAGCGAGCTATTCAGCCTCAAACCAGCGGGCACCCGGCCCGTCATCCGAAGGGCCCGGTCGCGTGGCTATGGGAGGGCGGCGACCGCTTTCATGACCAGCGCCCGGGCGTCCGCCCCGTACACCGCCATTTTCCGGAGCGCCGCGAATGCCTTCTCGTAGAGGTCGATCTCGCTGGGCTGTGTGACCGTGACACGGGCCGAGAGCAGCTCGACAGACACGAGGGTGTCGTCGTACATGTGGAACGTCTCCAGTGGCCAATGCGTCCGGTTCGGAGTGTCCATGGGGATGACGCCGAGGCTGACCGTGGGCATCGCTCCCACGGTCAACAGGTGGCCGAGCTGGGCCGCCATGGCCTCCGCGTCGGCGAGCTGGTGGCGGAGCGCGGATTCCTCGACAAGGAGGACGTACCGGCGTCCGGGTTCCCTCAGGATCTGGTTGCGCTGCATGCGGGCCGCGACGGCCTCGGCGACGTCGTCGGGAATCGCCCGGAACTCGCTGATCGCGTTGAGCAGGCCGGCGCGTAGCCCTCGGTCTGCACGAAATGAGGTAGGAGCGTCGCGGAGTAGACGCGGAAGAGGCGGGTGGACCGGAACAGGGGGACGTAGCTGTGCTGCAACTCCTTCAGGCCGCTGCCGGCCCTGCGCCGCCACTCGGTGTAGAGCGTCTCGGCGTTCTGGGACTGCGCGATGATGTCGCGGGCCTGGGCCCCGGCGCCGCAGGCCTCGCACCACCGGCGGATGTCGTCTGGCGTGGGCGGTGTGCGGGCATTCTCGATGCGGGAGGACTTGGAGTGCGTCCAGCCGCAGCGGCTGCCCAGCTCGCTGCCGGTGAGACCCGCCTCCGATCGCAGTTCACGCAGACGGTGAGCCACGTTGCGTCGCGCGGCCTGCGCTGCGGATGACGGGGATACGGGCATGTGCTGGGCTCCGCCTACCTGATCTTGAAGCTGTCGTGCGGGACCGCCCGTCCCCAGACGGCCTCGAAGGCGTCCGCGCACAGCCTGGCCGCGGCAGGGTCCTCGCTCATCTCTCCGCCGGCAGATTCCCCGTCGCCTGTGAAGTGGTTCCACCGGATGAGCCGTCCGTCGATGAGCCAGAAATCGTTGCCGGGTAGGGCGATGTCGCTGGCCTGCCGCCGGGGGAGCCAGCGCACCTCCTCTCCGGCGGCTACGTTGGTGAACGTCCCGTCGTACAGGAAGCGGGTGTACTCGCTGACCGGTTCCGAGACGATGCGGGCCCGCCGCACGGTGACCCCGCGGGCGACGGTGGCGGCGATGAGGTCGAGCCACGGACGCCACCATGCCGCCCGGTCGGCGGGGTCGTGGCGGTGGCTGGCACGCCAGTCGGCGAATGAGCCGGTCTCGTAGTCGACCGCGTAGGCGTCGCGGGTCTCCAGATGGACGGCCGAGCGTTGGGCGGCGCCGAGGAGGTCGAGCCAGCTAGGGACGTTCAAGGGCATCGCAGGCCTCCCTGATCATGCGCACCATGCGCGCGGGGATCCGCACCACGGCTTCGCCCTCCGGGATGCCCGTCCCGTGCCCGGGAAGTTCGAGGGGGGCGCACTCGGCCTCCAGCTCCGGGCTGGGCTTCCACCCTTGGAGTACGAGCTCCTGGTGCTCCTCGTCGACCCACCCCACGCTTTCGCCGTCGCTGCTGCTCGGGTCGATGCCGACGAAACGTAGCGCCATGGTGTCCTCCGTTGCTCAGGCTGTGCACGGATGAACACCACAGTCATGCGCGCAGGTTGAGAGGCCAAGAGGGTGGATCGGACATCGTCCGAATCGGGTGTTGCCGTGAACATTGCTGCACATTGATGGCGCCCTCGCGCGGCCTCTTGTCACCCTCGTTTCATGGCCCGATGACGACGG
Organism: Streptomyces sp. NPDC086989; assembly: GCF_044745505.1. Classification (NCBI taxonomy): domain Bacteria; kingdom Bacillati; phylum Actinomycetota; class Actinomycetes; order Kitasatosporales; family Streptomycetaceae; genus Streptomyces; species Streptomyces sp. NPDC086989. Next base: position 3,167 of record NZ_JBIVAL010000040.1, read on the forward strand.
TAGGGAGCGCCCGGAATGGAGCAGCAGGTTCAGGAGCGGCTGGCTGCCCTGACGGGGCGGGCGCTCGCCCCTTATGTGTCTCGTCCGGCGGCAGAGGATGTCACTGTTCTCGTCGACGGCCTGATCACCTGCGGGCGGGCTCTCTACAATGAGGTTGTGCAGATCCCGGCCGGTGAACGGACTGTGAGTGTGGCCGACGGCCTCAGCGAGTGGGAGTACTGCCTGGCTGCGGGTCCCCGGGGGTATGGGGCGCACGCGGACTGGAACCACGCTCGAGGCCTGGCCCGGGTGCTGCAGAAGCTGGCGCGGGCGCTGGAGCTGCACCGCGGGATGAGCGTCCTGTGACGGGGCCCGGTAGGCAGATCGCGCATGTAGCGGTCGTCGTGTGCATCCTCGCCGCGATGGAGTGTCAGACCGCTGCGGCATGCTCGCCAGCATGAACGAAGACGCCTTCTGGCAGCTCATCGAGGACTGCAGGCCCACGGAACCTGACCCGGACGCCGAACACCTTGCAGCCACGCTCACCGAGCGGCTTGCCCAGTCCCCGTTGTCGCTGGTCATCGGCTTTGCCGAACAACTGTCATGGGCGCTCTACCGGCTGGACCGCAAGGAGTACGGACACGACTTGTCCGATGACGCCTTCCTCTACACCCGTGCCGCGGTCGTCGCCGCCGGCCGCACCGAGTTCGACAGCGTCCTCCAGGACCCTTCGGTCTTCACTCCTTACGCCACCGACCTCATCTGGGCCGAGCCCCTGCTCTACACCCCGGACCGGGCATACAAACGAATCACCGGGGAGGAGTGGGACCGCGACACCCGCTACTCCTACGAATCCTGCTCCAACACCGAGGGCTGGGCTGATTGAGCGCTATAGCCTGCGGGTGGTGACGAAATCCAGCGCCGTTGATCGTCCTCACGGAATGTGTGCCAGAACCCACAACCCGTGAACAAAGCCAGGGCTCCTTCGGCTGACGGGCGTGATCAGCGGGACAGGAAGCCCCCTACGTCTGCCAGTGCTATGCCCAGGCTCAGGTGCGCGACGATCAGCAGCAGCCACTCCATGGGGGGCATGCGCCACCGGCTGCGGGCTGTCAGCCGCCACTCGTACGTTGCGGAGCCGATGGCAAGGCCGAGCAGCGGAGCCCAGAGGAAGGCCCACCAGGACCAGGTGTCAGTGAGACGGAGCAGCAGGGACAGCGCGCCGACGAGCGCCGCAGTCAGGAACCAACCTGGCTTCTGCTGCGCTTCGTCGGCGCGCGGCACGGTTGAAGGGGTGTTCAACGTCGGATGTCCTTTCGGTTTCGCGGATGGGATGCCGCAAGGGGCGTGCTGCAACCGCAGTTGCAGCACGCCCCTCCGGTCAATCAGAGAGCAGCTTGGTCGTCAGTGGAACATCTCTCAGACGGTGTAGAAGCTGCCAGCGGCGTTCATGGCGAGCAGCGGAGGCTGCCCGTATCGAGACGTGTCGTCCTTCTATGGGGCGGGGACGGGCAGAGGGGCCGTGCCGAGGGTGGGTATGGTCCAGCGCTGGGCGGGGCTGCCATTGCATTCGTACAGCCAGAGCGCGGTTCCTGGGCTGGCGTTGCCGTAGGCGAGGTCGACGCAGAGGCCGGAGACCGGGTTGTAGATGCTGTTATCGGCCCGGGGCAGGAACCGCTGGCTCGGGGCACCGCTGTCGCAGGTGCGGAGCTCGATGAGCGTGCCCTTTGCGGTGCCGGCATTCGCGGCGTTGAGGCACTTGCCCTGCGTGCGGATGGTTCCGTCGCCGCGGATCTGGAAGCTCTGGGCGTCCGTGCCGTTGCAGGTGAAGACCTGGATCTTGTTGCCGTCGTCGGGGCGGTTGTAGTCGTTGTCGATGCAGTTGGCGGCCGCCGTCGTCACGGTGATGGGGCCGGTGGCCTCCGGGGAGGCGGGGGCGGCGGCGTAGGGGTAGACGGCGAAGTTGCTGATTCCGCCGTCAAAGGTGTCCGCGTTGGTTCCGTTGGCCTTGTACCGGCCGAGGACGAGGGGGCCGCTGGGGGCCGGGCTCGTAGAGGCCTGGTGCTGGCCGCTGCCGGCGAGTACGCCGTTGACGTAGAGGCTCATGAGGCCGGTGTTCGCGTTGTAGACGGCTGTCAGGCGGGTCCACTTGTCCGCGGTGAACCTGGCTGCGTCGTTGACGACGTTGGTGAAGTCGAAGGGCCACCCGTCGGCATCGGCGTGGGCCAGGGCGAAGCGCCAGTGCGTGGCGTCGGCGTACAGGCCGAAGGAGCTCGCCCGGTTGCCGTCCTGGCTGGCGATGAGGTTCCCCTTGGCGCCCGGCTTGGCCCAGGTGCTGATGGTGAAGCTCTTGCGTGTGTCGACGGCCGGACGCGCGGCCGTGATGGTGGACTGCGACTCCGAGCCCTTGAACGCGGCGTAGCCGGTCGAGCGGCCGCCGATGGAGTCCGACGGGAAGGTGACACCGACCGTGCTGGCGGTATTGGTGCCGGCCGCATCCGGGATGGTGGCGCCGTTCTGCCCGGTCAGCTTCCACTGGGCGGTCGGCATGTTGAGGTTGCCCATGTAGACCGGAGTCGCGTCGATGCCGGTCACCGTCGGATGCGGGACGGTGCCGTTGGGGGCAGTGCCCAGGCCTTGGAAAGCGACGAGCTGGCTGTTCTCGTCGACTGCCCACAGATCGGGGATGCCGTCACCGGTGAGGTCGCCGTCCGAGCCGACACGCGGGTAGCGGGCAGGTTCGGCCCTGCCGCCGATCGTGCCTGCGGACGGGTCGGTGAAGCCGGTCAGGTCGGGTTGCTGCGTCGTGCCCCGGACAGGAAAGGCGTGCAGGGTGCCGTCGCTCTTCGACCGCGCCCAGAGGGTCGGCAGGTCCGTCCCCTGAGCCCGGCCAAGAGTGATCAGGTCGTAGCCGTCCCATCGGGTGTCATTGGCCGAAAGCAGCATGGCGCGGGTGTCGAGGCCGTTCACAGGTCCCGCCAGGGCGAGCCAGAGCCGCCCGTTGTCGATGAAGAGGAGCGACGTGCGCTCCAGCGCACCGCCCTTGGCGGTGTCACCGGCGAGTGAGCCGAAAGCAGCGATCTGGGTCGTCTTGGACCAGTCGGCGCCGTATCCGTGAGCGCCGCAGTCGATCGCGGTGCCGGTGGTCGTGACGCAGCTGCCGGGTTTGGCCAGGGACACCGCGGCTGCGCCGTCGAGGTTGCCGGCCAGGTCGTTGCGGTAGAGGTACAGCTTGGACTGGCCTGGCTGGTGGGCGAAGAGGTCATCGACGTTCTTGTCGCCGAGGCTGCCGCGGTGGGTGGTGTGGATGCCGGTCCAGCCGTTCCACCCGGGGGCGAGCTGGGGCCGGGAGCTGGGTGCAGCCGCCGGGTCCGTGCCGCCGCCGACCAGGCGCAGCGCGCCGGCGCTGTCGGGCAGGAGGATGTCGGCCTTCTTGTCGCCGGTGAGGTCACCGAAGATCGGCGCCGGGCTGTTCGGGTCGGCCGGGACGTAGAAGCTGTACGCGACCGGCTGGGACAGGTTGCCCGCGATGTCCTGGGTCTGGAAGTAGAGGTGGTTGGTGCCCCAGTGCTGAGGGGTGAGCTTCACGGTGGCCGTGCCGTCGGTGAGCTTGACGATGCCGGTCTCGGTGTCGGTGCACTTCCAGTTGGTGGCGGCGGCCTTGACAGGGTCGGTGGTCCAGCGCGCGCAGGCCATGCCTGAGGTGCGGCCGCCGCCTGCCGGGGCCGGGTCGGTGCCGGTGAGGGTGAAGGTGCCCTCCTGGCCCGCCTTCTTGGGGTGGACGTCGATGCTGCCGGAGGCGGGGAAGTCAGTGGAGGTGACGGCTGCGGTGGGCGGCGTGCGGTCGACCCGCAGGAAGCACCAGTCCGTGTCCTTGCTGGTCAGCGTCCCGTCCGTGGTCCGTGCGGTCCAGCCGTACTGGTGACCGTCGGTCAGCGGGCCCACGTCCACGATGGCGTCGCCGTAGTCGCTGCCGCTGGTCTGCGCGAAGCCCGTCTTGCCCGAGGCGTCGTCGTCCCAGTACTGGAAGGTCGTCTGCAGCTGGCGCCCGGTGGCCGAGTAGGTGGCGGTGGTCAGGGTGATGTTGCTGTTGGCGCCGACCCAGCCGGGGTTGTCCCAGGGGTTGGCGGTGCCCGGGGTGCGGCAGTCGGCGGAGGAGGCCGTGTCGGCGAAGCCGGGGCTCGGCCGGGTGCGGGGCCACCAGACGGTGGGCGTGATGTCGTACTCGACGACCATGTGGGGGGTGTTGTTCAGACGCTGCCGGTAGTACTTGTTGTACTCGTCGTCGGGTGCGAGGCCGACGGTGACGGTGGGCCACTGGTACCGGGCGGCGGCCTTGGCCAGGTCGGTGACGTTGAAGTCGATCTGGCCGGTCCCCGACATCCAGGTGCGTGCGGCGAGGCTGCAGCCCTGCATGGTGGAGCCGGTGCCGCAGGGCTGGCGGTTCCAGCTGGTCGGGTTGCCGATGGCGTTGGTTACGTAGAGACCCATCGGCGTGGCCGTGCTGGGGCTGGACGAGGAGACGACGGTGGCGGAGAACGTGGCGCTGATGATCTCGGTGTTGTGGAGCCGGGAGTCGAAGCCGAGCTGGAAGTAGGCGCGGGTACGGCCGATTCCCGTGCACGGCGGGTTGCCGACGTTGTAGCCGCAGTAGCCGGTGGCCGGCCTGTCCTGGCCGTACTCGGTGCCGTTGAACTCGTTGGTGTCCTGGTAGGCCTCCTGGACCTGGGCCCATGCCTGGTTGGTGTTGTCGAGGACGGGGTTGACGCCCGGGTCGATGTACCAGGGGCCGGTCCCCTTGCCGAGCAGCTCGGGATCGGGGACGAGTTCGATTCCGTTCGCGTCGGCGGTCGTCCTGACCGGCTTCACGGCGGCGCCCGCGCCCGGGCCGTCCGCGGTCGATTCCCCTGACGCGGACGCGGACGCGGACGCGGACGTGGGCGCGGCGTCCGGGGCAGGGGCGGATTGCGGTGCGCCGGCCGGCTTGCCCGTCGGCTGGGCGCCTGCGGCCGCGGAGCCGGTGGCTGAGTCCCACATGAAGGAGGTCGGGCTGGTGAAGCGGGTCCGGCCGGTGGCGTCCTTGATGTCGAGGTTGCCTGCGCTGTCGGCGGTGACGGTCAGCCCGTCGGCCTGGACGTCCAGCCGGAGCTTCTTGACCGCCGGGTTGGCGGCGGCCTGCGGGGTACGGACGATCAGCACCTGGCTCCAGCCGCCCTGCCGGTCGGCGGTTAGCCGCAGGTCCACATCGGCGAGGACGTTGCCGTAGAGGGCGCTGTCTCCGTTGAGGGTGGGCTTGGGGAGCGGGAACGGGGCCTTGAACGCCAGCTTGCGGCCGTCAGCGGTGGCCATGGAGACCATCGGGCCGGTGCCGCCGCCCGAGAAGCTCAGCTTCGAGGAGACCGCGGCCGGTACGACCGTGCCGTCGGGGGTGGTCCTGAGCGTGGCGTCGAGCGGGTGCCACTGTCCGTCCGGGCCTTTGAGGCGTTCCGGTACGGCAGCGGTGTCGCTGGTCAGCGTGCCGCCCGGATTGGCGAACGTCTGCGAGCCCGAGGTGGTCAAGTCGGCGATGGCCACCCGCTTGCCGCTGCTCCTGGCCTCGGCGAGAGCCTTGGTGATGGCCGATTCCTGTGCGCTCGGCGCCGGTTTGGGCACAGGCGCGGGCCAGCTGCTCTGCTCTGGTCCGTGACCGCGGGCGCCGCCGTCGGCCGCTGCGGGCGGAGCCGCGATCAGGCCGGCTCCGAGTGAGAGTACGGCCGCTCCGGCGACGGGCAGCATCGAGACGCGCAAGGCCCGCCGACTGCGGCCCCCCGGCCTTGGTGTCCGCAATGCTGGAAATGAAGATCTCACGTGATGGCCCCCCTGAGCTGTGAGACGGACAGAAGTCAGCGGCACGATCTCTTCACGTATGCAATTTTGTCAACGGTTTATGAGATTCCGGCGCCCGATTTGGGTGATGAGCACCCAAATTGCGTGGTGCGTGACATGAGTCACGCCTGAGGAATGTGAGACTCCGCTGATAAATCGAACGCACGCTTCGTAAGGTGCGCTTGTTCTGGACCTTTTCGGTCCGGGGTTCGTGCTTTCCGTGTCCTGTGGGGGGATTTGGTTGTCTCATAGAAGTGGTTCCGTCGTACGCTCGCGTACCGGAAGATCGCGCGTTGCCGTGGTCGCCGCGCTCTCCGTTCTCTTCTCTGGCCTGGGTCTACCTGTCGTCGAAGCCGCCGACAAACCGCCGAAGGTGTGGGTCCCACCCAATACGCCTCTGCCGGATGTGAAACCGGTCAAGGGGGTGGACGCGAAACCTTCGGCCAAGCAGACGGCCTCTGGCCGGAAATGGGCCCCGGCTTCGAAGGTCACCATTCCGTCCGGCGCGGCAAGCGTCTCCTTATCCCAAAAGGAGACGGCCCGCGGCGTGACCGGGCCCGGAGCCGTCAAGGCTGAGGGGCTCCCTGTCTGGATTGCGCCCGCGAATGGCGTAAATCATTCGGTGAAGCTCTCTTCCCTCGCCCTCGGGGGTTCCGGGGGCGCAGATCCCGGCCAGACCGGCCAGAACAGCACCCTGCGCGTCGAGGTGAAGGACGCAGCCAAGACCCGCGCCGCCGGGGTCAACGGCGCGCTCGTCGCCCTCAGCGGTGCGGCAGGGGCCGGTCCCTCGGGCAAGGTGGAAGTCGGCCTCGACGTCTCGGCATGGGCCAAGGCCGCCGGAGCCAACTGGGCCGACCGGGCCCGGCTGGTGCAGCTGCCCACGTGCGCGCTCACCACCCCCGGCGCCCCCGGCTGCACGACCCGTACGCCCCTCGCCTCGCACCGGGACCCCTCCGGCCGCCTGATCGCGCAAGTGGACGCACCCAAGGGCCCCGCGGCCTTTGCCTCCGACCCGAAGACGCAGTCCGGCGGTGCAAAGCCGGCATCCCCGCAAGCCCCGCAAGCCCCGCAAGCCCCGGCCTCCCAGGCCCCGCAGATGCTCGCCGCCCAGGACGTGGCGATCGCGCTCGAAGCGGGCCCCAACGGCGCGAGCGGCGACTACTCCGCGACCCCACTGCAGCCCTCCGCCTCCTGGCAGGCCGGCGCCAACGCGGCGAACTTCACCTACGGATACACCGTCGAGGTGCCGTCCAGCATCGCCGGTGCCGGCCCGGGAATCTCCCTCGGCTATGACTCGTCCTCCATCGACGGCCGTACCGCGTCGACGAACGCGCAGGCCGGCCCGTTCGGCGAGGGCTGGGACTGGAGCCCCGGTTCGATCTCGCGCTCGTACAAGGGGTGCAAGGACGCGGGCATCAAGGACTCGGGCGATGAGTGCTGGGCCGGCGACATCCTCTCGCTGAACCTGGCGGGACACTCGGGCCAGATCGTCCGCGACGACGCCACCTGCGTCTACCGCCTCCAGGGCGACGACGGCACCAAGGTCGAGCGCCTGACCGACCAGCGCAACGCCGCCTGGAAGGGCGAGGGCTTCAAGGTCACCACGACCGACGGCACCCAGTACTACTTCGGCGCCAACCGCCTCCCCGGCGGTGACGGCACCGACCCCGAAGCCAAGTCGGTCTCCACCGTCCCCGTCTACTTCAACAGCGGCCAGGACAAGTGCCTCGGCGCACAGACCCCGGCCAACGGCACGTGGCAGCAGCTGGGCTGGGAATGGAACCTCGACTACATCGTGGATCCGCACCAGAACCTCGTCTCCTACCGCTACGAGCAGGAGGACAACCACTACGGGCGAGGCGGCGGCCAGAACAACGGCAACGGCACCCCGACCAAGTACCAGCGGGGCAGCTACCCCGCCTGGATCGGCTACGGCCAGCGCCTGCCCGAGCAGATCGCGGCCAAGGGCGCGGCCAAGCCCGCCGCCCAGGTGTGGCTGCGCACCACGGAGCGCTGCTTCCCCGATGACGCAGCCGCCTGCGACCCGGCCCAGCGCACCAAGGCCAACGCCAAGTCCTGGCCCGACACCCCCGTCGACCAGGAATGCGCCGCCACCGGCCAGTGCCTGAACCTTTCCCCCACCTACTTCACCACCAAGCGCATCAGGCGGATCGACACCGAGGTCCTGGCCGGCACCACCTACCGGCCGGTCGACTCGTACGTCCTCAACCAGTCCTTCCAGGACCCGGGAGACGGCACGTCCCCGACCCTCTGGCTCGACTCGATCGTGCGCAAGGCGTCCAACGGCAAGCCCGAGAAGGAACTGCCCGCGGTCTCCTTCCAGCCGCTGCAGATCCCCAACCGGGTCGACGGAGTGGTCAGGCGCCCGGACGGTACGGACGCCTCGGCGCCCCGCTACTACCGGCCCCGCATCCAGAAGATCACCACCGAGACCGGCGGCCTGATCAACGTCGCGTACACGGCGCCGGAGTGCTCCCGGGTGAGCGGCCACATGCCCTCCTCCGAGGACGGCAACACGATGGCCTGCATGCCGGTCAAGTGGTACCTGCCCGGCCAGTCCTACCCGGACCCGGTCAACGACTGGTTCAACAAGATCGTCGTCCAGTCCGTCAGCCAGCAGGACATGGTCGCCGGCCAGGTCACCACCGTGACCGACTACGAGTACGGCGGCGGCATCGCCTGGCACCGCAACGACTCCGAGTTCGCCGACCCCAAGACCCGCACGTGGGACCAGTTCCGCGGCTTCGCCACGGTCACCACCCGCACGGGCAACGGCAACGCGGCCGAGGCCCCCCGCACCAAGAGCGTGGCCACGTACCTGCGCGGCATGGACGGCGACGTCCTCGCCAACGGCACCAAGCGCAGCGTCACCGTCGCCGACGCGCAGGGCGGCACCATCAAGGACGAGAACCTCCTGTCCGGCCGGATCCGCCAGACCGAGACGTACGACCGCGACGGCGGAACCGTCGTGGCCGACGAGGTCACCACCCCCTGGCTCGGCAAGAACGACACCGCCACCCGCGCCCAGTCCGGAGGCCTGCCCGCGATCACCGCGCGCGCCCAGAACACCGGCAAGGTCACCAGCCGCGCGAAGCTGGCGGACGGCACCTGGCGCACCAGCGAGCGCACTTCCGAGTACGACGACACCCTCTTCTCACGGCCCACCAAGGTCGACGACAAGAGCGACCTGTCCCGGCCCGACCAGCGCCTGTGTACCACGTTCGACTACGCCACCGGCCCCGGCGGCGCCCTCACCCAGCTGGCCTCCCGCACCCTTGTCCTCTCCGGCGCCTGCGGACAGACCCCGACGGCCGCGAACACGGTCGGTGACACCCTCGCCGCCTTCGACAACCTGCCCGCCGGACAGGCCGGCGCCACGGGGGACCAGACCGGCATCTCGGTCCTGGAGAACTACGACGCCGCGGGCAAGCCGGTTTACCGCCTCAACTCCACCTCGACGTACGACGCGTACGGCCGGGCCACGAGCAACACCAACAAGACCCGCAAGGACGCCGCCCACCCCGACGGGGCGGTGACCACGACGCAGTACAAGCCGGCCACCGGCTCCCTGCCCACCCAGGTCACCCACACCAACCCGCTCGGCTGGAAGTCGGTCACCACCCTCGACATCGGCCGTTCGCTGCCGCTGAAGACGACGGACGAGAACAAGCACGTCGCCGAACGCGAGTACGACCAATTCGGCCGTGTCACCTCCATCTGGCAGCCCGGCCAGGAGCGCGCGAACAACGCGCTGCCCGTGCGCAAGTACTCGTACGCGATGAACGGCACCAACGCGCCGTCCAGCGTCCTGAGTCAGACGCTCATGAACGACGACTCCTACACGTCCAGCTACACCGTCTACGACGGACTCGGCCGTATCCGCCAGACGCAGGCCACCCCGGCCTCCGTCGCCTCAGGACGGCTGATCACGGACGCGCTGTTCGACTCACACGGATGGCAGGTCAAGACCAGCTCCGCCTACTACAACGACGAAGCGGGCCCCTCGGGCGCGCTGTTCCTGCCCAACGGCGGCGTCACCCCCGACAGCAAGCTCCCTGCGCAGACCCTCTCCGTCTTCGACGGTCTGGGGCGCACGACGGCGTCCGTCTTCCAGTCTTACGGTGTGGAGCAGTGGCGCTCGAAGACGGAGTACCCCGGAGCCGACGAAACCCGCACCATCCCGCCGAACGGCGGATACGCGACCGCCACCGTCAGCCGCGGCACCACCTCGCTGCTGCGCCAGTACAAGAGCAACACCCCCACCGGCCCCTACGACGAGACGACGTACGAGACCAACGCACAGGGTCAGGAGCTGCGGCGCAAGGACTCCGCGGGCAACGAGTGGACCTTCTCCTACGACCTCCTCGGCCGACTGGTGAAGACCACCGACCCGGACGCCGGTACCAGCACCACGGCCTACGACGACAGCAAGAACCTCACCACCGTCACCGACGGGCGGAACAAGAGCGCCACCACGGTCACCGACCTCCTCGGCCGCACCGTTGCCGCCTATGAGGGCAAGACCGTCGATCCCGCCAAGCAGGTGAGCGGCTTCACCTACGACGTCAAGGCTCTGGGCAAGCCCGCCACGAGCACCCGCTACGTGGGCGGATCCGGCGGCAGCGCCTACGTCACCGAAATCACCGGTTACGACGGCGGCTACCGCCCCCTCGGCACGAAGACCACGATCCCGGCGGCCGAGAAGAGCCTCGCAGGCACCTACGAGTCCAAGAGCACCTACGACAAGTACGGCCAGCTGACGAGCGCCGAGCTTCCCGAAGTTCCGCAGGCGGGCCTGGGCGTCGAGCGGATGACGTTCTCCACGGACACCGTGGGCAACCTCACTGGCTTCGACGGCACCATCGGCACGACGCGCTCCCCGTACCTCGCCGACCTGCGGCACGACCCGTACGGTCACGTCATCCGCAGCACGGTCGGCAAGGCCGGCATGCAGATCGTCTCCACGACCGGATACGACACTGCGACCGGTCGCCTGCTCCGCTCCACGCTTGACAAGCAGACCGCAGAGCGGGCCAGTGTCGACGCCGTCGACTACACCTACAACCAGGTCGGCCAGCTGACCTCGATCGGCAACACGCAGGACGGCGCACAGCGCGACCTGCAGTGCTTCACCCACGACTACCTGGGCCGGCTGACCCAGGCCTGGACCGACACTGGCAGCCAGACCACCGCGCCCCAGCCCAGCGTCCCCGGCATCGGCGGCTGCACCAACGCCGGCGGCCCAGCCGTCGACACCGGTGGCAAGCCCAGCGTGGGCGGCCCCGCCCCGTACTGGCAGCAGTACGAGTACGACCTTCTCGGCAACCGCACCAAGCTGGTCAAGAAGGACGTCACCGGCAACGCCACCAAGGACACCACGGTCACCCAGACCTTCGGCGGCCGGCAGAACACGCCCTCCACCGACCCGAAGACCGGCGGCGGCACGGGCGGCCCGCACGCGCTGATGACCTCCACGGAAACCGGCCCGTCCGGCACCAAGGTCACCTCGTACACCTACGACGCGGGCGGCAACACCGCCTCCATCACCAGCACACCCGGCACCAAGAACCTGACCTGGAACGACCAGGGCAAGCTCGACAAGATCACCGGAACCGGCGAGAGCGCGGGCACCAGCTACCTCTACGACACAGGCGGCAACCAGCTCATCCGCCGCGACCCGGGCAGCACCACGCTCAACCTCGGCACCGACCAGATCACCCTGGACACCGCCACCGGCAAGGTCTCCAACGTCCGCACCTACGCGGCCCCCGGCGGCCTCTCCATCACCCGCACCACCACCGCCGGGGCATCGACGCTCACCTACCAGAGCTCGGACCACCACGGCACGGGCGGCGTCCAGTTCAACGCCACCGACCTCGCCCAGGTCCGCCGCTCCTCCGACCCCTTCGGCAACGAACGTGGAACCCAGCCCGCACCGGGCAGCTGGGCCGGCGACAAGGGCTTCATCGGCGGCACCAAGGAGAAGGCCACAGGCCTCACCCTGCTGGGCGCCCGCGAATACGACCCGACGACGGGCCGGTTCATCAGCCCGGACCCGATCCTCGACGCGGGCGACCCGCAGCAGTGGAACGCGTACGCGTACTCCAACAACAGCCCGGTCAACGCCTCGGACGCGAGCGGCCTCTGGCTCGACTACGGCAACGGCAAGTCCGAGCGGCGGGACGGCAGCAGCTACCCGGCTCCCGCCCCCACCACCACGACCGGCTCGTCGGATGACGACGACGGCTCGACGGGCCTCGCGAACGCCAACGCGACGCTCGAGAAGACGAAGAAGAAGCGCGATCACCTCGTCCACGAGGTCGTGGACCTCATCGGCGACCTGATCGGCTACAACGACGCCCGGGACTGCTTCACCAAGGGCGACGTCATGGCCTGCATTAACACGGCCCTGAGCGCCGTTCCCTGGGGCAAGATCGCCAAGGCGATCAAGGTGGGCATCAAGGCCTTCAAGATCTACAAGGAAGTGAACAAGGCCTACGACGCCATCCACGACGCCGAACGCGGAGTGGCCCGCGCGGCCGAGGCGATGACCCGGGCCAAGAAGGCAGCCAAGGAAGCCCGCGACGCCGAAGCCAAGGCAGCCAAGTCGGCATCGGAGAAGGCCGGCAAGGAGACGGCCACCGACAGCGCCAGTACGGAGAGCAGAGCCACCAGGGAGGCATCCGACGCCGAGTCGAGCGCAGGCTCCGCTGAATCCCACAGCAGCGGCGGCGCGGACACCGAGGCTGCGGTGGCGTGCAAGCTGAACAGCTTCCCCACTGGCACTCGCGTCCAGATGGCCGACGGAACGACCAAGGCTATCCAGGACGTCCGCATCGGCGACACCCTCCTCGCCACCGACCCGCAGACCGGCGACACCCGTCCCCAGCAGGTGACGGCCACCATCACCACCCCGGACGACAAGGACTTCACCGACCTCACCCTCACCGACGAGTCCAACCCCCGCGCCCCGCCCGTCCAGCTCACCTCCACCCTCCACCACCCGCACTGGAACGAGACCCGCCACCAGTGGGTCGACGCGGGCGAATTCAACCCGGGCGAACAGCTCCGCCGCCCCGACGGCACCACCCTGACGGTGAGCTCCAAGCGCAACTACCCGTACGCAGTCACCACGCACAACCTGACCGTCAATGACTTCCACACGTACTATGTGCTGGCAGGCGCCACTCCGGTCCTCGTGCACAACTGCGGCACATTCGACACCCTCAAGGCCGAGCACCCTGAGGGTCGATATCTCTACCGAGGAGTCCCTGAAGGTCATCCCGGGTTCCAGAATGCCCTGGAGGGTCGGGCCGCGCCGCGGGGTGGTAAGGCCACACCCATAGAACACAACGACGCCAACACGGATAGTCCGTACACGTCGTGGACGACCAGCCCTGAAGTTGCTCGAAAGTACGCCATGGGAATGCGTGACGGGGAAACTCCGGGCGTGATCCTCAGGATTTCACTCCCGACCCCAGGAAACCCGCTTCGCCAAATGGCACTGTATGGCGAAGATAAGTGGGGTGAGAGTGAGGTTCTCGTGGAGAATCTTGTGCAAGGCGCCAAAGTCTTCGATCTGCGCTGATTGTGGATCAGGTAGGGAGGGATGAGAGTTACATGTCGATGGAGATTGACGGACCTGCGGCCCGTCACGTGCTAGGCGCGCTTGCCCGCTCGGGGTGGGTATCTGCCCAACGCGGGCTAGCGATCCTGGCCAGTCTGAACGAGTTCTCTTACCGCGCTACCCCAGCAGCGAGGCGCGACATAGAGGCACTTTACTCGTCCCGTGCGATGGGAGTCCGGAACGGGGGCGGCGAGACGGAGGAGCTCGACAGATTCCTTGAGGCAATTCGAGGTAGCTCCCTGACGGAAGTACTGGTCTTCTCGGTCTCACGTGGCGACTGGTCCTGTGTTTGCGTAGTAGCGCCTAACCTGCGAGATGCTGTTGGGTCCACCGCAATTCACATCGGGCATAGAACCTGAAAGGTTCTCGCAGCGCTGTCCTCGCGCCTGTGATTAACCCGAAGGCTCTACAGGACTCCAGATCGAAATAGTCTCATTGAGGGCTTCGAGTTCAGCCGGTCTGAATTGAACAACGTCGCCGGGGAGCGCGTGGACGCGCTCCCCGGCGATGGTCTTCACGTGGCCAGTATGGGGCTTGACGGCATGGAGATGGCAACGTCCGCGGACGGCCGCCCACGTGGGTCAATCGTTGCTCGGGCCAAGGGCGTCTCCACCGATGGTCATGGCGTACAGCCGAAGAGGCATGCGTCCGAACTTTCTATACGTCTTCAAGGCGGAATTGTCGAGGGACGACAATTCTCTTTTGCTCCGCAGGTGCACTGTGCTTGAATTCTGGAGCCCCGCGAGCCTACGGCGCTACAAGTTTTCTCGGGTTCCGTAGCGCGCAGCTTGCACTTTATGCCAGGGGTTTTGGGCGCGGGATTGGGCGCGGTCGAGGTATTCGCGTTTCACCGTTGCCGAGCCAGGTTTCCAGCGGCCTTGGTGGGTGGGGTCGCCGCCGGCGTCGGCGATTTCCTGGGCGCCGCCGCGGCGCAGGCCGTGTGAGGTGATGAGGTGCCAGCCGGGCAGTCGGGCGAGGTAGGCGCGGTGGCGGATCCAGTCGTTGAGGGCGTCGCCGGTGACGTAGTCGCCGCGGGTCGTCGCGGCCACCCGGTTTTGGAGGCGGCTCTTTGAAGTGAGGGCCCGCATCAGAGGCCCATCGTGGATGCCCATTCGGTGGAGGCAGCTCAGCCAGTCCCGTACGGCTGACACCGGGTCGTAGAGCGGCGGGCCCGTCAGGTCCGCCGGGATGAACGTGCTCTCGCCTTTGCCCTCTTGATCCGTTTTGGAGTACGCGATCCAGAGGTCGACCCCGGTGTCCTCGACTTCGACGTCCGCGATGTCGAGGTCGGCCAGCTCGATGCGGCGGTTCAGGGCGCCGCGGCCCACCAGGAGCGCGCACCGGTCCCGCAGTCCGGCCGGTGTGCGCAGGTCACAGGTGTCGACCATCGCGCGCAGCATAGGCTCCGTGATTGCCGGGGCTTTGCGGACGCGGTTCCGTTTGCCCCATTCCTTGCGGTACTCGGCGAGCATTCCGCGGGCCTCGGTGGTGCCGGGCCGCTGGTCCTCGGGCATCCACGTACGGACGCCGGACATGTACGTCCGGATCGTGTTCGGTGCCATCTCGCGGGCGATGAGGCCGGCGACCCACTCCACGTACGTCGCCGTCGTGCACGGTCGCGCGACCCGGCCCATTGCCTCGCACCATTCGGCGAAGTTCCTGCGCTGGCTGCTGTAGTTGCGGTTGGTGTTGGCCGGCGCGGCCTTGTTCTTCAGGCGCTCCGCGGTAGCCGGGGAGACCTCGAAGTCCCGGCGGGTGTAGGTCGGGGCATCCGCCTCGGTGGGTACTGCCTCGCCCGGGTGGAGGATGGTGTGCCGGTCGAGCAGGGGGCGGGGCGTGGTTGTCGGCGGAAGCGGGGCGGGCAGCAGGTCGTGGTCCTCGACGAGCTCGGCTTCGAGCACTTCGACATCCTCAGCGGTCTCGACGGCAGTAGCCATCGGCGTCTCCCCCGCCGGACACTGATGCTCGCTCATGAGCCGCTCCCCCTGACGATCGTTCCTGGACAATCACCCTTGTATAAGGGAATTTATACGAGGGTTAGGGGAGAGGCGCGCGGGAGGATCACTTGCTGGTGCCCGTGCAGACTGGTGAAGCGCTCTGCAGCAGGTCGAAACCCTCCTGCCCGCTCCGGCCTGCGAGACCCCCGCGGGTGCGTTCCGTCTTCGACCCCTCTCGGGCAGCGTCACCTGTCGTTCAAGATCCCAAACAGGGCTTCCCGGGCGAGAGACATTCCTCGGCCACGAAGAACTCGGCGAACTCAACTATGGGCAGGCTCGCGTTGCGGGCCTGCCGTGTGGGCCGGACCGATAAGGAAGGGACGTCCTGTCACCCTGGCTGCCGTTGATGAGGGCGAAGTGTCAACCCTTGCCCAGCGTGGAGTTCTCGGGGCGGCGGATCTCCTTGTAGAGCGAAGCCACCACCAGCCGCCCCGGGTCGAGCGATGCGAGGAGGGGCGGGCACCGCTACGTGGGGCTGTACCTCTGCTGCGAGGTGTGCGTGTGCGCATCTATGCCTCCGACCTGGACGGACTCGCGCACGCAGGCTCTCCACGACACACCGATCCCGGTTCGACACGCCGGCAGTGTTCACACGATGAGTGGGGAGATCGCCCGAGCAGGTTTGGCCGGTCCAGGAGTGACGGATCGCAAGAGCCGTTCCAATCGCACCTCGTGCTGAGCCCTCCGATATCTTCTTGTGGGCCCGCGACGGTGGGGTTCCACGCATACATTCGAGAGGGAAACGTGCCTGGTGAGCGGCTTGACAGGGAGTGGGTCCGATCCTGGTGGGAAGAGGCCGACGCGGCGCTGAGGAAGCTGATGCAGTCCTTCCTCCCGACGCACGGCTTCCCGCCCGACCAGAACGCCGTGACGCTCGCAACCGACGACAGCCACCAGGCAACGGACGCACTCGTGGAACTGACGCCGATCCCCTCCGACCTGACCACGCTCTACTGGGTGATCAGTGAGGCTTCCCTGCCCGACGTCGACGGCGGGTACTTCATCCACTCATCTGCGACGGCAGCGGAGCACTTCCGCGAGTACGGCCCCGCTCATATTGACGGCGAATCGATCGCGTTGGTCTTCGCCAGCGACGGCGGGGGCCATCTGTTCGCGATCGGAGACAACGGACAAGTCTGGAAGTCCACCACAGCCTCCTGGTTTGACGACTTCGAGCTCGCCACATCCACGTTGCAGGAGTTCCTTGAACAGCTCGGCCGACGGATCGCAAACCAGCCCTGATCATCGACCTAGTAGCAAACGGGCCCCCTTGCCTCAAGGTCATACAGCTCCGTCGAGGGGGCGGGTCATACGCATCAAACCTCTGCCGTGCTCAGAGTAGATGTCAGCGGCTTTCGGAAGGCGACGCGTTGACTCACGCGGCACGTCCACGGCGGGACTCAACGCGGTCCGTGCCAACAGGCGACACGCCGACGCTCGCGGGTGATTCAAGCCGTCCGTCGAGAGGCTCGGGAGACATCGGCCTTGCACGCGCCTGGAGAGAGGCGCTGCTAAGAGGTCCTAACAGAAGCCGTTGATCATGTGACTTTCGGTTCGGGTGGTCGTTGGTCCTGCCGTGGGGAAACGTCAGTCGCGGCCGTGGATCG
>NZ_JBIVAL010000041.1:0-17780 GCF_044745505.1 Streptomyces sp. NPDC086989
ATCGAGTCCTCGCAGCGGCTCGGCCGCCACCGATGGGTCGTCGAGAGGACCGTGTCCTGGCTCGCCGGCTGCCGTCGGCTCCACCGCCGCTACGAACGCAAGGATGAACACTTCCTCGCCTTCGTCGGCATAGCCGCGGCCCTCATCTGCCACCGCCGCCTCACCAAATGAAACGACGTCTAAAGACTGCACATACAAGTGCCGGAATCCCAGGACGAGTTAACCTACTCCTCTATCAAGATCACGACGCAGGGGGATGCAGAGCAGTGAGCAGCGAACAGCCGGGTCACGGCTGGCAGACGGCTCCGGCCGACCAGACGGCCGGCGTCGGCGGGGCACCCGGTTTGGGGGGGCCGCCCGGGGCGCCGATCCGTAGCTCGTCGCACCGTGGTGCGTGGATCGGTGCCGGAGCGACCCTGGCGGCGGCGGTGATCTCGGTACTCGGCGCCTATCTGCTGGACTCCGGCCGCGGCGGCGCGAAGGGCGCGCCGGCGCCCCCTGCAGGCCAGGCTTCCGCACCGCAGGTGGCTGCCCCCACCACCCTGGACTCCGCCCCGGGCAGTGCGAGCCCTTCGGGCGGCCAGGCCACCCCTTCGCTGGCCGCACCGTCTCAGACGCCGTCCCCGAAAGTCGCCGGCACGGTGCGGTGGGAGGGCGCCCTGGTGATTGCGTACGCCGAGGGCAGGGATCTCGACTCCACGCCGCCCTCGCGGTCCGAGATCAACCAGGAGAACGACTTCACGGTCTTCCAGCTCAGCGGCCGCATGCTGCGTCCCGAGCACGGTGCGAAGGCGCTCGTGTGGGAGAACTCCGGCAGGGTCCCCTCGTACGCGGACTGTGCGGGAGTCACGGAGACGCAGGCCACCGCCAAAGACATCGAGATGAAGACCGGCATGGTCGTGTGCGGCAGGACGAACCAGGGCAGAGTGGTCCGCCTGGCCGTCAAGCAGTTGGCCGGGCAGGCCTTCGACGTGCGGGGCACCTTCGACGTCGTGGTGTGGGACAACACCTGAGTACGGCGCGCGGGCTGTGGCCGGGGCGGGAACGGGCTGTTCCGTGACCGGCCGCGGGCCCTGCCGTAATCCGCTTGACCTGGGCGGGGGTGAAGGCTGCACTGCGGCGGGACACCATGAGTCGTGGTGCCGGCATCCCGGGGAGGCGGCCGCAGCAATGGAGATTCGTCCCACGACCGACCAGGACCTCGACGTCTTCGTCGACACACTCCACGCCGCGTTCGGGCGCTTCCCGGAAACCCCGACCGGGAGTGGCGGTGTCTGGTGGTCGGCGCTCGAGATGGACCGCAACCTGCTCGCCATGGCGGCGGGCGGGCGGCCCATCGGAACCGCCGGTGCATACTCCCTCGAGCTCACCCTGTCCGGCTAGGTCCTCGCCCCGGCCAGAGGGGTGACCGCCGTCGGTGTCCTGCCCTCGCACCGACGCCGAGGCGTGCTCAGCGCGATGATGCGGCATCAGCTCGCCGAGCTTCGAGCACGGGGGGAGTTCCTCGCCGTACTGCTGGTCTCCGAGGCCCTCATATACCGCAGGTTCGGCTACGGACCGGCGACCTACACGCAGCGGCTGACGGCGCCGCGCCACCAGGCCTCCCTCGCCCTCCCTTCGGGCGCGCGGAACGTCCGACGCACCGGCGGTCGGTTCGGGCGCCGGGTCGGTCGAGGTGCTGCGGCGCGCCGAGTGCGGCGAGGTCCTGGAAGAGGTCTACGACCGCTACCGCCGCGCGCAGCCCGGCGCGCTGCCCCGGCCGCACCGCTGGTGGGCCTCGGGCGCGGGCCAGCCCCCGGTCTCTCCGGCGCCGCGCTACGTCGCCGTCCACCGTGACACCGACGGCGTCCCGGACGGGTACGCCAGCTATTCGGTCGGCGAGTCCGACACCTTGACGGTCGATGAGACCGTCGCCACCGACGACACCGTCTTCACGGCCCTGGCCCGGTTCGTGCTCGGACACGACCTGGTCACTCAGGTCGCCGGGGCAGTCCGGGGCTTTGGGTGGGTGGGTGCACTCCGTTCCGTCGGCGTGATCGGTGCGGATGGGGGCTTTTGGTGGCGTGTGTTCACGCGACGTCCTTGCGTGTTGTCGGCGCTGGTTGGTAAGTGGGCGGGTTCTGGGGGTCCGAAGAGCTACGGACCCGCCGTGGAGGGTAACGGGACCGCGACACCCACGTCGCCGAGCAGGCGCCGCAGCTTGTCGAACTGCCTGGTGAGCGACTGCCGCTGTGTGTTGGTGAGTTCTTGCTGACCGGAGGGGTTCCCCTCCTCGTAGAACGATGCGAGGGTGCTGCTCAGCTCGTCGGCCGCGCGGTGGGCTTGCCACACGCTGGTCAGGTCGGACATCGGTGACTCGCTTTCATGGACGGGAGGGGGAGGCCAGTGGCCCGGCCGGTGGTGCGCCTGGGCGGGAGGGGGTCAGGCGTCTTCGTCCTCGAACTCGCCGGGGATGCTCAGGTCGAAGCCGAGGGCGTCGAGCCGGTACTTGATGGCCTCGACGATGTCGTCGCCCTCAAGGTCGGGATCGGTCATGGCATCCAGGACGGAGCGGATCCCTGCCTGCGCGTCCGGCTCCGGCGACGGGGTCCCGCCCGGCCGGCCGAACTCTCCGGCCAGCACGGCCATGACCGTCCCGAGCATCTGGAGGCGCTCGTCGACGTGCCGGTCGGCGGCCGCGTCGTGGTCGTTGTAGTCGTTGCCCAGCAGAGTGCCGTCAGGGCCCTTGAAGGGGGAAAGTTCGGCCTGCCGGCGGGCTAGCAAGGACGCGTGGGCAGCTATCAGACGGTGGACCACGGACAGGGACGAGCCTCCCACCGCGCCGGGGGCCTCCTCGTGGCCGCGCCACATCGCAGCGCACTGAGCTTGGCATTTAACCCGTAGGGCTCCTTCGCCGCTCGGCTCGCATACTGGTCCGATGAGTCCGATCTCCACACGCCATCGGTTCCGGGACCCACGGAGCACGAAGTACGACTTCCTCACGTCCGTTCTCGTGCGCTGCCCCAGCTGTGACAAGGTTGCGCACGTCGTGGCAGGACCGGAGCCGGCCGGTGTGCACGATCCGGACCTCTTTGCGCCAAGGCGTCTCGTCTGCCGGAACTGCGGGACGGCGAGGAGTGGAGCCGTGGACATGTGGCCTTGCACCGGGACCCGCACGAGTGGGCCGCAGACCCGTACTTCGGCGCCCGCCTGGGGCTGCAGACCGAGACCCGGCACGGGTGGGTGTGGGCCTACAACCTGGAACACCTGGACCTGATCAAACGATTCGTGCAGGCGTCGCTGCGCGAGGGAATTCCCTGGCACGACCACGGCCGGAAGATGACCGTGGTGGCTCGCCTGCCCGCATGGATACAGCGAGCCAAGAACCGCGACGAGGTGCTGTGGGCCATCGCCCGCATCCACGCCTCACTGCTCCGCAGCTGACCCAGGAACACTGAGTTCCGATCGAAATGGCTCTCGAACGTGACCGCTCGTGGAGGGAAGTGTCGGACGCGAGAGTGGCCCTCACTCGATCCTGTGCTCCGTCACAGAGGTACGGAATCGAGCGAAGGCCGCCAAGGATGAGTCTGCTGCATCACGATGTCCGGGACGAGGCGTTCGACTTCAAGTCCCACTTTCGGGAGGACCTCTACGCATGCCTGACCCGGCGCGGTGACACCCTGTTCGAGCTGTGCGACGCGATGCTCTGCGAGGACGGCCCGGTGACTTCGCCGGTCGATCTGACGCTGCTGGCCGAGCACCGGCGTGGGCACGGCGCGTTGTACGGCGCGCTCAACCAGGGCCGCATCGACGTGGACAGGCTGCGCAAGGCGCTGGCCATGCTGCCGCAGCCCAAGGCCGCCGACGGGCGCCTGGTCCTGGCCGTCGATGTCTCCGCGTGGCTGCGGCTCGACGCGCCGACCAGCCCGGACCGCCTGTTCTGCCACGTCTACGGGTGTTCGGGACGCTCCTCGAACCAGTTCATCCCCGGCTGGCCGTACTCATTCGTCGCCGCGCTGGAGACCGGGCGGACGTCGTGGTGCCAGTTGCTCGACGCGGTCCGGCTCGGCCCCGACGACGACGTCGCCGCAAAGCTCGCAAAGCATAAAAAACAAGCTCAGCTGACAGCGTCGAGCAGTAGTTTCGCGGCCACCATCGCCCCGTCGGTGCGGACCGTGCCGGCCACGGCCTTCGCCCGGCTGCCGGTTTCCGGTTCAAGGGCGGTCATGAGCGCGGCCGACAGGGACGCGGCGGTCGGCACCGGACCATCGTGCGCTACGCCGATGCCCAGCTCGGCCACCCGGCCAGCCCAGTACGGCTGGTCCGCCAATTGGGGCACCACCACCTGGGGAGCGCCGGCCCGAGCGGCCGTCGTAGTCGTACCCGCGCCCCCGTGGTGCACGACGGCGGCTATCCGTCCGAACAGCTGCTGGTGGTTGACCTCGCCGACGGCGAAGCAGTCGTCCCGGTCGTCGATGAGGCCCAGGTCCGCCCAGCCACGCCCGACGAGTACCCGGCACCCGCTCGCGCGGACCGCCTCGATGGCCACCCGGGCCGCGTCCTCCCCTGCACGCACGGCCATGCTGCCGAAGCCCACGTACACGGGCGGCGCGCCGGCATCCAGGAAGGCCACCAGATCAGCCGGGAGCGGCCGGTCGTCGGGCAGCACCCACGCGCCGGTCTGCACGATGTCGTAGTCCGGCGTCTCCAGCCACGGGTCCAGCACCGGGTCCGTCGCCAGCCACGGCCGGTCGCCGAAAGCGTAGTCGCGGACGTTGTCCACCGGGGGCAGGCCGATCGACGTCCGGTTGGTGTTGAGCGCCTCACCGAACAGCGCGTTGATGCTCTGGGCGTCCAGGTCCCACAGTGCCCGGTTGTCGGTCACCTCCGGCGGGAACGGCTGCCCCGGGTACGCCAGCGGCGGGCGGTGCGGCGAGGGCAGGGTCAGCTGCTGGAAGATCACGGATACGTAGCCGATGTCCAGCTTCTCGGCTACCGACCGCGCCCCGGCGATGGCCGGCATTGCGCCTGTCGCCACCAGCAGGTCACACCCTTCGGCTGCCGCGGGTATCACCTGCAGCTGACTGGCGATCAATTCCGCTGCACGCTGGGGCAGGTTGACCTTCGACGGCGGTGGGGCCGCAGTAGTCAGCCTGCGTGCTGACTGCCCGACGCCCACCATGGACACTCCGACCCCGGCCAGCCGCTCCGCGAAGTCCTCGTCCGGCGGCGCGCACACCCGCACCTCCGCGCCGAGTTCCCGCAACCGCACCGCCAGCCCTACCAACGGTTCGACGTCCCCACGTGACCCATACGTCGACAACACCACACGCACTTCGTTGATCTCCTATTTCCGTAGCTTCTTGGCCAGGCCGACCATCCTGGGTCGGCGTGGAGCCCGGGTGACGGCCGTGGCGAAGGCTGTCACCCGGTCGGCGTCCGATCTCAGTGGCGGGGCGGTGGAGGGTGCGCCCACAGGGACGCTCTCGTTCCTTGTCCCACCACCGCCGAACCGTTCACCCCGTTCCGATCGCGCTTTCGGCGGACGGGACGGGGAGCGTGGCAAGTTCGCCCAGAATGCGGGCGGCCGGCGCGGGGTCGACCAGCCACTTCAGGTGGCTGCCCTCCAGCGTGCGGACGTCGTACGCGTTGTCCGGCGTCAACTCGTTGCCCTCGCGGATCAGGCGGTCCTGCATGGCGAGGGGCAGGCTCGCGTCGTCGGCCAGGCGGATGTAGGTCTTGGGGATGCGGCCCCAGGTCGCGGCCTGCGCCCGGTCGGCGGAGCCGCCGGCGTCCAGGTTCTCGTCGGGCTGGAAGGTGTTGAGGAAGGTGAGGAACTGCTCGTCGGTGCCGTCGGCGAAGAAGGTCGCCTTGAACGCCGCGAGCGAGTCCGGGTTCGCGGTGCGGAAGTTGACGCGGAGCAGGCCGAGGTCGGCGGGGTTCCCGGCCAGCGCCGCGGCGAAGGCAGCGGGGTCGACCCCGGCCATCTCCGGCTCGGCGTAGTAGTCGTTGACGTCGAGGTCGACCGGGGCCCAGGCCGAGACGTAGACGAGGCGGTCGATCAGGTCCGGGCGCGCGTTGGCCGCGGCCGTGACCGTGGCACCGCCGCGGCTGTGGGTGACGAGGATCACGGGGCCGTTCCGATTGGCCCGTTCGAGGATGCCGATCAGGTGCGCGACGTTGTCGGCGAGCGTGACGCCCTTGATCGAGCCGGGCGCGCTCGCGAGACCGGCGGGGTCCTGCGGTGCCTGATAGGCGTGGGTGAAGGTCGCCTGGAACCCGTGGCCGGGCAGGTCGACGGCGACAGAGCGGTGCCCTAGGAGGCCGAGTTCGGCCTGAAGGGGCGCGAAGGAGAAGGAGTTCGCGAATGCTCCGTGCACGAGTACGAACGTCGGTTGCATCTGTTTCTTCACTTTCCGGCCGCCACGGGGGCGGGCGGCCATGGAGGGGCCCCGTGTGCGTGGGCTTGCCGGCGGCCTACGCGATCACTCCGAGGTCCGACGCAGCACCATGCAGACGAAGCCGAAGCTGTCCCGGTAACCGTGCAGCCACTGCGAACGCTGGGCGTTGGCCGTTTCCAGCACCTGCGCGGCGGCCGGATCCGCGGGGTGGTCCAGAGCCCATGCGGCCAGCGAGCCCCAGCAGGCCCACTCGTAGGCGTCCAGCTCAGCCCGGGTGCTGACGTGGCCGTGGACCGGGGTCCAGCCGTCGGCGACGAGGCGGTCCACCGTCGTCGCCAGGTCGTCGAGGTCACCGAACATCTCGACGGCCGCCGGTGACGGGTCGCGGTCCCAGAACGACTCGCCGATCAGGACGCGGCCGCCGGGAGCCAGGTGCTCGCGGGCTGCCACGAGCGTGGGAAGGAGACCGCCGAAGGCATGAGTGGCGCCGACGCTGATCACCAGGTCGAACGGCTGTCGAGAGACGAAGTCCGCGGCCTCCTGCTGGTGGAGGACCAGGCGCTCGTCGACTCCGAGTCTGCTCGCTGCCTGGCGGGCCTGCGTCAGGGCGACTTCGGAGACGTCGACGCCTTCGGCGTGCAGGTGCGGGCGCGTGGCCAGGGCGCGCAGCAGCCATTCCGCCGTGCCGCATCCGAGGTCGAGGACTCGCTCGTCGCCACGCGGCAGGCCGCGTTCGAGCAGCCGGCTGACCGATTCGTCGTCGAGCGGGGACTTGATCGGGTGGTCGGCATGGGCGATCTTGGAAATCTGTTCGCGGCTCATCGGCGCGGCGTGCTCCGTGTCGAGGAGCAGCTTCGCGGCCACCGTCGTCCCGTCGGTGCGGATCGTACCGGCGAGAGCCTTCGCCCGTGCTGCCGTTTCGGGGGTCAGTGCCGTCCTGAGGGCGGCCGACAGGGACTCGAAGGTCGGGGTCGGGCCGTCGTGGGCCGCTCCGATGCCGAGTTCCGCCACGCGGGCGGCCCAGTGCGGCTGGTCCACGAACTGGGGGACTACCACCTGGGGTGCACCGGCCAGGGCCGCGGTGGTCGTGGTGCCTGCGCCGCCGTGGTGTACGACGGCGGCGACCCGGCGGAACAGCGCCTGGTGGTTGACGTCGCCGACGGCGAAGCAGTCGCCCGCATCGTCGACCAGACCCAGGTCTGCCCAGCCGCGGGAGACGAGCACGCGGCGGCCCTGTGCGCGGGCCGCCTCGACGGTTGCCCGGGCGATGTCGGTGGCTGCGGCCATGGGCATGCTGCCGAAGCCGACGTACACCGGCGGGGTGCCGGCGTCCAGGAACGCCTCCAGGCCGGCGGGCAGGGGGCGTTCGTCGGGCAGAATCCACGCACCGGTCTGCACGACGTCGAGGTCCGGCAGTTCCTGCCACGGGCCCAGGACCGGGTCCACCGCCAGCCACGGCCGTTCGGTGAAGACGTGCGCGCGGACGTCGTCCACGGGGGCGAGGCCGATCGCCGCACGGTGGGCGTTGAGGGGCTGGAGGTAGAGGGCGTTGACCTTCTGGGTGTCCAGGTCCCACAGGGCCCGGCGGTCGGTCATGTCGGCCGGAGCCGGCGTTCCGGGCCGCGGCGGCGGCGGATAGTGCGGGGAAGGCATCTCGAACGGGTGGAAACCCGCGTACACGTAGTGGATGCCCAGCTTCTCGGCCACCGAGCGGGCGCCGGCCGGCATCAGACCGCTCGCCACCAGCACGTCACAGTCCTCGGCCGCCTTGCCGACCGTGTCGAAGTGCGCGGCGACCAGCTCGGCCGCGAACGCGGCCGCGTCCGACGGCGGCGCTCCCGTCCGCAGCGCGCGCACGTCCCGCCCGAAGGGCACCAGCTCCGCACCGACACCGGCCAGAAGTTCGGCGAACTCCTCGTCCGGCGGTGCGCACACGCGTACCTCCGCGCCGAGCTTCCGCAACTGCGCCGCCAGTCCCGCCAGCGGCGCTATGTCGCCGCGCGACCCGTAAGCCATCAACAGCACACGCATGTCGTGATTCTCATTTCTATAGGTGCCGGCATCGGCCGGCGTCGGTGCGGCAGCATCCGGGTCTTCCGGCTTGCCTGCCTCGCGCCCGTTGGGGCGGGTTCGTGTCGGGAGGTGCTGATCAGCGGGATCAGCGGGCCCAGGGGAGTTCGCGGGTGCCTTCGGATCCGGGTACGGAGACGAGGCGTAGCAGTCCATCGCGACGTGGGCCCCGGCCCGCTCCGGGCGCGGCATGGGTGCAGTCCGACCACTGCCCCATCCGCATGTGCTGAGGGAACGGACGTGCCGGCGATCAGTCCTCGATCGCCTGGTACAGAGTGGTCCAGAAGTCGTGCATCAGGTGGACCGAGTCGGGGACCGATGTGCCGACCTGGGTGAGGAGGATGCCGACGACGTTGTTCACGGGGTCGGCGTAGGTGGAGGTGCCGGCGCCGCCGTCCCAGCCGAACTGGCCGACGGGAGCGTAGTCGCCGCGGTAGGTCCGCACCGCCATCCCGAAGCCCCAACCGCCGTGCTGGCCCTGGCCGAAGGAGATGTGGACGTTGTTGGTGGCCAGCTCGGTGCGGGCGGCGTTCTGCGCGGGGGTGAGGCGGTTGGTGGTCATCAGCTGCACCGCCTGCCTGGACAGAACGCGCTCGCCGCCGTGCTTGCCGCCGTTCAGCAGCATCTTGAAGTAGGCGTGGTAGTCGTCCGCGGTGGAGACTAGACCACCGCCACCGCCATGGAACGCCGGAGGGATGTTCCACCGGCCGCCCTTGGACTCGTCCCATACGTGGAACTCGCCGGACTCAGGGTCGGGCGCGTAGAGGACCGGCAGCCGGTCGATCTTGTCGTCCGGGACGTGGAAGCCGGTGTCCTCCATCCCCAGCGGGCCGAAGACGTGTTCGCGCAGCGCCTCCTCGAAGGTTTTGCCGGTCACCCGGGAGACCAGTACGCCGGCCAGGTCGCTGGCGAGCTGGTACTGCCAGTGGTCGCCGGGCTGGTGCATCAGCGGCAGCGCGCCCAGGCGGCGCAGCCACTCATCCTGCTCGGGCATCGGCGTGGGCAGGTTGGGCGTCAGCCCCTGTGCGAAGACCTCGTTCATGATCGGCGTACCGATCGAGGTCATGTCCATACCGAGGCCGAAGGTGGACGTCAGCACGTCCCGGACGGTGACTGGACGGCGCGCCGGGACCGTCTCGTCGATCGGGCCGTCGAACGTCTTCAGCACCCGACGGTCGGCCAGCTCCGGCAGCCATCGGTCCACCGGGTCGTCCAGCCGCAGCCGGCACTCGTCGAGCAGCACCATCGCCGCCGCAATCGAGACCGGCTTGGAGGTGGACGCCATCCGGAAGATGGTGTCCCGGCGCATCGGCGTGCCGCCGTCGCGCTCCATCGCGCCGAGCGTCTCGACGTGCGTCTCGTCGTCCTTGCTGTACAGGGCCACGACGCCGGGGATCTTGCCGGAGTCGACGTGGCGGGCCAGCACGTCGCGGATCTTGCGCTGTCCGGAAGCGGTGAACTGGGACATGGTGGGGTGCTCCCTGGTCGGGTGGAAGTGTCGGGAAGGAGGAGGTGACGGATGAGGGGGGTCAGAGGCTACGGGCGGAGATGTCGCCGTTGCCGCTGATGGCGCTGATCTCCAGCACGGGGGAGCCGTTGTTCTTCAGGGTGTTGCTGAGGTGGCGGGGGTCGGCGTCCAGCGCGGCGGAGACGCCGGGGGCGGCGGCGATCGAGATGTCGCCGTGCTGGGTGCGGAGCACCACCGTGCCGCGCATCGCCTCGCCGATGGTGATGCCGCCCCGCGCGGTGGAGATCTCCGCGGGGCCGCCCAGCCGGCCGACGTGGACATCGCCGTCGACAGAGGTGAGGCGCAGGCCTTCCACGTCGGCGATCTCCATGCGGCGGTGGGCGCCATGGACGGCGACGACGCCGAGCCGGCCTTCGGTGCGCACCTCTGCGGCGGCGGAGGCGGCCTCGACGCGGGAGCCGGTGGGGAGCTGAACCGTCACCTCGCCAGATCCGGGTTGCTCAGCACCTGGTTCCTCGCCTCCGGCGCGATGACGCGCAGCACGCCGTCGCCGAATTCGACCGTGGTCTGCTCCGCGGCCTTTACATCACGGCCCTTGCTGGCGTCCGCGGGACGCACCTCGACGGTGGTCTCGGCGCGGTCGGCGGCAAGGAGGCTGATGCGTCCGGCGGGTATCTCCACAATGGCGGCGATCGCGTCGGTGGTCTCGAACTTCTGCATGGGGTGTTCTCTTTGGTGGAGTGGTCAGGCCGTGGAGTGGTCAGGTGGTGGGCAGGTCGAGTTGGTGTTCGTGGGTGCCGCGGTGGAAGCGGAAGCCCAGCTGCCGGTTCACGGCGAGCATGTGTGTGTTGTCCTGTGCGTTGTCGGTCTCGATCTCCACGATTCCGGGCTGCTCGGCGCGGAGCCTGCGCACCATTTCTGCCTTGACCCACAGCCCGAGCCCGTGGCCGCGGTGTGCGGGCACCACGACGGTGTCGTACTGCAGTGCCCGGCGGGTCTCCCCCGCACGGATGACGATCTCGGTGTATCCGGCCATCTCCCCCTTGCAGAGCGCAGCGGTCGTCAGCAGTACGTCACCGCGATCGACCAGCACTTCGGCCATGGCCCGGACCCGGTCGGCGGTCCAGGTCTGGCTGCCGTAGTCCATGTCGCCCATGGGCATGTCGTTCATCGCGTTCTTGGCAGCGGCGAACGCCTCGGCCAGGTCGTCGGGAACCGTGCCGGTCCAGCAGGCCAGTTCGTAGCCGGGATGCTCGGCGTCGGCCGCGGCATCGTCGGCCCGCGCGACGTCGAGCAGCAGGTGGTCCAATGCCAGCACCCGGCGGAAGCCGTGTCGCTCGCTGAACGCCTCGCCCGGGCTGTCGGCCGCGGCTGTCGCGACGAGGCTGCGCCGGCCCTCGGCGCGGCAGGCCGCCACGACCGCCGACAGCAGGAGGGTGCCGGTTCCCAGGCGCCGGTGTCCGGGATCGACGTGGAGTTCCAGTTCGGCCAGGTGCCGCTGGCCCGTTGAGGTGAACAGCCGCAGGCCGGCAACACCGACGGGGGCGCCGTCCGCCGCGGTGGCGAGCCAGGCCAGCCGGCGGCTGCCGAGGGCAGGCTGGGTGAGCTGGGCGTGGATATGTCCGGGGTCGGGGGCCGGTACTCCCGGCAGGTCGTGGGCCGTCGAGGCGGCGACGACCTGGTGCCACGCGGCGGCTTCGGTATCCGAGACGCGTTGGAGCGGAGTGACGTGTGCAGAGGGGGACACTGGGATGGCCTTCGTGGTAGAGGTCGAGGGGCGCATTCGGCCGGGCGGTGGACCGAGAGGGCGGCGGGTGGTGAAGGCGTGTCAGGCCGCGGTGCCTGGACTCCAGCGGTCGAGAGCGGTGTAGGCCGGGATCCATCGGGCGGTGCAGGCGGCGTACTCGTGCGCGGGCAGCTGGGCGAGGAGCCTCGTCATGGTCGGCTTGTCGGCGCCGTCCAGGAGCCACGGCAGCAGAAGTGGTGCGTCCTTGCCGATGTGCTGGGCGTGGACCTGGCTGAAATGGGCCCACTGCTCGGCGGTCAGCGTCCGCCGCATCAGTGGGAAGGCCGTGTCCTCCTCGTGCTTGAGGTGTCCGGCCAGGCCGCGGGTCAGCGCGTCGGTGAGCTGGCCCAGCCGCAGCGGGTCGGCTCCGGGCTCGGTCAGCAGCTCGTCGATGGCCTGGATCACCGGAGCAATGGCGGCGTGCTCGGCCTCCATCACCTCCAGCAGCGCCAGGTCCTTCGGGCTGCCGGCCAGATTCTGCCGCAGTGACGGCCACAGCGCGCCGTCCTCGGCAGCGTGGTGCGCGCGGAGGGCCTGCTTGAACAGTGTCCATCCTGCAGCGGTGGCCAGTACGCGCACGGGGTCACGGTCCGCGGCGGTGGTGACCCGGTCGAGCTGGGCCAGTTCCCGGCGCAGGGCACCATGCATCGCGTACATCACGGTCAGGTCGATGGCGTCGCTCATCGGGCGGGACGAACGCGGCGTTCTTCACGGTTCTTCATGCGTGCATGCATGACTTAAACGATCTTGCGATCCGCGCATATGATCAAGCCACAATTCCACGCGGTTCGATAACCGCTGGGCTATCGATAGGGGGGCGGGGGCCGGTGGAGCTGCGGGACATCGAGATCTTCCTCGTGCTGGCGGAGGAGCTGCACTTCGGCCGGGCTGCACAGCGGCTGCACGTCTCCCAGGCACGCGTCAGCCAGGCCATCAAGAAGCAGGAGCGGCGCATCGGGGCCGAGCTGTTCGCCCGTACCAGCCGCACGGTTCGCCTGACGGAGGTCGGCCGGCAGTTCCGCGACGACCTGCAACCGGTCTACGCGGGCCTGCACGAATCCCTGGAGCGAGCCCAGCTGGCGGCCCGCGGCATCACCGCACAGCTCCGCGTCAGCCTGATGCCCTTCAACGTCGTCGATCTGCACCCCTACTGGAAGGCGTTCCGCGCGCGCCACCCGCAATGCGGCCTCCAGATCCGCCAGGCAACCTTCACCGATCCGTTCGGCCAGCTCCGCAGCGGCGCCATGGACGTCATGATCCTCTGGCTGCCGGTGGAGGAACCGGACTTCACCGTCGGGCCGACCTTGTGCACCGACCCGCGAGTCCTTGCCGTGGCCGCCGACCACCGGTTCGCGGCACGGGACTCCGTCCCGGTGGAGCTCCTCGCCGAGTTCCCACACGCTACTGCCCTCGGCCTGCCGGACTACTGGGAGGACAGTTACCTGCCCTTCTCCACCCCACGCGGCCGTGCGATCGAGCGCCTCACGGACGCGGCCTCGGACAACGCCGATCAGCTGATCAACCACATCGGCATGGGCGACATCATCCACACCTTCCCCGGCCATGTCACCAGATACTGGGGCATGTCGAACATCCGATTCCTCCCCATCCCCGAGATGGCCGCCCTGACCTTCGCTCTGGTCTGGCGGACCGAAGCCGAAAACGACCTCATCCGCGCCCTGGCCGACACCGTGCGCGACCTGGGTGTATTTCGCTTCTGACGCAGCCTGCCGACCCCACCACGTCGTAGGCGCCGCAGCCTCGCGGCTCGGTCACCAGGCTCGTGATCCCTTTACCGAGGGCGAGCCGGACTGCGGTGCCCAGATCCGGGAAGTGCAGCTCATCGACGCCGTCGCGCGGCCGTGTCAGGGCGATGTGGACTACCTGGTCCTGCCCTCCCCTGCACGCGTTGACGCACCTTCATCGGGGTGAGGGCAAGCGTCGCCAGCAGGTCAGCGCGCTCCCAGGGTGAGGAACGTCTCGTGGATGTCGTCGCGGACTTCCCAGCGGATCCGCAGGCAGCGGAACCAGTGCAGGTGAGACGCGCGCCCGACAAGCCGGCGTTGCGTGCCCAATCCGGAGCCGTGCTCGGTGCCCCAGGGCTTGCTGCCCGTCCTGCCCCGGTCAACCCGGGTCAACAGGACTTCGCCCCGTCTTGGAGCTGAGGAATAGTCAATAGCTGTGGACTGTGGATCGGTCGAGTGTCATCGGCTCAGTCAGGGCGCTTCTTTGCCCGTCCAGCCCTTCGCCAGATCACGGTCATCCCGAGCGCCAGGATGCCCAGCGCCACGACCACGATAAACATTATGAAAATTCGCTACCCTGACCGGCTGTATCCCATCCAGCACGCAGCGATCGTCACCGCGGGGAATGCCTGGAACGGCGCATCCACTCCGAGAAACGCGAAAGCGCCCGGAACGTGCCTTCGTTGACTCCGACCCAGACTGGTACTGATGACCACAAGCGCCCCCGCCGTCCCCCCTGCCTGGCGCCGACGCGCGCTGCTCGCACCGCTGTTGTCGATCGCCTCGGCATGCCTGCTGGTCGCGAGATCTGCCTTCGACTCCGACACGTTCCAGAACTGCCACTACCTGGGCCCCTCCATGCGGATGTACGTCACCTCGGGGGCCGGGCTTGCGTGCGCCCTTGGCTCCCTGCTGGCGTACGCCGCCCTGCGCCGCGCCGCGCGCCGGTACGGACCGCCGGCGTGGTCGACGTGGCAGGGACGCTGCGCGACCATGTCCGTGCTCATCACACCGGTGCCGTTGGTGGCGCTGCTCATGACGGTCTACGCGCTGTACGCCCCGGACCCGAGCGGTGGGTATGACTGCTCAGGCCTGTACCCCCTTACGACGTAGGCCAGCCGCCGACGCACCGCGGGGCCTTCGAGCAAAGGCAATTGCCCCCGCTTCGCCGCCTCCGCGATCAGGTCCTCCAGCAGGGCTTCGAACACTCCGGCGTCACGCCACTGGCGGAAGCGGTTGGAGACGGTTGACCAGGCACCGAACTCGCTCGGCATCTCCCGCCACTGCCCGCCGGTCCGGAACCGTCAGATCACGCCCTCGAACTGCTGCCGCAGGGTCTTGGGGTACGGGCCGTACTCGTCGATCGGCAGGTGCGGCTCGATGAACTCCCACTCCGCGTCAGTCAGTTGCGCGCGCATCACGCACGACGGCCGACCGGGCCATGGCCCGGAACGGGGTGAATCCCGCGGATTGAGCACGGCCCGATCCGAGCTAGTGATCTGAGTCAGAGATTCGTCGGCAGTAGGCGGCGACTTTGTCGAGGATTTCGTCGGCTGTCTTCGTCCAGACGAACGGTCTGGGTTGTTCGTTCCAGTCAGCGAGCCAGGTCCGGATGTCGCGTTCGAGGGCTTGGACGGAGCGGTGGACGCCGCGCTTGAGCTTCTTATGGGTCAGCTCGGCGAACCACCGCTCGACCAGGTTCAGCCAGGATGCGCTGGCCGGCGTGAAGTGCAGGTGGAACCGCGGATGGGATAGCAGCCACCGCTTGACGTCGGGTGTCTTGTGGGTCGCGTAGTTGTCCAGGATCAGATGAACCTGCAGATCAGCCGGGACTTCCTTGTCGAGCTTCGCGAGGAACTTCTTGAACTCCGCTGCCCGGTGGCGGCGGTGGAGGGAGCCGATGACCTTGCCGGTGGCGACCTCGAGCGCGGCAAAGAGGGTCGTGGTGCCGGCCCGGACGTAGTCGTGGCTGCGTCGTTCGGGAACTCCTGGCACCATCGGCAGGACCGGCTGGGATCGGGCCAGGGCCTGGATCTGCGACTTCTCGTCCACACAAAGGACCAGGGCCTTCTCCGGCGGGTCGAGATACAGACCGACGACGTCGCGGACCTTGTCGATGAACAGCGGATCGGTGGACAGCTTGAACGTCTGCGACCGATGCGGGGCCAGAGCGAACGCCCGCCATATCCGTGACACCGTCGACTGCGACATTCCCGTGGCCGCGGCCATCGACCTCGTCGACCAGTGGGTCGCGTTCTTCGGTGTCTCCTCGAGCGTCTTGACGATGACCCGCTCGACGTCGGCATCGGTGATCCTGCGGGGGAGGCCGGGCCGCGGGTCGTCGCACAAGCCGTCCAGTCCCCGCTCGATGAAGCGGCGCCGCCAGGTGCGGACCGTGTCCGGAGCGATCCGCAGTCGGCGGGACACCTCCGTGATCGAATGGCCTTCGGCGCACTCCAGCACGATCCGCGACCGCTGAGCTAACGCCTGGGCCGTCGAACGGCGACGTAACCACCCCTCCAGCACCGCCCGCTGGGCATCAGTTACTGACAACGGCGGCATTTTCGGACCCGGACGACTCATGCCCGACTAACGACGAATCTCTGACTCAGGTCACTAGGGCCTCGTCGCTGGATTGCCCCGGTACCGGGTGAACACCCCTGCGTGGACCGATGAGCCTTACGCGTACTGGCGGGCCGCGGCGCTGCTGGGAACAATTCGCGTTTGTCCGCCCGCGGCCGGCCGGAAACGAGTGAGTCGGCTACGGCGTGCTGCACTCGGAGGTGTCCTGGCAGGTCGACGAGCACCTGGCCGCGACTGGTCCTGGGCATCTTCGTTGTTGCAGCTGCAAGCCCGATCGGTGCTTGGGGAGGGCGGTGAGGGGTACGGCGGGGCGGGATGATCTGATCTCCGCATGTATTCACAACCAGCATGGGACTGCTGCGGGTTCGGGGCCACGGACACCGATCCTCTGGGCTGCCTGGGCATCCGTTTGACCGGTGGCGACAGCTGCATTGGGCATGAGGAGGGACAGCTGCGGGATGCCTATCTCGGCAGCCTGGGCCCCGGATCGGATGTGGATCTCCGGGGCACGCTCATCTCCGAAGGCCTTCTGCGTTCCCTGACGGACGCCGTGCGAGACGAGCACGGCCGGGTCCGCTTCGGGGCCGTCCTCTTCGACAGGGCTACCTTCGCCTGTACGGCATTCTTCGACAAGGCGCGCTTCACTGGCGCGGCCCGCTTCGACAAAGCCGTCTTCGAGGGCGAGGCACGTTTCTCCGACACGGAATTCGAGGACAGAGCCTGGTTCGCCGAGGCGTCTTTCAACAGCACAGCCATGTTCAGCGACGCGAACTTCAACGGACCGGCCTGGTTCGACCACTCCGCCTCCCGCGGCCGCGCTTGGTTCGCCCGCTGCACCTTCCGCGACGACGCCTGGTTCGCGGAGACGTCCTTCACTGGGGGAGCCTGGTTCGACGGCGCCACCTTTCACGGAGACGTCCGTTTCGACTTCGCGACCTTCGACACTGATGTGCAGCTCGGCCCGATGGTCTGCGCCAAAGAGGTGAATCTGTCCCGGGCATCCTTCCTCGTCCCCGCCCTCGTGGAAGCCTCCGCGACAGCCGTGGTCTGCCGGCAGACCCGCTGGGCATCCGCAGCGACGCTGCGTCTTCGCCACGCCACTCTCGACCTGACCGACGCAGTCACAGGCGGACCCCTGAAGGTTGCCTTCCACCCCAAGCCGTTCGTGGGCCGCCAGCGAGCGATCCCCCTTGCCGAAACGCTGCTCCCCGCCCGGCCCGAAACCCTCCAGGTCACCTCTGTGAGCGGCCTGGACGCCTCTCACCTGGTACTCATCGACGCAGACCTTACCCACTGCGTCTTCAGTGCGGCCGTCCACCTCGACCAGATCCGCCTGGAAGGCCACTGCACCTTCGCACCCGCGCCATCCGGCTTGCGGCTCCACCGGGGACGGCTGATCCGGTGGACCACCCGCCATACTCTTGCCGAGGAGTACCACTGGCGCGCCGCCCAAGGCTTTCCCGGCTGGGCCCCGCCGGCCGCAGGCATCCGCGCCCTCACCCCGCACTCCCTGGCACCGATCTACCGGCACCTGCGCAAATCCTTCGAAGACGCCAAGAACGAACCCGACGCAGCCGATTTCTACTACGGGGAAATGGAGATGCGCCGCCACGACCGGCTCCGACCCCGCTCCGAGCGCGTCCTGCTAGCCCTTTAGACGTCGTTTCATTTGGTGAGGCGGCGGTGGCAGATGAGGGCCGCGGCTATGCCGACGAAGGCGAGGAAGTGTTCAGCCTTGCGTTCGTATC
>NZ_JBIVAL010000042.1:0-4692 GCF_044745505.1 Streptomyces sp. NPDC086989
TGGTGCCGGACGAGTTGTGGGTGCTGTTTCGGCGGGTGGTACCGCCGACGGAGGTCATACGCCCGCAGGGCGGCGGTCGGCGCCGGGCGGGTGACCGCGAGGCCCTGGCCGCGATCATCTTTGTGGCGACCTCAGGCTGCACCTGGCGGCAGCTTCCGCCGGTGTTCGGCCCGAGCTGGCAGACGGTCTACCGACGTTTCGCCCAGTGGAGCCGGGCCCGTGTCTGGGCCCGGCTCCACCGCGTCATCCTCGACGAACTCGGCGCCCGCGGGGAACTGGACTGGTCGCGCTGCGCGATCGACTCCGTCAGCATGCGGGCTGCAAAAGGGGGCCATTGACGGGACCGAATCCGCCCGACCGCGGCAAGCCCGGATCGAAAATCCACTTGATCACCGACCGGAACGGACTGCCGCTCTCGCTTGGCATCTCAGGTGCGAACATGCACGACAGTCTCGGCCTCGAGCCACTCGTGCGGGGCATCCCGCCGATCAGGTCCCGGCGTGGACCTCGCCGACGACGCCCCGGCAAGCTCCACGCCGACAAGGGCTACGACTACGACCACCTGCGCCGATGGCTCCGCCAACGCGGCATCCGCCACCGCATCGCGCGCAAGGGCATCGAGTCCTCAAAGCGTCTCGGCCGCCACCGATGGGTCGTCGAGAGGACCGTGTCCTGGCTCGCCGGCTGCCGCCGACTCCACCGACGCTATGAACGCAAGGCCGAACACTTCCTCGCCTTCGTCGGCATAGCCGCAGCCCTCATCTGCCACCGCCGCCTCACCAAATGAAACGACGTCTTAGGCGGCGGAAGTTTCGTCGGCAAGCAGCTCAAGGCCGTCGAACTTCTGCTGACCGACGTCGAGAGCAGCCAGCGGCAGCGCGCGGGGTGGCGCACCTAGTGGCCGGCGCCGGGTCTCTGCGGGGATTTCTGTCCGGAAGGTGAGGAACAGCAGCGCGGCCGACGAAGGTCCTGCTCCGCACGTCCCGGCCGCGTCGAGCGGCCTCGCCAGTCAGAGGACCTGGAGGCGCGCGCCCCTGCGGCGGCGGTCGCCGAGGTTGATCACGGGTGCCACAGCGCGGGGCGCCGGGTCGGCCGCCACGTCCGGCGCGAGAGACCGCATGAGGACGGGGTGGAGACCGAGGTCGTCGGCGGCCTGCAGAAGTGACGGCGGTTCACCGTATTTCCGGCCCAGCATGGCCCGCACGAGGGTGGGTTGCTCCGCGTGCACGAGCACTGGCTCGTTCGTCCTCCAGCCCCGGGCGCCGATCTGCTTGTAGAGGCTGTCGCGGCGGGCCCGGTCGATGTAGCCGAGGTCGTACGCGCGGTTGACGAGGGCCTGGATGGAGATACCCCACCGCTTCTTCAGGGCCGCGAACTCACGGAGCATGAGGGGGCCGCTGAATGCTTCCTCCGCACGTTCTCGCGGGAGGAGGAAAGCGCCTGCAAAGCGGTGGGCCTCCGACTCGGCCTGCTTGGGGTCGAGGCCAATCCTGCGGGCAGGGTGAAGCACGAGGTGCCCGAGTTCGTGCGCGGTGGTGAAGCGCTGCCGGTCACCGGACCCCGCGGAGAAGTAGCTGATCAGAGACGGTTCACCCTGACCCCTCCAGCAGGAGGCGCCGGAGTGGCCGACCACGGCCTCCTCGCCTTCTCCCCGCGCGTCCATGAGAAGCAGGGGAACGACAGGGATTCCGGCGCGCTCGCAGGCGCGGATGACGTGACCGATGACCCCGTCCGGCGCAACGCCCAGCGCGGCGCGGGTCTGCGCGGCGAGGTCTTCGATGCCATCTGGGGTGATGTCGCCTTCTGCACGGGGCAGCGCGGTGCGGCGCACTTTGGTCTCGGCCATGAGACGTACTGCGACCCGGTACGCCTCCCTGACCGTCGATTCCACCCGGGCAACTTCCTTGGCGGAGGCGCCGGCCTTCTTGCGGAAGGCCAGCGTGTCAGCGGGGAGGTCGGTCGGGTCCACGTCGAAGAACGACATGGGTGTGCCGGTGGCTGCGGCGATGCGCTCCAGCACATCGCCACTGACCGGTTTGATGCCCTTTTGAATCTGTGAGATCAGCGGCTGCGACACTCCAGCTGCCTGCGCCAGTTCGCCCTGGGTGAGCCCCATGAGGAGTCTCAGGGTCCTGATGCGCTCGGCTGGATCATGCGCCACTTCCTTCACCCTCTTCGCGCTGGTCTTCTTCGAACTCAAAGGGCAGTGCGAGGCCCTTGTCGTCCGGTACGAACTCCCACCCCTGGAACGATTCAGTGTTCCTGGGGAGCTCGAAATCGAGGTCGAACTTGGGAGGCTGACCCGGCTTCCACTCCCCGATCGGACGAACGATCCGAACGGAGATCTCGCCGCCCTCCTCGGGAGGCGAGAGCCACACGGCGAGGAGGTTGCTGCTCTGGACGCCGAATAGATCGACCGTTCGATTGTAGTAGTAGCTGATCCTCGCCTTGTTCCGGCCCGGGGCGGGCACCATGTCGAATGGAGTGGCGTGCAGCACTCGCAAGGTCATCATCTCCTTGCGTAAGTGCAGCCGCCCGCTGGAGTTCTTGATCGGCTCCCACCCGCCGAGGTCGAGGCGGTCGCCGTAGCGCCGCTCGATGAAGCGACGCGTGTGGTCGCGGGCGAGGTCGGTGCGGCCCTTGGCAAAGCCCTCGCCGGTCATGCCCGACTCATCGTAATGGCCATGGGCGGCCGTGTAGCCGTGATCGAGTGCTTCGTACAGGGGGGCGGCAAGGCCCTCGGTGGCAGCCGTGATGAAGGAAGCGTCCTCGGGTGTGAGCATAGCGGTTATTTTATAACCGCGAATCACACCCGTTCAATGAGCCGAACACGCCAGTCCCCCGCGAATCGCCTCTCTCTGCCACGAGACCTGGCCGCAAGCTTCATCCGCACGCGGCCGACCGGGCCCACAACACCGCACGGCATATTCGGTAGCCATGGCGCGCTGTGCGCCCGGTGGGGACTGCGCCCGCTGCAGGAGGGGTCCAGGTATTGCGGGGCACCTGCGCTGGCACGGCAGCACCTCGCGCCCCCAAGGGGCGTGATCAAGCAGTCCGCCTCGTTCGTCAGGCGGTCCTGTAACCCTGGGATGGGGTCATCCCCGCGGGTGCGGGGAGCAGGTCGCGTGCGATCTCCTCGTCACCGGTGACCTGGGGTCATCCCCGCGGGTGCGGGGAGCAGCCTTCGAGGTTCGGCAGCCCCGGCTGTCCTTGGGGGTCATCCCCGCGGGTGCGGAGAGCAGATGTGCTGGGCTTGGGAGTTCCTCGCTCACAGGGGGGTCATCCCGCGGGTGCGGGGAGCAGATCGCGGGATTCGCCGACGCGATGTCCGCGATGGGGTCATCCCTGCGGGTGCGGGGAGCAGCTTGAGGCGGCGCCCAGTCGGCGGGGCGGACGGGGGTCATCCCCACGGGTGCGGGGAGCAGCCACCGTCGAGGACTGTGCCCGGGCCGCCGTCGGGGTCATCCCCGCGGGTGCGGGGAGCAGATCACCTGATACGCGCCGTGCGCCCCGATCGAGGGGGCATCCCCGCGGGTGCGGGGAGCAGCCATCCCGAGCCGGTAGGCGACGATGTCGGGGTGGGGTCATCCCCGCGGGTGCGGGGAGCAGAGCCGCCGCACCGTCGGCGGCATGCCCTCGGTGGGGTCATCCCCGCGGGTGCGGGGAGCAGTGGCTGCCGTCGGGGGGTGATTCCCCGGCAGTGGGGTCATCCCCGCGGGTGCGGGGAGCAGCCTCCGACCTGCGGAAACGTGCTGATCTAATGGGGGTCATCCTCGCGGGTGCGGGGAGCAGGTTCCGCCTCCGCTGCCAACGGAGACGATCTTGGGGTCATCCCCGCGGGTGCGGGGAGCAGATGCGGAGCGTGTACGTACTCGCGGCGTTCGCGGGGTCATCCCCGCGGGTGCGGGGAGCAGACAAGGGTGAGGGTCATGGCGGGGTCCTCTCCGGGGTCATCCCCGCGGGTGCGGGGAGCAGCTCGCGTCAGTGTCAGCTACTCAAAGCGTCCCGGGGTCATCCCCGCGGGTGCGGGGAGCAGGTCCGCGCCCCCGAATCCGACGTACAGAATCTGGGGTCATCCCCGCGGGTGCGGGGAGCAGGGCCTGACCAGCGCCGAGGAGACCGCCGCCCTGGGGTCATCCCCGCGGGTGCGGGGAGCAGTTCCCGAATGCGCCTGCCACGCCTTGAAGAGCGGGGTCATCCCCGCGGGTGCGGGGAGC
The DNA here is from genome assembly GCF_044745505.1 of Streptomyces sp. NPDC086989. NCBI lineage: Bacteria > Bacillati > Actinomycetota > Actinomycetes > Kitasatosporales > Streptomycetaceae > Streptomyces > Streptomyces sp. NPDC086989. The sequence goes on from NZ_JBIVAL010000042.1 coordinate 4,218, forward strand.
AGAAGAGCCCCGGCCCAGGTGTTTCTTGATACCGGGGGTCATCCCCGCGGGTGCGGGGAGCAGGCACCTGCGCAGGAGATAACGAACGCCCCGCAGGGGTCATCCCCGCGGGTGCGGGGAGCAGGGGTCTGACGGCCCGCTGATTCAGCCCATTTGGGGGTCATCCCCGCGGGTGCGGGGAGCAGTCGGGGTATGAAGGCCCCTACGGAAATCCCCAGGGGTCATCCCCGCGGGTGCGGGGAGCAGTCGACACCTCGCCCCTTCTTGGTCTTGACGGAGGGGTCATCCCCGCGGGTGCGGGGAGCAGTCGACACCTCGCCCCTTCTTGGTCTTGACGGAGGGGTCATCCCCGCGGGTGCGGGGAGCAGGCCGGCAGGGCTCCCAGCTCGTCGAGCAGTTGGGGGTCATCCCCGCGGGTGCGGGGAGCAGGCCGGCAGGGCACCCAGCTCGTCGAGCAGTTGGGGGTCATCCCCGC
>NZ_JBIVAL010000042.1:4790-13468 GCF_044745505.1 Streptomyces sp. NPDC086989
CTCCCAGCTCGTCGAGCAGTTGGGGGTCATCCCCGCGGGTGCGGGGAGCAGGCCGGCAGGGCACCCAGCTCGTCGAGCAGTTGGGGGTCATCCCCGCGGGTGCGGGGAGCAGGGGAACGTCCGCCAGCCCGTACAGCAGCACCCGGGGTCATCCCCGCGGGTGCGGGGAGCAGGAAAGCGATCCAGGAAGGGGACCGGCTGTGACGGGGTCATCCCCGCGGGTGCGGGGAGCAGGCCAGGCCCGCCTCACTGCGCCTCCACCCAACGGGGTCATCCCCGCGGGTGCGGGGAGCAGACCGCCCCCGGCGGCGTGTCCGGCCCGGTGGTGGGGTCATCCCCGCGGGTGCGGGGAGCAGGGAGGGGTTGGGCTGCATCGGTGGTGCCGGACGGGGTCATCCCCGCGGGTGCGGGGAGCAGGCCCCGGTTCGCTGGGGCCCCTCTTCGTTCTGGGGGTCATCCCCGCGGGTGCGGGGAGCAGTTGAGCTGCTTGGGGTCGCGCATCTTCGGGGCGGGGTCATCCCCGCGGGTGCGGGGAGCAGGCCTCGATCTCCGCGACGAGCTCCTCGATGCGGGGGTCATCCCCGCGGGTGCGGGGAGCAGAATCAGTTCCAATTGACCAACGTCGGTAACGAGGGGTCATCCCCGCGGGTGCGGGGAGCAAATGGCGTACGCCCAATCCGTTAGGACGACCGCGGGGTCATCCCCGCGGGTGCGGGGAGCAGGCTTTCTGACCTGGGCCTCTAGGCGGGCCGTGGGCTGTTTTTGTGCACTTTCATCGAATCCGGCAATCGGGATCAAAAGAACCTCGGAGTTCGTTTTCTGACGGACGGCGCTGGGCGGCAAGGCCTGGGGATACGGAGAGCCCTCCGACATGCTGGCCTTCGTGTCCGCTTGTCCTACTTTTCGGGCTTGGCCGCCTGTTGGCGGCTCCTTTCCGTGGCTGGCTCGACCGTCGCGGCTGCTCGTCAGCGCGCCTCCTGCTCAGTGCCCCCGGCCTTCTTCGGCTGCGATCCGGCAGCGGCCGCACAGGCCCCGGGTCTGGACGGGCCGGCCGCAGGGGGCGTCGTGGCCCGGGCAGATGCCTTCGTCCGCGGGGTGGGTTATGGCGGTGGTTGCCTCGTCGTCGGTGCATGAGAGGCACCTGCCGCCGTGCGTACGACTCCCGCAGCCCGCTTCGCATGCGGGCCGTCCCGCGCAGTCTCCGCAGAGGTTCGTGGCCGTTGTGGCCGGGCGCGCGCATCGGGTGCATTCGCGGTGCACCCTCCGGGTCAGTGCCTCCGCCACGGTTCGGTCCGCCGGATTTTCGCGGGCGGCCAGCGCGTCCCAGCCTGCGGTCGGATGGGGAACGGGCATCGCCTCGGCGGCTCGCAACCGGGCGGCCACGATGGCGCCGACGGTGTGATGGAGGGGGGAGGGGAGGGGCCGGCCCGAGACGATCGTCTTGAGGTGGCTCCTTTTCCAGCCGGCGCGCAGCAGCCGTTCCACCACCCGGCCCTGGTCCTCGAGCGCCTGCCCGGTCAGCGTGAACTCCGGCTGCCATGCGGCGACCTCGAGGAGCAGGCCGATGCCGACCGTGATCTGCACTGCTTCGGGCTCGGCGGCTCGGGCTCCGCCGCTGTCCGTTCCTGTTCCCGTTCCCGCCGCGGCGTCGTCGGGCGGGGCTACAGGTACAGGTACAGGTACAGGTACAGACATGGACGGACGGACGGTCTGTGGATCGGGGCTGTCGACCGGGTTCTCGTTATAGGGCGTCATGGGTGACGCGGGGGTGGCGTCACCCATGACGCCGGGTACGGCGTCACCACTGTCCCCACCCCCTGGCGTCACCGGTGACGCCACCCCCGCGTCCTTGCTGCGCCAGCCGCCTTTGGGAACGATCCCGGCCTTGCGCTTGGCGTCGACCCGTTGGGCCGTGACCTGCGCCGCCACGTCGCAGGCCCGTTGCCCCGCCTCCAGTGGATCCGTCCACTCCCCACGCCAGAAACGGGCGTCGAAGAGGTGGTAGACGTTCGCGTCGTTCTCGCGGGCGTTGCGCGGCGAGGTACGGCGTTCGATGCGTAAGAGGCCGGCGCACTCGCCTTCGAGCAGCGTTCGGTCCAGCGTCTTGAGGGAGACACCGAGCTGCGCCGCGAGTTCGGACCGCCAGGGACGCCCTTTGGAGGTGTCACGGCCTCCGATGTCCGCGTACGTGACGAGGATGCAGTACAGCGTGCGCAGGTTGCTCGTATACCGGGGGTCGCAGACCCATTGGGACACGACCTGACCGAAGGGGAGTCCGCCTCCGCGGCGCACTTCCGGAGCGAGCATCGTGGGTACCTCCGAGTGCGCGTCGTGTCGTGGCGGATGGCGCGTCAGGGGGAAGGACCGACGGAGTCCAGGCCGGGGTGCTCGATCCGGGCACCTGCGCCCTGCGGCCGTCGCAGACCGGCCAACGGCCGTCGTACGGCTCGGGGTAGCGGCTGGGCTGCAGATGCCGGGGGCGCCGGGTGCCCGGCCCGGTCGGCGCGCCCGCCTGTCCGACCGTCCGTCCGTCCGGTGTGTTGATCTTCCTGACGTCCAGAAGCCTGATGCTCACACTGTCTGCATGTCAACGATCGTTTCACGTCACAAAAGGATTCTTTCGAATATCTGCGTCTGGTTCTGGTTGCAGCGTGGCCAAAACCCCTACCCTGTGCCGCTGAACAGGCATGCCTGCCTCATGACTGCCACCGCTCCCCAGAGGCGGATTCAATGATCCTTTCACTTGTGTAAGCAATCATTGATCTGCTCTAGTAGCCGGGCACGTACACAGCGTCCTGCTGCCGTCCACCACCGCACGGGAACATGCCGCCAACCCGCCGGGAGCATCCGTGACCGTCTCCACTCCTCACCTCAACAGCCTGACGCTGCTGGAGGAGCTGATCGAGGAAGCGGAACTCGACTGGGACAAGGTCCTCGACGCGGAGGCGATCTCCTGGAACACCGGCCTGCCGGTCGGCGTGGTCCGCGCCGGGCTCAGCCGCCGGCCCTTGGTCGAGGTCGACTTCCTGGAACAGGTGGTCGAGCGGCTGAAGTTCCTGCGCCGGACCCGGCTTCGCCGCGACGGTGCGCCTTACACGCAGACCGAGATCGCCGAAGGCGCCGGGGTGACGCCCCAGTGGGTGGGCGAGCTGCTGAAGGGCCGCGCTGTGCCGAAGCTGGAGCACGCGGCCCGGATTGAGGACTTCTTCCAGGTCCCGCGCGGGTTCCTGACCGCGACCCCGTCACAGGCCCTGGACCGTGCGTTCAGGGAGAAGCTGGAGACGGTGCAGGCCCAGCAGCTGGCCGGACTCAAGGTGCTCAAGGAGCGGTTCGAACTCCGGAAGGTCGCCTTCCGCGGGGCTCCCGAAACCTTGGCCAAGATGCAGGCCCTGCTGGAAGTCATCCTGGACGACCAGCAGGAGGACTGAACGCGGCCGGCGCGCAGGGCCGGATGAGGACCGGGGGGAAATGTGCTGCTGCCGGAGCATGGCCCGCGGCGGTGTGGAAAGGCGGGGGCATCATGACGAGCAGGCGGCACAGGCAGCGGGACCGACAGCGGCTGGACCACGAGATGGCACAGTTGTACGCGGAGCTGGAAGCTGGCGTCGGCGAGCCCGTCCCCTCTGATGTGGACCAGCTGTTCCGCAAGCTGGCCGAGTACCTCACCCGCCGCCGGGGCCGCCCCGTACGCATCGTGCGCCGCAACTTCCCCGCGAGCGTCGGCCCGGTCTCGGGTCTGTGGGTGGACCGGGAGCACGACGACGTGATCGCCGTCGTGAAGAGCACGAGCGACTTCCATTCCCTCGTCATCCTCGGCCACGAGATCTGGCACATGCTGCAAGGGCACTGCGGCGAGCACACCCTGGACGCCCGGGTCGCCACCCGGTTCGTGAACGGCGACATGGCCGACGCGGAGCTGGAAGCCGCCGTACGGCACGTCGCCGCGCGCAGCCACGCGGTCTCGGACGAGGAAGCCGAGGCCGAGAAGTTCGGCAGGCTGATGGGCCGGCGGCTGCGGCGCCACGTGGAGCACGATCCCGACCAGCGGATCCTGGAAGGCACTCCCGCGAGGATCCAGGCTTCCCTCGGCGCTTCGGACGACTGATGCGGGATCTGGACTACTACATACCGGCAGCGGCCCTCTTCCTCGCCCTGCTGTCGAAGGTGCCCGCCCTCGTCCGGCGTCGGCGCAATCCCACCACGACGGCCATGGCAGGACTGCTCTTCACGGCCTGCGCCGGGTACGTCTTCGCGGCACCGCCCACCATCCGGGCGCTCAACCGCGGCACGGGCATTCCCAACATCTCCGCGCCGCTGGTCTACGTCATCCTCAGCGCCTTCAACGCCTCCTGCATCGCCCTCCTGGTCTTCTGGCGCGAGGGGACGGGGCAGGACGCGCGCCGGACGGCACGGCGCTGGCTGGCCTCGTGCGCTGTGGTCGCATGCCTCATCCCCCTGTTCTTCGCCCTCGGAGACGCACCCGTGGAGCGGCTCCGCGATTTCGACACCTACTACGCGACCACTCCGTTCATCCGCGAAATGATCGTCGTGTACCTCGGGTGGCACATCGCGGTGGGCGCCGTCCTGCCGTTCCTGTGCTGGCGGTGGTCGCGTGAGGTCAGCGGCTGGGTCAAGGCGGGCCTGCGCGTACTCGTGGCCGGCTTCGTGCTCAATGCGGCCTTCGGGCTGGCCAAGGGGGCAGCCGTCACCGCCCGGTGGATCGGCGGCGATCTCGACCACCTCAACGCGTACATCGCCCCGCCGGTGGCGAGCACGGGCGCCCTGCTGACCACCCTCGGTTTCCTCCTCCCCCAGGGCGAACGGCTCGCGGCGCACTGGCACACCTGGCAGACCTACCGGCAGCTCGGGCCGCTCCACCGCGATCTGGGCGCTCTGGCGCCGGACACGCCCGCGCCGCGGCTGCCCTTCCTCGCCCTCGGTACGCGTCTCAGCAACCGCGAATGCGACGTGTACGACCGGCTGTTCGCTCTGGCCCCGTACTGCGACCCGTACATCCTGTCCGCCGCTCAGGGCAAAGCCCGGCAGACGGGCGTGGATCCGCAGGCGGCGTTCGCGTACGCGGCGGCCACGATGATCGCCGATGCCGTCAAGGCGAGCAGGGACCGGCCGGACATCCTCGACGATTCCGCCCAGGCCGCCGGCCTGGAAGCCCTCGGCCCCGTCATCGCCGGCGGCATCGACGGCATGGCCCGGGTCGCCGCGCACTACACCGCCTCGACGCACGGGACGCACAGGACGCGGGGACCCGCCGCCCGGAGGCCCCGGGTGCCCGAACCGCCCCGGACACCCTTATTTGATCCCTGCGTGAGGAAGACCCAGCCATGACCGCCATGACCCGGTCCACGGCCACCCGGCGGACACGAATTACCGGAGGCGCGCAGGACACACAGGACACACCCACGCGGGATGCGCAGGACGCGCAGCGCACGCGGGGTGCACACCACACCCGGGACGTGCGGTGAACGACTCGAACGGTCTGGGTTTCTACATACCTGGGGCAGTGCTGCTGCTGGCGACCCTGCTGAAGCTGCCCGCACTGTGCCGCAATCCGCGCGACGAGCTCCTGCGGTCCGTGTGCGTCCTGCTGGCGCTCGCCACCGCGGTCTTCGGATGCACCGCCATCCCCACTCTTATCGCCGTCAACAGGATCACCGGCATTCCCAACGCCGCCGCACCGCTCGTGTTCTCCCTGCTCACGGCCTTCTCCGGGGCCAATATCGTCCTCATCCTGCACTGGAGCAGCACACCCGAGGACGCCGGGCGGGCACGTCGGCGCTCCCGTCTGTGCACCCTGGTCACGCTCGCCGTGATCGTGGCCATCAACGCCCTCTTCGTCCTGGGCGACGCCCCCAAAGAGCGCCTGCGCGACCTGGACACCTACTACGCGAGCACGCCGTACATCAGGGAGATGATCCTCCTCTACATCGCGGCCCACACCACCGCGGCTGTCACCATGACGGTCCTGTGCCGCAGATGGGCCCGCGAGGTGAGCGGCGGGCTGCGTGCGGGGCTGGCGTTCATCGCCACCGGCTACGTCCTGAACCTGCTGTACGACGTCGCCAAGCTGACGGCGATCGGAGCCCGCTGGGCGGGCCGCGACTGGAGCGTGCTCAGCGTCCAGTTCGCCCCGGCCCTCGCCTCGGTGTCCGCGCTGCTGATCGCGACCGGCTTCGTCCTGCCGCTCATCACGCAGCACGTGACCAGCCGCTGGAGGATGTGGCGCCGCTTCCGCCTGCTCCGCCCGCTCCACCAGGAACTGCGGACGGCGACACGGCACAGCATCGACCTGTCAGCCGGAGCCTGGACACCCATCGAAATCCGGCTGACCCAACGCGAGTCCGACATCCACGACGGGATCCTCGCGGTCAACCCCTACCTGCTCGCCGACCTGCGGGAACAGGCGCTGCGCAAGGAACTGGACGCCGGCCGGCCAAGTGAAGAGGCGCAGGCCGTGGCGGACGCGGCCGCCCTGGCCAGCGCCGTCGTGGCCTGGGAAAGAGCCCAGGAGACATCCCCGCGTTCCACACCGCCGCGCACCGCGGACACGGTCCTGGAGTCGCCGAACAGCCCCCAGGGACTCGTACGGATGTCGCTCGCGCTGGCCAACTCGGCGACCGTCCGCTCGTTCCGGCAATCCGCCATCCTAGAAAGCAGCACCCGATGACAGAGCTCCCCTCGTCCGACGCCCGCGTGGTCGTACTCGGCGGCGGCCTGGCCGGCACCCTCGCTGCCGCCGCCCTCGCCCCCTCCGTACCCGAGGTCCTGATCCTGGAGCACGACACGGCGCTGCCCGACACCCCCTCGCCGCGGCCCCGGCTCCCCCAAGCCGCCCACGCCCACATGCTCTGGGCGGGAGGGGCGGACGCGATGGAGGAACTGCTGCCGGGTGTGACCGGCGACTGGCTCGCCGCCGGCGCCCACCGCATCCCGATCCCCAACGGCATGGTGTCCTTCTCCGCAGCCGGCTGGTTCCGCCGCTCCTGGGCCGACACCCACTACCTCATCGGGGCCAGCCGCAACCTCATCGACTGGGCCGTACGCGAACGGGTCCTGCGGCTGCCCAACGTCCGCGTACAGACCGGAACCAAGGTCTGCGGCCTGGAAGGCGACGCGGCCCACGTACTCGGCGTCGCCGTACGCAACGCCCAGGGCGAGCGGCGCCTCATCCCAGCCGACCTCGTCGTCGACGCGACCGGCCGCAACTCCAAGAGCACCCAGTGGCTCCGCGACATCGGCGGCCCACAGATACGCGAAACCGTCGTCGACGCGGGCGTCCGCTACGCCAGCCGCAAGTACTGGGCACCCCAGGGGACCGAGACCGACTGGCCGGTCATCCACATCCCCGCCGACCCGGGCCAGGGCAAGCCGGGAATCGTCGCTACGATCATCTCCATCGAGAACGGCCAGTGGCACGTCAGCCTCTCGGGCACCCGCGGCGCGGAGCCCTGCGCCGACGAGGACCTCTACGAGGAATTCGCCCGCCAGGCCCGCCACCCCCTCGTAGCCGAATTCCTGGCCCGGGCCGAGCCGGCCGGCGAGGTATCCGTCTTCACCCGCACCGCCAACCGGCGCCGCCACTTCGAGCAGGCCCGGCTGCCGGACGGATTCATCGCCGTGGGCGACGCGGCCACCAGCCTCAATCCCGTCTACGGACACGGCATGTCCGCCGCGGCCCTCGGCGCCGTCGCCCTGCGCGATCAGGCCCGGCGTACGCCCGTCCTCGCGCCGGGCTTCGCGTCGAAGGCGCAGCGCGCCATCGCCCGGCCCGCCGCGGCCGCCTGGATGCTGGCGGTCGGCCAGGACCGGTTCTACCCGGGCGCCATCGGCAGGAGGCCAACGCCGGCGGACCGCCTGGTCGCCCGCTACGTCCACCGCCTCAACCACGCGGCCATCGGCAACGCCCTGGTCGTCAGGAAACTCACCGACGTCATGGCCATGCGCCGGCCCGCCCACGTCCTGGCCCACCCCGGCGTCCTCCTGGCCGCCGCCCTCGGCCCCCGCACACCGCTGCTCGACGGCCCGGCACTGACCCCGAAGGAACACGAAGTCCTGGCCCGGCCACCCCTGCGCACCTTGGGAGCGGCCCCGGCGCACCCCGCCAAATGACCGCGCCGACCGTCCCGATGGCCTGCACGGCGTCGGCCGCGTCCGCCGACTCCACCCCCAATGAACACCTCGTCGACGCCGTCGCGAGCACAGCGTTGCCCCGATGGCACGAGCCGGACGAGGACGAGCTGGTCCGATCTTCGGCTTCAGGCGCAGAGGCATGGGGCCGTCCCCACGGGCGCGGGGAGCAGGCTCGGCATCATGTCACCGATGCCGCCTGGCTTGGGGTCATCCCCGCGGGTGCGGGGAGCAGGGAGACGGGGACGTCGTCGAAGCACAGGACGAAGGGGTCATCCCCGCGGGTGCGGGGAGCAGTCCGGGTCGGAGAGCTTGCTGAGCGCGTCGCGGGGGTCATCCCCGCGGGTGCGGGGAGCAGGTTTTCGCCCGTGGAGAGGCACTTTTCCGCCGGGGGTCATCCCCGCGGGTGCGGGGAGCAGACTCACCGACATGCCACTTTAAGAGGTCCTAACAGAAGCCGTTGATCATGTGACTTTCGGTTCGGGTGGTCGTTGGTCCTGCCGTGGGGAAACGTCAGTCGCGGCCGTGGATCG
>NZ_JBIVAL010000043.1:0-12960 GCF_044745505.1 Streptomyces sp. NPDC086989
TATGAACGCAAGGCCGAACACTTCCTCGCCTTCGTCGGCATAGCCGCAGCCCTCATCTGCCACCGCCGCCTCACCAAATGAAACGACGTCTTAGCACCCGCCAGTAGCGGTTTGCGGCTACCGGGTCGTAGGTCGCGTGCTCGGTGTCCTCGGCGAACGGCCGGTCGGCGTCGGGTAGATCGAAGGGCCTGGGAATAGCGCTGTTCACCCGGACGCCCAGCGCGGCCAAAGCGGCCAGGGTCTGATCGTAGAAAGACGCGACGGACTGGCCCGAAAGCGGAAAGGACCGCTCTTCGCCGTCCAGCGTCATGACGGCGAGCCGGTGGTCGACGAAGTCGAAGTCGACCGTGAAGATCGGATTCCCGTCGACCTGACCCATCGGACGGGAGGTGATGCCGCGCCCAGTGACATGGAACGGGACGTTCCACCAGTGGTTGCGCCGAGCGCTCGCGGCCAAGCGGATCTTGCCGACAATCTGCTCGAAGCGGTGCAGCGTCTCCTTCGTGTCCCGCCACTCCGGCAGCGGCGCCGACGGGAACAGCTCCATCTCCTGCCCCTTCCCGCCCGGCGCTCCCGCGGCGGCCGGGCCGTCTCATCATGACCCCGCCGGGGACATCCCGCACGCCACCGAGGGAGCGGTCCAGCCCGGCCGCCGCACGGGCCGCCACCCCGGCCCCGCCGCCCTCCGGCCAAGGCGGAAAACAGGCGGGCCACGTCATAGACAAGTCCAATGCTCATTGGACAGATCTAGTGCCCAGCCACAGGTCTGGTGGCACAAGTAGCGTGGCAAGCAGAGGGAGAGGCGGGTGGTGTATGGCTTGTCACCGTGCCGTAGTCGGGCTTGAGATCGCCTGCGACGAGCCAGTGGCGGCCCTCGGATGGGTGATGCGAGGGCTGTCTGGCCGGGCCGCCTCGGCCCGGTCTTGCTGACCCTGGAAGGCGAAGGGGTGAGCTGAAGGGAGGCCTCGGGGATGGTGCTCAGGCCGCCGGTGGAGCCGGTGCTGGCGCAGGCCGCGGAGTCGGTGCCGGGCCCGGCTGCGGTGCGGGCGGGGGTGGCGTACGAGCAGAAGCTGGACGGGCACCGGGTGCTGCTGTTCACCCCGGCCGGGCCGGGCGGCACGGTGGTGGTGCAGAGCCGGCGTGGGGCGCTGGTCCAGGACCGGGGGCCGGACCTGGTGGCCCCCGCTGTCGAGCAGTTGCCGCCCGGTCTGGTCCTTGATGGCGAGCTGGTCGTCTGGGACGCCGAGGAGGGCCGGTTGTCGTTTGAGGCGTTGCAGCGCCGGGCTGCCGCCCGCGCCCGTAGCGCCCCGGCTCTGGCCGCCCGGTGGCCGGCCTACTTCGTCGCCTTCGACCTCTTGCAGCTCGGCGGCGAGGAGCTTCTACGGCGGCCTTACAGGGACCGCAGGGCTGAACTGGAGAAGTTGTTCACCGACTACGCCCTGACACCCCCGTGGATGCTCGTCCCGCAGATGACGGACCTGGCCAAGGCCCGTCAGTGGCTGGACACCTGGACCGACGTGACCGGGGTCGAAGGCCTGGTCATCAAGCCTCTGACCAGCCCATATCTGCCCGGATAACCGCGGCTGGACCAAGATCAGAAGACGCGACACCACGGAGACGATCGTCGGCGCGATCACCGGCACCCTGACCCGCCCGCAGCTCCTCGTCCTCGGCCGCCACGACCAGAACGGCCGGCTGCGCGCGGTCGGCCGGACCGTACCGCTGCGCCCGGACGCCGCCCGGCAGGTCGCCGAACATCTCACCGCGGCCGCGCCCGGCCACCCGTGGACGGGGGTGTCGGCGTACGGACTTTTTTCCCCAGCTGCCTACGGATGAACGTCCCCAGTTCCGTGGCGGTGAAGGCAGAGGTGATCAGTCGATCGTCCAGCCGTGCTCTCTGCAAGCGGCGTCGGCTTCTTCTTCGCCAAGCCAGGCAAGGCTGAACTGCTGGCCCCGCAGTCGAAAGATCCCCGCTGCCCAGTCGGCAAGCTCTTCGTCGAGCTCGTCTGCGGAGATGATCCCGTCCTCGAAGTCGGGCAGCTGCTGTGTCGGGCCGACACGAGACAGCGCCCACTCGGGAAGCTCTCGCGGATTGCCCCACCGCCTTCGCCAGAAGGGCCCTTCTCTCCACCACCAGCTGGTGACTCGGATCACGAGCACGCCGATCTGTTCGTCTCCGTCCATGAGACGTGCGGCAGCTCGGCGGTATGGGTCAAGCCGGGCATCGGTCGGTGGCTCCGGCCACTCGCGTCTGAACACACGCTCATTCTGACTGTCGCGCTCCAGATTAGGGCGGCCTGGAACACGAAATGCCTGATCACGCCACGTCTGTGTCTCGCTCGATCGCCTTGAGGCGGTTCTTGAGCCGTAGCTGGGGCGTTGATGGAGATCACTTCGCAAGTGGCCTTCTCGTAACGCTTGGACATGACCTGGAAGACCAGGTTCGCCTCGGCTCGTTCGAGGGGCTGGTAGCCGACCTCGTCGACGACGGGAACACTGGGCCACAGATAGGTGCCGACGTTCGTCAGCCGCCCGGCGGCCTCGGCGGCCTTGAGGTTGCGGACCATGTCGTCGAGGCTGGTGAAGTAGATCGAGTAACCGGCCCGGCAAGCCGCGACCGCGAAGCGACGGCGAAGCGACGGCGATGTGCGTCTTGCCGACCCCGGGCGTTGTCGACGGTTGAAGCTCTTCGACACCGGCAAGGTCGACATGGAGGACGAGCTCGCCGCCCTCCTCCGAGGCCAGTAGCCATGCCCCGCGCCTCACGGCGCCGGGGCGACGCCGCTCTGCGGCACGCCGACACGGTCCGATTCGTGCTCTTCGAAGCACGCCCGGCCGGACTCCTCTTCCACCAACTCACCCGCGCCAGCGATCTCACACCGAGCCAGGTGAGAGCTGGGCTGGCCGCCCCGCGGGACGTCATCGCGGACCAGGGATGGCCCCCGCTGTAGCGGTCGCGGCGGGGTCGCGTGAGCTACCCGGTGGCAACGGTCAGCGGCCGCCGTTGGAGCAGGTGCAGATGTCCGTCCGCGAGGGCCCACTCGAGGTCCTGCGGTCCCCCGAAGGCCAGTACGCAGCGGGAAGCGAGTTCGCGCAGCTCGGTGAGCTGCGTGTCGTCGAGACAGAGCGTTCGGACGCGTTCGGGGGGTACGGCGACCTGGCTGGTGCCGCCGAACGGTGCGGGCCGGACGGCTATGTCCTTCATTCCTGCGACGCGTTCCAGCACCCGGCCTCTACCGTCGATCCGGTAGCGGTCCGGGACCACCAGGCCTTCGACCACCGACTCGCCCAGCCCCCAACTCGCCTCGACCACCACCGCCTCGGAGCCGTCGAGGGGATCGCGGGTGAACAGGACGCCGGCGCAGTCAGCTGCCACCAGAGCCTGCACGACCACCGCGATGCACGGTGGCCCCACCAGCCCGAGCCGGTGGCGGTAGGCGAGCGCGGCGGGGGCGCGGGCGGACTCCCGTACGGCCTGGACCGCCTCGGTCAGTGCCTCGGGGGCATCCACATTGAGGCAGCTGAGGTGCTGGCCGGCGAAGCTCGCCCGTGCCGAATCCTCGCCCGGGGCGGAGGAACGCACAGCCAGGGGCCACCCCGGCGCCTGCGATCCGCCCAGCAGTCGATCGACAGCCGCATGCAGCGCCTCGTGGGCGTCGGCGGCGCCCTCGGCGATCGCGTCCACGAATGGCCAGGAGAGGGCGAGGCCTGGAGGCACAGGCAGCCCGGCGCGGACGGCGATCGCGAGGTTTGCGGCCTTGCCGCCGTACAGGGCCTCGTCTGTTGCGGACCCGAGTGCCACCACGGCGGCACGCCACGTTCTCATGACACGACCGCCGCTTCTCCGGCCCGGCCGTCCACGCGGACTCGGGCTCCGTCAGGGAGTACCGCGGTGGCGTCCGTACAACCGACCACTCCTGGGATCGCGAACTCCCGGGCGACGATGGCCGCGTGGGACAGTGCCCCGCCCCGGTCGGTGACGATCGCACCGAGCAGCGGCAGGACGATGTTGAACGCGGTCGTGGTCGCGTTGGTCACCAGTACGTCGCCCGGCTGGAGTCGCCCGAACTCCGCCGCGCTGCGGATGACTCGTGCGGTGCCCTCGTAGACTCCAGGGCTCGCACCCAGACCGTGCACGGTCCGTCCCGCGGTACGCGCCTCCGGGGTGCCGAACATCGCCAGAACCACCGCCCCCATTGCCCGTTCCAGTCGGGCGGCTGCGGGAGGCAGCCATTGCGGTGGCAGCGGATCACCCGGGGGTGGCCCGAGCATGGGCGGGGCGTCGACATACCTGGCCTGTTCCCGGTAGCGGGCACGCTCCGCCAGTTCGCCGGGGTCCGGGCCGTCGCCGGTACGGACCAGTTTGCGCAGCTCGGCGTAGTCGGCCTCGACCAAGTGGGCGGGGTCGGCGATCCGTCCGGTCCGGACGAGTCGCCGGCCGACGGCCAGGACGGCGCGGCGGGTGAGGCCGATGGCCGGGAGGTCGGCGAACGATCCGCGTTCGTCGCGCAGCCTGGACACCAGTCGGGCCTCGGAGAGCAGTTCATCGAAGCGGCCGCGGTGCGACGGGGGTACCGCGATGCGCAGCTCGGCCGCCCCGGCTTCCTGCTTCTCGGTTGCCTGTTCCTCGTTCGCGGGCGGCGGTCCGGACACCGCGGTACGGATGGCACTGACAATGAGACTCGGCAGCTCCACGACACAAGGGTCGCCTACGTCCTCGCCGTTGACGGGACGCCAGCCCACCTGGTCGATGTACGCGGTCGCCGCGGCACCGGTCGGGTCCGGCAGCGTGCGCAGCGCGTTCAGTAGCTTCGCGGGTTCGGCAGACGAGGCGAGCAGGTCGCGCGCCTCGCGGTCCGTGGCGACCGCCGCCGTCAGCCGCGCGAGTTCTTCGCCGGCCGCCAACGGATCCGGGCTCGATCCGGCCAGCGGCGCAAGAATCTGCTCAGGGGCCCGGCTGGTCCACTCCTGGCAGTGCGACAGGAGATCGCCCATCGGCAGCAGAGCAGGCATGTTGAACAGATGGTGCAGGTAGCCGGCCCACCGCTGGTGCTCGCGGCAGCGGTCGAGGTGGGCCAGCAGGCCGACGTCGTCCAGGGCAGCGGGTCCCACCTGCAGCAGTGCTCGATGGCCGGCCAGCAGCGACGGCTTCACCTCGTTGTCCCATCGGCGGAGGTCTTCGCGCCACAGCCTGTGCTCGAAGACCGTCGCGCTCGTCGCCAGCCGTTTCCGGATCCGCGGGTCGGCGGCCACCATGCGCTCCCACGCCTCCCACGGCGGATGGCCCGAGACGTCCGGCGGTGCGCCCACTGGCCGGGGGCAGTAGTAGCTGAAGCCGTTTACAAACACCCAGTCGAGACGCTCCAGCAGCGAGCCGTACCGGCGCAGGCTCTCGCCGAAGCCCCGGTGGAACCCCTCCAGGTAGATCTCGGCATGGAAGCGGGTGACAGGGCGCGTGAAGTGGGTGGCATCGAGGGACCAGGTACCCGGTCCCGGAGGGGCAAACGAGGGTGCGGCGGCAATGTTCATGACCTTCTCCTCCTCGCCGCTCGAATTTCGACTGACCAGGTGGCTCAGGTGGCGGTCGTGCCTGCTGGACCCTCCGGATCGCGCTGGAGGGCATCGGTGAGGACCCGGACCGCCCAGGCAGCAGCCTCACCGGCCTCGGCTCCGTCGAGCCCTGCCTGCTCGCGCATCGCTTGCCATGCCGGTGCGCTCACCAGCAGGTAGAGAACCGCCACCGCGCGGCGCCGGGCCGTCGGGGAGGACGCGGCGGTCACCTCGGCAAGGGCCGTCTCCACGGAACTGAACCGGTGGGCCCGGCCCTGGCGCCGCAGCGGCAGGGCCGCCTTGGAGTTCAGAATGGCCAGGATCAGCGCCTCGTGCTCGTCGTACGAGCGGTAAAGCTCCGGAATCGTCCGGCGTAGCCCTTCCAGGGTGTCCGGATAGGACAGCATGAGCACGTGGAGATGGGCTTGGGCCCAATCGCCCCATGCCCCGAACAATTCCTCCCGGGTCGGGAAGTGCCGGTAAACGGTGCGTACGGCGATCTTGGCGCGCCGCGCTACGAGCGGGATGGTGAGCTCTTCCACGGTCTCGTCGGCGATGACCTCGGTGAGCGTCTGGAAGATCCTCTGCCGAGTCTGCTCCAGCTGCTCGGCGCGCAGCGGACTCTCGTACCGTCGTCTCTTATCCATGACACGTTGACGGTACTCCAATACACGCTAAACTGTCAAGAAACGGACATTATCGTCCATTCAGAGGGATGGAGGTCGAAGATCCATGCTGAACGAACATCCGGTCCTGCCCATCCCCCCCCGCAGATCTGGAGCAGGCACGCGCCTACTACCGCGAAGGGACCTTGACCCCGGACTTTGAACACGTCTATGCGGCTTGGGTCAGGGTGGTTGCTGTTGGTCGCAAGGCGCTCTCGTAGGCGACGGGAGATCGCTGGCCGAGGCGGGAGAGCCGGCGTCGGGTGTTGTGTCGGGTCAGCCAGCGGAAGGCTTCCAGTCGGGCCTCTAGCTCGTACGGCCAGGCTTTGCGGCCCTCGAGTGTCTCCCTCTTGAAGGCCGCGTTGAACGACTCTGCTGCGGCGTTGTCCGCGCTGGACCCGATCGAGCCCATGCTCTGTCGGACCCCGGCTGACCTGCAGATTTCAGCAAGCCCCACTCGTATATCGCGACCCGTGGACCGTGTGCATGATCGCTCCGTTGAGACTGCCGCGGGTCCGCTCGGCGGCCGCCAGGGCGTCGCTGACGAGCTCGGTTCCCATGTGGTCGGCGATCGCCCACCCGGCCAGCCTGCGTGAGGCGAGCTCGATGACGGGGGCGCGGTAGAGCGGCTTGGCGCCGCTGACCGGCAGATATGTGATGGCACCGACGTACTTCGTGTTCACAGCAGCCGCGGTGAACACGAGGCCGAACAGATCCGGTGCCTTCGGCGCCGCCTGGTCCGCGGCGGTGGTCCGGTGCCTGCGGCGCAGGCGGACTCCCTCGAGCCCGATGGTCCGCATGATCCTCGCGACGCGCTTGTGGTTGACCACAGCGCCGCCGTCGTCGCGGAGCTCGGCGGTGCTTCTGGGGGCGCCGTGGGTGCCGTCGGAGTCGTGTGTCGCTGAGGGGGTGGGCGGTCCTGGATTCTTGAGGCCGGGGGTGCATGGGAAAGCCCCGCACCGGGCGGTGCGGGGCTTTCTGCTGCGACCGGGCTGGGCCGGACACGTCCGGGCCGTGTCGAGCTGGGCCGGGCCGAGGGCGGCCGGTCAGGCCTTCCGGATGTTGTAGCCGAGGGTCGTGCCGACGCAGCTGGTGCTCCGGAACGAGCCGCTGACGACCCATCCGGTGGGGACGGGGGAGTAGGAGCACACGGTGGCGTAGCTCTGGCCAGCGGTGTTGCCGATGTTGTAGGCGACGCCGGTTCCGGTGCAGGTGCTCGTGCTGTACGCGCCGGTGACGACCCAGCCTGCCGGGATGGGGGACTGGGAGCACACGACCGCGTAGTTCTGGCCGGCCGTGTTCCCGATGTTATAGCCGACGCCGGTGCCGATGCAGTTGCTCGTGCTGTACGAGCTTGTGATGATCCATCCGGTGGGGATGGGGGAGTGGGAGCACACGGTGGCGAAGTTCTGGCCGGCGGTGTTGCCGATGTTGTAGGCGACCCCGGTGCCGATGCAGCTGCTGGTGCTGTACGAGCTGGTGATGACCCACCCTGCCGGGATGGGGGACTGGGAGCAGACGACGGCGGAGTTTTGGCTCGCTGTGTTGCCGATGTAATAGCCGACGCCGGTGCCGGCGCAGTTGCTCGTGCTGTACGAGCTTGTGATGACCCACCCGGTGGGGATGGGGGACTGGGAGCACACGGAGCCGGAGTTGAACCCGCTCGTATCGGCGATGGTGTACCAGACACCGGTGGTGCAGCCGCTGCCCCGGTACGAGCTGGTGATGACCCAGCCGGCCGGAATGGCGGCGTCGGAGCAGACGTTCGCGCTGCCCGCAACCCGCTGAGGGGTGGCCTGCGCCTGCGCGGTCGCGGCGGTCATCGCACCCAGCAGCAGCAACAAGGTCGTTACCAGGTGCGGTATGCGGGTCCGTAAGGTCTTCAAGGTCGTCCTCAGATCTTCTCAGTGCTCTACGACTGCATGACTACGTCGATGCAGGTGAGACGGATCAAACCCCTGTTGATCATCTCGGCTGAGATGGTGTCAGAGTTGCCCCGGAGGCACCAGTGCTCCCAAGAGCGCCCTCCGTGCCGGACGTCACTGTCAAGGGACGAGTCAGACCCCCGAACGATGCCTCCACTATCCTTAACTGGTCAGGGGTCATGTTCCAGTACCTCAGCGACGCCGCTACCGCTCCCACCGCGCGGTTGCTGAACAGAGCGAACTGGGACGCAGACAACGCCCGTGACGACCTCCTGTCCTATGTCGCCGGGCATCTCGGTGAGGACGGCGGGGTGCTCGCACCGGGTTTGTCAAGAAGGGCATGACCTCGGCCGGGGTCCAGCGCCGATACTCCGGCACCGCCGGTCGCACCGAGAACTGCCAGCTGCTGCCGGCGAGCCCGCGCAGGAGCACCCGTCGGCAGTCACCGGCCGGACCGACCTGTGAGCAACTTCTCCTGCGAAACCCGCACGCCCCCGCGGTATGCCCACGGCGGCTTCGCGCAGGGCCAGCATCGGGCCCACATCTGTACCCAGGGCCTTCGCCAGGGCCGCCAGCGTGGCCTCGGTGGGCATTACTTGGCCGTTCAGCGCCTGGCTGACCGTTGTCCGCCCCAGCCCGGTCCGCTGCTGCAACCCGCCCATCTGCAGACTTCGACCGGCGCCTGAACGCGGGCGGGCAGGCCGAGTTCGCGGCCCGGATCGTGATGGCTGTGGTCACCACCTGGCCCGTATCCGAGGTGACCGCCTTGGCTCTGGCGCTCTTGGCCGCCGATCCTTCGGGCGCCGCGGCGGCGGGCGCGGTCCCGCCCCAGCGTCCGGCCGCCGCCCGGTGACCTTGCTGCGGGCGTCCGCGCAGCCCCCGGGGGGACTGGCAGTCCCCCCGGCGGGGAGTCAGGTACGGCCCGGCCATGGGGCGCGTACCTGCCGCCGCGCCCGAACCGCGGTATCACGCCGGGTGTCGCTGAGGGGGTGGGTTGTTGGGGTATCGGTGGGTCGGTGAGCTGGGGTGTTGCAACGGAGCGCCCCACCGGGGTGCCGGGGCTGGTGGTTCCTCCACCGCCAGTGCCTGAGTAGGCAGCTGACCCACTCGGTAGGTCCCCGCTGGAGGTCGGTCGGACTCAGGCATGCCTGTCCAGGCGATCACGCCCTTTGGCTGCCCGCGAGACCCTCCGGTAACCCCTCGCTTCTGCCGGCGGGGCATGAGGGGGTCGCGCGTGGTGCCGTATTTTTGCCGCAGGGCGGGTTGGGGAGGGGTACAGATGAGTGATGCTCTCGTGGGGATCGATGCCATCGACTGGGTGGGGCTGGAGCACGCCTACGGTACGGCCGGGGACGTGCCTGGCATGCTTCGGGATCTGTACCGGCCGGAGAAGGCCGCTGATGCCGCCGATGACCTGCTCACGCATGTCCACCACCAGGGTGGCGCGGTTTACTCTGCGGCTCCGGCCGTTCTTGTGTACGTGCTCAAGGCAGCGGCCGATCCGGTCATCGCTCCGGCCATCCGCCTCGAGCTGCTCGAGCTCGTCGGGGCTTTGGCCTACACGGCGAACACCGCGGAGCCCCGCTGGGTCACCCCGGCCTGGCCCGCTTCCTGGGACCTGGCGGTGACGGACCTGCTGCGGCTGCTCGACGACCCGGAGACACTGAACCGTATTGCCGTGGCCGACGCCCTTGCCGAAGCTCGCCACAGAGCCGACGAGGTGATCGCGGCGCTCCGGGCACGGCGGGCCCGGGAGCCGGACCAGGAGTCGCGGGCCCAGGTCATCGATGCGGTCGGTTCGCTGATTCCGCACGCCGACGCACAGCGCGACGACGCCCTCACCTGGCTACGACAGCTCATGCACGATGCAGCGCCCGCCATCCGCCTCTTCGCCGTGCAGGCCCTGCGCCGCGCGCTGCCGGGACAGGACGACAGCGCGTACACACAGACAGTCTCCGAGGTGCTGTTCGGCGGCAGCGACCCAGCCACCTGGAGGCCGAGCGGCGGCGTGTCCCAGTCGGCGGTCGTCTGGGCGATCGGGCTGTTGGGAGGAGACCGGGCGAACCAGTCCGACGCGGTCCGGAGGTTGCTGACACATCCGGACCCCGCGGTACGCGCGGGCGCGCTCCGGACAGCCGCCGAGATGCTCAGCCGCCGCCGCTCCGCAGTACCGGAGCTGCTCCCTGCTGTGGCCCGCCTGCTGTCCGACGCCGAGCCCGACAATCGTCTCTTCGCTGCGCGGGTCCTGGGCATGTGCGGGCACGCCGGACGCCCCTGGGCCCACGCGCTGGCAGCCATGGTGACGGACGAGGGCGAGCCGTACCTGCCCGCCCAGGACCACGCAGTCTGGGCGTTGTCCCGGCTCGGCGACGCCCGGTGCGTACCGCCGCTGGTGCGGCGCCTGTCGGGGAAACGACTGGGGTTCGGATACCACGGGGTCCACGCCGACGGCTGGGGGACGCACGAGCTGAGCCTGACCGAGACTGCTGGAGGGCTCGGCGCCCACGCCGACGTGCTGCTGCCACCGTTGAGGGCTCGGCTCGCCGCAGGCCCGACCCTCGACGAGCGCCGAGCGCTCTGCCAGCTGCTCGAGTCATGGGGCGCGGCCGCGACCCCAGCGATCCCGGACCTGATCGGTCTCCTGGACACCGACGCCGCGGTGTGGGCACTGGATGCCCTCGCCGCGATCGGGCCAGCCGCAGCCGAGGCTGTGCCCCAGAAGCGGCTGCGTGCCCTGCTCGACGCCCCGCCCGAGGGCCAGCCGTTCGCACCGCGTTGCCTGACGCTCGCGTACGGCCGGCTGACCGGCGACCGCACGCCCGCACTTGAGCTGCTGCTCCCGCAGCTGGGCGAGCCGTATGGCCAGGACAATCCCGCAACCCTGCTGGGGGAGCTGGGTCCGGCGGGCGCCCCGTATGCCGCGCGGCTGCGCGAACTCCTCCTCGTACACAAGGAGGGCTGGCTTCCGCTTCGTGTCGGCGAGGCACTCTGGCGGATCACCGGACAAGCCGAGGAGGTCGTCCCCGTCCTCGTACGGGCGATCGCATCATTCGCCGAGCGGGGCGGTGCCTACCGAGCGGTGATCGAGACGGTGAAGTTGCTGGTCGAGATCGGTGCGGACGCCGCTCCCGCGGAGCAGGCCCTGAAAGCGTTTCTGGACACCGACGAGAGGCCCGTCAGGCACGGTACGTGGCGGTCCGTCCCGGAGGACGACGAACTCTGTGATGCCGCGCGCGCCGCACTACATGCCGTCTCCGCACCCGGCAGCACCACTTGAGACCGGGCCGGAATTGCTGTGTGTGAATGGGCGCGGTGGTGGCGCTGGATGGGCGTCAGCCACGGCAGGAGGGCCGGCCCTGCTCACGGAGATCGGGGCGATTCCACTGTCACCGGGTGGTATTCGCGTAGGTGGTGCACTGACACGGTACCGAGAGATCGGACTCACGTGATCAGGCTGCTGGGCTGAGGTCGCCTGATCGTCCGGTATCAGGTTTCCTGTCGGCGCACGGTGGCCGTTGATCTTCGCCTGATGCCGGTTGAGGTCGCCCGGTCGACCGCCGTAACGCCGAGGTGCTCATTCCTCGACGTGCGGCGACCGTCCGTCCCACGGCTGGTTACCGTAGACCGGCGGTGACGGCGGAGGGCCGTCCGGAAGGGCCGGATTCTCTGGGGGACGTACATCGCCGCTGCCGAGCAGGACGCGGGCCCGGACCCGCATCGGCTCGTCGCCGTGCCGGGACAGCAGGACGAGCTCGTCGACGCGGGCCGTCATGGGGCCGAAGAGGGTCTCCGCCTTGTGGGCGAGGGAGCGCGGGTTCGGGGTACGGCCGAGGGACAGGTGCGGGGTGAAGCCGTGCGAGTGCGATCCGCAGAGCGGGAAGCGGAGCTCCAGGGACTCCCGCAGCCGCTCCCAGGGTTCGTGGTCGGCGGCAGCCGGGTCGAGCCAGACAGTGGCGTCCTCGCGGTGTCCGAACCAGTGGACGCCCGCCAGGCGGGCAGCGAACGGCGCCGTCTCGGCGAGCGCCGCGGAGACCAGCGGCAGGGCCCGGGCGAACTCGGCCTCCGGGACGAAACCGAAAAGCACGTTGACGTGCGGCGGCCAGCGGCGGATCTGCCGGTCGTGTTCGCGGCGAATGTGCTGGATCGGCGGCCACAACTCCGCCGGCGGCAGCCAGGCGACCGCGGTGCGGTTCGTCGACGGGACGGCGAGGACATCGCCGGGGGCCGGGGCTGGCACGGGACCGACCGGCTCGACGAGGGTCTCGTCGAGCCGGTCGACGCCGGAGGCGCGGTCCCAGACGACCTGGCCGTCCACCTCGAAGAACACCACCCGGTGCCAGGGGATCTCCCCGCCCGGCACGAAGTCGCCGAGCAGGACCCGCTTCGGCGGGGCCCCGCGCTCGGCGATCCCCATCACGAACCGCTCGGGGTCGAAGCGCGGGTCCCACAGCACCCGGTGATAGATCTCGTCGCTGGTGTGCACGTCAGCACCTGCCCTCGCTATCAGGGTGACGCGCACCCGGTCAGCCCTGCAATTCAGCGCCCGGCCCGCCCACCTCGCTGCGCGGACCACCAGCCGACACCAGGAAACAAGTACCCCGCGAGTAGGAATTGCTGGTGCCCGCCGTTTGCCGACGTCTGCTGCTCGACATCACCGGCCGGACGGCTCGGCCGTTCAGCACCGCTGGCTAGGCCCCGTACGACCCGCGCTCTCGGGCAGGCCTTAGAGGTCGTCTGGTTCGCGTAGTTCATGGGTGATTGTGGTTTATGCGTCTCGCCAGGTTGGGGTGGTTTCGCCGGTTGCCCGTTTGGTGAGGGTG
>NZ_JBIVAL010000044.1:0-12915 GCF_044745505.1 Streptomyces sp. NPDC086989
GGGAACGACGCGACGACATCCACGAGGCCTTCCTCGGCCTCGCCACCTGCCTCATCACCCACCGCCACGTCCGACGCCTTTGTTAGGACCTCTAAATAGGTCGTCGCACTCTCACGTGTGGCGTCCGGAAGGGCGACCCCGGCGGTGAATGTGCCGGGGTCGTTGTATCACCGTCGTCGCGCCGCAGGCGCCGACGCCGACGGGCGGAGTGGGGATCCCGTCCGTCCTCGGCGCTGAAGGGACGGCCGCCTTCCGACTGCCGCACCGGGGCGTCATCCATGTGCCTCGCTTCGCAGCCGAGAGGATGCAGGCCCTCGCTGTGCGTGTCAGCGTCATACGGGAGGAATCCGAACCCCACGCACCAAGGAGTCGCCGTCATGGACGATGCGCAGGGCAAGCGTCAGGAGTCGGGCAGGGGCCGCGAGGCGCAGGAACACCATCGCCCCGGAGACCCCGCGCAGCCCCGGGCGGGCAAGCAGTCCCGCGAGAAGGGACGGAAGCCCGGCCAGAAGGAGACCTCGCGCCGAAGCGAGGACGACCTGATGCGCGAAGAGGACCTGCACGACGAAGGGCTCTGACCAGAGGCACCACTCGCCCGCGCGCCCAGAGCCCGGCCGGTCCGCAGTCACTCCGGCCGGGCTCTGCCTCACCCCGCCCGACGCCGAAGGAGACCGGGCCGCCGGCCACGGTCGCCGCCGCGCTCTCGGCTCGGCCGCTGAGGATTCGGGGTCAGCCTGCCGTATCGGCGGCGCTGCCCTCAGGTTCGGATGTGGTGGCGATGAGGATCTGAGCGGCCTGCGTGATGTTGTCGGCGCGGACGGATCGGGCCATCGCTTCCCGGGCGGCGTCGACGGTGGTGTCCGGGGGAACCAGCAGCAGAGCGAAGTGGTCGTTGTGGCCGCGGGTGATGAGTACGGTGTCGTCGCCGACCGGGTCGGAGTCGAGGTGCACGACCTGGCCGTCGATGAGCAGGCGGGTCGGGAGGCCGTTCCAGGCGGACGCGTCCACGCCCACCCGTGTGATCGGCCCGAGATGCCCGGTAAACACGCTGATCAGCGCGGGCAGCTCGGTTTCGATGTCGCGCGTGCGCGGCCACCACGCACCGTCCAGGAGCCCCTCCCGGCGGCTCGTGGTCTCCAGCCGCAACAGCGCCGTACCGGGCTTGATCGCCTGGTGGATCGCATCCGGCAGGAGCAGTGGGCGGGTGCGGGGGGTGTCGGAGTCAGCCATGAGGGTCCGCCCGTCTCTGGGGTACGGCCGCACGTCGACGCAGGTCGGAGCCGATACCGACGCCGGTGCCCGGCCGACGACGTGCGCCAGTCGGCCGTCATTCCACGATACTCTCGCCGCCCGCTCCGCCAGCCGCGGGAAATTGCCTGGTCACGCCGGTCAGAGTCCGCCGAACAGGCGTACAGTCAAAGCACCGGGAGTACTTCGCACACCGGCTTTCACGCGGGTGTCATTTCCGGCGATCGCCTAGAATCCGGGCTGCCGACGGGCAGTCCGGGGGCAGGTCCACTCAATGACCACCACCCTCGACCGGACCGCCCCCCGCGACCTCGCCGCAGACTTCCCGGCCCGCTTGTCCCTCACCCCGAAGACCACGCTCGCCGGCCGGCTGGACGGTGCCTGGTGGCCCTACTCCCGCGACCTCGAAGCCGAGCTCCCGGTGTTGACGGCTGCCCTCGACGAGCCCTGGGGCCGCATCACCCGCGTCACCGTGAACCCCACCCGCTGGCCCGTCGTACCGCACACCGTGCCCGTCGACGGGCGCACGCTGCACGTGGGCTGGTTCACCGAACAGGACCCCGACAAGCTGATCCTGCTCTCCTATACCGTCGGCCGCTGGGACCTCCTGGTCGTCCCGCCTGAGACCGAGCCCGCGAGCGCGGCCCGGCTGATGACCGCCGCTGCGATACCGGGCAGCGTCCTGACCGCGGGCGTGCTGATGGCCAACGAAGCCGTCATCGGGCGCGGCATCCGCGACGCCTGCCGCCGGGAAGCCACCTGGGAGGACGAAGGCGGGGCCTGCATGTCCCCCTTCGGGAACCAGATGGGCAGATCCGCCCTGTCGCTGCCCGGAAACGGCTGGAGGTGAGCCCCGTGGAGACCATCGTCCTCATCACGGTGATCATCCTCGCGATCGCTGTCGGAATGCACCTGATCCACCTGCTCAACGTGCAGCACGACGCGCGGATCGCGGCCTACCACTTCACCGACCCCCTGCCGAGACCTCCTGGCCTGCCGGACGACACCGGTCGTCGAGCCCACCACACGGATGCCGACCGGTGAGGAACGGAACTTCCTCCGACCGGGGGCAGCGGTCGGGGCGTCACGGCGCCCCGACCCGCCGGCCTCTCGCCCACCTTGAAGGGAACACGCCCACGTTGAAGTACATCGAGACCCAGACACTGCCATCGCTCGGGCATGCCGAGGTACGGATCATCGCGCACACGCCCGAAGCCGCCCGCGCGGTCGCGGAAGCCCTCCGCGGCTGCTTCGCCGCAGCGGAACAGCGCAGCTACCCCGGCCTCGACGGCGACACCCGCCTCCACCTCACCGTGGACACGACAGCACCCGCCGGACCCGCCCGTTCGTGGCTGGCCTCCAGTAGGACGCCCGTCGGCCTCGGCACCCACTCCGACGAGACCTGAGAGCCCCGACGGGCCCCGGAGCCCACTCCTCACACGAAAGGACGCGGTCATGGCCACCCTGCGCGAACGCAAGACCTACCGCGATCAGGTGCTCCGGGTCCTGTACGAAGCCGTCGCAGGCAACCGCCTCCTCGGCATCACCGGAGCACAGCTGCGGCGCGACCTGCACCTGCCGGAACAGGACCTGGCCGCCGCCTGCACGTACCTGGCGGGCGAAGGGCTGGTCACCGTCGACTGGGACCCCGGCAACACCCCGGCGATGGTGACTCTCACCCACGAGGGAATCCGGCGCATGGAGGCCGAGGAGGAAGGGACGGCCACGGGCCCGGCCTGATCCGAGAGGCACGCCTTGCGCCACATGGGCGGGTTGTTTGCCGCCGGGGCACCCGGTCAGGCCCGTCGGCGCGTGAGGGGCCCCGCCCGCGCAAGCCGGTGTGAACCGGCCCGCCGGGGAGTACGGGTCGTGGAGGCCGCCGGGCACGGAAGCCGTGTGGCGTGCCCCGTCGCGGGGGGGCATCCTGGAGGGCACGCCGCCCGTGCAGCCGGACGCCGGCCCGCCGCCCGGTTGGAGGCAACAGGATGACTGACGGAGGGCGCGGGGACCCGGACCGCTCGGAGAGCTTCGGGGAGGAACTGCTCGGGATGCTCCTGGACCGGGCGCGCGAGCTGGCACCGCACATGGTCGGCCCGCTCATCGCCGAGACGATGGCCCGGCTGGGGGGCCGCGCACCCCAGATCCTTCTCCAGGACTACGGACAGCAACGGCTGGTCCCACTCCCCCTCGGTGGTTCGACCGCAGGTGATCCGCAGGCCATCGACCAGTCCGAAGCCGGCCGGTGCTTCCTGGAGTCACGCCCCGTCGAAGTCCTGACGCCCGACGGCATACGGGTCCACCTGCCCCTGCTGGACGGCGGCGACCAGGTGGGGGTCCTCGCGGTCACCCTGGACGGGATCGACGACGACACCCGCCGTATCCTGCGCAGGATCACGGGCCTGGCGGCCGACCTGCTGCAGACCAAGAACGGCTACACCGACCTCTTCTTCCGGACCCGCCGCAGTGAACCGATGAGCGTGGCCGCGGAGATCCAGTGGTCCCTGTTGCCCCCGCTGTCGATGGTGATGCCGCGCGTCGCGGTCGCCGGAGTCCTGGAGCCCGCCTACGCCGTGGCGGGGGACAGCTTCGACTACGCCCTGAACGGCGACGTGCTGCACCTCGCCATGGTCGACGCCATGGGGCACGGCCTGGACGCGGCCACGATGGCCACGGTGGCCATCGGCGCGTACCGCCACGCCCGCCGGATCAGCATCGAACTGTCCGAGATCTACCTCTTCATGGACCGGGCCGTCTCCGAGCAGTTCGACCCGGACCACTTCGTGACCGCCCAGATGATGCGCCTGGACACGGACACGGGGCGCCTCCAGTGGGTCAACGCGGGTCATCCCGCGCCGATGCTGATCCGCGGGCACCGCGTCGTGCGCCGTCTGGACAGCCCCACGACCCTCCCCGTCGGCTTTGGAGGGGCACAGCCACAGGTCAGCGCGGTGACACTGGAGCCGGGCGACCGCGTCCTCTGCTTCACCGACGGCCTGATCGAAGAACACGAGAGCGGGCAGGAACAGTTCGGCGAGGAGCAGCTGATCGCCTGGGTTGATCAGCTGGAACAGGCTGACCAAGGGATCCGGACGGTGGCCCGGGACCTGTCCCACACCCTCATGCGGGCACGCGGCGAAACCACCTCGGACGACGCGACGCTCGTCCTGGTCGAGTGGCGCGGCCGCACCGGCACCCACGCCGACGAGGTCTGACGGCCACGGGCCCCGACCTTGCCTCAAAGGAGTGGTCGTGGCGACCCTCCGCGAGCGAAAGACCTGCCGCGATCCGGCCCGGTTTCCCTGTACGCCGTTGGGGTGAAGCCTCCGGCCGACGGGATTCCGGGTCCGGGCCGACAGGGGAGATCCAACCTCGTGGCAAACCGTGGAGCAGGAGAGGTCATTCCGTACGAGGTACAGGGCAGCGGTCCCGAGCGGGTCATCGCACTCCACCACTGGCTCAGCGGCAGGTCGAGTTTCGGCCATCTGCGGCAGCACCTGGACGGAGGTGCGTTCAGCTACGCGTTCGTGGACTGCCGTGGGTACGGCGAGGCGATGGACACCCCCGGCACCTACACGATGGAGGAGGTCGCGGCGGACGCTCTCGCCGTGGCCGACGACCTCGGCTGGGACACCTTCTCGGTCATCGGTCACTCCATGGGCGGCAAGGCGGCCCAGCAGCTGTTGCTGGACGCGCCCTCGCGGGTCCGCTCGATCATCGGCATCTCGCCCGTGCCTGCGTCCGGGTTCCCGCTCGAAGGGGAGATGTGGGAGCTGTTCGTCGGGGCCGTGGAGGATTCCGGCAACCGCAGGACGATCTTCGACGCCCTCACCGGCAGTCGGCACGACGACGCGTGGCTGGACGCCAGGGTGAACGGCTCGGAACGCTCCTCGCAGGCGGCCCTGCGCTCGTACCTCGAATCCTGGACGCGAGGCCCCGATATCCACGAGCTGGTCAAGGGAAACGCGACGCCGGTGCTTGTGGTGGCCGGTGCGAGCGACCCGGCGATGGGGCCCGACACCATGCGATCCACGTGGCTGCAGTGGTATCCGAACGCCGAGCTCGAGGTCTTCGACGACGCCGGCCACTTCGCCCCCGACGAAAGTCCGCAGGCCCTGGCGAGGGCGGTCGAGAGGTTCCTCGGCCGGTAGATGGCCAGGGCGGCCAAGCACTGTGAGGCAGCCGTTCGGGGCTGCAGGCCACGCCCCGGAAGGCCCTGTACCGCCCCCGTTCTGGCGACGGTGGTGCAGGATCTGCCAAGGGGGACCTGTCTTCCAGTCACGCTCCCAGCGGTGCGGTACATGGCCCGGCTCGGGCATGCGGACCAACCTGCCGCACATCTCTTGCGTGACTTATCCGCCCGTGACCAACGGCTCCGCTCCAGCGGTGGCTGGCGCAAACGGTCAACGACCACCCTACGAGGGGCCCCACAC
This sequence comes from Streptomyces sp. NPDC086989, assembly GCF_044745505.1. Classification (NCBI taxonomy): domain Bacteria; kingdom Bacillati; phylum Actinomycetota; class Actinomycetes; order Kitasatosporales; family Streptomycetaceae; genus Streptomyces; species Streptomyces sp. NPDC086989. The sequence goes on from NZ_JBIVAL010000044.1 coordinate 5,679, forward strand.
CTGCCAACTGCACCCGTGAACCGTTCCGGGTTCGGTAGGGACTCGATCATTTGAGAGGATCGAGTCATGGCACGTCCTTTCCCAGTACCCGCTTGAGCTGCGCCGTCGTGCGGTGCGGATGGTCGCGGAGGTGCGGCCCGACTACGACACCGAGTGGGCCGCGATGAAAGCGGTCGCCCAGAAGTGGGCATCGGCACGACCGAGACGCTCCGTAAGTGGGTGCGGCAGGACCAGGTCGACGCAGGCGTGCGTCCTGGTGTGACCACCGAAGAATCGGCCGAGCTGAAGCGGCTGAAGAAGGAGAACGCCGAGCTCAAGCGGGCGAACGAGATCTTGAAGGCGGCGGCGTCTTTCTTCGCGGCCGAGCTCGACCGGCCACACACACGCTCGTAGCGTTCATCGACGAGCACAAGGGCCGCTTCGGCGGTGTCGAGCCGATCTGCCGCGTGCTGACGATGCACGAATGCAAGATCGCCCCTTCCACCTACTACGCCCACCACAAGCGCCAGGCCGCGCCGTCCGCCAGGACCGTGAGGGACGGCGAGCTGAAGGAGCTGATCCGGCACGTCTACGACACCAACTACCGGGTCTACGGCGCAGTGAAGATCTGGCGGGAGCTGAACCGGCAGGGCCAGGCCGTGGCCCGCTGCACGGTCGAACGCCTGATGCGAGAACTCGGCATCGCCGGGGCGGTCCGCGGCGAACGGGTGATCACCACACTTCCCGGCGGCCAGGCCGAGCGGGCCCCCGACCTGCTGGACCGGGACTTCGTCGCCGGCGCCCCGAACCGCTGCTGGGTCGCGGACTTCACCCACGTGAAGACCTGGGCCGGCGTCGTCTACGCGGCCTTCGTCGTGGACACCTTCTCCCGCCGGATCGTCGGCTGGTCCGCGGCCACCGTGAAGGAGACGGTCTTCGTGCTGGACGCCCTGGAGATGGCGATCTGGCAGCGCGACCGCGACCAGCACCCGGTCCAGCCAGGGGAGTTGATCCATCACTCGAACGCCGGGTCGCAATACACGAGTTTCCGGCTCGCCGACCATCTCGACGCCGCCGGTATCGCCGCGTCGATCGGATCGGTCGGCGACGCCTACGACAACGCCCTGATGGAGAGCATGATCGGGCTGTACAAGACCGAGCTGATCAAGCCCCGACGGCCGTGGAAGACGCTGTCTGACGTCGAGCTGGCCACCGCCGAGTGGGTCGACTGGTACAACCACCGACGACTCCACGGTGAGATAGGCCACATCCCACCCGTCGAATACGAGAACAACCACTACCGCGAAACCACGAAACCCCAGGTCACAACCAACATCTGAGATCTCTACCGAACCCGGAACGGTTCACTTCAACCGTCTCAAGCAGTGGCGAGGCATCGCCACGAGGTATGACAAGACCGCTGATTCCTACGAAGCCGCCGTTACCCTCGCCTCACTCCTCATGTGGGCGTGACATTTGACGACAGAACCTAGCTGAAATCACCGGCCCGCGGCCCTTCCGTACACGCGCGAACGGCTGTACGCCACGCGGCGACCGGCGGGCGCCGGGGCGGTGCTCACGGCCGGCTGGCAAGCGATGCGGCGAGCGGGAGCTCCTCGATGGCGCGGGTGATGAAGCGGCGGGTGCTGTCCGGGGGCAGGGCCTGGACTTGAAGGTGGTCGTACATGGCACCGTAGCGCTCGACGTCGGATCGTTTCTCCAGATACAGGTCGCTGGTGAACCGCTCCAGATACACCGTCCCCGCCTCGGGCGCGTCCGCTTCGAAGTGGAGGATGGAGAACTGTCCCGAGATGCCCGGGTGGGCCCCCGCAGCGTGTGGCAGGACCTGCACGGTGATGTGCGGCTGCGCGGCGAGGTGGTTCAGGTACTCGAGTTGTTCACGCAGGACCTCGGGGCTGCCGACCACACGGCGCAAGGCCGACTCGTCCAGCACGACCCGTAAACGGAAAGAGCGGGCGGGGTGGTGGGCCCGGGACTGGCGGCGCAGCCGGACCTCACGGCGTACCGCGATCTGTTCAGGGGTGGCCTGAGGGATCGTTTCCGCGATGACCGCGGCCGCGTAGGCGGGGGTTTGCAGCAGGCCGGGGATCACCAGCGGCTCGTAGGAGCGGATCGAGGAGGCCTCGGTTTCCAGGGCGATGTAGACGGCGTAGGGGACCTCGCCGCAGGCGACCCACCAGCCTTGGCGTTCCGCTTCCCTGGCCATCCGCATCAACGAGTCCACGACCTGCGGATCCGTGACCCCGTAGAGGGCGCACAGGTCCCGCACGTCACGGGCCTTGATAACGCGGTGGCCGTTCTCCAGGAAACTGATCTTAGGCTGGGAGATCAACAGCTTCTGGGCCACCTGCTTACTGGTCAGGCCGCTGGCCAGGCGGAGCCGGCGCAGCTCCGCGCCCAGCCGGCGCCTCCTGACGGTGGGATTTCCGTTCACCGCCACGGACCGTCTACCTCCGGCTCGAACCCATCCACCAGCCGCAGAAATGACATGGTGCGGCCCCGGCAAGCGCGCTCGCCGTGCGGTAACGATCAACGAGCGCCGCCGACGAGCGTCACGTCCCACCAACGAACCGCGTGCCCAGCCAGGGCAGCATTCACCCAGACGCCATGCCCTCCCCTCCATCCGCCCGAAAAGCCTGCGCACCTGCCAAGCCCGGGGGTGGGGACACCCTGGCATGCGGATACGGCGCTCACGCGCGGGAGGCAAGGACGCCGACACCTGTCCGGGGCCGGTTGCCGAGAGGTGGGCCAGGGCGGTACCCCGACACGAAAGCTGCGTGCAGCGGATTTCGCCTCCGGTGTGCCACCCCATCCCGGCCCGCTCTCCCTCCCGAGCTCCCGGCACCAGGCCACAGGCACAACTCCGCCGTAGTCGTGTCGGAGGGCCGACACGATCACGGTGCCGCTCCTCCGAGGTACCGAACCCATGTCACTTCGCGTGGCGGTTGCTCAGCCCTGTGCCAGCAGCCCGCAGCGGATACCGCCTCCGGGGTGCCACTCCATCACCGGGCGACGGGTCCCCGTGTTCGGCGCACAAGGACACCGGGACCAGGTCGCCGCGGTCGTTCCGCTAGCACGTGCACCCCTCGACGGGGCGGCCATTAAGGAACGCGAGCAGGCCCTGGCCACTGCGGCAACCAGCCCGCCCGCGAGACACCAGCCCCGAAACCGGGAAGTGAACGCAACAGTGCGGGCCGCCACCCGGTCAAGGTGGCGGCCCGCACTGCTACAGCCGAGGCGATCAGGAGGGCACCCGGGAGCAGCCTCCACGTGTGCTGCGTGCACCCTTCTACCCGAGGACCACCGAGTGCGGGACGCTCGCGCCGCCGTAGACGCCTCTCGTGGCCGGCGCGAGCGCGTCCTGCCGGGCAGAGCAGAACTGGTCCTGGTAGAGGGTTGCGGCGGTGTCTGCGAGGTTGTCGACGACGCCCGCACCACCGGGCATCCCGATGCATTCGCCGTCCGGCGGGTTGTCCATGACCTGCCGGAATCCCGTGTCGGCCCGGTTATACGCGAACTTGCCCGAAGCTGCCTGAGCGACCACTCATACGATACGCGGCGAAACGATCCATCGTTTGCACATTCGAGATAGGCACGGCGGCCCGGCCAGGCAAGTCCAGTGCTTCGGAAGGCGTGGTGACCAGTGCGCTCCGAGATCGTTCACTCCTGTATGAACAACACCAAGCGCGTACTTGTCGCACTCACCCTTTCGGGAGCCGCCCTGACCATGTCGGGAGCTGCCCACGCCGAGGCCGTGACGGCGAACAGCCCCAGCAGGGCCGTTCCGGCTGACGGGATCCTCGGGATCGACCTCAACCACATCCTGCACGGACTGGGCCTCGGCGTCGGCGGCCAACTCCTCGGCAACGCCAGGGGCGCCAACCAGGGCATGAGCTAATTCCTCCCCGTCGGCCGCTCCGCCGTGGCACCGCTCCCCCTGCCGGCGGCCTTCTGTAGCAGCCACCGAGCTCGCTCTTCCAGAACGGCGAGTCCCTTATCCGGGACTCGCCGTTCTACTTCATCGGAACGTTCAGGCCCTCGGTCAGCGGCCCCCACATCACTCGGGCGTTCGCGCTCACTGCCACCGGCTCCGGGGCCGGATCAGGCGCAGCAGCTGGAGCGGGGGGCGCCCGGTGGTACTGCCCCCAGAGCGCACTGGGCGCCGGGCACCGGGCCTGGCCCGCGCACGCCATGTCCGCACGGGCTACCGCACCCTAACCGCCCCACCCCGCCCGACCGGCGGGACCCTGGCGCGGCTACGGGACATCGCCCCGCCACCCGAACCGGGCGGGGTAGACGCCATCGGCTTCAGCCGGCTCGTACGCACAGCGGCCCCCCGGCCCGAACGCCCCCGCTCCGACATCAGCAAGGCGCCGTCCGCGAGCTCCAGCGGAGTCCAGTCGGTCACGTCGAGCAGCTGCCCGTCCAGCGGGCCGCCCACCAGCTCGACGTAGCAGTGGCCCGGCTCCAGGCCGGGATCAGGTCCTCCAGCTCCGCTCCGTACCCTCCACGCAGCATCCATCCGCCCAGCCTGCCAGCCCCGGCCCGCACACGGGCCGGGGCTGGGCGGTCTTTCTACGGACGGGTGAACTCCGGCCCGGACGAGGCGGAGGTCTCGTCCGCGTGCGCGACGGCTCTGTGGGCCCTGACGGGCTGGGGTGCGACGTCGGCGAGGCGGTCCAGGCTCTCGTAGAGGGCGCGGACTAGCTAGGGCCTGTCCGATGGGTCCGGAACCGATTCAGTGCCTGTTTCGCATTTCCTGACCCGTGTCAGTGGCTCGCGCTCCGCAACGCGGTCGGGGCTGCTGGACCGCTGACGTCACAAAGCCGGCGAGGATTGCAGCCAAAGGCGGGTCACGAGCTGGCCGCCGATCCGTCCGCTCCGTACCGGAGGCCGTCGAGGAGCAGGTCGAGGAGGCGTCCGGCGCGTTCGCGCTGGTCGGGAGCGCTGGTGATCAGCCCGATGCCGGCCAGGCTGAAGCCGACATCGAAGGGGTCGATGCCCGGGCGCAGGAGACCGGCGTCGGCGCCAGCGTGCATCAGGGTGCCCAGCGCGGTGGCGAGCTTGTCGAGGGTCTCGGCGAAGGGGTCCGCACCGGATGCGACCGCGGCCCGCAGCGCGTCCGCCATGCCCTGCTTGGCAGCCAGGTAGTCGATGAAGTCGTCCATCCACAGGCGCATCGCCCGGTCGGGCGTGTTGTCGGCCAGCAGCTTCGCGGCGCTGTCGCAGACGCGGGCCAGCTCGTTGCGGTAGGCCGCCTCGACGAGCGCCTCGCGCGTGGGGAAGTGGCGGTAGAGCGTGGCCGAGCCGACGCCCGCGGCCTTGGCGATCGTGTCGATCGCGACGTCCGGGCCCTTCTCGGAGAAGGCGCGTACGGCCGCTTCGAGGATGCGCTCCCGGTTACGGCGGGCATCGGCGCGCAACACGCTCGGCTTGGTGGTCAAGGCTGCTCCCTTCATCGGGGACCAGTCTAACTGGACAACCGGGGAGTTCCCCGCTTACGGTCATGACTAACCGGGGAACTCCCCGGTTACGGCGTTGACCGTGACGCTCCACGCGCAAGGAATGGCGATCATGACAGCACAGCAGCCCATCGGTTCCGGCTTCGGGGCCCGCAGCACCACGGCCGACGTCCTGGCCGGCCTCGACCTCACCGGAAAGCTCGCAGTCGTGACCGGCGGTAATTCCGGACTGGGGCTGGAGACCACACGCGCCCTGCGGGGCGCCGGCGCGACTGTCGTCGCAGCCGTCCGCCGCCCGGAAGCGGCCGCGGAAGCCTTCACCGCAGTGGACGGGGTCGAGGTGCGCCGTCTCGACCTGGGCGACCAGGCCAGCGTGCACACCTTCGCGGACGAGTTCCTGGCAAGCGGCCGCAGCATCGACATCCTCATCAACAACGCCGGCGTGATGGCCCTGCCCGAGACCCGCCTCGGACCCGGCTGGGAGGCGCAGTTCGCCACCAACCACCTGGGCCACTACACACTCACGAACCGGCTGTGGCCCGCCCTGGCAGCCGACGGCGGCGCACGCGTGGTCGCGCTCAGCTCTGCCGGACACCGCTACTCGCCGATCCGCTGGGACGACGTCATGTTCGCAAACGACTATGACAAGGCCGTCGCCTACGGACAGTCCAAAACCGCGATCGCGCTGTTCGCCGTCCACCTCGACGCGCTCGGCCGCGAGCACCAGGTGCGGGCCTTCGCCGTCGCCCCCGGTGCGGTCATGACCCCGCTCCAGCGGCACATGACCCGCGAGGAGATGATCGCCTTCGGCTGGATCGACGACCAGGGCAACACGGCCTCCAGTTTCAAGACCACCGAACAGGGTGGCGCTACCCAGGTCTGGGCGGCCGCCTCCCCGCAGCTGGCCCACACCGGCGGCGTCTACCTGAACGACTGCGACATCGCCCCGCTCTCCCAGGACGACGCACCTGGAGTACGGCCCTACGCGGTCGACCCCGAACAGGCCGCACGCCTGTGGACCCTGTCCGCCCAGCTGACCGGCACCAACGCGTTCGCGAACCGGTGATACGACGGCATGGCGCACTCCCCTCCAAGAGCCCGCACCTGAAATCTCTGCAAGAAGGGTCACGACATCATGACGCACACCGATCTGGCCGCCGTCGCGAGCGAAGCACAGGCATGGTTCGACAGCTACGTCGAGACGTTCATCGGACTGGCAGCAAAGGGGAGCACCGATCCCGCGCCACTCCTCGACTACTTCTCGGTGCCGATCAGCATGACCACGGGCACGGCCCACACCGCTCTCACCTCCGCCGAGGCGCTCTCCCAGGGACTCGCACACGAGCTGCGCGCACTGCGCGACGCCGACTACGGGGGCAGCGAGGCCCTCGACCCGGTGGTACGCGTGCTCAACGAGCGGGCCGCGCAAATCGAGGTGACCTGGGCGCGCCAGGACAGTCAGGGGCGGGAATTTCAGCGTGTCCGTGTGCTCTACCTGGCCGCCCGTACCGACGCGGGATGGCGGACGGTCGCCTCCGTGATCCTGGCCAGCTGACGAAGCACATTGCCCGCGGTCGCCCACGGTGCGCTCGCCAGTCAGCGAGGCGACAGGACCCCGCCACAAGATCGCCAACGTGCAGTACGTGCTGATCGATGTCACGTCGATGCTCGTCGCCACGGCTTAGACGCCGTTTCTTATGGCGTGATCGTTCGTTGAATCGTGCATGACGGATTTGGTTGAGCGGCTGGTGCCGGATGAGTTGTGGGTGTTGTTC
>NZ_JBIVAL010000045.1:0-11805 GCF_044745505.1 Streptomyces sp. NPDC086989
ACCAGCACAACGACACCCCCGTACCGCTGCGCCCCAGCCCAGCGCCAGTGAAAACCCATGACGCACACCCAGTGCACATCACACGACGCCCATCACCCACTCATGCGTCAGCTGCTGTCGATTGCGGCCGGCCAGCGCTGCGCTGCAGCGCGTCTGCGCGGTTCAGCAGGGGGCGTGATCTGCACCACGCAGGAAGACTACTTACAAGATCTTTCTGTGCAGAAATATCAGGATCAATGATCATCTTTGGCCTGACGGTTGTTCAGTTCGATCGCGTCGGCTTTTGGTCACATGTTGTGACATCGCCTCGCGAACGGATAGGACAAGCGAACTGATCGTCTATGTGGGGGATATCCGTGCGCACAGCGCGACCACTGGTTCTTCTAGTGGCATTCATGATGGCCGTTCTGGCAGGTACAGAGCAGGCGGCCTGGGCGGTGAACAAGTGGGTCACCGCGAGATACGGACCTGGTGCCGGTGAGAGACCAAAGCAAGGTTGGGGATCCGCACAAGGCCGACGGCACAGCGCTGCCGGCAGCGCGACGGATGCTGCTGCCTCCGGCGGTCGCTCCGGCGCTCTGAAGGGGCGCGGCGAGCTGCCCCTTGACGGCTCGGCGCCTCCGTTGCGTTTGGGAGATGCGGCGCCCTACAAGGTGCCGTTCGTGAAGGTTCCTGCTCCGGCGCCGGTGCAGCCGACGGGGTTCGAGGAGAAGTCCAGCCGCGAAGTTGCGGACAAGCGCACCGAGCGCGGGCGGACGTTCCTGAACACGGACGGCACCTACACCACGCGCTTCTACAACGAGCCGGTCAATTTCCGTTCGCCGGACGGCTCGTGGAAAAGCATCGACACCGGCTTGTCGCCTGCCGGACAGAGCTCGTCGCCAGGCGGTGAAGGGGCCGGCTCCGGCTGGCAGGCGCGCTCCACGCAGGAGCAGCTGCGCTTTTCGTCCTATGCCGATGAGCCGTCGCTGGTCCGCCTGGGCGTGGAGGGCAGCGGTGCGGTCGCCTACGGGATCGAAGGTGCGGCGCACGCGGCGGGGAAGGCCACCGGCAGCGTGATCACCTACCCGGACGTCCGGAAGTCCGCCGATGTAGAGCTGATCGCAGGTAGCGACTCCGTGAAGGAGTCGCTGATCCTCAAGAGCGCCGATGCACCGACGCAGTGGCGGTTCCCGCTCGCTCTGCAAGGCCTGAGCGCGAAGCTCGACGGCCAGGGCGGCGTCGTCTTCGCCGACGGGAGCGGACGTGGGCAGGCGTGGATGCCCGCCGGTTGGATGGAGGACTCCCACCGGGCTGAGAACACGAACCAGGGTGCTCTGTCGTCCGGGGTGACCTACAGCCTGGTGCGCGAGCACGGGCGTCAGGTGCTCGTCGTCGACCTGGACAAGAAGTGGCTGTCGGCTCCTGAGCGGGTCTTCCCCGTCAAGGTCGACCCGTCGGTCACCCGCAGCGGTGCGACCGCCGGCACCTACGTGCAGTCGCCGTACAACCAGAACTTCTCCAGCGACACCGTGCTGAAGGTCGGCACCTCGAACGGCGGCGACAACAAGGCAGCGTCGTTCCTGCGCTTCGACGGGCTGAGCTCGCTGAACAACGCGTGGATCGTCAACGCGAAACTGCAGCTTTTCAACACGTGGTCGTACTCGTGCACAGCCCGCCCGGTCACCGTTCACGCCATCACCTCGAACTGGTCCGAGGGGTCGACGTCCTCGTGGCCCGGCCCGGCCACGGGTGACGCACTGGCATCGAAGAGCTTCACGCACGGCTGGCGGCCGGCCGGTCAGACCAGCTACCCGTGCGGCGATGCGGCCTGGGAGGCCATCGACCTCGAGGGCGCTGGCCGCCAGCTGGTCGACGACTGGACGCACAACCGCAAGCCGAACTACGGGCTGGCCATCAAGGCGTCCACGACGGACTCCTACGCGTGGAAGCAGTTCGGGTCGGACAACTACCCCAACGGCAAGCCCAGCCTCGATGTGACCTGGACCAAGTACGGGGCCGCGTACCAGCTGGGGCAGTTCGTGCAGCCGATGACGGCTACGACCGAGGGCACCTTCAAGGTGACCGTCACCAACCAGGGCCAGCAGACGTGGGGCGCGAACAGCAACTACAAGCTGCGCTACCTGCTCTACGACGCCTCCGGCAACCCGATCAGCGGTGCGGACAAGGTCCGCTGGACGCCGATGCCGCGGGATGTGCCTCCGGGTGACACGATCACGCTCGATGCGAAGATCGCCCCGCTGGTCCCCGCTCGGTACACGCTCGTGTGGACCATGGACGACTACGGCACGGCGACCTTTGTGAACGAGGGCGTGCCGGGTGCGGGGCTTCAGGTTGACGCGGTCAACATCCCTCCACAGCTGACGGCCGAGTCGCCACCCAGCGGCGCCGTCCCCGACACGCTCACGCCGACGCTGTGGGCGTCGGCGACGGACCGTGACCAGTACCCGGGTGCGCTGACCTACCAGTTCGAGGTCTGCGAGGTAGCCGGGCAGAACACGCGGCAGAACTGCCGCACCAGCCCGTCCTCGGCCTCGCAGAGCTGGACCGTCCCGGCCGGGTGGCTCAGCTGGGGCAAGGCGTACGCCTGGTACGCGTATGCCAGCGACAGCAAGGACCAGTCCGCCCGTCCCGGACCCTCGCTGCTGAACATGCAGGTTCCGCAGCCTGTCATCACCTCCCACCTGGGCGGTACCGACAGCGGACGAGGCTTCGACGAGCGGTCAGGGAACTTCGCCACCTCGGCGCGGGACGCCTCCGTGAACGCGGCGGGACCCGAGCTCGCGGTCACCCGCACCTACAACTCGCAAGACCCGAGTACCTCGAGTGCCTTCGGTGCCGGCTGGGCCACGCGGTGGGACATGCGTGCCCTGGCCGAGCCCGACGGCAGCGTAGTGATCACCCTCGCTGACGGCAGCCAGGTCCGGTTCGGCAAGAACAGCGACGGCACCTACAGCGCCCCGTCCGGCTCCATGGGACAGCTCACCGCAGTGAGCGGCGGGGGCTGGACCCTGCGGGACGCCACCGCGTCGCTGTTCACGTTCGACGCCAGCGGTCTGCTGACAAAGATCAAGGACGGGAACGGGCGCGAGCAGCTCCTCACCTACACGGCGGGCAAGCTGTCCAAGGCCACCGATGCCCTCTCGCAGCGTTCGCTGACCTTCGCATGGAGTGGCGCTCATGTCGCTTCCGTGTCCACGGATGCGGTCGGGCCATCGGCGCCTGCCCTGGTGTGGTCGTACACGTACACCGGTGATCTGCTGACGAAGGTCTGCCCGCCGTCGTCAGCGACCGCGTGCACGGTGTACGAGTACACCTCCGGATCGCAGTACCGCAATATGGTCCAGGACGCCGGCCCGGTCGGCTACTGGCGGCTGAACGAGGGCGAAGGCGAGGCAGCGCAGAGCGAGGCCGTCTCCCGCAACGGCATCAGCACGGGCCATTACCGCGACGTCGACCTCGGCACGGCCGGTGTCCTGGCCGGCACCGGGAACAAGGCAGTGTCGTTCAACGGCACCAACGCCTACGTCGAGCTGCCGCAGACCACGCTTGCCTCCTCGACCGTCCTGTCGGTCGAGATGTGGTTCAAGACCGACAAGCCCGGCGGGGTGCTCCTGGGCTTCCAGGACGTGGCGCTCGGCTCGGGTGGCCCCGGCCACTACAACCCGGTCCTGGCCGTGGATGCGGCCGGCAAGCTCCGTGGCGCCTTCGAGGTCTCCAACGGCTACGTGACCCCGATCGCCTCTGCGGCGCCGGTCACGGACAGCGCCTGGCACCACGCCGTGCTCACCAGCACCGGCACCAGCCAGACCCTCTACCTGGACGGCCAGCCTCTGGGCAGCCGCACCGGGCCGGTCACTCACTCGGTGAAGACCTTCACCTACCTGGGGGCCGGTTTCACCTCCGACAGCTGGGACGGCGGCGGCGCGAACACCACCCGCTACTTCAAGGGCTCGATGGACGAGGTCGCGGTATACCACCGCGCCATGGATCCCGGGGCGGTGCGCGCGCACTACGCGGCCCGCACCGGAGCCTCGAAGCTGTCGAAGACAACTCTGCCCTCCGGCCGCGTGGCCAACACGGCGCTCTACGACGCCGACACCGAGCGCGCCACCGAGGTGACCGACAACAACGGCGGCACCTGGAAGATCTCCGCGCCGCGCTACGCGGCCGGCTCCCAGGCCTATGCCAACGCCGTCCGAGCGACGGGGCCGGTCAACTACTGGCGCCTGGGTGACACCAACGGCGCGGCCGCGGCCGATGATATATCCACCGGCGGCAACGGCTCCTACCGTGACGGCGTCACCCTCGGCGGCGTCGGAGCCTTCTACGACGGCGACGACGGCGCAGTGACCCTCGACGGCGCCAAGGGCGCCATCGCGGTGCCGGCCGAATCCCTGGCCGGGGCCACGGCGCTCTCGGTCGAGATGTGGTTCCGCACCGACAAGCCCAGCGCAGTCCTCCTCGGTCTGCAGAACGTGGAGGTCACCAACACCACGCCCGCCATGTACAACCCGAGCCTGCTGATCGACGGCGAGGGCAAGCTGCGCGGCCACCTGTGGGACGGCACCACTTCCTGGCCGGTGATGGGCGCAAGCACCGTCACCGACAACAAGTGGCACCACGTCGTGATCACCGGAGGTGCCACCGGCCAGTCGCTCTACCTCGACGGCGCCAAGATCGGGTCCAAGACCGGCGTGGTCAAGCCCGAGACGATGGCCTACGCCTACCTCGGCGCCGGCTTCTCCAGCTCCGGCTGGGACGGCCAGGCCAACGGCGTCCGCTACTTCAACGGCCAGCTCGACGAAGCCGCCTTCTACTCGAAGGAGCTCGACGCCCAGACCATCGCGGACCACTACAAGGCCCGCAACCGCCTGGTCGCCGGCAACGGCACCCAGTACCAGGGCACCGTCCTGGCCGACGCCCCCTCCGGCTACTGGCGCCTGGACGAGACCAGCGGCACCCAGGTCACCAACAAGGTCGCCGCAACCGGCGGCACCGGCACCTACACCAAGGCAACCCTCGGCACGGCCGGCGCGTTCGGCATCGGTGACGGCACGGCCGCCCGCTTCGACGGCGACGGCTACGCCGAACTGCCCCCGATCGGCATGTCCACCACGGACCTGTCCGTCGAGCTGTGGTTCAAGACCACCAAGCCCGGCGTCCTCTACAGCGATCAGGAACGAACCCTGCCCGACCCGGGCGTCAGCACCTTCACCCCGGTCCTGTACGTCGGCACGGACAACAAGCTCCACGGCCAGTACTACACACCGAACACCAACGCCACCAACGTCTCGGCCACCACAGTGACCGACGACCAGTGGCACCACGCTGCCATCACCGTGCGAGGAGGCACGCAGACCCTTTACCTGGACGGTGCCCAGGCCGCGCAGGTGGTGACCAGCCCGATCAACCACCAGGCCAACAAGCGCACCTACATCGGCGCCGGCTACGCCTACGGCTGGCCCGCCAGCCCCGGCAACCCCAGCTATCTCACCGGCAGCATCGACGAGGTCGCGGTCTACCCGCGACCCCTGAGCGCCGCCCAGGTCAACGCCCACTACCAGGCCCGCGCCCAGGCCAGCAGCTCCTCGCTGTCCTCGACCGTCACGGTCACCGACCCCGTCGGCGTGACGACCAGCAGCACCTTCGACGCGGTCCGCGGCCAGCGCCGCAGCGCCACGACGGACGCCGACGGCGGCCTGACGACGTACGCGTACGACACCGGCGGCTTCCTGCACACGGTCACCGACCCCAACGGGCACGCCGTCATCACCGGGCACGACGAGCGCGGGCACACCGTCTCGACCACGACGTGCCGCGACGCCGACTCCTGCTGGACGTCGTTCACCGAGTACTACAGCAACGACGCCGACCCGCTGGACCCGCGTGGCGGCAAGCCGATCGCGGTCCGTGATGGCCGCTCGAGCGGACCGGAGGACAACCGCTACCGAACCACCACCTCTTACACGGCACTCGGCTTGCCCGACACGGTCACCCTCGCCGACGGCCGCACCCGCACCACCACCTACACCACGGGCACCGAGCCCGCGGCAGGCGGTGGAACGACCCCGGCCGGCCTGGTCGCCACGGTCAAGGACACCGACGGCGCGACCACCCGGTACGCCTACGCCGCCAACGGCGACGTCGCCCAGGCCACCTCGCCGTCCGGTCTCATCACCACGTACGGCTACGACGGGCTGGGCCGCAAGACCTCCGAGACGCAGAGCTCGGATGCCTTCCCCGCCGGCGTGACGACCACGTACGCGCACAACGCCATGTCCCGGATCTCCTCCGAGACCGGCCCGGGCGTCAAGAACGAGGTCACCGGCGTCACCCACACTGCCCGCATCAGCCGCACCTACGACGCGGACGGCCAGCTGCTGACCGAATCCCAGGAGGACACCACCGGCGGTGATGCGACCCGCACCAGCACCCACCACTACGACGCCGTCGGCCTCAACGACAGCACCACCGACGCCGCCGGCAACGAGTCGACCTTCGTACACGACCCGCTGGGCCGCGTCACCCGTGAAACCGATCCCGCCGGAAACGTCACTACCCACTCCTACACCCGGCGCGGCCAGCTCGCCGCATCGGTCCTCAAGGACTGGACGGGAGACCCCTCCGGGCAGACGCACGACCTGACTCTGGTCTCCAACGCGTACGACCCGGCCGGCCGACTGGCCTTCACCACCGACGCGATGGGCGCCACGACCGCCTACACCTACTACGACGACGGGCTCAAGGCCACCACGACGGCCAAGGCTGTCACCCAGTCCGACGGCACGAAGAAGGACATCGTCCTGGCCGCCGCCACATACGACGGCGCGGGCAACACCCTGACCCAGACAGCCGGCGGCGCCCGCACCACCGTCAACACCTTCGACGCCACCGGGCGTGTGACCCGCATGGTGTTCGACCCGAGCGGGCTGAACCGGGTCACCACCGCGGCCTATGACGATGGCGACCGCGTCACCGCGCAGACGCAGTCGATCGACGACCTCGGCAAGAAGCTGACCACAACCACCGAGTACGACCAGGCAGGCAACCCGAAGAAGAACACCGTCACCGACGGCACCACCACTCGCGTCTCCTCGGCCACCTTCGACCAGCGCGGCATGCCGCTCACCCAGGTCACCCCGAGGGGCAACACCACCACCATCCGCTACGACGAACTCGGCCGTCCGGTCGAGACGACCGCGCCGCAGGTGCAGGCCGAAGAGAACGGCGGTGCGGCTACCGCCGTCAGCCCCAAGACCCTCACCGGCTACAACACCTTCGGCGAAGCAACCGACGCACGGGATCCGCGCGGGCAGGTCACCAAGACCGAGACCGACCTGCTCGGCCGCCCGGTCGCCCTCACCCTGCCCGGCTACACCCCGCCAGGCGCCGCCACGGCCATCACTGCCGTCACGCGCCAGGCCTACGACAGGCTCGGCAACCAGGTCTCCACCACCGACCCGCTGGGCCGCACCACCTACTACGGCTACGACCAGCTCGGCAACCTGATCCGCAAGACGGACCCGGCGACCGGCGCCCAAGGCCTCCAGGCCCCCGGTACAGCATCATTGAACGGCACCAACACGGACCTGTCCGGCGGCGGCGTCACCAGCTTCACCTGGACCCCCACCGGTCTGCCGCTCTCCGCGACCGGCCCGACCGGGGCCCGCACCGAGTCCACCTACGACGAACTCGGCCGCAAGCTCACCGCCACCACCGTCGAGCGCAGGCCCACCCTGCAAAACCTCGTCTCCCGCTACACCTGGGACGACGCCGGCAACCAGACCGCCTCAACCACACCCGCCGGCCGCCGCACCACGGCGACCTACAACACCGCGGGCGAGGTCCTGACAGCAACCGATCCGCTGGGTGGCGTCACCCAGAACACCTACGACGGCCTCGGTCGCCCCACCGAGACGAAGGACGCCACCGGCCGCAAGACAACGACCGCCTACGACGTCCTCGGCAAGCCCACCACCGTCACCGACTACGGCACCGGCACCACCGCACTGCGCAGTGCCGCCACCGAGTACGACAACGACGGAAACGTCACCGCAACCGTCTCCGCCACCGGCACCCGCCGCACGTACGCCTACGATGCGCTCGGCCGGATGACCACGCAGGTCGAACCTGTCACCGCCACCGACTCCATCACCACGACCTTCGGCTACGACGCGTCCGGCCACCGCACGCGCCTGACCGACGGCCGCGGCAAGACCACCACCTACACCTTCAACACCTGGGGCCTGCCCGAATCCACCATCGAACCCAGCACCACCCAGCACCCGGCCCTCAGCAGCCGCACCTGGACCAACGTCTACGACGCCGCAGGCCAGGTAATCACCGAACTGCTGCCCGGCAGCGTCAAGCGCAACAAGACATACGACACCCTCGGCCACCTCACCGCTGAGACCGGCTCCGGCACCGCCGCAGCCACCCGGCCCCGCTCCCTCTCCTACGATTTGGCCGGCCGCCTGACCGGCGTCGCCGGAGACGGGGTCCTCGCCGGCAACACCTACACCTACAACGACCGCGGCCAGGTCCTGTCCACGGACGGTCCCGGCGGCACCTCGTCCTACACCTACGACGCGGACGGTCAGATGACCGCCCGCACTGACGCCGCAGGCACCACCGGCTTCGCCTACGACTTGGCCGGCCACCTCAACACGACAACCGACCCGCTCACCGGCACCCAGGTGCGCAACTACTACGACGCGGCCGGCAGGCTGACCGCAGACGAGTACGCACGCCCCGCCGCCGGCGGCACGTGGGCAATCGGCGCGAAGCGCTCCTACGTCTACGACGCCCTCGGCCGCCTGGCGGACGACAGCGTCAAGAACACCACAACCAGCGCAGGAATCGCGGGTACGGCCTACGAATACGACCTCGACGACCGCCTGGTGAAGAAGACCACCACCGGAACCGCCGGAGCTGGCGCCGAAACCTACGCCTACGACCTCGCCGGCCGGATGACCTCCGAAACCACCGGCGCCACCACCACCGGCTACGAGTGGGACAAGTCCGGCAACCTCACCAAGAAGGGAGACACCACCGGCACCTACGACTCCCGCAACCGCCTTACGGCCTGGGGCGGCCAGACTTTCGACTACAGCGCCCGCGGCACCGAACAGACCGTCACCGAAGGCGGCACAAGCCGCCAGATCAAGTCGGACGCGTTCGAACGCACCATCACCAACGGCACCAGCACCTTCACCTACGACTCACTCGACCGGGTCATGACCCACAACGGGACCGCCTTCGCCTACGACGGCGGCTCCAACAACCTCGTCAAGGACGCCACCTCCACCTACACCCGCACACCCGGCGGCGCCCTGATAGCCAGCGCCACCACCGCCACCCCCGGCTCGGCACGCCTGGCCGTCACCGACCAGCACACCGACCTCGTCGCCAGCCTCACCCCCGACGGCACCACCGTCGCCTCCTCCAAGGCCTACGACGCCTCCGGCAAGGTCACCGCCAGCAACGGCACCAGCCCCAACCTCGGCTACCAGTCCGGCTGGACCGACAACACCACCGGCGAAGTCAACATGGCCTCCCGCTGGTACCAGCCCGGCACCGGAGGCTTCACCAGCCGCGACACCTGGCAACTCGACCCCAACCCCTCCACCCAGGCCAACCGCTACACCTACGCCAACGCAAGCCCACTCAACGGCACCGACCCCACCGGCCACTTGGTCCAAGACTGCTTCAAGCCCGGGCGCTCCAAGCTGGGTTGGCTCAAGCTCGAGGCATCGCCCTTGTGCGTCTTCTATGAGGCCTTCATTGCGGGCAGTAACAGCGGCGGAAGTGGTAATCGCTGCGGCGACATGCGCTTCTCGCAGTACCTGTGCCCCGGCTACGTGGAACGGCCCAGGTACACGGAGTGCTCGCTTGCACCCTGGCTGTCGGGCTGCCGTGGCAGTGGGCCCTGGGCACCCTCCGGCGGTGGCGGTGGCGGTGGCGGTGGCGGTGGCGGCGATTGGAACCCGCCTCGCTATCGACCGAGCCCCCCGCGCGGACCTAGTGGACCTGGCCGTACCCGACCCAAGCCCGTCGCACCGCCGGCTCCGCCGCCGCCCCCGCCCAACGTCTACAGGGGACCGCACCCGCTCCCGGCACCGAACCTCGGCGCACCGATAGCCACGCTGACCTCGATCGCAGGCACCGCAGCGACAGCTGCCGCTACCACGATCACCGTCGGGGGCCAAGCACTCCTGGACGCGCTCGCCATAGCCGCTCTGACACCGACCGTGCTCGACTCCACCAACCCTGGTGGCCAGGGCACGGCTGCAGATACGCGCAACAGCCAAGACTGCCGCAGGTTCGGCAGCGGGTGGCGTGAGTGGGACCGCGTGGACACGGTTTATGGCAATCGTCCCACGGGCGTGGAAGCGTGCTTGGACAAGCACTTCCTTGCGAACAACAAAACGGATGAGAACTCGACGGACCGAAAGTTCGACCCTCCGGGTCACCAATGGGCCAAGGACTACATGGCTGACTTCGGCAATGAACCCAGCTCGATCTGGGTGAATGCGTGCCACCTGCTGGCGAAGGACTTGACGGGCGACGCCCGAGCAGAGAACCTCGTCACTTGCAGTCGGCAGGCGAACGCCTGGACCATCGACAGACGCGCGCCGCAACAGACGCCAAACATGCTCACCTACGAAAGCAAGGTGAAGAAGGCAGTCAACGCCGGGCAGGTCGTGCACTATAAGGTGACCCCCTTGTACGAAGGCCCCCGGACTGTACCGTACGCCTTCAAAATGCAGGCGGACGGATGGAACGCCGACGGATCACCCGGTCTCCACATCAACAACGACATACCCAATACGTTTTACGGCCTCCGAACAGGCGAATGGCATAATTTGGGCCGCGTATCGAACCAGACCGGCCCCGTACCCGTCCGCGGAACAGATGAATGGGACGCCCGGTAGATGAGAGGATCCAGCATGGACAGCTTCGTCGCGCAGCTGCGAGAACTCTTGGTCGCCAGAAGCGAGGGGGGCGACCAGGTCAATTGGGGCGAAGTTGAGCAACAGTACGGCTTCCAGTTCCCGGACGACTACAAGGAGTTCGTCGCAGTTTTTGGAGAGGGGTCGATCGAAGAGACACTCTGGATCACCATTCCGATCGCTGCACCCGACCCAATGGCTCGGTGCGTAGACAGACTCCCGGATCACGTCTTGGAATTCCCTGAAGCTCATGAATGGGCTGACGAGGTTGCGGCTCAAAAATACCGGCTCGAGGACGTACTCATCTGGGGCGAAACCAGCGAGGCCGACATTCTGGGCTGGCTCACCTGCAGCACGAACCCAGACGACTGGCCTTTGGCGGTTTTCTCTCGCGACGAGGCTTCCTGGTCCGTTCATTTTTGCAGCATGAGCGAATTCCTCGTAAAATTGCTTCGCGCAGATTTCGAAAAATTCCCCATCAGCACACGTCGGCTTTCCAGCCTAGAGCAAGCACGATTCATCCGTACTCGAGAGGGGGGCATCACCTGACCTAGCGCCCGCCACAAAAAGCAGACAACGGTCCGCCCGGCTCTCCGGGCGGACCGTTGTGCGTTTTCCTCTATGCCGGCCGCAGCAGGATCCCGAAATACATGAGGGAGGGATAGTCCGCGCGCATGGTCCGTGAGGAGGGACTCCAGGCGGGTTCTGCGGTCGGCGTAGCGTACGGCCCTTGGCCTGCAAGGCATCGAAGGCCACTAAGACGTCGTTTCATTTGGTGAGGCGGCGGTGGCAGATGAGGGCCGCGGCTATGCCGACGAAGGCGAGGAAGTGTTCAGCCTTGCGTTCGTAT
>NZ_JBIVAL010000046.1:0-11751 GCF_044745505.1 Streptomyces sp. NPDC086989
CCCCGCGAATCGAGTGCCACCAACCGCGCCACGGCATCCTCACGCCCCACACCCCGGCACCACGGCATGTCCTCGCCAGCAGAAATCTCATCGGCCACCCACACACCCCCAGCCCAAACCCCGCACCATGCGGCTGTCCACGCGCAGAGGTGTCCATCCCGACACGCCGGTCAGGCCAACACGAACGGATGAAGCTGACCCCCTACTTCACCGCAGGCGGGCGAATTATCGCTACCCGGACGGCGGCTACCGACCCGATCGCGGCTCGATGAGCAGGGCGTCCATGGGCTTGCTGCGATGCGGGCGCAAGACCTCAAGCCAGGTCACTCCGCCGTCCAGGAGACGGCCCATGCATCCGAAGCCGTTCCACCCCAGATCGACGAAGCAACGCTCGGCCTGCTGCTCCCGGCCGAACAGCCTCTGGCCGTGCAGCGTCACCTCCCCCAGATCTACGCCGCGCTGCTCCAACGCCACCAGGGCGCACGTCGCTGCGCGGCGCAGCGGGCTCGTCTCCACCCACCGCCGCCGTACATGCCAGGCGGCTTCAGGGTCTTCGAGCTCCCCGTCCACCAGCCGCAGCGGCGTAATGCTGATCTTTCCCTTCGCGTGGCGGCCGAACAGCTCGATCCTTGCCGGGCGCGGCACGAGGCTCTCCAGCCCTTCGAACTCCGCAAGCATGTGGTCCCTGGGCGCTGTCCCGGCTTCGGGATCCGCTGTCAGGGAGGCAAGGCGCTCGCGAGCCAGAGAGAACGGCTCGCCCTTACGCCACAGCAAGAACAGCTCGAAGCCCTCGTCCTGCAGACTGCTGCGGCCGCGGAATTGGAAGGAGATACCCCGGGTGCGGCCCCTCAGGGCCTGCCGCATCCCCACGTAGGAATCACGCCCGTTGATCGAGGCATGGAGCGACTCCCCGAGCCAGCGCTTGTCCGTACCGTGCTCGATGACGACGTCGACATCGTTCGGCTCCAGCGCACCGCGCGCGTACGACCCGAAGACATACACCTCCTCCACCAGGCCCAGCGGCCAGTCACCACCCTCGAGCCGCGTGATCATGTCCACCAGCAGACGCGTCGCCCGCTCCCGCTTCACCCCGCAGCTCCCTCGGCATATGCGGCGCGGAACTCCTGCGCCACCACGAAAACAGAACCGGGCACCACACGCGGCTTCCCATCCAGCAACGTCTGTCCAACGATCTCCGCCGCGGCCCTGCCCCGCTCCATCTGATACTCCTCGACGGCGGCTGCGAACTCCTCGGGGATCTCCCGCCGGTCCACCACGCCCGCCACAGCGGCCTGCGGGAAGGAACCACCGAACGTCTGCAGCCGCGACCACCCCAGCGACCGGCCGGCCTTCCGCAACGCCGAACGGATCAGATCGACCCCGCCCAACTCCTCTGCCTCGTCAACCCCGAGCCGGAGTTCGTACGACCCGCCGAAGCCACCCCCACCCGGCGGACACGAACGACGCAACAACGGCACCAACACAGCGACAAGACGCTCATGACGCGGATCACCCGCAAACGACGGCATCCACCGAGCGTAGCCAGACACAACAGGCCCCCACCCAGCCTTCCGCCATACCCACCCACAGGGGCGACAAGCACCCCACACAGCAAACGACACCAGCCTTCACCAGCACAACGACACCCCCGTACCGCTGCGCCCCAGCCCAGCGCCAGTGAAAACCCATGACGCACACCCAGTGCACATCACACGACGCCCATCAATCTGCGACCAGCCAACCTGACCGACACCCCTCCACAAACTAACGCGGAGCAGGACTAGCGCACGTCGAACGCAATCCACGTGTTCGTCAGCGACTTGGGCTTCCCGGGCACCGGTCGCCGCTCCTCGGTCCAGGCCTCGCCCGCGACTTCGGAAGCGACGCTACGCCAGAAGCGTGCAGCACCCGCGTTCTCCTCCTGAAAAGCGATCTCCCATCGGCCGGGGTGCGCAGTCAGAACAGACTGCACCGCTCGCAGCCCGAGGCCCGACCGGCGTGCCCCACGCACCACGAAGAAGCTGTTCAGCACGCGCACCTCGCTGTCCAGCGCGCGTACGAACGCGAAGCCGACCGGCCGGTCGCCAGACCATACGAGATAGGCCACCCAGACGGGATCGCCGATCGCCGACTCTAGCCACTCGCGCCGGTACGTCCCGTCCGGGTTCGGCAAGACCCCCCAGAACTCCGACAGGTCGTGCAGAAAAAGCGGCCAGAGCCGTTCCAAGATGTCGCGGTCCTCGACGCCCGCTCTGCGGACAACCAGGTCTGCCATCTGATCCTCCCCGAGAACGCGAAAAGCCTTCCGGCGGACCGGAAGGCTTCGAAGTATCGCGCGAACTCTATCGTGCAAAGCGCCGGTTTTCGTGGCAGCTCCTGACAAGGCCAAACGCCAGCCTGTGTCAGTACAGGGTGCCCAGGCCCCTTCGTGTGCTGCTCGTGACGAGCGTGAGGGCGGCGGCGACCGTGTCGGCCAGGGGGCATCGTCGGTGGCAACCCGGCCGCACTCATCCGCACCCGCCACAACGACGACATCGCCCGTCTCTCGACCTCGCCTGGTGGGACTGGCCCGCAGAGCACCTCACCGCACACATCCGGGCCATCGTGTCCGGCACCGTCGACGACCTCGAAGAGATCGCTCCCCGGACCTGAGCACCGGCCCTCACGAACAGCACACGAGGAGGGGCGAACTTTGCCTAGGCGGCGCTGGCTCACGCCGCAGGCGCGGCGCGGCGAGGCGATCGTGGTGGACTCGGCAACATACCGTCATCAACCTGTGAAGGTTCTGCGGGACGCTGGTGATCAGCTCGAATCCTCAGGCCCAGTCCAGCCGGCGCACTTCGCGCTTCTCATCGGGGGGAACCACACCATGAGCACCGTACGCAGAGCCGCTGCCGTCCTCGCCGCCGTATCCGTACTGGCCGCCCTGACTGCCTGTGGACCCTCCGAGGACACCGCGGGGGGCGGGGCCGGCGGGTCGACCGCGAGCCCGGCGAAGTCCGCCACGCCGGCCGCACCGCCGACGCCGGCCAAGCCGACCGCGTCGGCCAAGCCGTCGACGACGTCGAAGCCGGCGAAGCTGCCGAAGCCGACGACGCCTTCCACCGATCCCGGCTTCGACGTCTTCCCGTGCAGCACGTTCGACGTGAAGTTCACCGCGACCCTGGCGGAGCCCACGACGAGCAGCTACCTGCTGAAGATCACCAACAAGGGCACCAAGGCGTGCAGGGCACTGGGGCATCCGATCGTGGCCTTCGGTGACCTGGCCGGCCACGCCACCGAGCGCGGCACGGCTCCCGGCATCGAGGACGCGATCAGGCTCGACCCGGGGGAGTCGGCGTACGCTGGGCTGATGGGCGGCGCCAACGACGGCAAGGGCAAGACCGTCAACTCGATCGGGCTGACCATGAACACGGAGTCGGACCTGGAGCAGACCCCGCTGAAGGCGTCGACTCCCGGTCTGTACGTCTCGCCCGACAAGAACTCCGTGACGGCCTGGATGGACAACGCCGAGGACGCACTCAGCCTCTAGCGCTGTGTCGCGCGTGCCCTGGACCCGCCCGGCGCCGAAGCTCAGGCGAAGCGCCAGCGGGTCTGGCTGTACGGGGCCTTGCCGAAGCCGAAGACCGTGCGCGGGGCGACCGCGAAGACCACCGCCTCCCCGGCACCGGGGTTGACGAAGACGCCGTCGCCGACGTCGAAGTGCCATTCGCGCGATCGGGAGGGGTGGCCGGCACGACACCGGCCCGTCTCCGGAACGAGGAAGGTCTCGTCTCCTTCCTCTGGAAGGAGACGAGACCTTGTGGAGCGCTGGGCAGGCCTTGCACCTGCATCCCCCCACGGGAAGTGGGGTGTCTTTCCTTGGACCACCAACGCCAGGCCCGGCAACTGGTGAAGCTGCGGACTCAAGATCAATCATACGGCATACCCGACGAGGTCACTCGGCTCGGGTGGGCCGTTGCCGGGCGGGGGGTGCCTGGAAACCAGCGGGACCGGCCAGCGTCACCCAGGTGAGGAGACCGGCTCGGTCGGGGCAGAGCAGGGCAGAGCAGGGCAGAGGAGGCGGCGAGGTCACACAGATGGCGGTGACGGCTTTGACGGTCCGTCAATCCCGGTTGGGGCCACGCTGGGGAAAGGCCCCCGAACGGGGCTTCCTGGAGAGGGTGCGCAGGGGATGGCCCTGCGGTAGCCGGCCACGGCCTGGCGTGGAAGCGCCGGTCGCAGCCACCTGAGCGCGTCGAAAGCTTCGAAGGTCGTCGGCCGCAGCTCTGCGAAACGGTTGGTACCGGCGGGTGTCGGTGGTCGTGGTTAGGGTGACGATCATGACTATGGCAGCAGTGATGATTACGGTGGACTGTGCGGAACCGCAGGAGTTGGCCCAGTGGTGGGCCACTGCGTTGGGAGGCGAGATCGCCCAGGACCACGGCGACTTCGTCATCGTCAAAGCGCAGCCTCTGGCGCTGGGTTTCCAGCGTGTGGCCGAAGAACGGCGCGGCAAGAACCGTGTACACATCGACTTCGCCGCCACCTCCGGCACAGGCATGGCGCGGGAGGTGGAGCGGCTGGTCGCTCTGGGTGCGAGCGTCGTCGGCGAACACAGCATTCCCGGCCTGACCTGGACTGTGCTGCAGGACCCGGCCGGCAACGAATTCTGCGTCCACTGACAAGCATCGCCACCGCAGCGGTCGCAGCCGCTCGTTGATCAGTGGTAGAGGCCCCAACCGCCCTACCTGGCCGTGAGCTTGCGGGCCTCAGCAGGGTTCAGGCCCAACGCGGCCGCCATGGCCGCGGACTCGTGAGCGCGGGCATGCCGCGCCGGCCATGACCGCATCAGTACGTGAGTCTCAGCTGGCGGCTTGCTTGTCAGCTTGATGCTGATCGGCACCGGCCCGCGGCCGGGGTGGTCCGTGGCCCCGGGTGCCCGGGAGGTGGCGGCGGTCTTCGCTCCGGGGGTGGCGGCCGCGCATCGGGAGCAGCAGGGGGGCCGGCACGGGATCACGTAGCGGGCAGCGGTGGTTGGGATGTGCGGCAGTGGAGCGTCTAGGACGGCCAAGGCCACCCCCGCAGCTCGCCATGTACGCGCACATCGGCGCTGAAGACGGCGCACCCGCCGACCCGACACTGTGGATCATCGAACCGGTGGCCAAGGTGATTGTCACCGCGGCCGAGCTGTCGGTCGATGACGAGTACGCCTTCGTGCCGAGGGGGCGTGGGTGACTCTCGGGGCGGCCAGGGCTGGCGGGGGGCAGGCCGTGGCGCGCTTCAGCCCTCGCTGCCCGCTCACGCGCAGGTGTCGAGCGTCTCGTTCAGCCGGTCACGTTCGACTCCGGTGACGCTCAGCTGGTGTGCTTGATGTGAGTACAGGCCCTGGAGTAGCTGCACCAGTACGCCTGGGACGGGGGAGTCCACTGGTCCGGAGACTGGTCGCCCTTCGACCGGTTCGACGCCGCCGAGACCGCGATCAGCTGCGGACCCTCAAGGTCGTTGGCGAAGGCCTTGCGCTTGGCGGTGTGCCAGGTATCGGCGCCGGAGCGCCAGGCGTTGGCCAGCGGCACCATGTGGTCGATGTCGACCTGCGAGGCTGCGGACAGGGTCTTGCCGTCATACGGGCTGAACCAGCTGCCTGCGACGGCGCGGCACTGGTCGTCGCGGACGACGTCCTGGCCGTCGCGCTCCAAGACCACCTCGCGGGTATCGCACTGCTGCCCCTGCTGCGCCCAGTGCGGGAACCTCGCCCGGGAGTAGCCGGCCATCGAGTGCGGAGCCTCCACCACCAGCGCGGCCAGCTCGACCCGGGCAACCGAGGCCGGTGGTGCTTCGGGGAGATCCCGGCGCACCGCGGCAACCCGGGCTGCCGCTGGGGCGGCAGGCGCCTGGTCCGGGGCCGCGTGAACGGCGGGCACGGTGGAGAGCAGGGGCAGAGCGGCGAGGGCGAGCGCGGGCAGACCGCGCGACATCAGCATCTTGATCACACACCCGGGTGTAGCGGCCCCTGGGACGGCCCCGACACCACATCAGCTGCTGCTCACCCGAGTGGGTGCACCACTTCACCGGAAAAACGGTCCAGCTCCAAGCCCCCCTTCACCCCGCAGCCGCAGCCGGCCCCGCCCCGAACCGGGGCACGCCCTCGACGGTCAGTCCAGGCGCAACCGCCTGAAGCGCAGCGGGTGACGGAAGATCCCGCCCCGGTCGACGGCGCGGTCCGCGCTGACCTCGGCGACGAGGTCGGGGCGGACGAGGACCGTGTCCAGGACGTCCCGGCTCCCCCACGCGGCCGCGAACTCACACCGGTCCAGGGATGCCCCAGGCCGGCCTGCTCGAGGTGCTCGGCGACCTGGCGGGCCGCGTCCGGGCGCAGCGGTACGGCGCGGCCGGCCACGCGCAGGCGGCCGGTGTGGTCGTGGCGGCCGAGGATGAGGAAGCTGGGGGCGGGCCAGGGTGCCGGCGATCGCGCCGATGACCGCTTCGGTAGTGTCCCGCCTGCGGCGCGGGCGGCGACACGGCGCTGCAACGCCTCGAAGGACAGCGCGCCCGCCTCTTCGAGATCGGCGGTGCCTGGCTGGTGTGGCAGGGCATGCGCGAGCACAAGGGCTGGATCTGGATCGGCCCGGTGTCATCGCGTTGGGCCTGTAGGGGGTGGTGGCCACCTTCCAGTCCGACGACAACTTCGGCCGCATCCTCGCCGCGTACGGCGGCATCTTCGTGGCCGGGTCGATCGCCTGGGGCATGGTCGCCGACGGCTACCGCCCCGACCGCTACGACGTCATCGGCGCCTTGGTCTGCCTCGCCGGCATGGCCGTGATCACGCACGCGCCCCGCAGCCACTGACCGGCCCCCCGCCCCGTGCCAGCCCGCCCGGTCACGTGCCGCAGCGTGACCTTCAACGGCGCGTACCCGTTCACGATCTCCCCCGCCCGGTGGGCCGTTCACGAGCCGTCTCGGTACATGTACCCCTGCCACCGCCGCCCCCGGACACAGGACAGACCTCTTCGTCCGGCTATCTCGGACAAAGAGGTGTCGTTTTCCGACGGGGCTTGCCCACGGTATCTGACCTGCACGAATGCAAGATCACCAGATTCGGGGGGTCCCACTCCCGGTCACACCTTCCGTCCCCCGCCTCGTGCAACCGTGCAGACAACCCTCCAGCCGCCCTCCGGTGCAACCCCCGCGAAGGATCAGCGGGAGGGCTCCCAGGCTTCCTGTGCCGAGACACGTTAGATGTCACCTGGACACGTTTGTTGTCACCGTGTGATTGCGTAGGCCACAGTTCGCCTGCTGAACCGCTGTCCGCTCAATCGTCAAAGTGGAGTTCAGGTCGGGTCCAGAGGGTGAGGTCGCTGCTGGTGGCGACCGCCAGGGTCAGTCCGGAGGGAGAGAACCCAGCGGCGCGGAGTTCTGAGTACTCGGAGTGGAAGATGTGCCACCACGTCCCTCCCGCCGGGCCTTTGTGAGTCCCGCCGTCGGCGGAGAGGATGACGCGGTCGCGGGGCCACTCGGGACTGACGACGTCCAGGGTCCAGCCGTCTGGAGTGGTGCTGTGCAGGCCCCCGCCGAATAGCCCGGCGATACGCACCGGCGTGGCCTCGACCGGGCCGATCCCAGGGCAGGTGAGATCCGGCGACGCGTCCGGAGTGCTGGTGTCGGGGTCCGGGTCCCGATCGCGGGCGACCTTCTCGCCGGTGACCGCGTCAAAGAGTCCGTGGCCGTTGCTGGACACGACCATGACGAGGTCGTGCCCGCTGTCGGGATGGACGGCGAAGCCGATGCCGAGCAGACCCCCGATGGGCGTCCTGCGTTCCAGCACCGGCTGCCACGGCTCCGGGACCGGCATGACGGTGGCGCCGATGTAGCGCTCACGCAGCTTCTGCTGGTACTCCGTGATCAACTCTCTCCCCCAGGATGTATGGGTCAAGAGTACGAACCAGAAACGACCTCCCCGGCCAGCCTCCGGACCCGTCGCCGCAGGAGGGTTCTCCGGAACAGTGACAACTGGCTTGGCCAACCGGTGACAACCAGCGTGTCCGAGTCGTCGGAAGCCGCAGGCCGCCAGGTTGCCTTGGTGACGTCTAGCGTGCCCGGCACAAGCATCGGAACGCCGGCGACCGCGGCGGTGAACTCACCGGCCCTCCGTAGTCACCGCTACAGAACCGGTGAGTTCCTCCGGCGCAGGTCAGGGCACGTTGAGGACCTGGAGCTCACCGATCGCCAGACTCGTCTGGCTCTGGCGGGTGGTGGTGATCGTGCCGGTCTGGCCCGCCCCCGACCAGGCAACGTCCCAGGTGGTCGTCGCGGTGACCGGGTAACGGCCGCCCGGGGCCTGAGCGCTGGTGCGCTCGTACATGTGCCCGCACGTCGGGGACATCTCCTTGCCCCGGTCCGTGGGGTGTACGGCGTGCCCTGTCCAGTGCAGGTGACGATGGTGCCGTCGCCCATCGACCACACCACTGTGCGGACCGTCGCGGTCGCCGTGACCGTCACAGAGCCGGCCGACGCCGTCGCGGTCGCCGGACCGGTACGGGTCGGGCCCGGCTTGTTCCACATCCACACCGGCATCCCCACCAGGCCTTTGCCGTCCGGGCGCGGCACGATCCCGATGTCCGGGCCCTCCAGACGCAGCCGCTCGACCGCCTGCTGCGCGAGCGCCTGGACGTCGACGCCGTCACCGGCCGGGCCCGTCGCCGACCAGCGGATCCCGCTACGCACATCCTCGTCCCCGCTGGGACACGTCACCAGGTACAGCGCCCCGCCGTCGCCCGGCTTCCAGCCGGGTGGGGCCCCGGTGGCGAAGCCGGGCGGAGGCCTCCGGCCGGGCCGTCAGTCTGCTTCCAGTAGCAGGCGTCCGCCGAGTTGAAGACGCCCATCTCCGGGGTGGAGCCTGGCCGTCGATCGCACACGTGGGCAAGCCCCCCTCCGCGGGGGGCTTGCCCGGCCCACCGCCAGGCTTGCCCGGGTCCTGAGCTGTGACGTCGCAGTTCAGCTTGGTCGGCGGACACACCACCGATACGCCCGGCCCGTCCGCCCAGGCAGGGCCGGCCCCGGCCCCCAGGAGCACCACGGCCAGAACGCCGCCGAGGCGGGGGCGGATCAGCATGTGCGGTCCCGCTCGATCACGTACGTCACGAACTGCCAGCTCCCGCCCGCCGGACGGATCGCAGTCGAGGTCACCACATGGCGGCGCAGCCCGCTGTAGGGCACCTCACGGCCCGTCCCGGTCTCCACCTCCCGCTGCCCGGTCGAGTCCGCGCAGTCCGTCACCGTGGCCCGCAGCGGCGCCGAGGACGTCTCCAACACGGTCACCTTCGCGTCGCGGCGGACCGAGCCCTGCATCGTCGTCTTGCCCTGCTGGTGCCAGAACACCGTGGCC
The DNA here is from genome assembly GCF_044745505.1 of Streptomyces sp. NPDC086989. Classification (NCBI taxonomy): domain Bacteria; kingdom Bacillati; phylum Actinomycetota; class Actinomycetes; order Kitasatosporales; family Streptomycetaceae; genus Streptomyces; species Streptomyces sp. NPDC086989. Next base: position 9,365 of record NZ_JBIVAL010000046.1, read on the forward strand.
TGGATGTCCGCCAACGCCCTGTCCGTCGCCCACCGCGCCAGCTCGGGTTCGACCTTCGCCGCGGCATACGAACGCTCCTCCGCCGCCGTCAGCGCCCCATACGCCTCCAGGACGGCCGCGCGCTCCCCCGCGTCCGGGTCAGCCGACGACGGAGCCGCAGACGCGGCCGGCACCGGCTCCACGGCCTTGCCGTCCGACGTACCGCCCCCGCACCCCGCCAGCAGGCCCACAACCGCCACACCGCCCACCACCCGCACCGCCAGCCAGCCCCGCACTACGCCACCCCTGACACATGATCACGCCACGCTAACGACACGCAGCCCCACGATCACCAGGAAATCCAGCCAGCCAAAACCCCCACCTCACACCGCCCTCAGCCCGCTCCCCCACCCCCTCCACCTATATAAAGTCTGGCTAGTCACCACCTGCAAACAGGCACCTGACCAGGCACGATGCAGGCAGACCGCAAAACCGTTTTCCCCCCAAGATTCCCCCCGGCTTTCCCCCCAATAGGTCCCCCCTCAGATTCCCCCTGGGTTTCCCCGTCAGAAGGCCCGCCCGCCCCGATGAACGCTGGGCCCGACACGCGCGCGTGCACGCGCGCATCTTGGCCCTGCCCGGTCATCGACCCCACGGCGGGGATGAACCCCCGCATATTGCGGAGGGGCACGCTATCTCCGAGGCGTGGGCGGCACAAACTCGGGTGTACTCACTGTCAACCGTTGAGGAAGCGGGAAGCCTGGTCCGCGTTCTCGGCGACCCCGACCGGCATCCACGCACCGGATTCGTCGTCCAGTTCGAGGAGAATGCGGGGTGCGTCGGGGGCGAGGTGCGCGGCTCGGCCGCGGGCGGCGGGGTCCAGTGGTTGGACGCGGCGGCGTCCGGTGATCTGCCGGTCGGACTCGCCGGCGGTCGCGGCGCTCGGCCCATGCTGCGAGCGGTTCCCCCTCGGCGTCCACGTCGCCCCTCCTATCGGCACCTGGCCCCGGGCAGCAGGTTCCCGGGGTCATCCAGCCATGGTGTCTCACCGTCCGGGCCCACGGTAAGGCCGAAGCGGTCAAGGCTCGGACTGCCCTGCATCTCCCACCATCCGTGCGCGGCTTCCACGACGTCCCACAGGCGCCGCGGGCCGTGCTGGTAGACGACGCCCGGCCCGTTCCCCTCCGGCCACCGTACGGCCGCCCATGAGCGGTCGGTGAGGGAGTACCACCAGGCGGCCGGGGAGCCGTCGGGTTCGGTGTGGGTGGTGTGTGCGACGTGGGGCACGGCCAGGCTGATGGCGTGGTGGGCGTCGGCGGCCGGATTATCCGCCGCCAGCCGAGGCCGGGGTCGCCCGCGTTACTCTTCAGCGCGCCGCCGGCGCAGACCGGTCTGCATACCGCGCCTGTCCGGGCCCGGTGCCCGTCGCCGAGAAGTACAAACCGGGACCGCCATACAGGCCTATACAGCCACGAGCGAGGTCAAGGACAAGCCGACCGCGGCGGTACTCAAGCAGGCAGTCACAGGGGTTCTGCAGGCCCTCAAGTCCGGCGAGCCGGCAGCGCCGGACTCCATCGGCACCGCCGAGCTGGATGCCCTGGCCGGAGAGGAGCCGAAAAAGCCCAAGGCTCCGCGCAAGCCGGCACCGCCGACCTTGCCGTGAGACCCCCCACCGCGCTCGATCGGATGCTGCGACAGCACATGACGCAAGAGAACCGGCCGCCGGTCGCCAAGCTCCCCCGCGGAGTAGCCCGAGTTTGCTATCTCCACCAGCCCCGGCCCTGCCCTCCGTGCAGAGAGCAGGTACCGCGGCCTGATGCTTCACTCCTCCGCTTCCTCCCCGAACTTTGAGGCCTCAAGCAGGGTGTTCATGAAGGACAGGTAGCGGTCCAGGTCCGCGGCCCAGTCGGGCATCGCCAGGTACTGGAACGTGCTCATGGCGACCGCGGCCGCGGCGACGACGGCGGGACTGTCCGGCACGATGCCGCCGACGCGGGCCCACTGCTCCCACATTACGTCTCCCGTCAGCTGGGCGAGGATCTCCGGCTGGTCCGGCGCGCGTCGCAGGAGCACCGATAGCAGCGGAGCGCCGCAACGGGCACGAGGGCGGCGACCACCACTGGGCACCTCCGAGTCCAGGTAGACAGGTGATACAGGGCTGCCGACACGACGACATCAGCCGCCTGCGGACGCGTCCACTTCACGCTGATACCGCGCCAGCGCTGGACATCTCACTGCGGGGGCCAGCTGTGGCGGCGGGATTACGAGACCGCCGAAGTGATCAGCCAGCGCGCGGCCGAGAGCGCCCAGCCGCTAAGACGTCGTTTCATTTGGTGAGGCGGCGGTGGCAGATGAGGGCTGCGGCTATGCCGACGAAGGCGAGGAAGTGTTCGGCCTTGCGTTCATAG
>NZ_JBIVAL010000047.1:0-5704 GCF_044745505.1 Streptomyces sp. NPDC086989
GCGTCAACGAGGAGACCCACGGCATCGCCGACTCCCTCATCAGCGTCCTCGCGAACCGCTCCCACGACATCCTCACCGACCTGCTCGCCCGCCACGCCGGAACCGAATCGAGGAGCGTCTGATGGCACGGACCCTGGTCATCGCCCCCGGCCCGACCGCGAACGGCGATCTGCACCTCGGCCACCTGGCCGGCCCCTTCCTCGCCGCCGACGTCTGCGCGCGGTACGCCCGCGCCGCCGGGCACGACGTGCTGTTCGGCACGGGCGTGCACTTCACCCAGAACTACATCGTGACCACCGCCCGCCGACTGGGCGTACCACCGGAGGACCTGCGCGTCCGGTCGGCCGGGCAGGTGGAGGAGACCCTGGCGGCCATGGGCATCGCGCCGGACGGCTTTGTCCGGTTCGGCGACCGGTACGTCAAAACCGTCCGCACCTTCTTCGAGCGCCTCCACGCCGGCGGGGCGCTCCGGCTGAAGGCCCTCCCGTTCCCGTACGCCCCGCGCACCGGCGAGTACCTCACCGACGCCTACGTACGCGGCGGCTGCCCGGTGTGCCTCGCCGACGGATGCGCCGGGCTCTGCGAGAACTGCGGGCACTGGATCGCGTCCGGCGAGCTCATCGGCCCGCGGTCCACCCTGCACCCCGAGGACCCGGTCGAACTGCGCGAACAGCAGGTCCTCGTGCTGCCCCTCGAAGACCACCGCGAGGCACTCACCGCCTACTTCGCCCGCCGGAGCGCGACGATGCGCCCGCGCCTGGCGCAGATGATCGAGGAGATCCTCGCCCGGCCGCTCCCCGACTACCCGGTCACGCTGCCCATCGCCTGGGGCATCCCCGCACCCTTCCCGGAGGTCGCCGGACAGGTGATCTACGCCGATGCCGAGACCATCGCGTGGAGCATGCACGCCACCGCGCTGGCCGCGGAGGAGCGGGGCGAAGTGCTCTCAGCCGAGGACGAGTTGTGGTTCTCCGAGGCCGGCAACAAGGTCGTGTACTTCTTCGGGTCCGACGCCGGATTCGCCTTCGCGGTCGTCGGCGCGGCCATGCTGGAGGCGCTGGGCGGCTACACCCTGCCCGAACACTTCGTCACCAACGAGTTCTACGAGCTGGACCACGACAAGTTCTCCACCAGCCGTGGCCACGTCGTATCGGGCCGGGAGCTGGCCGCCGAAGTGCCCAGGGACCTCATCCGGTTCTATCTCGCCGCGACGGGACCGGACTTCCAGCGCACCAACTTCACCCGCGAGGCACTGGCGCGCGTGACCGGCGAACGGCTCGTGCGCCCGTGGAACCGGATCGCCGACAAGGTCGACCGCTGGGTGGGCCGGGGGCCGCTGCCGGTGTCCGAACGGTCCGGGGAGGCGGCCGCCCGCCTCCTGGAGCGCTTCGCCGCCGCCTGCGACGTACGCCGGTTCAGCCTGACCGCCGCCGCCTTCACCCTGACCGAGCAGCTCGCCCGGCTGGACCGGTGGGAGCCGGGACCCGTCGACGCCGGCGACTTCTGCCACGAGGTCGACGTGTTCCTGCGCTGCGCCGCGCCGCTCCTGATCGACCTCGCCGGCCAGGCACTCCCGGACCGCTCGATCCCCGCCGGGCCGCACGCCACGCAGTTCACCCCGGCACGGCTGCCGCGCCTGGCGGAGCCGGGCCGGTGAGCCCGGCGGCGACCGCCCCGCGGCGGTCCGCGGCCGCGGTGCTGATCGTGGGGGCGGGCGTGACCGGTCTGCTGACCGCCGTGCAGTGTGCGCGCGCGGGCCACCGCGTGACCGTGCTCGACCGGGGGCCGGTCCCGAACCCGCGGTCCAGCTCCTTCGACCAGCACCGGGTCATCCGCACCCTCAGCCCCGACGGCGCGGACGCCACCCGGCGGATGGCCGCCGCCCGCCACCGCTGGCGGGAACTGGAGGCCCTGCTCGGAGCCCGCCTCCACCGCCCGGTCGGGGTGGTCACCGCGTGGCCCCGGGAGCGCCTCGCCGCGCTGACCGCACCGGCCGCCGAAGCCGGAGTGCGCGTACGGACCGTGGAACCGCGGGAGCTGCCGCACCTGGCGTTCCCGCCGGACACGGTCGGCGTGCGGGACGAGGCGGCCGGGGTGCTGCTCGCCGACCGGGTCCTGAACGCCGTGGCCCGCTGGCTCGCCGGGCATCCGGCGGTGACCCTGCGGCCGTACACGGCCGTGACCGGGGTCGACGCCGACTCCGGCACGGTCCGGGTGGCCGACGGCGGGAGCCTGGGCGCCGACCTGGTCCTGCTCGCGGCCGGCCCGTGGACCCGGGAACTCGCCGGGCCGCCGGTCGTACTGCACCGCCAGACCGTCGTCTACCTGCGCCCGCCGGCGGACGCGGCGCGGTGGTGGGAGCACGCACCCGCGGCCGGGGGGCTCGGCGCCGACGGCCGGGCCTGGGCGGTGCCCCCCGGAGCGGGCACCCTCCTGAAGATCAGCTCCGACGCCGTCTGCCGTGCGGTGGACAGCACCGCGGACGGCGAAGCCGAGGACCAGGGGCCCTGGGCCGAGCGGCTGGCCGCCGCACCGCCGGTGACCGGACTGCACCGCTACACCGTGGCCGCCGTCACGTCGTGCCACTACACGGCCGCCGCGGACACCGGCGGCCCCTCGCTCGCCCGCGTGGGACCCGCGCTCTGGTCACGGGCGGCGTGCGGCGGCTCCGGATTCAGTGCGGCACCGCTCGTCGCGGACCGCATCGTCGATGTGTTGAGGGAAGGGGCGGCATGACGGAGGAAGCTCCGGTCCGGGTGTTCGAGGCGCTGAAGGCGACTCCCGCACCCGTCCGCTATCTCCTCGGCGGCGTACTCGTCAACCAACTCGGCGCGTTCGTCCAGACGTTCCTCGTGCTGTACCTGACCTACCGGGGGGCCTCGGTCAGCGCGGCGGGCCTGGCGCTCGTCGCCTACAGCATCGGATCGATCTTCGGGACGATGCTGGGCGCCGAGATCACCCACCGGTCCGGTCCGCGGACCACCATCATGGTGGCCATGGCCGCCTCGGCCCCGCTGGTGGCCTCGATCTCCTGGCTGAGCGGTTCGGGCATGCTGTGGCCGCTGCTCGCCGTGGTGGGGCTCGCGGGCCTGTTCACCCAGGCGTACCGGCCGGCGGCGGCCGTGCTGCTCAGCGACCTGATGCCGGACCGGTACCAGGTCATGGCGTTCTCGATGATGCGGATCGCGCTGAACATCGGCGCCGCCCTGGCCCCGCTCATCGCCGCGGTGGTCATCCTGGTCGACTGGAACCTGCTGTTCTGGATCGACGGCGCGACCGCCCTCGTCTACGCGCTGCTGGCCTTCGCCCTGCTCCCCAAGAAAGCCGTCGAACCCGCCGGGGCCGCGGGGGAGGGCGCAGACGGGGCCTCGGACGGCCCGGCGGACGAGGACGCGACGGCTGCGGCCCAGGCCGAGGCGGAGACCGCTGCCGCGACGGCCGCGGACGGCCGCTCGGCGTACGCCACCATGCTCCGCGACCGGAAGTACCTGCTCTACCTGGGCGCCATCCTGCTCGGCTCGCTCACCTACGCACAGGGCCACATCGTCCTGCCGCTGGAGCTCGCCGAGGACCACTACCCGACCGGCTTCTACAGCACCGTGCTCACGGTGTCCTCGGTCGTCCTCATCACCTGCGAACTCAAGATCACGGCCTATCTCAGCCGGCTGCCCAAGCACGTCCGGGTGATCAGCGGCCACCTCGTCGAGGCCGTCGGCCTCGCGGTCTACGCGCTCTCCCCCCGGTCGGGCGCGTTCACCATCACCGGCGCGGTCCTGGTCGTCTGCGGGATCATGATCGCCGCCCCGAGCATGTTCGCCCACCCGGCGACGTTCCCCGCGGCGGTCAAGGCCCGCTACATCGGCACCATGCAGGCCGTCGGTGGAGCGGCCTCCGCCCTCGCGCCGCTGTTCGGCGTGTACCTGTGGACCCGGCTCGGCGGCGGGTTCTGGCTGCTGTGCGGGATCGTGACCGCCGTGGCCGGGCTGTTCGCCCTGGCCGGGGTGAGACAGCCGCCCGGGCCGGGCCCCGCCAAGGGAGCGGATCCCCGCACCGAGGGCGAGCCCGAGGTCGTCGGAGGCACCTCATGACCGGGCAGCAGGGCCAGAAGGCCACCGGACCGGTCCTGATCGTGGGGTTCGTCGGCGTCACGCTCGCCGCGATCGGCGAGTTCCAGCCGGACGACTCGGTGCTCTACATCGAGGAGCCCGACGTCATCCGCAAGCGGCGCGTGCGCGAGCAGCTCGACGGGGTCGCGTTCGTCCGCGGCCTGATCGAGTGGGAGTACCACCTCGACGGCAAGGCCGACGAGTTCCACAACGCCCACCCGGACTTGGCTCCCGTCGCGGTCATCCCGGCGATCGAGTACGCGACCCCCTTCGCCGCCCGGCTCGCGGAGCGCTACGGCCTGCCCGGCTCCGGCCTGGGAGCCGCCCGGATCCTGCGCGACAAGGCCCTGCTGCGGCAGGTCAGCGCTGCGGCCGGAATCGCCAACCCGGCCGCCGTCCGCGTGACCGGCCCGGCCGACGTGAGGGACTTCCAGCGCGAGCGGGGCGGACCCGTCGTGCTCAAGCCCGCCAACCGGCAGGCCGCCGTGGGCGTCCGGGTGATCCACGAGCCGGCCGAGGCCGAACAGGCCTGGGCGGACTGCCTCGACCAGGACGAGGGCGTCTTCGTTCCCGACCGGCCCATGGAACGCTCCATGCTCGCCGAACAGTACGTGGAGGGACCCGAGTTCAGCGTCGAGATGCTCGTCCGCGACGGCCGCACGCTGTTCGTCAACGTCACCGGCAAACAGCTGTTCCCCGGCCCCCACCCCGTCGAGAGGGCGCACACGGTGCCGGCCGGCATTCCGGAGGGCCTCACCCGGACCCTCGCCGGTCAGACGGAACGCGTGGTCCGGGCCGTCGGGTTCCGCGACGGGATCGTGCACTGCGAATGGATCGTGTCGGGCGGGGTCCCGTACCTCGTCGAATGCGCGGGCCGGCTCGCCGGCGGCGGCATCGTCGACACCATCCAGCTCGCCTACCCGGTGCAGCTCATGCGCAGCTACTACGCCGTGATGAAGGGCGAGGAGCCGCCGGGCGAACTGCCCCGCCGGGCCAAGGGCGGAGCGGCCGTACGGTTCCTCGCCACCGGGCCGGGCCGGGTCAGGGCCGTCCACGGCGTCGAGGAGGCCCGGCGGGTCGACGGCGTGTTCCTGGTCGCGGTCACCGCCGAGCCGGGTGACCGGTTCACCGGCCTGCGCCACTCCTGGGACCGGGCGGGAATCGTCATGGCCACCGCGGACAGCTCCGCCGAGGCACTGCGGCGTGCCGATGCCGCCGCGGACAGGATCCGGATCGACATCGAGGAGGAAGCGTGACCGTACGCGAGGTCGGTGTACTGGCGATCGGCGCGGGGCCGGCGAATCTGGCACTCGCCGTGGCCATCGAGGAGTCGGGCTCGCCCGAACTGGCCCAGGGGACACTGCTGTTGGAGCAGGCCCCGGACATCAAATGGCAGCGGGACCTCCTGATGCCGTGGGCGCGCAGCCAGGTGTCCTTCCTGAAGGACCTGGTGACGCTGCGCAATCCGTCGAGCAGGTTCACGTTCCTCAACTTCCTGCACGGGCAAGGCCGGTTGGACGAGTTCGTGAACCTGGGCACCTTCCACCCGTACCGGTGGGAGTTCTCCGACTACCTCCAGTGGGTCGCCACGTCGCTGG
>NZ_JBIVAL010000048.1:0-5278 GCF_044745505.1 Streptomyces sp. NPDC086989
GGCGGCCGCGTCGGCGGGAGCGGCGGCGGCTGCGGCTGCGGCTGCGGCGGTGGGAGCGTCGGCGGGAGCGGCTAAGCCGGTGGGCGCGGGGGCCGGAAAAGCCGACGCTTCGAGCCGGCTTAGGGGGTATAGGGGGGCTGGGATGGTGCGGGGTGTTCCCATCGGGAACACCCCGCGGGCATGCTCTCAGAAGAGCTGAGGGCCCTGGTTGGGCGTTGGACGACTGCAGAGCAATCCTTAGAAGGATCCTCTTGCTGTGGTGCGCTCAGCTTTCAGTGATGAAGAGCTTGCTGAAACCTTCAGTGAATCAAATCGAAGTGCTCAGTCAGAAGGGCGAAGACTTGCAGCCCCGCTGATCCTCCGATCCCGATGCCAATTCCGACAGAGATTTTCTTCCCCACTTTTACGGGCCACTCTGGAAACTTCTGCAGTTTTGAGTGCCAGTTTCCTACCCGAAGTTCGAAGAAGGGATCCTGGTTTGCGGGTTCCATATTCTTCATTATGTTCCCGCTACCAATCCTGTCGGAGGATCTGGATTTTGTGAATCGCGATTACATCGACTTTGGATTTTTTTGGGAACAGCAGGCTATACTTCGTCATAGTGATTCCGTTCCTGGTTGTTTCGGAGTCCGAGAGAGGGAGCGTTCTGCTACTCCTGGATGCTTGCCGGCTCTGGGGTAGAGCGCGCTCCCTCTCCTATGTCCGCTGGTGAGAAGATTACAACGCCGGTTCTTGTCCTTGGGGGCCTTGTGGGCGGAATGACCCATTCCGACATGCCCTGGGGCTCTCCGGGCGGCGATGCAAATACTAGTTTTAGCCCGGATAAAGGCTGTGAGCTGCGGAAATTCCGCCGACTTCGCTTGCGCTGGCGTGTTATAACGTTTTGATAACAGGCTCGGCTGCGCTGGATTCGCCTAGCGTTTTGAAGACGAGAATTCGCGATTCTGAGAATCTGTCCTTCAGGTCGGCGTCTTCCTACTCACGTGAGTGGGTTGGGGGGCACATACCAGTTTCGGTAGGTGCCCAGGAGGCACCCCGTAACGTTCGGCGGTGCTCGGTTTGCAAACTGCCTAGGATGGCCTGGTGGAGAAGCTGGGGAAGCACCAGGGGAACGCCAAGGTGAGCCTTGAGCTCAGGTTGTCTCTCGACTCGGAGCTGGCGGAACAGCGGGCGTACCGCTTGAAGCTGCAGGGTGATGAGCAGTGGAGCGTGCGAGGGCTGCGCCGCCAGGAGGCGGCGGGGGTGCGGGCTGCATGGCGCCGTGAACAGGAAAGACTGCGGAGGGCTGGTGAGCTGCTCGACACGGTCGACGTGCTGGCCGCTCACGGTATCGAGTTGGAGCTAAGGGACCGTGACTGGTGGGACCGGCGGTGGCCTGCGGTGCCTGACGAGGCCATGGACCCCGGGCGGTGGCCTGGATCGCGGGACGGCGGATACCCCAAGCAGGTCCCTTTGAGGCTGCCTCAGCCTCTGGCGCGGAAGACGTACGCGGCCTGCTGGCACTCCTCCTACAAGGCGATCCTGGAGCTGAGGAAGTGGCGTGAGCAGAACCCTGGCATCGTTCCGCGTCGCGTTCGGAGGAGGACCGGCGGGCGGGGTGTGGCGGAGCTGGAGGAGTACGAGAGGCTTGCCGCCCAAGTGACGACGGTGGGTGACGTCTACAGAGCCGGGCTCCTGCGGGGTATCGGCGCTGCCGAGGCCCTTCGTTCCAGGCGGAGCTAGGAGATGCCCGGGCAGAGCCATGATCGTGGCGAGTCCAGAGGTTCGTCCGCCAAGCGTTCGCGATTCCCTTGAACGCGGGCCAGGCCCTGCCGTTGGGCAGGGCCTGGGCGGGATGGCGGTTCTACTGGTTCTCAGGCAGTTGCGAGAGCCGGTACAGGGTTTCTGACAGGGCCCTTTCCGCTGTCTCTTGTGCCTCTGCTTGCTTGCGCAGGGCTTCCATCAGCTCTTCCGGGGTCTGTCCGCTCATCAGTCTTCTCCTTCTTGGGTTGGACGGGGTGCTGTCAGGCGGCGGCAGTGAGGAAGAGTGCGGCGATTCCCAGGACCAGGGCGTGCGCGGTCTGGTCTGTCTAGGACGGTTCGTCTTGGCCCCGCCCAAACGGCTTCCTCTGGCCCCAGCAGAGGAACGGTTTGAAGTGGCCCCACCTGGCTGCCCAGACGCCGAACGTCAACGATCCGTTTCAACGAAGGCTGACGCTCGTCACGGAGGCTCGCGACTGGCAGGGGCTCTCGCCGGAGTCGATTTGGGAGGTACAGGAGGGGTGTCCCTCAACGCCGTCGGCATTGAGAGGCCCACGACAATGGCTGCATGGCAGCTACTTCTCCGGCGTCCCGGCTGGTCGCCTCTGCGGCTCGAGAGCGGCTGCGGCCGCTCGGTCTCAATCAGCGCGGTCGATCCCGCATCTGGGTCGATGACCGCGGTTGGTGGCTCGGGATTGTCGAGTTCCCGTCGCCCACGTGGAGCCAGGGCAGCGGGTTGACCGTGGGGGTGATGTGGCTGTGGCAGGACCTCGGCCACCTGGCCTTCGACTTCGCGGAACAGGTCCAGCCGAGGCAGGACTTTCGCAACGAGATTCAGTTCGGAACGGTGGCGGCCGCACTCGCCGACCAAGCGGGAGACCGAGTCGAGACCTTCAGGAGCACGTTTGGAGGGCTCGACCAGGCGGCCCTGCGCCTCCTGCAGCGTCCAGTACGGCGCGGTTTCCTCTGGGAGAGCTTCAATGCCGGCGTTGCCGCCGCCTTGGCAGGTCGCCCCGAGGAAGCAAGAGATCGCTTGCGCGCGGTACTCGACGAGGAGCCCGTGGCGCCATGGATCCTGGACGTCCAGCACGCCGCCCGCCACGTCTATGACGTTGCGCATGACTTGGCGGCGGTCCGTGATTGGGCTGTGGCCGCGGTTGCTTCTTGCCGAAGGAAACTGGCGCTGGAACCCACGCAGTGGACAGTCGAATCCCTCGCCTGACGACCAAGCGACTTCAGATCCTGCCCGGGTGCCCCACGGGCCGCCACCCGTTTGGAGTAGTGCGGGATTGACCCGGATTCCGGCCCGGGATCTCGCCCGGCTTGTACACCCGGCTTTCCGTGTCACCCTCGAAGAGGACTGTGAACCACCAGATCGGTTTGCCGCGCTCCCGCCCCCAGCTCCTGTCCGTGATGACCCCGTCGCGCACCTCGCGTGACGGGCTGTTCCTGTCGTACATGCGCACCCGCATGCCTGGACGCCACTCGTCGCCCCATCGCTTTTCCATACACCTGACAACATCACACGGCCTTCCTGGGGCAAAGCCCGAAGGCTTACGCACGCCGCCGTCCACAGGGCTGGTGTGGAAACGTCCCGTCCCATGACACCTCGTACTGCCCCGTCGGCGCCCGCCCGCAAGAACAAGGCGCTCACCGCAGCCGACCTCCCCATCCGGGTTCCGGTGATCCACGGCGAGACAACGGCCTCTTACCTCGTCCGCACCGCGTCGGCGAACGCCGTCGAACTCCCGGGCCTGCTCCGCGCCCTGCACAAAGGCCGACTCCCCGCCAGCGCCGCCCAAGTCCACCCGGGCACCCACGAGATCGCCCTCACCGAGGAGTCCCTGACTCGCCTGGCCGAACTCACCGGCCGCCACGTCGACCAGCTGTGCCACGCCCTGCCGGGCCTGGCCCCCGCCCGCCTCCTCACCTTCTCCGGCGCTGCGGTTCGCGCCTGGTCCTGGCCGCAGGACCCCGGCCAACCCCCCCTGCCCGCCTGCCCGCTGTGCCTGGAGGAAGGAGCCTGGCTGGCCGGGGACGGGCACCGGTGGCGGCCCTGTGCCTGCGGGCGCCGCTGGGAATGCGGCGACGATGGCGGCTATCTCGTCGACACCACCCCGCTCCCTGAGCTCGGCCGCGCCTTGGCCGACCACCGGAGCCTGAACCACCGCGTCGGCCCGGCCGGTGACGCCCTGGTCGCTGATGCCCACCAAGTCACCCTGTGGTGGTGGGTCTACCGCCAGGTGGCCCACGAGACCTGGCGAGAGCGTGAAGACACGCTTGGTTTCGGCCGGCACCGGCGCCGAGCCGCCCCCGCGGTGGTCTACCCGGAAGCCGTCCGCCTGGCCAGGCTCATGGACCAGTGGGAGACGCGCCGGGCCCAGACACCCGGCATCGAGCCCCGGCCGTGGCTCGCCGACGTCGCAGATGAGTTCGGTGTTCCCGGCATCGCCGAGGGCCGCGAAGCCGAACCGCTGTCGACCTGGCTCGAGCTGCACCCGCCGCTTGGCGAACTCCCGGCAGAGAAGCCCCTGAAGGCCTCAGAGAGGCGCTGGGACCTACTACCCGCCCTTCATCACCGGCCGGAGGACCGCGGGCCCTTCCAGGGCCGCTCCTGCCTTCGCTGGGTGTATGGGCTGCCGTTCACCTCGACCAACGAGCTGTGCCCGTACTGCGGCGGCCGTGAGCCCAGCTGCCGGTGGGTCGCGGCGGACGACTGCCCCCGGAACCCCTCCCCCGCGTCCCGGAACACGAGCCCCCGGTGACAGAACAGGACCTCCCCGCGGAACCCGATCCGTTCCTGCTCCGCCGCGACACGCCGAGAACAGAGGCCATCCCCTCGCGCATGTACGCGTACTTGGGGTCCGGCCTGGAAGGAACACCAGGAACATCCGGAACATGCCCTCTGACCTGCAAGAACATGCCTGAAATCTGTTCCGGCAGGGGGTGGGAACAGTCAGAAACGCAGCAAAAAACAGGCGACACGCCCGACCGCGTTGTCATAAAACAGCACGCCACGCCCGACTGCGTTACAGGGATCTATATGGGCAAACCGGGATTCCAGGCTTCTGGAAGCTGGCGAACGCGCGCGGAGAAAATGAGCGGGGACCAGGAACACTTGACACGCCCGATAGGATCGCCATCAGTGGTGCGGAGCAGCCACCCAGCGATACATCGGTGAACGCCCCCGGAACCCGTTTCCGCGACCCTCCCACCGTTTCTAAACAGGAACCGGGAACAGGCGGGAACACTTGACACGCCGGATAGGATCGCCACCAGCGACGCGGAGCGTAGCCCAGCGATTCTGAAAAAGATCCGCACCAGGAACACTCCGCTCCAGGAACAGAAACGAGCCCCGGGCCGATCCACGGCCCGGGGCTCGCTCGTTTTCTGACCAGATGTTGGACGACACCAGAACGCCATTGGCTGACGACACGAGATGTGGCTCTGGCACTGATCTTGTGGTCTCGTGACGCAACGTCATCGGATTCCGTCATCCTGTGAGGCGTGCGATCTTCGGGGTCTTGAAGTGTTGTTG
>NZ_JBIVAL010000049.1:0-4995 GCF_044745505.1 Streptomyces sp. NPDC086989
CACGATCCACGGCCGCGACTGACGTTTCCCCACGGCAGGACCAACGACCACCCGAACCGAAAGTCACATGATCAACGGCTTCTGTTAGGACCTCTAAGGGGGCGGTGGTGTAGCGCGTGTACGAGTTTCATTCGCCGATGCTCTGACCTGCGGTTTTGTGGGACTTGCGGGGCTAACCCCTCAGTGTTCCATCGTGCGGATCACTCCTCCGTTCGGAGGTGTGGTCCGTGGTTTCGCGTAAGGAGTTGTCTGTCGTGAGCGCGTCAGAAATGGGTGGGGAGTTGACGGGCGAGGAGTCCGGGCGGGAGCAGGTCGAGCCCGCTGGAGAGTCGGCCCCCGTACGGGCCGCCGTGGCAGCAGGGGGACGAGGTCCAGACGCACGAGGCGGCGCAGCTGGAGTCCATCGCGCCGTTCGGTTCGCGGTCTGACGGTCCGTCGGATTCTGTCCTCCTCGCACCCGGCGACATGCGCGGCACCGGGCTGATCCTCGAGCGGGCCGATCCGCAGGCGGTGGTGCGGCTGCCCGGCCCGCCGGAACGTCCAATCATGGATTGGGCGCAGCTGTTGCTCACCGGCGCGCTGTGGCACCGGCTGAGCGAGTTCCGGGACATCCCGGCGGGCGTTGCCCTCGCCCAGGTGGTGCTGGCCGCCGGGGGCACGCCGGTCGAGGTGGCGCCCGGGCCAGTCGCGGAGCTCCTCGGCCGGGCAATCGGCGCGGTGCTGCCGACCGGAGAAGGCGCGAAGCGGTTGGACCTGGCGGGGCCGGAGTTCGGCGACCCGGCCGCCGGCCTGGTGCTCGTGCCGGTCCATCCGCAAACGGGAGACATGTGGCAGCCGCGCGCCGGAGCAGGTGCCGGTGCCCATGGATGCCGCACTCTGGGCCGAACTCGCCTTCCCGCCGCACCGGACCAGGCTGCCGGTGGTCGGCGGATTGCCGGCAGGCGTGGAGCGGGATGACCCGCTGCCGCCGCACCCGTGGTACCCGTTCCAGCCGTCCAGGAAAGCGTTCCGGTGCACCCTTGCGCGGGCGCCCGCCGTGAGGGAACCGTGGCTGCGGGCGATCTACCACCAAGGCAGTTGACCTGTCGGGGGGGAGTGCGGACCGACGGTGGTCTCGACGTCGACGGCGTGGTCAGGGGACCGAATCGCAGCCAGGTTCAAGCTCCCCTGGTCACGCATGGCTGACCGCCATCAATCATTCGGCTTTCAGGAGCGCCAGCGGCGCGGAAGGAACCGACGCCAGCTCAACCTCAGATCAGTTTCAGCCGTGGCTGGCTCACTCCGTCCAAGAGCGGGTCCAGCAGGTCCAGTGCCTCGTCCATACCTGCAACAACGGCCGCTGCCCGCGCCGGTCACCCTCGTGAGCCGTTGCTCCCGGCTGGGCACTCGTACGGGAATGCGCGACGTGCCTCTCCTCCTCGCCAGCCGCGTCCCAGGCGCTCTTCACCGTCGTGTGCGGAGCATCGTTCTGGGTCGGATGCGAGTGCGCTTTCTGCCTTTGGGTACGCGCGGGTTCCGTCCGTCCCCGGACTCGCTCTGCGAAGGTTGTAGGCCCACTCGGCTGACGCCGAGCTGCTGTCGCGGCCCGCTCGCGGGTGCCTGGCTCCGGGTGGTGTGCTCATGGACGGCGCAGTGTGGCCGGGCCGCACAGCCGGCGGTGGAGTTGTATCAGGTCGGCAAAGTCCGCCAGGTTCTGAGCACGTCTTTGGCCGTCGTTCCGGTCAAGCTGGGAACGTGAGTATTGGCAGGGAGCACCCAGTGAGTGCGGATCAGGTGTGTCGGGCCTTGGTGGCTCTGGGAGCTGAGCCGGTGCCTGATCCCGTCCTGCGCCCCGCGGGGCCGCAGGAAGAGGGCCGGCTTCACCTGCTGGGCAGCTTGTTGGCCATCACGGAGCGGGAGGGACACGGTTGGCCGAAGCGGACGAGGTCGAGGATGTCCTCGATACCTTGCTCGGCTGGTCGGCGCAGGTGGTTGACCCGAGCCTCGCGGCCGACGTGCTGGTGAACCGGCTCCAGCGCACTGCGATCCAGGTCTTGGGATCTGACGAAGATCAGCCGCCGGCCGTGTCGCAAGGCCGCCGACCTGCGAGAAGTCATGAACGCGATCCTCTACGTCAACCGCACCGGCATCGCCTGGCGCTACCTGCCGCACGACTTCCCCGCCCACACCACCGTCTTCTCCTACTTCACCGCCTGGAGTGCCGACGGCACCATCGAACAACTCGGCATCCGCCTCCACCGCCTGGTCCGCGAAAAAGAAGGCCGCGACCCCGAACCGACCGCCTGCATCATCGACTCACAGTCCGTCAAAACCGCCCACACCGTGCCCCTCAGCACCCAAGGCATCGACGCGGGCAAGAAAATCGTGGGCCGCAAACGCAGCATCACCGTCGACACCCTCGGCCTGTTACTCCTGGTCATGGTCACCGCAGCCAGCGTCTCCGACAACGAGGCCGGCAAACAACTTCTGACCCGCACCGCCGCCGCCCACCCCACGATCACCAAAGTCTGGGCCGACACCGGCTACAAAAACCAGACCATCGAACACGGCGCGAAACTCGGCATCGACGTTGACGTCGTACCCAGAAACACACAGGTCAAAGGCTTCTCCGTACTGCCCCGACGCTGGGTGGTCGAACGCAGTCTCGGATGGATCATGATGCACCGCCGCCTCGCCCGCGACTATGAGACCAAACCCGAGCACTCCGAAAGCATGATCCACCTCGCCGCCATCTCCACCCTCGCCAAACGAGCAACCGGCGAAACCACCCCAACCTGGCGACACGCATAAACCGCAATCACCCATGAACTACACGAACCAGACGTCCTCTTAGCAGACCGCCGCGCCCAGACGCTCGCGCAGGTCGTCGAGGGTGATCCGGACCAGTTCGCCTTCGCGGCCTGGGGTGGTGGTGAGCTTGAGGCGCGGTCCGGGGTGGTGCTCGCCGGCGATGCTCTCGATGAGCTGCTGGCCGCGCAGCCAGTGCAGCAGGCGTGTGGCGGCGGTGAAGCTCAGCCCGGTGCGTCGGATGACCTCGCGCGTGGAGATTCCGTCCGCCTGGCTGATGAGGTGCAGCAGGTCCTGGGCCCGGGCGACGGCCTCACACTGGCGTGCGCCAGCCACCACGGATCGCCCTCCTGCGCCGCCGCGCCGGCTCCTTCCCTGGCCGGTCGCATGCAGGGGTAGTACCAGCCCGGATGCCGGCGCCGCCTCGCGCCGGCGTCCGGAGGCCGCGCCCCGGGCAGCCGGATCGGGTGCCGAGGTCGTGGGGGAGCGGTCGAGGGACGCGCTCTGGTGCCGCGTTCCGTACCGGGGAGCCGGGGAATGTTGAGCCTGGGGGCTCGGGCCGGTGTCGTGGTGGACCAGACGCTGGAGGGGGACAGGCCCCAGCAGGGCCGCCTGCGGGACGCAATGCCACGGTCCGTAGCACCTGAGACGTCGCACCACCCCGTTACTACTACGGAGCGTGGTAGCGCGAGGAGGTGGGATAGCCGGGACTACCACGAAGCGAGTCTGGTCACCGTTGCAGTAGGCCAGCATGCTGAAGAGCATGAGATCAATGCCCCGCCCTCCAGGGTGGGCCGTGTCCCAGCGCCATGCCGCCAGCCCTCGTTGTACGCGCGTGAGGGCCGGTCGACCCTCTCGAAATAGGCGAGTTATAGACGGTGCCTTGAAGGTGGGCATGTGATGCGACCAGGCACACGTCTGGACGATCCTCGACGTGGCGTCCAGGATCGTTGTCTCCGAACGCCACTTGAAGAGGAGGTCATCTCCCGGAAAGCCGAAGACCAGACCGCCCCTTTTAAGGTGAAAGCATCACCAACGACATTTCGTTCCTCATGGACCCGGTCTAAGGAAAGCCGTGGAGAAGTTCGCGGTCCTGACTACCGTCATGCACTCCGAGGTGTTCAATCCGAAGAAGGCGTACACCGATCCTCTCCACCTGACCAGGTCGAGCTCCTCACTGCGCCATGGCCAGCAGGCGATTTGGGCGTGCGCCCTGATCACTGGGCCAACCACCCGCTTCAGCACATGGGAGACAACCTCACCGCAGCCGAGGACAAGAAAGTCCGTGGTCTTCCTCGGGCCGCTACGGCGGGGTCGACCCTGGTGAGCGGGCTGGTGAGGCGTCTCCATAGAGGGCCCAGTGCGTGCGCTCGGCTACGGGCCGCCCAACCGTACCTGGCGGTGCCCCGGAGTTGTCAGCGGGTGCCGATACTCTGGGTCGGCCCCGTACGGATGCTTGTGCAGCTTCTGGAGGGCCGGGTTTTGACGGACCGTCGCCCCGGCCATCCAGTTGAGGCGCGGCGGTCCTGGTTAGGGGGCTCACATGCCCGGTAGCGACAAACCGATGTCCGACGGTTCGGAGGGCGACGGCACGCCGCTTGTCCGGGGTGAGAGCCGCAGCACCACTCGCGATGTACTGCTCGTCGGCGCGGCCCAGGCCTTCATGGCTGGTTTCGCGGACGAGACCGCGCACTGGAT
The DNA here is from genome assembly GCF_044745505.1 of Streptomyces sp. NPDC086989. NCBI lineage: Bacteria > Bacillati > Actinomycetota > Actinomycetes > Kitasatosporales > Streptomycetaceae > Streptomyces > Streptomyces sp. NPDC086989. Next base: position 4,486 of record NZ_JBIVAL010000049.1, read on the forward strand.
CACTCGGTTCGCGGTGTGGCTGTACGAGATGTTGGTCAGCCGCCTGTAGAAGCGACGCGCCCCCTGGTGCGGCAACACCAAGAGGCGCGAGGTGCGGGGTTCTACCCGCGGCGGTCTCTGTCCATGATTCACAGGCCGGTCAGAGGCCGCCGTTCTCTTTGTGCACCAACAGTCTGTCGTCCACCACTGACAATGCCCAGGGACGAGCATGTTCGTAGCAGCCTTGCTTCCCGTGATGCCATGCCCACCGTAGCCTGGGTGCTGCTGTGCGAGGCGTTTACGCAGCCGGATAGCGTCAGTCACCACAGGCTGCCACCAAGAATCCGGGCAGGTCGCCGACCTATTGGTGAACATGCCTCTGCGAGGTGTGCTCCGCAGCTTCGCGGGAGGTTGCACGGAGCCACATAGGACACGGTCTTAGACGCCGTTTCTTATGGCGTGATCGTTCGTTGAATCGTGCATGACGGATTTGGTTGAGCGGCTGGTGCCGGATGAGTTGTGGGTGTTGTT
>NZ_JBIVAL010000050.1:0-4259 GCF_044745505.1 Streptomyces sp. NPDC086989
GTCCTCGCTTTCGCGTTTCCCTTTCCGGCGATGCCGACTCTATCAGAAGTTTTCCACCGGATTTCCCGGCTTCGGATTCCTGGATGAGGAGTCGAGTGCGTGCCCGAGGAATTCGATCCCGTAGGCGCGCGAGGGTCTTGCAGAGGCTGCCGAACTTGGTCAGTTCCAGGCAACCGTTCAACTCTACAACTGGCCCCCTGAGGTGTCAAAACGAGGGCCACCCCTGGTCAGGGGGCGCGTCATGCGGCCCTACTGGAGGCTCGTGAGGTCCGGATGTCCCGGGTCGGTGGGAGCCGGCGAAGACGTTCCGCTGGCCCCGGGTGACCCAGCTGGACCTCGGTGGGCTCGCAGGCGCCGCGGGCGCCCGGGTCCCGTTCCTCCAGCAGCATCCAGCTGACGCTTCCGCCGTCCCACTCCGAGCTCACGAGGGTCAGCAGCAGTTCCATCAGGGCCACGCAGGCCGGGCAGTCCACGGCGACGGTGTCGGTCATGTTCCAGGACGCGCTGCCCCCGGCACGCCGGCCGGGGCGGGATGGACGGATCGACGTGGTAGGTCGCCAGTCCATTCCTCCCGCGCCAGCTTCCTCGGCCTCCTCTCGAGGCCTCTTCCCCGGCCCGATCCGCGCGCACAGCTCTTCGGGCAGCAGCCAGGGGTAGTGACGACCTGCTCGGGGGCCGGCACACGGCTCGGGTATGTAGCCCTCGAAGCCCCGGCCTCCGCCACGGGTGGCTGCGCCATCACCCTGACGGCCTCCCCCGACCGGCCCCAGCGCAGGGCCAGCAGCATGCCGGTCCGGTTCTCGCAGTGCGCGCCGAAGAGGCACCAGAACACCTGGAGCAGATCGCCGTCCTCCGGCCCCGCGAGCAGCTGGGGCGCGTCCCGGCGGTACTGCTGGGCCAGACCGGTCATCGGGAGCGAATCCGTCTCCCCGCTCTCCTCCACCCCCCTGCCCCTGAGCCGGAGCTCCTCCAGGAGCCGCCGCTCCTCACCGTGGGGCCCGACTCCGGGTCCCACGCCCACGCGGCGGCCAGGAGCGGGCGGCGTTGCCGTTGACGCCTGCCGGGCGCCGGCTCCCACCGGTGGGGTGCGGATCCGTGCACGCCGGCCACGGCTCGTCCGCCTGCCAGGGCATCGGCCCGCGCCGGAGCTCACCGACGCGTCGGGCCCGCCCGGGGCCGCGGGTGCAGCCGGGTGGTCGTAGCACGGTGGCGGCGAGCCCGGTTAGCTGACGTGAGGGTCTTGCCCTCTGGCTATGAGTCCCTCGTGTTCGGAGTCGACTCTCGGGGGGTGCGCCTACGGCTCATCAGGTCGGTCATCGCGAGGCAGATCATCCCTTCCAAGCACTGCACTGCGGGTGCGTCTCGTAGTCGCCGGCTAGGCGGCGGGGGTGCGAGAGCCAGCCGTAGGTCCGCTCGATCCATGTCGATTCCGAGACTGGCGGCGTGCTCGACGAGGTGCTGGCGGTGGGTGGAGGTCTTGACGCTCCCGGCGTCGACCACAGACGCCGAGGGGCTCTGCGTTCCGTCCTTCCTCCTCATGCAGAAGGTGCCGCAGGCCTCCATTGAGCTGGGCAAACACGCCCTCGTTTGGGGAGGCACTTGAGGGCTGGCGTCGGATCGGGCTGTTCAGAGTTCCGGTGGCACCCCGCGCACCGGAACGGCCGGGAGTACACGGTCAGCGAAGGATCTGGACTGCGTAGAGCGTGTCAATTCCAGCGGCGAGGGTGCCGAGCAGGAGCCGGAGGTCCGTCTCAGAAAAGGCCCAGCAACCAGTCGGGGGCGACGTCGCCGTTGGCGGCGAGGGAGAGCAGAGCGTAGGTGGCCGCGCCCACGATGGAGGTCACGAAGGTGGAGGCGAGGGCGGCGGGTGCGACGGTGGCGACCGGTGCGCCGCGGCCGACGAGGATCGGGCCGAGCAGGGAATCGCCCCCGATTCCGTAGACGTCGCCGGCCACGCCGACGGCCAGGGCCAGCGACGTCGCCGCGTGGGGCGAAGGCGGACGGGAGGTGCGGGGTGGTGCCCGGCGTACGATCCGCAGCCACAGGCCGAGCGGCAGGAGCAGGGCCGCGATGAGGAGGCGGAAGATCCGCTCGCCGGGTACGCCTAGACGCGGATCACAGCGCCGATGACGACGCCGGGAACGGTGCCCGCGATCAAGAGTCGGGTCAGCGGTCCGCCCAGCTGCCCGGCCCGCCGGTAGCGCAGGAGGGCACCAGGACCGGCCATGGCGTGTAGAGCAGGTTCGTGGGTGTCACGACCGGGCTGGGCACGCCCAGCGCGCTGACCTGGGCGGGCAAGCAGGAAGACCGCTCCGGAGACGCCCACCGGCGCGGTGATGACGGATATCAGGAGCCCGGCGGAGAACCCGAGCAACCCCGTCGACCACTCCACGACGTCCCCTTCGGCGCTCCCCAAAACGGCACCCGGAGCAGGCTCCGAATCAGCCGCCTCCCGTTCTCGTGAACATCGCCCCCACCCCGATCCAACCGCCTCCCGAGGCGGTGAACAACTGCCGTCCAAACTGGCCGAACTGGCGAACAAAGCCACCAGGCGGACAGCACCGGCTCGATCAACTCCCAGCGCTCATCGGCCAGATCCCCTCGGATACGGGTGGCGTGTTGCCGTGATTCCGGAGTACTGCCGCGGACCGGGTGCGCCCGAGCGCACAGCCGCGGCGCCGGAAGCCCGCGGACTGCCAACGGCCGGACATCCTGGGGACGAGACGGGAAGAAAAGTCAGCCCGTCCCACGGGCCACCCCAGCGACGTCGTCTCACGTGGTCGGGCGACGGTGGCAGCTGAGGGCGGCCGCCGTGTCCGCCGACCGAGTCGTCTCCAAGGCCGTGGCCGGCCCGGCCCTCAGCCGGCCGGCCACCGGGCCGAGGGGCTCGGCCCCGGCCCTGCGGGCGCACCACCTCCACGACGCGTCCGGCACCAGCCGATGTCGTCGATGTCGTCGGCGTACGCGGTGCCCACGGCGCCGGCCGAGCGGAGGGAACGTCCGAGCTCCCTCGTGAGGATGCGGGGGTGCCGGCGCCACCACCACAGGTCGGGGCCGGGCAGCCTGTGGAACTGGGCCAGCGCTTGGCCGTCGTCGTCGACGGTCGCTGCCTTGTACCGGTCGTCCAGGGCTCTGATTCGCGGGGTCCACAGCTGGACGACGTGTTCGTCCAGCAGGAGCCACGCCTCGTGGAGCCAGTTACGGCAGTAGAGGTCGTTGGTGTACTCGTCGATGCCGTCGTCGTACCCGCACTCGATGCCGCTCACCAGGGCCGCCCACGCGTGTACCCTCTCGGCCACCGTGAAGGCCGCCCGCCAGCCGCGCCGGCGCAACAGCTCTCCCACTTCGGTTTCAGAAGCCACGGCGTGAGGCTCTCATGCCGTGCAAGGGCGGGCCGCAGGTCAGAGGTTGACGCGCTTGAGGTAGACGCGGTGGCGGTGGGGGATGGTCTGGTACCAGAGCATCAGGTGTTCGTCCTCGTACGTGCGCAACCGCATTGGGCTCGGGTCCTCGTAGAGGCTGCCGTCCTTCGGGTCGATGGCCATCGCCGCCAGGTCGACCAGGCCGTCCATGACGACGGCGACCAGCTCCTGCTGCTCCGGCGGCATGTCGCCGAGCACCCACAGTCGGCTGGGATCGCACTCCCACGCCCAGCCGCTGTCGTTCTCCACCTCTTCGCCCCGCGGGCTCACTGACCGATCTCGCGCTGGGCCTCGGCCAGGATGCGGCTGCTCGTCTCCATGGCTGCCCTGAACTGTTCCTCCGTGGCGGCCGGGTCGCCGACTGTGGCCTCGGCCTGGAGCAGGGCCGCCGCGCGGGCCGGCCAGCGGTGGATGGCCACATGGGTGGCCCACTTGATCAGGAAGAAGCGGAGCGGGTTGATGGCGCCCGTCTCCGCGGCGCGGTCGAACGCCGCATGGCACTCTCTGTCGAACTCTGCGAGGTGCGGCATGTCGATCCGTCGGACGGCATCCCGTAGGGCTTCGCGCGTCATGGCCGGCTGCGGGATGAGCGGACCGTCGTCTTCGAGGTGCTGTGCTGTCATCGTGCCTCCAGGGAACGCTCGCCACGATACCCAGCGGCCCTGTCGAAAGCGCCCTGAACGCAGAAAAGCCCCGCACCGAGCCGGTAAGGGCTGGTGCGGGGCTTTCCCACAATGATTGCTCGGCGGCGTCCTACTCTCCCACAGGGTCCCCCCTGCAGTACCATCGGCGCTGAAAGGCTTAGCTTCCGGGTTCGGAATGTAACCGGGCGTTTCC
>NZ_JBIVAL010000051.1:0-3866 GCF_044745505.1 Streptomyces sp. NPDC086989
GCACACCAAAAGAAACGATGTCTAAGGGCGGGTGACCTTGCTGAGTGCGGCTCCGGTTGGAGGAGTTCGCCTGGCACCCAGGCCACACTGAACTCCAGCGGCCTCAACACCCCCCACCGGTCTCGCCTTCCCGCGGTGCACTGGCGCAGCCGAGTAGCTCCGGCCGGCCGCGTGCAGGGAGGGACGGCACGTCCTCGTGGCTCCTGAGCAGGACACACCCGGCATGCTTCCCTGCGCGCCCGCCGCACCCACGTCACCACGCCGCTCTGGCCAAAGTCGGCAGCCGCGCCGTCACTCCATGCGGCCCTTTGCCGTGCGGAGCAGGTCGGCAGCGGAGGGGACAGTGACTTCGGATCCGCTGACCCAGCTGCTATAGCCCGCGATGCGCAGGCAGTGGCCGTGGTACGAGGTCCCGACGACCACTCGGCCATTGTCGTCGATCTTGTACGCGTCAGCGTCGATCTCCGGTGCGGGCTGTGATTTCGGGTCAGGGCATTGCGTGCCGGCGGTGTCCGATCTGAAAGAGACCGTCCAGAAGTCCTCGGCGGTCTTCGGCGGCCGGTAGAGGCACTGGTAACCGTACGGCCCTTTCGAGCCGGCCGCCACGAGCGGAACGCCGACCGACTTCTCCACCATTGCTTTGGGCAGCATGTCGCAGGGGCGTTCCCACGAGACGGGCCGCTCGTTGCCGCTGCCGCCGCACCCGGTGAGCACCAGCAGTACGCCCATCGCCAAAGCCCTCACCCGCCGCCCGGTCAAGGCAGCACCCGTATCGAACAACAGTCCAGACACGTGGTGTTGCGGAGGTTGAGGACCATGGTTCCCCAGCTTCTTGAAGTTGCTCGTACCGTCCTTCCACTCGTGCTGATTCTCTTCGGCGCCGGTCTTGCGGTCAAGATCCTGCGCTGGGTGAGGGTTGAGCCCGGGGCCGCCCATGAAGCACTTGCCACGCTCGGGGTCCAGTGGGTCGGCTCGTGACCTCCGCCCCGGTGGTCGTCGGCCGAAGCGGCGGCTGTGTGCTGTGTACGGTCCCGGGGCCGACGCGCGGCCCCGACGGACACGGACTATGCGGCAGGCCCTTGCTCACTCGTCGACGGCCAGGTCCCAGCGAGCTTCGTGCCGACCCAGGTCGCGGCGTAGGACAGTGCCTCCAGGCGGCGTCTGCATTCCTCGTACGGGAGGGCGGTCAGCTCCATCCCGTTGGCCTGGAGGACGACGAAGGCTCGGCGCAGTCCGCGTCGCGCCAATGTTGCAGTCGTCGTCGCCGCACCTGCTTCCAGGGCTCACACCCTTGCACTCAGCATCTTTGAAGATATGATCGGATCCGAGTAATCGGATCCGAGCACTCTGCCATGCCAACACACTGGAGTTCCATGCCGGCCCGGGAACCCCACTCCGTCCAGAAGCCCCCGAAGCGCCCCGCCAACGCCCTCGCCCTCGCCGTACTCGGGTTGCTGCTGGAGCAGCCGATGCATCCCCATGCCATGGCCAGTGCGCTCCGCGAGCGCGGCATGGAGCGCGCGTTCAAGCTGACGACCGGATCGCTCTACGACACCGTCCGCGCGCTCACGCGGGACGGGTGGATCGAGGCGGACGGCACCGAGCAGGTCGGCAACCGTCCGGCCCGCACCGTCTACCGCCACACCCCCGCCGGGCGGGACGGCTTCACCGGCTGGCTCGACGAGCTGATCCGAGAGCCCTCACCCGAGTACCCGCGGTTTCTCTCCGCCGTCGGGTACCTCGGCGCGCTGGGCCGTGTCCGTGCGGCGGGGGCTCTGCGGGAGCGGGCCGCCGCGCTACGGGAGCGGATGGCGCAGGACGCCGAGGGCTACCGCGCGGCCCGCGAGGAACACAACGCGCCGCGCCTGTTCGTCATCGAGGCCGAGTACGCCGCGGCCATGGCGCAGGCCGAGCTGGCGTGGGCGGAGCGCATCGCCGACGAGATCGAGCGCGGGACGCTGACGTGGCCGGAAGGGGGCGGGCGATGAGTGACACCGCGTCGAAGGACGAGGTCGTCGACGTTCTGATCGTCGGTGCCGGGCCTGCCGGGCTGGCGCTCGGCGGGGAGTTGGGGCGGGCAGGGGTGCGGGCGCTGGTCCTGGAGCGGGAGCCCGAACCGCCGAGCTTCTGCCGCGGGTTCAACCTCAACGCCCGGAGCCTGGAGCTGCTCGACCGCCGTGGCCTGGCCGCCGGCTTCCTCGCGGAGGGACCGACCGTGCAGACGACCGTGTTCGTCGGTGCGTCCCGCCTCGACCTCGCCGCCATGCGCACGAAGCACCCCTACACCCTCGGCATCCCCCAGACCCGCGTGGAGGAACTGCTCGCCGAGTGGGCCGTGGGGTCAGGCGCGCGCCTCGTCCGCGGTCGGCGCCTCACCGGGCTGTGGCAGGACGGTGAGGGTGTGACGGTCGAGGTGGAAGGCGCCGAGGGCCCGTCCATCGTGCGCTGCCGGTGGCTGGTCGGCTGCGACGGGGGCCGCAGCACGGTGCGGAAGGCAGCCGGGATCGGGTTCCCCGGGACGCCCGCGCGGAAGTTCACTCTGCTCGGGGACGTGGTGCTCGCCGACCCGTCGGCCGTCTCGTTCGGCCCCAATGCCGGGCCCGGCGGCCGCTCGGTGTTCGCGATCCCGCGCCCCGGTTACGTCCGTCTCGTCACCGCCGACCCGGCCCCGCCCGCGGACCCGTACGAGCCGGTGCCCCTCGACGCCTTCCAGCGCGCGGTCGAGGCCGCGTTGGGACACCAGGCCGGCATCGCCGAGGCGCTGTGGCTGACCCGGTTCGGGGACGCGGCGCGGCTCGCCGAGCAGTTCCGGGCAGGCCGCGTGCTGCTCGCCGGGGACGCCGCGCACATCCACCCCCCGGCCGGCGCCATCGGCGTCAACGCGGCGATCGATGACGCCGTCAACCTGGGCTGGAAGCTAGCGCTGGTGGCGCGAGGGCAGGCGCCGGACACGCTGCTCGACACCTACCACGACGAGCGCCACGCGGCCGGCAAGCGTCTGCTCCGCAACACCCGCGCGCAGGCGTTGCTCGCCCCGGCGAACGGAGACGACGACCAGCTGGTGCCCGTACGAGAGCTGCTCGCCGAGCTGGCCGAGCCCGGGGACACGGCCGGGCCGTTGGCCGAGATGATCACCGCTGTCGACACCCGGTACCCCTCCTCCGGAGACCCTGCACACCCGTGGGCGGGACGGATGGTGCCGGACATCCCCGTGGGCCCGGACGGCGAGGACAGCCTCACGGGGCTGCTGACCCGGTCGGCCGGCGGCGCACTGCTGCTCGACGGCGCGGCGGGCTCGCACGTCCTCTCCGCCGCCGCCCGTCCATGGGCGGACCGGGTCACCACCGCCCGTACCCACCCGCACGCCCTGGAGCGCGCTCACGCGGTCCTCGTCCGTCCGGACGGGCACGCAGCATGGATCGGCGCACCGTCAGCACCCTTGGACGCGGCCGCGGAGGAGCTGCGGGAGACTCTGGCGCACTGGTTCGGGCGCCCGGCGGCACTCGATGACGGTCTCCCGAGGACCGGCCACCACTGAGCGGGCGAGCCCCCGATACCCGTCCCGGGACCGGCCGCTGCTACAGCCCGGCTCCGGGCCCGACCGAAGGGCCACCGCCCTCAGCGGGCGTGGCCCTTCCGGCTCGCCGGTGACACGATGACTGAGGCTGAGGCCGAGGCCGAGAAGCGCGCCATCGACACCGCGTACGGCACCACCGCCGAGACGAGCAGTCTCGGCACGCTGCACACGCTGCACGCCCTATACGCGCTGTACGCGGAGAACAGCTCGGAAGGCTGAGCCTTGCCGGGCCGCGCGGGTCGGGCCAGACCCGGAAGAGGCGGCTTAGACGTCGTTTCTTATGGCGTGA
>NZ_JBIVAL010000052.1:0-3459 GCF_044745505.1 Streptomyces sp. NPDC086989
GCGGCGCTGTACCGGTTTTCCGCTTGCGTGGTGCCGGCCGGGGCGGTTGGGGAGGCCGGAGCTTGCAGCTTTCAGCGAAGGCGGTCAGATGGGGCAGGCCGGTTCTGCCCAACGGGTCGGTGAAGAGAGGACCGCTGGTGCCGGTGACGATGTCCCAGCAGCGGCGGGCCGCCATCAGCAACGGACGCGCCCACAGCGGGACCGGGTGGGTCATGCAGCCCTGTCGGAGTCCGTCGTCGTGGAGTGTGATGGTGGAGGCCTCGGGGCCCAGGTCGTGGACGTGGACGGTGGACAGCTGGGTGGTGGAGGCAGCGGTGAACACCGCGGTCGCCAGCTCAGCGACCAGATGCGGGTGCGCGGTGGCACGGTGCAGGCGCCAGGCAACCTCGGCCTCGGTGGTCTGCGGGATCACCGGCGGGAAGAAGTCGCAGTCGGCTGCCAGCGGTGCGCGGCAGTGGCAGAGGCGGGCGGGTTCGTCGAAGGCCAGGAGGGTGGTCAGGGCCGGAAGGGCGATCCAGCGGTGGGCCAGGGGGCGCCGCGGCGGGTGGTCGGCGGTGCAAGGAGCTGCGGCAGCGGGGAGGAGGGCCGTGGCATCGGCGAGGTGGTGGCGCACGCCGGACAGGACACGGTCCAGGCCGGCTGGCAGGTGCCCGGTGTGGATTACGAGGGTCAGGTGTAGGCCGGTGCGACGGCGCAGGAGCAGCAGGGCCTCCAGGCGCTGAGGGGTCATCAAGTGCACGCGCAGGAGCAGCAGGTGGGTCGTGCCCGTCGCCAGGATCCAGGCCGCGGCGAGAGTCCACGCCGCGGCGGTGTCGTGCTCGCGGTACCCGGCCACCGGGACGGGCTTGCCCAGGGCCGCCAGGACGTCGTGCGCCAGTGCCAGCGTGGAGTCGGTGCCCGGGGTGGGGTGGACGGTGATCCGGCCCGCGAGCGGGTCGTGTGCGGCCAGGGCAGCCCGGGTGTGGACCAGGTCGTCACCCGGATCGACGATCACGGTCACCGCAGGCGGGTCGGGGCAGGTCAGCATGGTCCCGCCGTCTGGCGGACGCTGAGCTTGCTGTAGGCCCAGCGCAGGAGTTCCTCGTCCACACAGGCGCGGCCGGCTTCCTGCATTCCGACGGTCAGGTGGTGGGTGATCTTCGCCCACGCCCGGAAGTTCCCATGAGCAGCCTCCTGGTCGCACAGGGCGATCAGCTCCGGATCGGCTTCGGACCACAGGGGGTGGAAGGCGGGGATCACGTCCAGGACCTCCTCCAGCGGCATCCGGCCGATCTCCTGCCACGCGTACACGCGGGACTCCAGCATCGGCTCACTCAAAAGCATCTCGAAGCAGCCGTTCCCGCCGGTGAAGACAATCGTGAGCGCCGAATCGGTGTCATCCCACAGGTAGCGCAGATACTCGAAGCAGAGCTTGGACAGCCACTGCGCCTCGTCGCACACCAGCACCAGCGGCTCGACGAGCGCGCCGCGCAGCATCCGGTCGAACTCGATCGCATGCGCCGGCGGACGGCCCTGCAGGCCCAGGGCGTAGAACAGCTCATGGCGCAGATCACGGGTCGAGGGACGGGCACGGAACTGGATCCGGCGTGTCAGCTTCGGTGCGAGCTCGCGCAGCGAGGCGTTGACCGCAAAGGACTTTCCGTGGCCGGCCTGGCCGTAGATACAGATCATGGCCTGCGCGCCGATCGCGGCCCGGATGTTCTCCCTGGCCGCGAGCAGCGCACGGGTCGAGACGACCTGCGCGCCCGGCAGGCGCATGAAGTGGTCCTCCCGCGCCGCAGGGAGCCGCCCCCGACGGGTGGAGGTGGACGTTGTCATCCGGCATCACTCCTTACCGCCGGGACGGTCCCCGGCCTCCGGCCCCCTTGCGGGCACATCCTCCGCGGCCGGTTCCGGGGCCCGCGGCAAGGGCCGCTGACGCGGGCGGGCCCAACCAGCAGGCGGCTCCCGCGGGGGGATCAGGTCCGGCAACGCCCGCGCCGCCAGATCCACCGACTGCGCCCGGGCGATCTCCGCAGCCGCCTCACCCGCCGTCTCCGTACGCCGGCGAGCTGGTGCCCCTGCAGTCGTGGTGGCCGTATAGCGGGTGCGGCGCAGCTTCTCCGCCGCCTTCAGATCCGCCCTCAACGCCCTGGCCTTGCCCTCACGCACCCGGGACAGAGCGCGGCGCTGAGCCGGCGTGGCAGCCTCAGCCAGATAGGCGCTGCCCAGATGCCGGCCCCCGCTCTCGGCCGCGAAGACCTCGATCCGGCCGTCGAAATGCGGTAGGTACCGCAGCCGCACCCGGGTCCCGACAAGGCCGGCCATCCACGGCGCGACATAGGCACGCCGCCGCCACGCCACCCCGTTCGTCGTGATCTTCCGGATCCGGCCGTCGTCCTCCAACGCGAAGAACGCCAACTGCTCCTCCGGAACGTCCTCAAGAGGAGTGGGGTCCGCCTCCCACGCCTGCGCAGGCGTAGCGCCGGCAAGCCCGGCCGGACGGTGCCCGGTGTTCCACCACGCCACCCACTCCAGCAGCACCTTCACGAAGTCCTCGAACGCCAGCAGGTCCTCCACCGCATCCGGCCTAAACGCCTCCACCGGCCGCGCCCGGCGGGTGTAGCCCGGCAGCGAGACCAGCAGCATCTCCTCCACCGCACCATTCAGCGCCTCCACCGTGCCCTTCCGGTACGGCTTGTACGCCGGCAGATCATCCACCGGAACCGCGAACCCGCCCAAAGCCTTCGCGACCGCGTTCGACAGGAAGTCCTTGCCCCGGTCCACCCGCACCCGCCCCGGCAGACCACCGAACGGCCCATACGGCTCCGCACGGCTGATCCCCGTACGCAGCGCCGCCAGCACCGCGTCCCTCGCCGGCTGATGCGGAGTGACCGCCACCCCCACAACCACCCTCGACGCCACATCGATGAACCACGTCACCCACGGACACACCGCCACCCCATCCAAGGCGACCCGGACCGGAACCCGCTTGTGATCACCCTCCCAGCAGGCATTGCGATACGCCGGCGGACGCTTCCCGTACACGTCATAACGGCGACGTGCCGCCTCACCCCCACGCAACCCCGCCCGCTCCCCCGGCGACAGGTCCTGACGCACGGCGCGCTGCAGAGTACGAAGAGAAGGAACCAGGTCCGGGGTACCAGCCGCAGCAGCCTCGGCGGCCAGTTCACGATGCACCGCGGCCACATTCCCGCCCCACACCACCAAACGCGCACGCAGATCGGCACTCACACCCACCCGCGACGGAGCCCGTGCGGACAACCGGCCCTCACGCCGGGCCACCGCCACCCAGTTCCACACCGTCCGCAGCGACACCCCCGCAGCCTGAGCAACCGCACGCGCATGCTCCGTGGCCAGCTCTCCCCGCGAATCGAGTGCCACCAACCGCGCCACGGCATCCTCACGCCCCACACCCCGGCACCACGGCATGTCCTCGCCAGCAGAAATCTCATCGGC
>NZ_JBIVAL010000053.1:0-3341 GCF_044745505.1 Streptomyces sp. NPDC086989
CTACGAGCGCAAGGCTGAACACTTCCTCGCCTTCGTCGGCATAGCCGCAGCCCTCATCTGCCACCGCCGCCTCACCAAATGAAACGACGTCTTAGAACTCCTAACGGTCAGTAACCCGGTCCCTGAACGCGGAGTGGGTGGAGATCACCAACACCACCCGCGATCAACCTCCGCGGCTGGACGCTGCGCAACGCGGACGGCAACCGCTGCCGCTTCGACAGCGTCCGCATCAACGGGCGGGCCACGATCCGTATTCACTCCGGGTCCGGCCGCAACCCGTACCGACCTGTTCCAGAACCGCCGCGACTACGTCTGGGACAACCGCGCCGACACCGCCACCCTGCGCGATGACCGAGGCCGCACCGTCGACACCGAGTCCTGGGGCCACCGCCACCACTGACGAGCGGTGACCGTCGGTGGCCGCTTGGACGGCGGGCGGCCACCGACACCGTCAAGCTGCCTGGCAGGGGGACGATGCCTGCGCGCTCTGGCCGGTCGGTTGATGGATCCGTCAGTTCCGTCTGCGTCTCACATTCCGTATGGCTCCGCTATGCCCGTGCCCATCTGCGCCACCTCTTCCCCTACCTGCCCCAGTAGCCCGGCTACAACAAGCGGCTGCGCAAGGCCGCCGGTCTGATGCGAAGCGTCAACCGGATCCTGGCCACCACCACCTCGGTGTGGAGCGACGACGTATGGGTCGTGGACTCCACCCCGGTGGAATGCGGCCGCTCCCACGAGACCGTCAAACTCTCCGACCTGGCAGGTTGGGCCGAATACGGCTACTGCGCCACCACAGCCGCTTCTTCTGGGGCGTGCGCCTGAACCCTTCAGGGCCTGCCCATCGCCTTCGCCCTGACCGGGGCCAAGGCCCGACGAATGCGAGGCCCCCCTTGGCCTCCTGGCAGCCGAACGCGAGCTTCTGCGAGAGCGCCCCCGACAGACTCTCATCGGCGACAAGAACTACTTCGGCCGTGACTTCGAACGCGAACTGTCCGAGCATGGAGTCGGCCCGTAAACCTGCGGGCAGTCGGGAGTCGTCGAGTCCGTCGCGCCTGGCGATGAGGATGCCGAGTTCGAGACGGCTCAGAGCCTCGCTTCCGCCGAGGTGGTGGATGCCGGTTGCATCTCCCGACGCGAGTTCCATGAGAGCTGAGGCCAAGTCGGCCACATGTACTGGGCAACGGATGTCGTCGGTGAACAGGACGCCGACGCGGGTACCGGCGGCAAGGTCGTGAACCGCCCGTTCGTGTTCGGACTTCCCGTCGCCGATGATCAGAGAGGTGCGGGCCACCACGGCAGCTTCTACAACAACGCAGGCTCCGTCGACCTCATCGCCGACATCGCTGGCTACTACACGTCGTAACGCCGGAGCGTCTCCCCGTGCGTCGGCCTGCCGTTGGCCGACGCACGGGCCGCCGCGCCGCCCGGGCCCGGTGCGGGTCCGTCAGCGCAAGGCGAGGCGCATCAGGATTCGGGGGGCCCGCCAGGACCGACGCGGTGTCGGCGGCGTGTCCCCTCGCCTCAGTTGACGGACGCCCGGCGGGGGTGCCATCCCTCGCCGGGCGCCGGTGGGTGTACGGGTACGGTCAGGTCCCGGGCAGCGGCATGCTGGTCACGTGCGCTCGTACCGGCTCGTGTCGCCCCTGTGAGCTGGAACCGTCATAACTCACGTAGTAGACGGAGCTGTACGCCTCGAACGTGAGGGGCCCCGTGACGCTGGCCTCGGAGCCGTCCTGCCGGCGGACGTCGATGGTGTGGGTCTCGTTGTACATGGCTCCGGCGGTCTTCGGTTGGACGACGAGGGTCTGCGTGATCGTTTCCGACTGCATGTCCGTGACCGCCGTGGACGACGCGTAGCCCAGGTTGACCGACAGTGACGTGGAGACCTTGGCCTCCGCCACGAAGATGTCCACGCCGGCTTCGAAGCCGACCGTGACCCCGACAGAGGAGCTGAAGGTCTGGGAATCGGTGGTGCTGACGCCGTACGTGAGCGCCTTGGACTGGCTTTGCGAGGTGTCCCCTTGGTTGTTCCCGTACAACGCCAGGGTGTAGCTGCGTTTGCGGATGACCGTGTAATAGGGCGAGTTGGCCAGCTGCCACTCGACACCCGTCCCGTCCTGAATGGCCAAGAACGGGACGAGGACCGTCCGGTCGACCGACGGAACGGTTTGCCCGACCGGCTCGTCGAAGCTGTCCATGGTCGGCGGGGCCGGGGGAGGACCGGTGACGATTACCGGCGGCAGGTTCAGGAGGTTTTGGACGGGGGTGTCCACAGGTGGCCCATCGGGGGAGTAGACGAAGGCACCATCGGTCGTCAGCAGGATGCCGTCCGGATCGCCCGTGTACTGAGGGGGTGTGATGCGCCAGCCGCCGAAGGGGCCGCTTTCGCTCTCCACCGGCGCGTTGGTGCTGACGTAGGTGTGGCCGTCACTCTGCTGTCCTGCCCGCACACACATGCACCACCGGGCGTCACCGTTGCTGTTGGGGTCACCCCCCTCGGGTTCGAACACGTCGGAGAAGGCCAGGTACCCGTCCGGTGCCACCGGCCGCCAGAGCGTGTCGGCGAGCTGGTCGAAGCGAACGGGAGCGGCCAGCAGGGGGTTGTTCGGGTCCGGGTCGGTCTCCTTCACCAAGATGACGATCCCGGCCATCTGGGCACCCTCGAATCCCGTCAGGACGAGGCTGTACCAGGTGTCATCCGGCATGGAGTGATCGGATGGGTCCCAGAAGCACACCGTGAGTGCTCCGAACGTCTGGGGCGTCGACAGCATGGCTTTCTCCTTCCTCGATGGACGCATGACCGTGACGAGTGATCGGTCGGTCCCGTGCGGACAGCCCGCCCGGAGAGAAGTGGGCCGCTCATGGGCCGATGCAGAAGCAGTCCGATGCGGGTGGGGTCGCCCGAGGCCGTACGGGGCGGGGGCCCACGGCACCGTCACAGCCGGACATGCCTGCCTCCATGGAAGGCGCAGCACCTGTACACCCGCCACCGCGACGGACGTCCGTGACGGGTATCCCACGACACGCTCTGCCCCCGGCCCCGGCAGGAGCCTTGGCGAGCACGCCGGCCGCGGTTACGCCGAACGGGTGAGGCGAATGATCAAGCCGTCTGCTCGTGCAGGGGGCGGGTGCCGGGGGTGTTCAGCCTCAGCAACCGGCGCGGGCAGCCCGGACCCCTTGGTTTAGAGGTCCTAACAGAAGCCGTTGATCATGTGACTTTCGGTTCGGGTGGTCGTTGGTCCTGCTGTGGGGAAACGTCAGTCGCGGCCGTGGATCGTGTCGGATGAGCTGTGGTCGCTGATCGAGCCGTTGTTGCCTGAGCCGGCGCCGAAGCTGGCTGA
>NZ_JBIVAL010000054.1:0-3042 GCF_044745505.1 Streptomyces sp. NPDC086989
CGCCCCCCCCGCCGGGGGGGCCCCCCCCCCCGCGCCCCCCGGGCCCCGGGGGGGGGGGGGGGGGGGGGCCCGCCCTTGCGGGGCCCCCCCCCCGCCCCCCACGCCCGGGGCCGGAGTAGGGGCGCGGAGGGCCCCGCACGGAACCAGGAGGTCGGGGGTTCACGTGCGGGGCCCCTCACGGGGTGTGGGCCGTCAGACTCCGGTCAGGGTGTACGTACCCGTACCGTCCTGCCTGCCGCTGGAGTACTGGCGGATCAACTCCCCGTCCCCGTACCGGTCGTGGCCCATCATGGAGCCGGTGTACTTGTTCTGCACACCGATCTTCGAGCTGCCGGGCACGTCGCGGTAGATGTAGAACCGCTGGAGGTCGTCCTCCCCGCAGTTGGCCGTCGTCAGGTAGGCCTGCTCCTGGTTGGCGATGTTCGCCGGGATGGTCGCGCATCCGCCGTTGCCCCAGTTCCACAGGGACGCCTCGAGGACTCCGTTGTTCTCCGTCACGTTGCACAGCCGCCAGTTGTCCAGGTGCGCGCTGAAGAACGTAGATTCGCGCAGGCGGATGCCGTCGTTGGCCAGGAGCGGTGCGCTCCAGTTCAGGGGCTTGCCGGGGACGTCGATCCGGTAGGCGCCGGGCTCACAGTTGAGAGCGGCGGCCGGCGCGCCGCGCCCGGTGGCCTTGGGCTGTTCGGCGGCCGTGCCGGTGGTGGGGGCCGGGTGCTGCGCGAGGCGGTCCTGCGTCTGCTTCGCCGTCAGCGCTACCGCACCGGCCGGGTGCTCGGCCTTCGCGGCGGGCGAGCCGCAGTCGAGGAGGACTTTTGCCTTGGCCATGATGCTGTTGGCGGGCACCGTGTCCTCGCAGCGCACCGCGCCTTCCTCAAGGGTGGTGTAGGTGGTGAAGCTGCCGCTGCCGGGCCCCTCGATCCACTTCAACGCCCACCCGCCGCCGCCCTGTTGGATGCGGTTGCAGTTGAGGCTTCCGTACGTACCGGTGACCTTCTTGGTGCCCTTGTAGACGCCGTAGTAGCCGGGCCGGTTGAAGTTCCACGTGACCGTGTTCGACTCGCTGCTGGTGGAGGAGTAGCTGACCTGAACGTTCAGGCCCAGGCTCGCTCCGACGGTGCCGAGGGTCTCGACGGCGAAGCTGCCCTGGACGGTGCCGTTGAGGCCCACGGAGACCGAAATGGTGGTCTGGGTGCTGGTGGTGACGCTCTGGTAGCCGGTGGCGCCCTGGGTGACGTACCAGCCCTTGAAGTGGGTAATCTCCGGGGCGACTTCGGTCGTCTTGATGTACGGGTGACGTGTGCCGAGGTCGGCCGCCGTGCAGACGTCGCCGGGCTTGACCTGCGTGGCGGCGGCGGACTTGGCAGGTGCGGCAGCGGCCGGTGTGACGGCAAGGCCGACAGTGGCTACAGCGGCCGAGACCGCACAGGCCGTGAGCGCTCTGCCTATGCGGCTGACGGGTCGTGTGGGGCGCATCGTTGCCCTTTCCACCTGGTCGTGTGTGCTCGGTCGAGGGGTGAATGTAGCGGCCACGGGGATGGTGGCGGGAGCCTCGAACGGGCCAAAAACGATCATAGATGGGCTTATTCCGCCCCTGGCGCGCACGGGCGCCGGACCGGTTCCATCCCTAACGGACCCGTACGCCACCGAACAGGGGGGACCACCCTTTGAAACACGCCACACGCCTGCTCGCGGCGATAGCCTCGCTCGCCCTCACCGCAGCCCTCCTCACCCTGGGCATCTCACCGGCCGCAGCCGCACCACTATCGGCGGCTCCCGAGAGCCACGGCACCTGCACGGCCACCGCCCCCGGCTCCAAGCTCGCACGCCAGGGCGCGGCATGGACCTGCATCAGGGAGCGGCCCGTCACCGCCGGGGATCTTGCCCGTATCCGCGCCCGCACCGCCGCCGTCCCCGGGGTCGCCGCTGCCCCCCGGGACGGCGTCGACCCCGGGGACGACCCGGATGCCAGCCCGGAGGCGCTGTGCACCTCCACCAAACGCCAGGACGTCGTCGCCAACCGCCACGCCTACTGCATGCGACACGGCATCCTGTACGTGCTTGAGAACCGCGCGGGTGACACGATCGGCACCGCCGAACTCCTGGTCACAGCCCGGTCCGCGCTGGACTACAAGAGCGTGAAGTGGCTGGAGAACATCGCCGTCTACGCTGGCAAGTACGACGGTGTCTCCGCTGTGAGACTCGCTCTGTCGTCGTCGTGCACCGCGTGCATACCGGGGCCGCCCGCCTGGGGCGGCGGGGCCATCGAGCTGAGCGCGGGCACGGAGGACCAGACCGGGCAACTCTCCTACGAGAGCACTACCCGGGGCGGTGGCGAGCGCTCGCGCAGCATGATCGCCTACCAGAGCCAGACGGAGAGCCCCGACGGGGTATACCCCGTCATCAGCTATGGGCAGTGGGCGGGCGCCTCGGTGGCCTGCGACGGGCAGGTCGGCCAAAGCCCCGGCTGCATCGCCACCGACAACCTGGCCAGGGTCGTCCTCAGCAAGTCCGAATACGGGGCATCCGCAGTGGCCTACGAATGGGCGCAGAACAACCTGGGCGACAACAACGCCATGGGCACCGCAAAAAGGCCGCTTACGCGTGACGGTGACGAAGCGAGGGCAAAGAGCAGGAGCTACTACACCTGCAAAGCTCCCCCGAAGCCCTTCGTAGCCGACCCCACTGTCGTGAATGATGAGTGTGACGAGTTCCCCTTCGCCAGGACCCGCCAGGGCGGCACGCTCGGCTCCATGTGTGCGGAGATCATCCCCCGCTACGTGGGCGGCGGCGCATGGCGGGTAGACGTCGTACGTGATGAACCGGTCGCGCCCTGCATCAGGGCCCATGTCCCTTCAGACGTGAACCAGAAGGCGGGGGGGTCCGTGGGCCGTCAGGTTCAGTCCGAACGCATCCTCCAAGGCGAGGCGTACCAGGTGGTCATCACCCCCTAGTAGTGCTTGGTCAGGTTGGTGTTGTTGGTGCGTGTCCTGTGGGTGCGGTGTGTCGTTGAAGAGGTGTGACGCCGGAGGAAATGGCATGTGT
>NZ_JBIVAL010000055.1:0-2674 GCF_044745505.1 Streptomyces sp. NPDC086989
CCGTGTGAATCTGGCGGGACCACCCGCTAAGCCTAAATATTCCCTGGTGACCGATAGCGGATAGTACCGTGAGGGAATGGTGAAAAGTACCGCGGGAGCGGAGTGAAATAGTACCTGAAACCGTGTGCCTACAAGCCGTGGGAGCGTCGCTCATTGGGTTTACCCAATGGGTCGTGACTGCGTGCCTTTTGAAGAATGAGCCTGCGAGTTAGCGGTGTGTAGCGAGGTTAACCCGTGTGGGGAAGCCGTAGCGAAAGCGAGTCCGAATAGGGCGATTGAGTTGCACGCTCTAGACCCGAAGCGGAGTGATCTAGCCATGGGCAGGTTGAAGCGGAGGTAAGACTTCGTGGAGGACCGAACCCACCAGGGTTGAAAACCTGGGGGATGACCTGTGGTTAGGGGTGAAAGGCCAATCAAACTCCGTGATAGCTGGTTCTCCCCGAAATGCATTTAGGTGCAGCGTCGTGTGTTTCTTGCCGGAGGTAGAGCACTGGATAGGCGATGGGCCCTACCGGGTTACTGACCTTAGCCAAACTCCGAATGCCGGTAAGTGAGAGCACGGCAGTGAGACTGTGGGGGATAAGCTCCATGGTCGAGAGGGAAACAGCCCAGAGCATCGACTAAGGCCCCTAAGCGTACGCTAAGTGGGAAAGGATGTGGAGTCGCAGAGACAACCAGGAGGTTGGCTTAGAAGCAGCCACCCTTGAAAGAGTGCGTAATAGCTCACTGGTCAAGTGATTCCGCGCCGACAATGTAGCGGGGCTCAAGCGTACCGCCGAAGTCGTGTCATTGCAGCTATAGGGCCAACGCCCGCTGTGATGGGTAGGGGAGCGTCGTGTGCCGGGTGAAGCAGCAGCGGAAGCTAGTTGTGGACGGTTCACGAGTGAGAATGCAGGCATGAGTAGCGATACACACGTGAGAAACGTGTGCGCCGATTGACTAAGGGTTCCTGGGTCAAGCTGATCTGCCCAGGGTAAGTCGGGACCTAAGGCGAGGCCGACAGGCGTAGTCGATGGACAACCGGTTGATATTCCGGTACCCGCTTTGAAACGCCCAATATCGAATCAGGCGATGCTAAGTCCGTGAAGCCGTTCCGGACCCTTCGGGGAAAGGAAAGTGGTGGAGCCGACGAACCAGACTTGTAGTAGGTAAGCGATGGGGTGACGCAGGAAGGTAGTCCAGCCCGGGCGGTGGTTGTCCCGGGGTAAGGGTGTAGGCCGAGGGGTAGGCAAATCCGTCCCTCATATAAGGCTGAGACCTGATGCCGAGCCGATTGTGGTGAAGTGGATGATCCTATGCTGTCGAGAAAAGCCTCTAGCGAGTTTCATGGCGGCCCGTACCCTAAACCGACTCAGGTGGTCAGGTAGAGAATACCGAGGCGTTCGGGTGAACTATGGTTAAGGAACTCGGCAAAATGCCCCCGTAACTTCGGGAGAAGGGGGGCCATCACTGGTGATCGGACTTGCTCCGTGAGCTGGGGGTGGCCGCAGAGACCAGCGAGAAGCGACTGTTTACTAAAAACACAGGTCCGTGCGAAGCCGTAAGGCGATGTATACGGACTGACGCCTGCCCGGTGCTGGAACGTTAAGGGGACCGGTTAGTGACCTTTCGGGGTTGCGAAGCTGAGAACTTAAGCGCCAGTAAACGGCGGTGGTAACTATAACCATCCTAAGGTAGCGAAATTCCTTGTCGGGTAAGTTCCGACCTGCACGAATGGCGTAACGACTTCTCGACTGTCTCAACCATAGGCCCGGTGAAATTGCACTACGAGTAAAGATGCTCGTTTCGCGCAGCAGGACGGAAAGACCCCGGGACCTTTACTACAGTTTGATATTGGTGTTCGGTTCGGCTTGTGTAGGATAGGTGGGAGACTTTGAAGCAGCCACGCCAGTGGTTGTGGAGTCGCCGTTGAAATACCACTCTGGTCGTGCTGGATGTCTAACCTCGGTCCGTGATCCGGATCAGGGACAGTGTCTGATGGGTAGTTTAACTGGGGCGGTTGCCTCCCAAAGGGTAACGGAGGCGCCCAAAGGTTCCCTCAGCCTGGTTGGCAATCAGGTGTTGAGTGTAAGTGCACAAGGGAGCTTGACTGTGAGACCGACGGGTCGAGCAGGGACGAAAGTCGGGACTAGTGATCCGGCGGTGGCTTGTGGAAGCGCCGTCGCTCAACGGATAAAAGGTACCCCGGGGATAACAGGCTGATCTTCCCCAAGAGTCCATATCGACGGGATGGTTTGGCACCTCGATGTCGGCTCGTCGCATCCTGGGGCTGGAGTCGGTCCCAAGGGTTGGGCTGTTCGCCCATTAAAGCGGTACGCGAGCTGGGTTTAGAACGTCGTGAGACAGTTCGGTCCCTATCCGCTGTGCGCGTAGGAATATTGAGAAGGGCTGTCCCTAGTACGAGAGGACCGGGACGGACGAACCTCTGGTGTGCCAGTTGTCCTGCCAAGGGCATGGCTGGTTGGCTACGTTCGGGAGGGATAACCGCTGAAAGCATCTAAGCGGGAAGCCTGCTTCAAGATGAGTATTCCCACCTCCTTGAGAGGGTAAGGCTCCCAGTAGACGACTGGGTTGATAGGCCAGATGTGGAAGCCCGGTAACGGGTGGAGCTGACTGGTACTAATAGGCCGAGGGCTTGTCCTCAGTTGCTCGCGTCCACTGTGTTAGTTCTGAA
>NZ_JBIVAL010000056.1:0-2389 GCF_044745505.1 Streptomyces sp. NPDC086989
AGAACTCCTAACGAAATAATCTTCAAGATGGTTGGATCACTCCGGGACGGATTATCCGGGGGTGCGGGGTGGCGCGGCCGAAGCCATGGGAAGTCGACGACGAGCTGTGGGCGGTGGTCGAACCACTGCTGCCGAAGGTCGAGCGTCGGGCCCGGCACCCCGGCCGTATGCGGCATCCTGACCGGCTGGTGTTCCAGGGCATCCTGTTCGTGCTGCACACCGGGGTCGCCTGGGAGCAGCTGCCGCAGGAACTCGGCTTCGGCTCGGGCATGACCTGCTGGCGCCGTCTGGCCGAGTGGACCAAGGCCGGGGTGTGGCCTCGGCTGCACGAGCTCCTCCTTGCCGAGCTCCGCAGCGCGAACGTCCTGGACTTCTCCCGTGCGGCGGTCGACGGCTCCCACATCCGGGCGTTAAAGGGGGCTCCAAGACAGGACGAAGCCCTGTCGACCGGGGCAGGACGGGCAGCAAGCACCACCTGATCACCGACGCCACCGGCATCCCGCTCGCCGTCACCTTGACCGGCGGCAACCGCAACGATGTCACCCAGCTGATCCCGCTCCTCCAGGCCGTGCCGCCCGTGCGGGGCAAGCGCGGCCGGCCCCGGCGCCGCCCGGACGTGGTGCTGGCCGACCGTGGCTATGACCACGACAAGTACCGCCGCCTGGTCTGGGATCTCGGCGTGAAGCCACTGATCGCCCGCCGGGGCACCGAGCACGGCTCCGGACTCGGCACCCAACGCTGGGTCGTGGAGCGCGCGTTCGCCCATCTGCACTGGTTCCGCCGCCTACGGATCCGCTGGGAGATTCGCGACGACATCCACGAAGCCTTCCTCACCCTCGGATGCGCACTGATCTGCTGGCGACGGCTGAACTCAACTATTGCTCACTAGTTTTTCTGCAGGGTGCGGGTGATACCGGCGATGATGGCGGTCGTCAGCATCCAGCCGAAGGCGATCAGCAGGTAGGCCAGCCACTGGAGGCTACTGTTCGGCCAATACCACCCCGTGCGCTGACCCAGACCACCGAGGGGGATCAAAAGGTCAAGCGTGTAGACGAGGGGCTGGAACGGGCTGCCTTCGTCTCGTTTGACCGGGCTGGGAGAGTGAGTGCTAAAGGCCAGCGTGCCCAGTAGGGTCAGCGCGAGGAGCCAGACGCCAGCCAGCCAGGGCCGATAGCCATAGCCCACGGTCACGTCCAGCAGGTGCCCCCATACCCGGGCCGGCGGGGACAGGGTGAGACGCCGGTGGCGCTGCTTGGCTAGGAGCACGCGGCGGGCGTCATCGTCATGGCCGATTTGCCGATACCAGCCCGCGAGTTGCTCGTACGGCTGCGGGACATAGCCAGGATTCCGGCGGACCCAGGCCAGGCGACGGGCCACCTCGTCCCTCGCAGGCGGTCCGTCGTCGCCTGCCGCGGACGGGGCGTCCCCGAATCGGATGGACCCGTAGGTGAACCCTTCCAGGAGCACCTTCCTCGGCCAGCTCTGCTCGCTGTCCTGACACCAGGTGGCCTGGGCGGACCGGAGATCCACCAGTCCTGAGAGCGGTGCTGCGGTTCTGTAGTCGAAGTCGCCCACGTGCATGGATACGCAGTCCAGGGCTACGCCATCCCCGTTCAGATGGGCTCCTTCGAAGGTCAGCAGACCTTCTATTCGGGCCCTTCGCAGCAGTACGCCTCCTTGCGCGGTGAACCCCTGGGAGCAGTCCACCGTCGAAGCGGCCATACTTCCTGCGGCAAGTGCGACGCCCGCGGTGTTCCCCAGCCGTGCGCCTTGCAGGAACAGGCCGCTGAGCAGCTGTGCGCCGGGCAGCCGCAGTCCGCCTTGCGTGGTGAGCCGCTGGCCGAAGACGCCGCCATCCAGGACGAGGCCGCCCGCGCGCACTGCCCACTCTTCCGGGCCCGAGATCCTGGCATCCGAGATCACCAGATTCCCGGCCATACGAGCGTTGACGAGTATGAGGGAGCCGCCTTCGAGAGTCGACCGCCTCAGGTCCAGGTCACCCTCGATTCGGGCGAGCTCGGCGTTGATCCCCGGCACCCAGCTGTCCGATATCTCGATCGTCCGGGTCGTCGCACCGTGCAGTTGCACCGCCTCGTCCAGCCGACAGCCCTGCAGCAAGAACGTGTGACAGATCTCCGCCCCTGACAGGTCGAGACGACCGGTGATACGCGCGCCGGTGAGTCGCAAGGCGGCTACGGTGCCAGAACGGTCTTCGTTCGCGCCGAGCAACAGCGTCGCCACGACGGCCGCGCGGACAGTACGGTCGGGGCCCCACCGGTCACCCGCAGCGGGAGCGTCCGCGTCGGGTACTCCTGTGCGCAGGTCAACGCGACGCCCCTCAGGGAAGGCGTCCCACAGCGGGTCACCGGTTCATTCCGTTAGGAGTTCT
>NZ_JBIVAL010000057.1:0-2200 GCF_044745505.1 Streptomyces sp. NPDC086989
GGCTCTGGCACTGATCTTGTGGTCTCGTGACGCAACGTCATCGGATTCCGTCATCCTGTGAGGCGTGCGATCTTCGGGGTCTTGAAGTGTTGTTGCCTCATCTGGCTGGCCTTGTCTCGGTGGATGAGGTCGAGCGGGCGCCGGGCGTGATCCGTATCGTGGCGAGGGCGCGGGCCTCCGAGGGGCTGTGCCCGGCGTGTGGCACGGCCTCCTCGCGTGTGCATGGCCGCTATGAGCGAAGCTTGGGCGACAGCGCGATGGGCGGCTCAGCAGTCGTTATCCGACTGCGGATCCGCCGGTTCTTATGCCGGAAGCCCGAGTGCACCACGGTCACGTTCGCCGAACAGATACCAGGACTCACCTCCCCGCATGCGCGTTTCAGCCCGTTACGGCTGGAGGCTATGAGGGCGATCGCTCGGGCACTTGCCGGCCGGGCGGGGGCCCGGCTGGCTCGGATGCTGGGTATGCCCGTCAACCGCATGACCTTGCTCCGCCTGCTGCGGCGCTTACCCGATCCCGAGTTGACTACCGCACCGTCCGTGCTCGGCGTCGACGATTTCGCGTTGAGACGCGGACACGTCTATGGAACGGTCCTGCTCGACATGGACACCCATCGACCGGTCGATCTTCTGCCGGGGCGGACGGCTGGAACCTTCGCCGCGTGGCTGCGCGAGCATCCCGGAGCGCGGGTCATCTGCCGGGATCGCGCGGGTTCCCATGCCGACGGAGCCCGCACCGGAGCTCCCGACGCGTTGCAGGTCGCCGACCGATTCCATTTGTGGCACAACCTCGGCGAGGTAGTCGATAAGACGGTCCGCGCCCACCAGGCCTGCTTGCGCTCGGTCCCGCACTCGGATCACGACGCCGAAGAGGAGCCCCCGTCGGGAGCCCCACAACCCGGGTTCCACGACGTCAACGGCCGGGAGCGACGTCTTGTCACACGAACCGTCGAGCGCCATTCGGCGGTCCACCGGCTCCTGGCCGAGGGCGCGTCACTCAACGCCATCTCCCGTCGTCTCGGCCTGGCCTTTCGCACTGTCCGCCGGTTCGCCCGCGCGGCGACCGCCGACGAGCTTCTGGCCGGAGCTGTCCACCGCCCCAGCAAGCTGGACGAGTACAAGCCCTACCTGACCCGTCGATGGAACGAGGGATGCCGGGACGGCGCCCGGCTCCACGAAGAGATCCAGGCCGACGGCTGGAACGGCGCCGCGCGGACGGTGCAGCGATACCTGAGCACCTTCCGCGGTCACGCCACTGCCGATCCGGCCCCCGCCCCGCCACCGAAGCCCCGACATCTGACGACCTGGATCATGTCCCACCCCGACAACCTGGACCCTGACGATGCCGTCCGCCTCAAGGCAGCTCTTGAGGAGTGTGCCGAGCTCCGCTCCCTCATCGGGCACGTCCGGGACTTCGCGCAGATGATGACCAAGCGCGAAGGACACCGACTCGACGACTGGATTGCCGCGGCCACGGTCGAGCAGCTGCCCCACCTGTGTTCCTTCGCCCGCGGCCTCCGCCACGATCACGCAGCGGTCTCCGCCGGGCTCACCCTGCCCCACAGCTCCGGCGCCGTGGAAGGAACCGTCAACAAGATCAAGATGCTGAAGCGCCAGATGTTCGGCCGAGCGAACTTCGACCTCCTCCGCATCCGGGTCCTCCACACCCTCTGATCCACGGAGCGTCGCGAGGCCATCGTGCCGGACACGACTTCGTCATATGGCCGGACGCCGACCGGTGCCAAGGAAGCGTGTGACGGAGGAGTCGAGGAGGTTGCCGAACTCCTCCGGGGTGGTGATCTGCGGGCATTCGGTGGTGACCTCGTTGTCAGTCAGTGCGTCGAGGTCTGCCCAGCCGCCTCGGAACAGGACGAGGTGCACCTCAGTCCAACCGTCGGTGCCCAGGATGCGTACGCCGATCGAATCCGGGTCAGCGACGAGGGCCCGGTCGGTCTCCAGCCGCTGAGGCCAGAGAAGGGTCTCGTCCCGCCAGGTGATCGGTCTGGGGCTGAGTCCGGACGCAGTCCAGGCGGGAAAGCGTGCGGTGATCTCGGCGGCAGCTTGGTCGAGGTCGATGGCGTGGTCCATGGAGCGATCTTCGCTTGGTGCAGCTCAACCGCGAAGTGCTGGCTGTGTTCTGGTGACAGACGAC
The DNA here is from genome assembly GCF_044745505.1 of Streptomyces sp. NPDC086989. Classification (NCBI taxonomy): domain Bacteria; kingdom Bacillati; phylum Actinomycetota; class Actinomycetes; order Kitasatosporales; family Streptomycetaceae; genus Streptomyces; species Streptomyces sp. NPDC086989. The sequence continues at coordinate 2,152 of NZ_JBIVAL010000057.1, forward strand.
ACGGGTGAGGCACACACGGTTAGCGACCACAAGATCAGTGCCAGAGCCC
>NZ_JBIVAL010000058.1:0-2070 GCF_044745505.1 Streptomyces sp. NPDC086989
GGAACGACGCGACGACATCCACGAGGCCTTCCTCGGCCTCGCCACCTGCCTCATCACCCACCGCCACGTCCGACGCCTTTGTTAGGACCTCTAAGCCACGGCTTCACCGGCCAAGAATCCCCCTATGCCTGAAGATCCGGGACGACTTGTCGATGCCATCACGACTGCGGTGCGAGAGGGAGACGATCACCGGATCGATCTTCTTCTCAACCGGTTCAAAAATGTGGCGGAACTCCCCGACCTGATACGGCTGCGCCGCCGATTGCGCGGCTCGGCCATGCCGCGCTGTTCATGAGGACGACGACGTACGCGTCGACTGCGTGGGCGTGCTGGGTCATGGCAGAGCGAGTCGGCATGGGCACAACGCCTGGGTGCGGTGCAGATGCTGAACGGGGCCCCCTCATGGGTCATCTCGGCGGTGCCAAGGTGACCCGATGGTGGTCGCACTGGCCGGGCTGCCTGGTGGGGGAAAGTGCTCGATCGCCGCGGCGTTGCGACGGAGGCCGACCGCTCCGAGTGAGCGGCTCCCGTCATGAACGCCGGCTGCGATCGCCAGGGGATTCGGCTGGCGGGTGCACTGGTACGCGTAGTCGCCCTGGTCGTCACTGAGGTAGCGGCCGATGCACTCGTTGGCGGTGGCCCGCCCTTCTGCGCGCAGAAGCTGACGGCCGCCCGGCCGTCGGCGAACGGGCCGGGGGCGTAGCCAACCCGCGTCACCCGCCTAGGCGCGAACTGGGCGGCGGGGCGAATGGGAAGACCGGAACCCAGCACCTCATGCGTGTGGGGTCCGCAGGGTCACCGGAAAGGCGAAAGCCGCCGAACCCTCCGGCACAAAAGTCCGCTCGACAGTCCGTTACCTCTTCGTCCGGCGAATCGTTTCGCCAGAGGTTGTGACGGAATGCACTCCGCTCCCCCGCGGTCTCGTGACACCGGCCCGGGCGCCGCCCTTCCCCCTGGCTCTCGGGCCCCACCCTCCTTCGCCCCCGGCAGCGGTCCAAGCGCAAAGGCTCAGAGCGGACCGGCGCCATCGGCGAATGGCTGCGACCAGCACGCATCAGGCGCGTGCAAAACAAGTTCGCAGGGCACGGCTGCGCTCTCACTCCACGGCAGCGTTGAGGAGAATCTGCGCCAGCTCGCCAGGCTGGGAGAACATCGGCCAATGGCCGGTGTCCATCCTGACCAGCCGCCAGCGGTTGCTGTTCAACAGCTCGGCCACATCTTCGTCGAGCTCGGCGTCGTCTGGCTCGGCCCCCGGCATCACGCACAGGATGTAGGTCGCCGGAAGTTCACCGAGCGGCCCCGCCAGCACAGCGGGCTCGGTCAGTGTGGCACCTGGGTGAGGCGTCGAGCCACGCACGAGGCGTGCGATCTGCTCATCGGTGAGACCTTCGCCGTCGTAATGAGCAGCTGGCGCGAGCGGCCAAAACCCTCCGTTCTCGGCGATCGATGCCTCCACTGCCGCCCCACCGTCCGGCCAGGCGGAGACAAACGACTCGCCGTCAGTTGGAACACTTGAGTCGACAAACACCACGCGGGCCAGTCGGTCACCGAGCCGCTCCGCGGCCTGACCGACCGGGATGCCCGAGTAGCTGTGACCCACCAGGACTACGTCACGCATACCCTGGCGTTCCACCTCGGCAACGATGTCCTGGACGTGAGTCGCTTGCCCCGCCGGTACACCCCGCTTGTCAGCAAGACCGGACAGCGTCAACGGATAGACGCCGTGGCCAGCCGCACGCAGATGCGGCACCACCTCGTCCCACGCCCACGCCCCGAGCCGTGCACCTGCAACCAGCACGAAATTCACCATGCGCGCACCGTAGCCGGGCAGCTGACGATCTCCTAGAAAATACTTTCGATACACGCCTTGGCGTCGTTGTGCCGCGGCAGATGTAGACCTTGGACTTGCGTGACCTACACAGAGACGCCACCGCCGAATGGCGTTCCCGCTCGCCTTTGCCCGCCGATTCCTCTGAGAGGTCCTAACAGAAGCCGTTGATCATGTGACTTTCGGTTCGGGTGGTCGTTGGTCCTGCCGTGGGGAAACGTCAGTCGCGGCCGTGGATCGTG
>NZ_JBIVAL010000060.1:0-1557 GCF_044745505.1 Streptomyces sp. NPDC086989
CCGCGGTACTTTTCACCATTCCCTCACGGTACTATCCGCTATCGGTCACCAGGGAATATTTAGGCTTAGCGGGTGGTCCCGCCAGATTCACACGGAATTTCTCGGGCTCCGTGCTACTTGGGAAAAATTCAAGTGAGCCGCTAATGTTTCGTCTACGGGGGTCTTACCCTCTACGCCGGACCTTTCGCATGTCCTTCGACTACACCAACGGTTTCTGACTCACCCAGCCGCCGGCAGACGACTGAAGAACTCTCCCACGACCCCCTGAGCGCAACCCCTGCCGGGTCTCACACGCCCAAGGTTTAGCCTCATCCGGTTTCGCTCGCCACTACTCCCGGAATCACGGTTGTTTTCTCTTCCTGCGGGTACTGAGATGTTTCACTTCCCCGCGTTCCCTCCACATACCCTATGTGTTCAGGTATGGGTGACAGCCCATGACGACTGCCGGGTTTCCCCATTCGGACACCCCCGGATCAAAGCTCGGTTGACAGCTCCCCGGGGCCTATCGCGGCCTCCCACGTCCTTCATCGGTTCCTGGTGCCAAGGCATCCACCGTGCGCCCTTAAAAACTTGGCCACAGATGCTCGCGTCCACTGTGCAGTTCTCAAACAACGACCAGACACCCACCCCCAACACGCAACAGCGCGCCTTCAGTGGGACCGGCACCGAGGTTCAGACCAAACGGCCATTCCCTCAGGACCCAACAACGTGCCCGACACACCCGACCCCGACCCACCGTTCCACGCCGAAGCAGTACTAGGAAGAGTCACAACCGTGTGTGCCGAATAGTCAACGTTCCACCCATGAGCAACCAACCCGAGACATTCGCTCAGGTCTGGCCATGTGCTCCTTAGAAAGGAGGTGATCCAGCCGCACCTTCCGGTACGGCTACCTTGTTACGACTTCGTCCCAATCGCTGGTCCCACCTTCGACGGCTCCCTCCCAAGGGTTAGGCCACCGGCTTCGGGTGTTACCGACTTTCGTGACGTGACGGGCGGTGTGTACAAGGCCCGGGAACGTATTCACCGCAGCATGCTGATCTGCGATTACTAGCAACTCCAACTTCATGGGGTCGAGTTGCAGACCCCAATCCGAACTGAGGCCGGCTTTTTGGGATTCGCTCCACCTCACGGTATCGCAGCCCTTTGTACCGACCATTGTAGCACGTGTGCAGCCCAAGACATAAGGGGCATGATGATTTGACGTCATCCCCACCTTCCTCCGAGTTGACCCCGGCAGTCTCCTGTGAGTCCCCATCACCCCGAAAGGCACGCTGGCAACACAGAATAAGGGTTGCGCTCGTTGCGGGACTTAACCCAACATCTCACGACACGAGCTGACGACAACCATGCACCACCTGTATACCGACCACAAGGGGGCGCCCATCTCTGGACGTTTCCGGCATATGTCAAGCCTTGGTAAGGTTCTTCGCGTTGCGTCGAATTAAGCCACATGCTCCGCTGCTTGTGCGGGCCCCCGTCAATTCCTTTGAGTTTTAGCCTTGCGGCCGTACTCCCCAGGCGGGGAACTTAATGCGTTAGCTGCGGCACCGACGAC
>NZ_JBIVAL010000061.1:0-1450 GCF_044745505.1 Streptomyces sp. NPDC086989
CTAGTAGTGCTTGGTCAGGTTGGTGTTGTTGGTGCGTGTCCTGTGGGTGCGGTGTGTCGTTGAAGAGGTGTGACGCCGGAGGAAATGGCATGTGTGCGGGATGAGTTGGAGGAGTTCGCGGAGGAGGTTTTCGAGCCGTTCGCGCGGAAGGATCAGCGTCGGTGGGGGCAGGTCTATCTGCGGGGGCTGCTGACCGACGGGCAGCGCAAGTCGGTGGAGCCGATGGCCGCCCGGCTCGGGGCGGACGGGAACCGGCAGGCGCTGGCGCACTTCGTGACCACCAGCTCGTGGGATCCGGCGCATGTGCGGGCCCGGCTGGCGTGGAAGATGGAAACGGTGATCCGGCCGAGTGCGCTGATCTTTGATGACACCGGGTTCCTCAAGGACGGCAATGCCTCTGCGTGTGTGTCGCGGCAGTACACCGGCACCGCGGGCAAGGTCACGAACTGCCAGGTGGGCGTGTCGCAACACCTGGCCTCGGACCATGCCTCGGCGGCGGTCAACTGGCGGCTGTTCCTGCCCGAGACCTGGGCGCCTGGTTCCGTGAAGGCCGAACCGGGCAAGGTCGCCCGCCGCGCCGCCTGCGGGATTCCCGACGACATCGGGCACGTGGAGAAGTGGCAGCTCGCACTCGACATGCTCGATGAGACCCGCTCGTGGGGGATCGAAGTGCCGCTGGCCATCGCGGACGCCGGATACGGCGACGCGGCCGCCTTCCGGCACGGCCTTCAGGACCGCGGCCTCAACTACATGGTGGGGATCTCCACTACCCTGTCGGCCCAGCCCAGCCACGCAGTCCCGGTCCTCGAACCGTACTCCGGCACCGGCCGACCGCCGGTGGCGAAGTACCCCGACAAGCCGCAGTCGGTGAAACAGCTGGTCATCGCGGCGGGCAGGAAGGCGGCGAAGCCGGTGCAGTGGCGTGAGGGATCCCGGCCCGGCACGGGCCGCAGCGGCTTCAAACGGATTTACTCGCGGTTCGCGGCCTTGCGGATCCGGCCCGCCGGACGCGAGGTCCGCCAAACCGTCGGCGGCCCGGAACTGCCGGAGTGCTGGCTGCTGGCCGAGTGGCCGGCCGGTGAACCGGAACCGGTCCAGTTCTGGCTCTCCGACCTGCCCGCCGACACCCCGCTGACCACCCTGGTCCGCCTCGCCAAGCTCCGCTGGCGCATCGAGCACGACTACCGCGAGATGAAGCAGGCCCTGGGCCTGGCCCACTTCGAGGGCCGCACCTGGAACGGCTGGCACCACCACGTCACCCTCGTCTCCGTCGCACACGCCTTCTGCACCCTGCAACGACTGGCCACAACCCCAAAAGACACGGCGCCGGCCTGAGCCTCTACCGCATCGTCCGCGAGCTGCAGACCCTCCTCGCGACATGGACCGGCGTCTGCCCCACCTGCTACCGCGGCATACCCACACCAGCCCCAACCTGACCAAGCACTACTAG
>NZ_JBIVAL010000063.1:0-1029 GCF_044745505.1 Streptomyces sp. NPDC086989
TTGCTGACCCAGTCGTTTGCGACACTGCCGTTACCATCCACAAACGCCACGTGCGTCGCACCAGCATCCATCGACACCGGCGACGACACGCCGGAGGCCGACCCGCCGATTGACAGCCCGGGGTAGTAGACGCTCAGGATCGACTGCCAGGAGTGGCCGGCGAGGGCACAGTTCTGCGACCCCCACTGGCTGAGCGTATTGGGGTACCTCGAAAGACCGGTGCCGCACCCCTCTGACGAGCTTCCGGTGAGCGTCGCCTGGTATGACGCCTGGAAGACCGAGCCGTTCTTGGTCATGACCGAGTTCCAGGTCGACTGGACGGCAGAGCTGGTAGCGGAGATGGCGCTTCCGGGGATGTACCGCTGGTAGTTGATGGAGTCATCGACGTTGTAGCAGGACCCGTTGTACGACCCGCCTCGCCAGTGGTTGACCCAGTACCACGCGTAGGTCTTCACCGCCATCGCACCGGCCTGCAGTGAGGCGGGCTGCCAAGAGGTGACCCACTCACTGGGCAGAACGTCCTTGACGTATTCCTGGAACGGCACGGTGCTCACGCCGATCTCGGTACCCGGCACCGGTGCTCCGACGCTGGTGTGCTGCGCGTATCGCAGCACCCGGATGCTGGAAGGCGGGGTCGAGTCGGACGAGTAGCCGCCGCAGTTTCCGGTTGCCGCTGCGGCATCGGCGACACGCGGAGTGGACAGAAGGGATGACGGTGCGACCTGGCCGCCGACCGGCTGCGGCTGACTCGCCACGTTCGGCATGGCGGACGCGGCGGTCGGCACCGCCATTGCGAAGCCCAGGACCGCCATCGTCGTGACACCACTGAGCGTAAAACGTAGACCACGTATGACAGACAATTTGGATTCCTCGTCAAGGGGCCGCGCCGGCCGAGCGGATCGGCCGGCACGGTGGCTATGGGTGTGAGGTGGGTGGGGTGGTGGTTAGCGGCTGGTGCCACCGAGGCCGGCGGGGCCCTGCCAGGCGCCGTTGCTGACCCAGTCGTTTGCGAGGTTGCCGTTGTTGTCG